>JAYRFV010000064.1:0-43334 GCA_041908165.1 Holophagales bacterium | reverse complement strand
GATCGCGACGTGGGCAGGGACGCTCACAGGAGCCCCCCGGTCCGATCAAAGCCAGCAAAGGCCGGTGAAGAGGTCTCGCGTATGCCCGCAGGGCATACCGAGATGATGATCGCGACGTGGGCAGGGACGCTCACAGGAGCCCCCCGGTCCGATCAAAGCCAGCAAAGGCCGGTGAAGAGGTCTCGCGTATGCCCGCAGGGCATACCGAGATGATGATCGCGACGTGGGCGGGGACGGTCACGGGAGCCCCCCGGGGCCGGAACCGGCCGCGCCAGGTGCCAGGAAGCGCTGGTTCGTCAGGAGGGACACGCGGAAGGACGCCCGGGAGGGTTGAACACGCACAAGGTCAATGGTTCCGGCCGGGAAGCCTGGAGTTCAGGAAGGGCCAGGGTTAGAATCGAGAGAATCAAGACTTTACCATGTACCCTGTCGCGCTCGTGAGGGCCCCGAACCGAGTTCCCTGTTAGTCTTTTCCAACTCCGGACGGAGCCTCATGGTTCAGTTCAACACCCGCGCGAACGAGATCTTGCTGAAGCTGGTCTACTACGGGCCTGGGCTGTCCGGCAAGACCACCAACCTGCAGATCCTCCATGCGATGTGCCAGGACGCCAACCGGGGCGAACTGTTCTCCGTGAACACCCAGGAGGACCGCACCCTCTTCTTCGACCTGCTGCCCATCAACCTGGGCTACATCTACGGCAACGCCATCCACCTGCAGGTCTACACCGTGCCGGGCCAGGTCCAGTACGACGCCTCCCGGCGGGTGGTGCTGGGCGGCGCCGACGGCGTGGTGTTCGTCGCCGACTCCAGCGAAGCCAAGATGCAGGAGAACGTCGACTCGCTGTCGAACCTGTACCACAACCTCAACGCCAACCGGCTGAACATCAAGCAGATCCCCTTCGTCCTCCAGTACAACAAGCGGGACCTGCCGGACGCCATGCCGGTGGGGGTGCTGAACCGGCGCCTGAACTTCCGCTCGGTCCCCTACTTCGAGTCCGTCGCCAACAAGGGCGTGGGCGTCCTGGACACCTTCCTGTCCATCACCCGCGACACCGTCGGCACCACCTTCAAGAAGTACCACCTCGACAAGAAGATCAAGGACTTCGACGAGATGCTGGCGCTCATCGAGACCAACATCCGGTCGAGCATGCACGAGCCCTCGGCCCCGGCGGAGGCACCGGCTCCCGGTCCGGTCTCGGACTCCACCGTGCTGCGCCACAGCAACGTCAGCGTGGCCGACCTGGTGCCCGGCAAGGTCGCCGACGCCCAGGAGCTGCTGGAGGACGCCCTCAAGTCGAACATGGAGACCGCCCGGCTCTACAGCGAGCTGAAGCAGGCCAAGGAGTCCCTCGAGAAGAAGGGCGAGGAGATGACCCAGCTGTACGCCCAGCTGGAGCGCGCCAACCAGGACAACCTGAAGACCCGCCGCTACCTCGAGGGCCTCATCCAGAGCGTGGGCGAGGCGATCGTCTCCTTCGCGGCCGACGGCAAGATCCTGACCTGGAACGCCGCCGCCGAGCGCATCTTCGGCTACGCCCGCACCGAGATCGTCGGCCGCACCATCCAGAGCCTCACCCCCGCGGCGCGGATGGGCGAGCTGGACCAGACCATCGGCATCGTCAGCAAGGGCCAGATCCTGCGGGACATCCAGACCAGCCGGCTGCGCAAGGACGGCGCCGAGTTCCCCGCGAGCATCACCTACGCGCCGGTCCGCGGCGCCGACGACCGCGTGCTCGCCTTCAGCGCGGTGATCCGCGACCTCGGCGAGAAGCGCGAGCTGCTGCGGCGCCTCGAGGACTCGGAGTCCAAGGCCGCCATGGGCCGGCTGCTGCCGAACCTGTTCCACGACCTTGCCGACCGGCTCAGCCCGATCCTGATGCAGGTGCGGCTGCTGCAGGACGAGCTCCAGGACTCGCCCCAGTCCGCCAAGCTCAACCGCCTGGCGCACACCGCCGAATCGGTGCAGGCCTTGATGCGGCCGCTGCTCATGGTGCTGATGCCCTCCTCGCCGGTGCCCACCCCCACCAACCTCAGCGTGCTGGTCCGGGACGCCTGCCGCCGGGTCGAGCCCGAGGCCGCCGCCGCCGGGGTCAGCTTCGAGTACAACCTCGAGCCGAACCTGCCGGAGGTCGTGCTGGACACCGACCAGGTCGGCCCGGCCCTGGTCGGCCTGGTCCGCAGCTCCCTCTTCTCCCTGGGCAACGCCCCGGTGAAGCGGCTGCGGATCGGCACCCGGCGCACCGAGACCTCGGTGCAGCTGGTGGTGCAGGACAGCGCCCCGGCCCTGACCGAGGCCCAGCAGGCCCAGGTCTTCCGCTTCTCCGCCGCGCCCTCCCTGGAGTCGCTGGGGCCGGTGGTCGCCCACACCGTGGTCACCGCGCACAAGGGCCGGATGACGGTGCGCAGCCAGGAGGGGCTCGGGAACGCCTTCCTCGCCGAGTTCCCGCTGGCGGCCCAGCCCGCGGCCGCGGTCCCGGATGCCGGGCTCGAGGGCAGGCGCGTCCTGGTGGTCGACGACGAAGGCATCCTGCTGGAGGTGCTCACCGAGGCCCTCACCGCCTGGGGCTGCCAGGTGACCGCCTCCCTCGACGCCCAGGAGGCCGTCAAGCGGCTCGAAGCCGGTCCCTACGACCTGATCGTGTCCGACATCCGCATGCCCAACTTCAGCGGCATCCAGTTCCACGGGTGGATCACCGAGCACCGGCCCGAGATGTGCGGCCGGATCCTGTTCACCACCGGGGACTCCTTCGACCAGGAGACCCGCGACTTCCTTGACCGCAGTGGCGCCCCCTTCCTGGGCAAGCCCTTCGACCTGAAGAAGTTCAAGCAGACCCTCGAGCGCCTGGTGGCCGGGGTTCCCGCCTAGGGCGGCCGCCGCAGCGCTCGGAATCCGGAGGAACCATGTACAAGCATTGGGCCATCGCCCTTCTGGTCGGCGGATCCCTTTCCGCCCAGGACGCCGCGCCGAAGCCCGCCGCCACCGGCGAGCTGGAACGCGTCGGCGAGAACGGCCGGGAGCTCCTGGTCCTGGGCCTCGACGCCCCGGGCTTCGACAAACTCAAGCGCACCCAGCGGCTGTTCGCCTACTACCTGTACCGCGCCGCCATCGCGGGCCACGACATCGGCTACCTGCAGAGCCACCGCTACGCCCGCGACCTGCGCGACCTGTTCGAGGAGATCTACGAGCACCGCGAGGGCCTCGACCCGGCCATCGCCGAGGGCGTCGAGGAGTACCTGAAGCTGATCTGGGCCCACCACGGCAACTACCACCACTGGAACCACGCCAAGTTCGTCCCCCGCAGGCTGACCTTCAAGCAGCTGCAGCAGGCGGTGAAGGTGGCCCGGAAGAACGGCGCGAAGTTCGCGGTGAAGAAGGGCGAGGGCCCGGACAAGCTGCTGGCGCGGCTGAAGCCCTTCATCTTCGACCCCAAGGTGGAACCCCTGCAGGTCAACCCGCAGGCCGGCGCCGACCTCATCAAGACCAGCGCCAGCGGGTTCTACGATCCCGGCGTGTCCCTGAAGGACATCGAGGCCCTGCCCAAGGAGGACCAGCAGCGCCTGAACGTGCGCTTCGCCCTCAAGCGCGACCGCAAGGGCCGGCGCCTGGTGGAGGCCGAGCCCTTCATGGTCGGCGGGGTCTACGGCGAGCAGCTCGGCCACGTCGTCTTCTGGCTCAAGAAGGCCCTCGCCTACGTGGACAACGAGCAGGTGACCGTGGAGAAGGACGGGGTCAAGAAGGTGCGCTTCGAGCCCGTCGCCACCCAGAAGAAGGCGCTCGAGGACCTGATCGCCTACCTCCAGACCGGCGAGGAGGCGAAGTTCAAGGACCACAGCGTCGCCTGGCTGAAGACCCGGTCGGCGGTGGACTACCTGAACGGCTTCTACGAGGTCTACAAGGACCCGCGCGGCATCATCGGCAGCTACGAGGCCAACGTCAGCGTGCGCGACGAGGCGCTCACCCAGGCCATCGGCAAGCTCAGCCAGAACGCCTTCTACTTCGAGGGGAAGATGCCCTGGAAGGACGAGTGGAAGCGGGCCAAGGTGGAGCCGCCGGTGGTCGAGGTCGTCAACATGATCGTGGAGACCGGGGACGCCGGCCCGATCAGCGCCGCCGCCTACAACCTGCCGAACTACGCCGACATCCGCCGCGACCACGGCAGCAAGAACGTGATGCTGCTGAACGTCGAGAACGCCCGGCCGGCGAAGCTCAAGCAGCAGGCCCTGGAGGCCTTCCACCTCGCCGAGGACCTGGAGCTGATGCAGAAGCACGGCGACCTGGCCCGCCAGTGGCTGGTGTACCTGCACGAGGTCATCGGCCACGGCAGCGGCCAGCCGGATCCCTCAGCGCAGGGCGAGCCGGCCACCCAGCTGGGGCCCGCCTACAATGCCCTCGAGGAGTGCCGGGCCGACGCCGTGGCGCTCTACCAGTTCCTGGATCCCAAGCTCGTCGAGATCGGCGCGGTGTCAGCCGAGACGCACGGCGCGGTGGCCAAGGCCATGTTCCTGGTCGAGCTGACCGGCCAGCTCCGGCGCAACGGCCAGGAGGAGGGCGACACCTTCCGCGGCGCCCACAGCCGCGGCGGCCAGGCCGTGCTGAACTGGCTCGTCCAGCCGGAGAAGGACTACGGCGTCGCGGTGGTGGCGAAGGAGGGCAGGCACTTCGTCCAGGTCTCCGACGTGGCCAAGGCCCGGGAGGGCGCAAAGGACCTCCTGGTCAAGCTCCAGACCTTCAAGTCCATGGGCGACGGCGCCGGCGCCGCGGCCTTCTTCGAGCAGTGGGGGAACAAGGTGAACAAGGCCTGGCAGGCGGACGTCAAGGCCCGCCTCGAGAGCCTGGCCCTGCCCAAGGACACCGCCTTCGTGTTCCCGAAGCTGGTGCCGGTCCTCGGCGACGCCAAGACCGCCAAGGTCACCGAAGGCGAGGAGACCCGCAAGGTCGTCCAGGACGCCACCCTCAGCACCGGCGAGACCTTCGCCGAACAGCAGCTGCGCTTCAAGCGGATGGCGCGGAGCCGGGAGCTCGATCCCAAATAGGCTTCAGGCTGGAGGCTGATGCGGCCCCATTCGGGGCGGCATCCTTTTTCAACTCCAGCCACCGGCCTCGCGCCGTCACCTGGTCAATTCGACGCCGGCCTCGGACGAGGCAGGTCTGGCTGTTTCGCCTTGGGTGATGGGGGGGCAGCCGTAGCACCGCCCGATGGGCGAACCGGAGGACGCTCGTTGGCAGGCCCACTCGGCTTGAGGAGCGATTCCAGACTCTGGATCCAGCCGTCCGCGTCGAACTGGTAGCCTGCTGGATTTCCCTTCAGTGCATGGAATCCCTTCAACACGAATGGACTGCCATAGTCGACCAGAATGCAATCCGTCCAGACTTGGGCGCAGCGATCCTCTTCGACCAGTCGAATCTTCCGATGGGTCGGATCCCACTCCAGGAAGACCTGGTCAGGCTGATACGGGGCGTCCTTGGATTCCTTCGGGATGGGGTAGTGGTTCCGTTCACGCATGAGTTGTTGGGTCGGGGCGTCCTGACGATTGAAGTAGGCATCGTATTCCTGACTGACCTTCTCCTGGAGGGATTGCGGAACGATGCGCGTGGCATTGAGGCAAAGCACGATGCTTCCATCGGCTGTGAAGAACGGCCTCTGGTTGTGCGAGGGGCGATCATAGATGGTCCTGCCCTTGATGGTGTACCCGACCGGGGCCACTTCCCAAGGCAGGTCGAGCCAAAAATTCTCGGATTCCACACGCACGCTCTGGCTATCCGAGGTCAGTTTCAGGATCCTTCCCGACCCCCAAAAGCAGAAGAGGTCGCCATCGAGCACGCACCCGGCGACACTCAGACGAGAAGGATTGCCGGGTTGTTCATCGATCACCTGTAGCCCGCCGCCCACCAGGTCGAGCAGGACAAGCTTCAATTTGCCTTTCTCCGGATGGGAACCTTCGGCGGCAGGTTCCTCCTGACGCAGGATGGCACGACGCCCGGCCGCCACCACCAGGGTTGACCGAGGGGGCATCGCGATGCCCGGTCGCCAGAACCACGCCAGCCCGTACTGGGTGTGTTGGGCGAGCCCGGACTGCAACTCCCTTCCCTGCTCGGTCGCGATCACCCGGTAGGCCCACTCCCCGTCCCAGGCCGAATCCTGGATGCCTTCGCCGGCGGCGGAACGGAAAAGAGGCGGCAGTTCGCTGCGCGGTACGAAAGCCCGGGCCGGGCCGTTCCAGCGAAAAACCCGGCCCCCATAGGCCACTTCGCGATTCCCTGAGTTCATCAGGTTCCTCGGGCCATTCTGCGCCATCAGCAAAGGGCCCGACAAAGCCAGGGCCAGCAGCAAGGCCCGCAGGTGCCCCTTCATCAGAGCCCTCCCCCCTCCCTCCTTCGGGTATGGGTCCCCAGGCCCATATCACCTTTGCAGGTGCAGGACTGCTGAGTGGTGTTGCAGGAAGTCCATTTGGCCAAGCACTCGTTCCCCCAGAAATTCCTGAAATCACAAGCGGGCAGGTAGCAGAACTGTGCTGGACTGCAAGCAGTGCTGCCGCCTCCACCGGAGGCGGACAGGCACTCCCATTCACCTGCCCCCTCGTTGAAGAACCAGACACAGTCTTCGCCGGATTTCTGCTGCACCCCAGGTTCAGAAGGACACTTGGCAGCGACCTGCTGTGTCACGCCCAGGACGAGAAGGGTGACGAGCACCTTAAAGACGCGATTGGACACAGGACCTCCATGCAATGCGGGTAAATACTACCCCCCCCCCACCAATGCAAGTCGAGCCGAAAGACCCTGTGATTGGGCAATGCTTCACGGAATCCAGTGGCGGTAGCGCTTGCGCAGCCGCGCCCCCGGCGCGGGGCGAATCATCCCGCCCGGAGCCGCGAGGCTCAGGCCTGGAAAATCAATCCTCCCCCTTGCGCGCCTTCCCTTCGGGGTCGAACAGGTAGCCGACAGAGCGGATGGTGTGCAGCCACCTCGGGTGGTGCGCGTCCTTCTCCATGCAGCGGCGCAGGCGGACGATGAAGTTGTCGACGGTGCGGGTGGTGGGGTAGGCGTCCTCGCCCCACACCTTGTCGAGGATCTCGGCGCGGCCGACCACCTGGCCGCCGCGCTCCATGAGCAGCTTGAGGATCATGCACTCCTTGACGCCCAGCTGGAAGGGGCCGGCGGGGCCTTCGCCGCCGAAGTTCTCGAAGTCCACCCAGTGCTCGCCGTAGCGCTGCCGGCCGCCGAGGCTGCGGTTGCGGTACCAGGCCTCGCGCCGCAGGATCGCCCGCACCCGCAGCAGCAGCTCCTTCACCTGGAAGGGCTTGCCGAGGTAGTCGTCGCCGCCGGTCTCGAAGCCGTGGACGCGGTCGTCCTCGGTGTTCTTGGCGGTGAGGAACAGGATCGGGGTGAAGTTCTTGGCGTCCCGCACCCGCTCGCAGACCGAGAAGCCGTCCATGCCGGGCAGCATCACGTCGAGGATGACCAGGTCGTAGGTGTCGGCCAGGATCCGCTTCAGGGCCTCGTCGCCCCGGGTGGTCCACTCGCAGGGCAGCCCGTCCAGCTCCAGGTTCAGCTTGATGCCTTCCGCCAGGCTCAGCTCGTCTTCCACGAGGAGGATCTTCGGATCGGGCATGCGGGCTCCGGGCTTGCGCTGCCCCTAGTGTGCGCCGGCGGGGAAAGGCGCCACAAGGTGCGCCCGCCGCTCAGGTCCGCGACCAGAGGTAGGAGGCCAGCAGGAAGTCCTCGCCGGTGAGGTGCTTCAGGCTCCAGCGGTCGAGCAGCCCGAGCACCTCGGCGGACACGTCCGCGCCCTCCCGGTGCCGAATCCCCAGGCCCGCGAGGCCGTCCTTCAGTTCGCGGTGGGCGGCCAGGTGGCCGTCCACGCCGGGGTAGCCGGTCAGCTCCATCAGCAGCTCCTCCCGGCGGAAGTGGTCCCGGCAGAAAGTCTCCAGCTGCGGCATCAACGCCTCCAGGGCCACCGGGCCCTGGCCGCGCCGGACCGCCTCGCCCAGGTCGTGGATGTAGCGGAACAGGCGGTGGTGGTCCTCCTCCACGGCCGTCAGGGACCGTCCCAGGGGGTGGCTGTCGGCGGGTTTCGTTCGGGGCTGGAGGCAGCGGGCGAACCGGGCGTCCTCTTCGCGGATGTGGTCGAGGATCCGCGCCAGAATGGCGCGCACCGCCTCCGGTGCGCCCGGTTCGCGGCCCTGGAAGCGGGCTTCGGCCTCCACCACCTGCGCGGCCAGGGCTGCGTGGAGGTCCCGGTGCGAGGCCAGCGCCGGGTATCCGGCGCGCTGGAGCAGCGCCTCCTCGGCGGTGAAGTGCTGCAGGGCGTACCGGCGCAGGAAGGCGAGCGCGCGCGCCGTGTGGTCCGGATGGCTGCCGGCGAGGTCCGCCTCGAGCGCGCCGGCGCACTCGAAGATGGACCGGTGCTGGGCGTCGATCCGCGCGTCGCCCACCGACAGGTCGTCCGTCCAGCGCCCGATCGTCACGCGTCCCACCCCCACCCCTGGATCGGCAGGGTGGATCCGGGGCTGTAGGAATGCCCGGAGGACCCGCATGGAAAAAACACGAATCCCGCCCGGTTTCCACCGGCGCCGGGTGGCCCCGATAGAATGGGGGCCCATGCCGCCCTTCCTGTCCGTCGTCATTCCCATCTTCAACGAGGAGGCCAACATTCCGGCCCTCTGGGAGCGCCTGTCCAAGGTGCTCCGGGAGAACTACCCCGATCCGGACCGGGACTGGGAGGTCGTCTTCACCGACGACGGCTCCCGGGACCGCAGCCTCGACCTGCTGCAGGAGCTCGCCCGCTCGGAACCGCGCGTCCGGGTGGTGGAGTTCAACCGCAACTACGGGCAGCACGCCGCCATCTTCGGCGCCTTCGCGGAAGTCTCCGGCCGGATCGTCGTGACCCTCGACGCCGACCTCCAGAACCCGCCGGAGGAGATCCCCAAGCTCGTCGCCAAGGCCGAGGAGGGCTACGACGTGGTGGGCGGCTGGCGGCAGGGACGGGAGGAGAACGACTCGATCTTCCGCCGCCTCCCCAGCAAGGTCGTCAACGCCATCACCCGCCGCACCACCGGCGTGAAGCTGCACGACTACGGCTGCATGCTCCGCGCCTACAGCCGCGAGGTGGTCGACGCCATGCTGCTGTGCCGGGAGCGGCACAGCTTCATCCCGGCCCTGGCGAACTCCTTCGCCAAGCGGATCACCGAGGTGCCGGTCGCCCACGCCGAGCGCGCCGCCGGCGATTCCAAGTACGGCCTCTGGAAGCTGATCAACCTGCAGTTCGACCTGCTGACCAGCTTCAGCCTGCTGCCGATCCAGATGCTCTCGGTGCTGGGGGTGATCGTCAGCGCCCTGGGCGTCGGCTTCGGCATCTTCCTGTTCATCTACCGGATCCTCTATCCGGAGCGGGCGGTGGAGGGCGTGTTCACCCTGTTCGCCATCCTGTTCGTGTTCGTCGGTGCCCAGTTCCTGGCCTTCGGCCTGCTCGGCGAGTACATCGGCCGCATCTACGTGGAGGTCCGCGACCGGCCCCGCTACATGGTGCGGCGGGTGCACGGCAAGCCGGAGGCCGGGGGAAACCGGCTGGAGGCCGGCGACCGGAGGCACGGGGCGTGAGGCTCCGCAGCCTCCTGGCCGGGCTGGCCTGCGCCCTGGCGGGGGCCCAGGACCCCGCGCCGGGACCGGTGTTCTACCGCCCGCTGCCCTACGGGACGTCCTTCACCTGGACGCCGCTCCAGAGCATGGTCACCTGGTGCTACGACACCCTGCAGGTGCCGGAGAGCTTCGACGAGTACCAGCTGCGGCAGCGCTGGTCGACGGTCCGCCACAACCTCACCCACGTCAACGGGGCGATCCACCAGCGCGGCTCCTGGGCGGACTTCGTCAACCGCCAGGTGTTCCCCTACCGGATGACCGAGAAGGACTGGATCCCCAACTGGAGCCTGCACCTGCTCGGCGGCGGCATGGTCTACCGGAAGACCGCGGAGTGGATGGAAGCCCAGGGCGCGCCGGCCCCCTATGCCCTGTCCGCCCTCTGGTGCATGACCGCCGAGCTCTACCAGGAGGTGATCGAGAAGGCCTCCACGAAGCCCGACGACGAGGTGGCCGACGTCCTGCTGTTCCGCCCCGCGGGCATGCTGCTCTACAGCTACGAGCCCTTCGCGCGCTGGGTGGCCGACACCCTGAAGCTGCAGGAGTGGAGCTACCAGCCCATGTGGGACCCCGACCAGCCGCGGCCGGTGAATGCCCGCGGCCGGCTGGTGAACGTCGGCCAGAACTTCATGGTCCGTCCCGAGCTGTTCGGCTCGAAGGACCACCGGCCCTTCGTGTTCTTCGGGCTCACCTCGCTGTTCGGGATGTCGCACCGGATCGGCAGCGCCGACAACCTCTCCTGGGGCTACGGCGGCGCGGTGGTGCACGCCCAGGACCCCACCGTGGCCCGCGCGGCGGGCGGCCTGTTCTGGGACCGCAACGGCTCGCTGCTGGCATCGCTGATCCTCAACGGCACCGACGACCTGAGGGCGCGGCTCAACGTCTATCCCGGCATCGTCGGCGAGGGCCGGTGGTGGTCGCCGGGGCTGTACGTGGGCCTGGGCCGCAACCGCGAGGTCCAGGCCGGCCTCACGCTGCGGGTCCTGCCCGTGGGCTGGGCCCGCGGCAACCGCCAGGCCGCCGTCCCCGCGGCGAAGAAGCCGGGGAGCTAGTACGAGCCTTCGTCCTTCGAGGGCGGATGGTCCTTGCCGAACTTGCTCCTCTCGGTATCGGCTGCGCCGATACGCGAGACTTCCCTTTCCATCCCTCGTTCAGTACGAGCCTTCGTCCTTCCCCGGGGGATAGTCCTTGCCGAACTTGTTCTTGTGCGGCTCGAAGGCGGGCAGGCTGGCGCTGAGGGTCCAGCTGCCGCGGGCCGGGCCGTCGCCGATCGTCACCGGGAAGCTCCGTTCGCCGGCTTCGGGGTGCCAGAGCCGCAGCAGGTAGCTGCCCGCCGGGACGTCGCTGAACGCCAGGCCGGTACGGCCGTCCAGCACCTGCGCGAAGGGCGTCTCCACCACCCAGAGGAAGGCGTTCATCTTGTGGTGGACGTTGCAGTAGAGCTTCATGAGGCCCGGGTGCCGGACCTTGATCCGCGGGCTGTCGCCGGGCTCGTAGTGGCCGGTGTCGAAGGCGTTCGTGCAGCACACGCTGAAGACGTTGTGCAGGATGTGGTCCTGGTTGGGAAAGGACACCTCGCTGCCGGGGGTGGTCCAGGCCACCCGCGGGACGAAACGCTTGCCCGCGGTGCGGATCCGGACCAGGGGCCGGGGCTGGACCTTGGGCCGCGGCCCGCCGACCGGCTCGAGGATGGCGATGCAGTCCTTCAGGCCCTCCCGGGCCCGGCCGTCCTTCTCCACCAGCCGGACCTCCCCCTGCAGGGAGCCCGCCTGCAGGGCGGTGGCCAGGAACATCAGGGGGAACGGGGATCTCGGCATGGGCGCGGTGGACGGTGCACCCAGCCTAGCGCTTCCGGCCTCCAGCCTCCAGGCTCAGTCCAGGCCCTCGTCCAGCTGGCGGAAGGAGGCCACCGGCCCCTTGCCCAGGGCCGACCGCAGCACCGCGGCGTGATTGACCTCGTCGCCGAGGATCGTGCCGGCGGCGTCGAGCAGGGCCTTCCGGCGGAACCGGGCCAGGGCCCGCTGGTAGGTGTGGGCGGCCTTCATCTCCAGGAACAGCGCCAGGCGCAGCAGGTCCGCCTCGGTCTTCAGCTCGAAGGCGCTGAAATCGTAGGCGGGCCGAGGGGCGATCGGGAATCCGCCGAGGGACTTCACCGCCTGGACCAGGGTGTCGCGGTGCCGGGCGTGGCTGCCCCGGAACAGCCCGCCGACCTCCAGGGCGCCCTTGGACAGGAGGCCGGATCCGCCCGCCAGTCCGTAGGCGAAGACGGCGGTGTGCTCCAGCTCGAGGGCGGTGTTCAGCAGCGCCACGTCGGAGGGCGCCCGCTCCAGTCCGTCCGCGCCCAGGGCTGCGACCCCGGCCCCCCCCAGCAGCGTGGCGAGGAAGGTCCGGCGTGCGGTCATGGGTGCCTCCCGGGGGGTGGATCGCAAGGTCCGGTAGCAGGGTGCCACGGGAGCCGCCCGCCTGCACGGCAAGCCGCATGGCGACAGGAGGGTCGCCTGACAAGCCGCGGACCCTGCCCGGTGGCCGGCTTATGATCGGATCCAGCCACCCTGCCCGAGGCCTCCCATGACCCACCACGTCCCCTGGCACCAGAGCCTGGCCTGGAAGTTCTTCCTGCGCATGGCCGCGGCCATCCTGCTGGTGCTGGCCAGCGTGCTGGCGGTCGCCTTCCAGGTCACCGAGCGGGGCGCCCGCTCCAGCGCCGAGGGGACCCTGCTCCGGGCCGCCCAGATCCTCGACCGCACGTTCACCCAGCAGGCCCTGATCATGGACCGCGGCCTGGAGGTCTTCACCCAGTACTCCGCCAACCAGGCCAACGTCGACAAGTCCATGCAGAACCGCGACCACGGCAGCGTCTCGGACACCCTGCGCGACAACCTCCAGCGGCTCTCGGCCGAGATCGCCGTGGTGGTCGAGCCCAGCGGGCGCTGGTTCTCCTGCACCACCGACGGCGCCAAGCAGGACTGGTCGGACGTCGGCATCGTCCAGCGCGCCCTGCACGCGGAGGAGGCGAAGGCGGCGGGGATCCTGCCGCCCTACCGGGGCTTCTTCCGGATCGATTCGGGGAGCCACCAGGGCACCTACCTGGGCGTGTCGCGTCCCCTGGCGCTGCCGGACGGGCGGCTGCTCGGCGCGATGCTCGTCGGGCAGAAGCTCGACGCGGGCTCGGCGAAGGCCCTCCAGGGGATCGCCCTGCCGGCCCATCCCGACCAGCCCAGCCACCTCGCCTTCCTGAGCAGGTTCCAGGTGCTCGGCAGCACCAGCGGGGATCCCGACCTGCAGCGGCTCCTCGCTGCGGGACCCGGCGTCGCCGCCGCCCGGACGCGGGTCCTGGGCGGCGAGCGCAGCGATCCGCTGCCGCTCCTGCTGGGCCGGCGCCCCCACCTGGCCATGGTGTCGCCGCTGCGCGGCGCCGACGCCCTCGACCTGGAGATGGCCCACCTGCTGCTGGTGCCCCTGGATCCGCTGATGGCCCCCTTCCGCACCCTGCAGAAGGCCGTCCTCGCCGCCGCCGCCGTCGGCCTGGTGCTGGCCCTGCTGCTGGCGCTCACCTCCGCCCGCGGCGTGACCTCCCCACTGGCCCGGCTCACCCAGGCGACCGCGGCCCTGGCCGAGGGGGAACGCCCGGAGATCCCGCCGGTCGAGAGCCGGGACGAGGTCGGCTTCCTGGCCCGCGCCTTCCACGCCCTCCTCAGCGAGCTGCGGGCCAAGGACGAACTGCTGGCGGCCCTGGAGCACCTGCGGGACCAGTCCGGGGGGGCCCTGGCCAGCCAGCCGGCGCCGAGCCGGGTCAGCATGAGCGCGGTCGACGTGGATGCCACGGTGATGATGGCTTCGGACTCGCAGGTGGCGGCCGGGATCGCCCCGCAGCCCCCGCGGCGGCGCGTCACCCTCCGCGAGGGCGACCTCTTCGCCGGCCGCTACCGGATCGAGGGGGTCGTCGGCCGGGGCGGCATGGGCATCGTCCTGAAGGCCCGCGACCTCCAGCTCGACGAGGAGGTGGCCCTCAAGGTGATCCGGCCCGAGATGGAAATCACCGCCGGGTTCCTGGAGCAGGTCAAGCAGGAGATCCGCCTGGCCCGCAAGATCACCCACCGGCACGTGCTCCGCACCCACGACTTCGGCGATGCGGACGGGATCCCCTTCGTGAGCATGGAGTACCTGAAGGGGGTCACCCTCAAGCAGCTGGTGGACGACCGCGGCGCCCTGCCGGTGCCGCTGGTGCTGCGGATCGGGCGCCAGGTGGCCGAGGGTCTCGAGGCTGCCCACGCCGTGGGGGTGGTGCACCGCGACGTGAAGCCGCTGAACGTGCTGTTCGACGCCCGCGGCGACGCCAAGATCATGGACTTCGGCCTGGCCGCCCCGGTGGCCGCCCGCGGCACCAACGAGGAGGGCCAGGTGTTCGGCACGCCCCGGTACATGGCCCCGGAGCAGGTGCGCGGCGAGCGGGTGGACCCCCGCACCGACCTCTACGCCTTCGGCATCATGCTCTTCGAGCTGGCCACGGGGCACCCGCCCTTCGACCACCCCAGCGTCACCGACCTGCTGAGGATGCAGCTGTCGGCCCCGGTCCCGCGGATCCGCGACAGCGCCCCGGAGGTGCCCGAGGGCCTGGACTTCCTGGTGGAGCGGCTGATGGCCAAGCGCACCGAGAACCGGCCGGACTCCGCCGCGGAGGTGATCGAGATCCTCAAGCTGGTCGCCGGCGGCGGCGGGGAGACCCGCCGTGCCTGATCCGCGCCGCTGGCTGCTCCCGGCCGCGCTGGTCCTTCCGCTGCTGGCGGCCCCGGCGAAGGTCGACCCGAAGGCCTGCACCTTCAAGGGCCGGAAGCTCTACGGCCGGGTCCAGTTCGTCACCAGCTTCCCCGACCTTCGCATCAAGGTCGTGGAGAGCTTTCCCGACATCAAGGTGAAGCTGGTGACCAGCTTCCCCGATTCCTGCGGCAGGTGGCAGATCGTGGACAGCTTCCCGGACCTCAAGGTGCAGGTGGTCGACAGCTTCCCGGATCTCACCGTGAAGTACGTGGAGAGCTTCCCGGGGGTGAAGTAGGGCGCGCGGGCTCAGTCGCCCCAGCCGGACCGGGCGAATCCCTGCAGGCGATCCTCGGAGGCGCCGGCCTGCAGGGCGCGGGCCGCGTAGCGGGCGAGGGGGTCGGCCTCCAGGTGCACGGCGGCGCCCGGGCGCAGGTCCTTCAGGGCGGTCCGTGCGATGGTCTCGGGGATCAGGGCCACGCTGAAGCCGGTCCCCTCGACCTCGACCACGGTGAGGGAGATGCCGTCGAGGGCGATCGAGCCCTTCGGCGCGATCAGCGGCGCCAGGTCCGGCGGGGCGGCGAAGCGCCACGGCCCCTCGGCCCGCGCGAGCAGCCGGCCCAGGCCGTCCACGTGGCCCAGGACGAAGTGCCCGTCCAGGGGGTCGCCCAGCCGCAGGCTCGGCTCCAGGTGCAGGACCGCCCCCGGGCCCATCGTGGCGAACCGCGTCCGGGCGAGGGTCTCCTCGGACAGGTCCGCCTCGAAGCCGCGTCCGTCCACGACCGCGCTGGTGAGGCAGGCGCCGTGGACGCAGATGCTGGAACCGGGCTCGGCCCGGGCGAGGAGGCTCGCGGGCGCCGCGATCCGCAGCCGGGCTCCGCCCGGGCGGGAGCGGAGGGATTCGAGGGTGCCGCAGCTTCGGACCAGGCCGGTGAACATCAGGCCTCCGCCTCCCGCTGCAGCCGGCTGTTCCAGAGGCCGTAGCAGGCGTAGACCGCGAGGCCGATCCCGAGCCAGATGAAGAACCGCACCCAGGTCGTGCCGGGGAGGCCCCAGGCCAGCCAGGCGCAGGCGAGGATGCCGGCGGGCGCCATCAGCCAGGGCAGCGGCATGCGGAAGCGCCGGGCGGCCTCGGGCCGGCGCACCCGCAGGATCAGCACGCCCGCGCAGACGACGGCGAAGGCGAACAGGGTGCCGATGTTCGCCAGCTCGACCACGAAGCCGATGTCCAGGAAGGCCGCCGGGATGGCCACCAGGAAGCCGGTGAAGACCGTGGCGTTCGAGGGCGTCTTGTGGCGCGGGTGGACCCGCCCGAACCACGGCCCCAGCAGCCCGTCCCGGCTCATGCTCATGAAGATCCGCGGCTGGCCGACCTGGTAGACCAGCAGGGCGGCGGTGGTGGCGATGACCGCGCCGAAGGCGATGACGCCGGCGAGGGCGGTGAGGTGGTACTTCTCGAAGACGTAGGCGAGGGGATCGGCCTTCCCCGCCAGCTCGGTGAAGTGCACCATCCCGGTGACCACCGCGGCCACCAGCACGTAGATCACCGTGCAGATCGCCAGGCTCCACAGGATCCCCCGGGGCATGTCGCGGCCTGGTTCGCGGCACTCCTCGGAGGTCGTGCTGACCGCGTCGAAGCCGATGAACGCGAAGAAGATGATCGCCGCACCGGACTGGATCCCGGCCCAGCCGTTGGGCGCGAAGGCCTTCCAGGAGGCCGGGGCGCCGACCAGGTTGGCGGCCTGCACGTAGCGGGCGCCCAGGGCCACCACGGCGAGGAGGATCACGACCTTGAGGATCACCATGCCGTTGTTCGCCGAGGCACTCTCCTTGATGCCCCGGTAGACGAGCCAGGTTATCAGCACCGTGATCACCACCGCGAGCAGGTTGATGCAGACCGGGTAGCCGAACAGCAGGGGGGCCCCGGCCAGCTTCTCCCAGTTGGCGAACACCGCCGATCCGTCGGCCAGGCCCTCCTTCGCCCGCGCCAGGACCTGCAGCTTCCCCTGCAGATCCATGGCCGCCACGCCCTCCTTCAGCGCCAGGGCGGTCCGGGGGTCGATGGCGAGCCAGCCGGGGATGTCGAGGCGGAACACGTTGGCCATGAAGGAGCGCATGTAGTCGCCCCAGGAGATCGCCACCGCCACGTTCGAGATGGCGTACTCGAGCAGCAGGTCCCAGCCGAGGATCCAGGCCATCAGCTCGCCGAGGGTGGCGTAGGCGTAGGTGTAGGCGCTGCCGGACACCGGGATCATCGAGGAGAGCTCGGCGTAGGCGAGGGCGGTGAACCCGCAGGCGACGGCGGTCAGGATGAAGCTGAGGATGATCGCCGGGCCTGCGCCCAGGCGGCCGTCGGCGAGGTTGCCCGCGGCCGCCGTCCCGATGGTGCTGAAGATCCCGGCGCCGATGATGGCGCCGATGCCGAACAGGGTCAGGTCGGCCACCCCGAGGTTCCGCTTGAGCTGGTGCTCGGGCTCTTCCGAGCTGGCCACCAGCTGCTCGAGACTCTTGGTGCGGAACAGGCGCTTGAGCATGTGAAAGGGTATCAGGCCGGAGGCCTGGGGCTGGTGGCCCGAAGGCAGGCTGGTCGCGGCCCCCCGGGGCCGCGCAGGTCGGCCTCCAGCCTCCGGCCCCTGGCCCTAGAATGAGGAATGTACCTGTGGAAGGACCGCCGCCTCCGGCTCGAGCTGACCCGCCTCGGGCTGGAGTACCTGGCGGCGATGGTGCTGGTGGGCCTGTTCGCGATGAACAGCGGCAACAACCTGCTCTACCTGGTGTTCACCTTCATGCTCGGGCTGTTCCTGGTGTCCGGGTGGGTCAGCCGGGCGGCGCTCAAGGACCTGGCCCTGGGCAGCATCGAGGAGGGCAACCTGTTCGCCCGGGTCCGCGGCGGCATCCGGGTCCGCCTCAAGGACCGGCGGCCCCGCCGGCTTCGCGGCCTGGAGCTTCGTCTCGAACTGGAGGGCGGGGAGGTCGAGCCCGGGTTCTACGGCGGCGGCCAGGACGGCGGGGAGGCGGCGCTGGTGGTGCTGCACGCCCGGGTGGAGCGCCGCGGGTGGTGCCGCCTGCGGGTGCTGGAGCTGAAGACCGCCTACCCCTTCGGCTTCATCGAGAAGAGCTGGCGCTACCCGCTGGAGCAGAAGGTGCTGGTGCTGCCCCACCCGCGCAACTCCACCCAGCCGGCGCTCCTGGCGGGCGAGTCCCGCCGCAGCCGCAGCGTTCCGGGGGATGTCAGCCCCGAGGGCGCGCGGCCCTACCGCCGCGGCGACGCGCCCAGCCGGGTCCACTGGAAGCGCACCGCCCAGCGGCGGACCCCCTGGATCCGGACCTTCGAGGGGGAGGAGGCGCACGGCCTGCAGCTGAGGCTCGACCAGACCCGCTGGACCGCGGGCCGGGACTTCGAGCGGGAGCTGGAGCGGCTCTCCGGCGCCATCCTGCAGAGCCGGCTGCAGAAGCGCGACGTGTTCCTGGAGATCCAGTCCACCGAGGGGATGCGGGACTACGCCGGCCACGGCGGCTGCTGGCGGGCGCTGGCCCTGGCGGTGCCCCAGGGGTAGCCGGGCCCCCGGTGCGCGGGGACCGGACTATGCTGGAAGCATGGCCGATCCCGACTTCTCGCGCCCCGACTCACCGGACTGGGAGCCCCTGCTGGCCGCCGCCTGGGCCGCCCGGGCGAACGCCCACGCCCCCTACTCGGGGTTCCGCGTGGGGGCCGCGCTCCTGCTCCGGAACGGCCGCATCGAGGCCGGCTGCAACGTGGAGAACGCCGCCTACCCGCTCACGGTCTGTGCCGAGCGCAACGCCATCGGCGCGGCCGTGGCCGCGGGGATGCAGGACGGCGACCCGCGGGCCCTGGCGATCGTCACCGAGGCCCAAAGCCTGACCCCGCCCTGCGGGGGCTGCCGGCAGGTGATCGCCGAGTTCGCGGAACGCCTGCCGGTGCTGCTCGCCAACCGCGCCTCGCGCGCCCTCCACGACAGCTCGGACCTGCTGCCCCACGCCTTCACGGGACGGAATCTCCATCGGAAGAACGAGGAGCCTGTTCAAGGGGGGGGTGCGCCCCTAAACTGAGCAGACAACGCCCCACCGCACCCCGAGGCAGGAATGGCGATCGATCGAGCCAAAGTCCAGAAGGAGGCCGAGAAGCTCCTTGCCTCCAACAAGGTGGACCGCGCCATCGAGGAGTTCCGCAAGCTCCTGGACGACAACCCGCGCGACCTGGCGCTGATGAACCGGATCGGCGACCTCTGCATCCAGGCCAACCGCATCCCCGAGGGGATCGACACCTTCAAGCGGCTGGCGCTCGGCTACGAGCGCGACGGCTTCCACGCCCGGGCCACCGCCATCCTGAAGAAGGCGGTCCGCGCGGCGCCCGAGGACCTCGACCTGACCCAGCGCCTGGCCGACCTCTACCGCCAGACCGGCATGGTCAAGGACGCGGTGGCGGTGCACCTGCAGGTGGCCGAGCAGTTCCAGAAGAAGGGCCTGATCAAGCGCGCCCTCGAGGAGTTCACCAAGGTCGTCGAGCTCGACCCCAAGAACCTGAAGATGAAGATCAAGCTCGCCGACATCTACAACAAGGAGGGGATGAAGGACCGCGCCGCGGCCATCTACCTCGAGGTGGCGGAGTCCCTGGCGATCGAGCAGATGCACGCCGAGGCCAACCAGATCCTCGAGCGCGCCAAGTCGATGGTGAGCACCCCCCAGGTCTTCCTGACCCAGAGCCGCCTGTGCGTGATCCAGAAGGACCTCGCCGGCGCCGCGGCCCACCTGCGCGAGGGCCTCGCCGCCAACCCCCGCAGCACCGAGATCCTCGAGGCCCTGGCGGAGGTCGAGCTGCAGGGCAAGTCGCCGGAGCGGGCCCTCGAGGCCATCTCGCAGATCCCGCAGATGCCCGAGAAGGCGGTGAGCCTTTGCGAGCGGGCCCTGCGGGACATGGTCAAGGCGGGCCGGGCCGACGAGGGCCTGGCCCTGTTCAAGCCGATCGGCCGCGAGCTGGGCAGGCGCGGCATGGGCGAGGCCGCCACCAAGATCCTGCGCACCGCCATGCAGGGCCACCTGACCACCGAGGCCTGGATCCAGCTCGCCGAGGTGGCGCACCAGAGCGGCAACCGGGCCGACCACGTGCTGGCGCTGCAGAACGCCTACGCTCTGGCCCAGCAGCACAACGACCAGACCCTCTCGGCGTGGATCCTCGAGAAGCTGGCGGAACTCGGCGCGGCACCCGGCCAGGTGGCCGCCCAGGCCCCTCCTCCGCCGGGCGGCCGCCCGGGGACCCAGCCGATCCCGATCCTGGCGCCGCAGGAGCACACCCTCCCGGGCACCGACACCACCTTCACCGACCTCGACCCGATCCGCCACATGCAGATCGAGCAGCTCGAGCGGGAGGCGGAGTCGCACCTGCGCAACCGCCTGGGCGAGCGGGCCGTGGACGTCTTCAAGAAGATCCTCGAGCTCGACCCGGCGAACATGAACGCCATCGAGCGCATCGCCGAGGTGCACCGCGCCAGCGGCATGCTCACGAAGGTGCAGATGCACTACGTGAACACCGCGACCCAGCTCGCGAACCTGGGCAAGAAGCGGCTCGCCATGGAACTGCTGGACAAGGCCGAGTCGCTGTTCCCCGGGTCCACCCGGATGCACCGCCGCCAGCTGGGCCTGGTGGAGGCCCCGGCAGCCCCCCTGCCCCCGCCCGTCCAGCCCCCGCCGGCCGTGGCCGCCATCGCCCTCGGCAGCGGCGAGCCCGAGACCCTGCTGCCGCCGGTGGAAGAGGCCCAGATCCCGGAATACGACGGCCTCATCCCCCTCGACCTCCCGGAGGACCGCCCGGGTCCCGTCCCGGCGCCGATGCCCGGAACGCGGCCGATCCCGGCCATGGGTCTGCTGCCCCCGGTCCCGCCGCCCGAGGTCCCCGCCTCCGAGCTGGACTGGGCGGACATGGAGAACCTGCCCGGCATCGACACGGGCATCGATCTCCCCGGGGCCCCGGCCGCGCCCGCGGAGGCCACCCAGGGCCTGCCCGCGGCGGACCTGCTGCCCCCCGGCTTCGCCGCCGACCTGGGCCCGCTCGCCACGGTGCCCGGCGACTTCCAGGAGTTCCCGGAATTCCTCGAGCCGCCTCCCGTCACCGTGCCGATGCCGCCGCCGGAGCCCGCGGCCGCCCCGGCGCCCGTGGACGACGACCTCGCCTCGACCCTGTCCGACATCGACTTCCAGATGGACTACGGCAGCCCGGAGGAAGCCAAGATCGAGATCGAGAACGCCCTCGGGTCCTGGCCCGACCATCCGGAGCTGCTCAGCCGGCTCCGCCACGCCGAGGACGCGCTGCGCAAGCTGGGCCACGAGCCGGCCGCCGGCGCCCTCAGCCCGGTGGAACTGGAGCACTCCTTCTTCGACCTCACCGACGTGCTCGGGGACGCCCTGCTGGAGAGCGGCGAGGGCGAGGAGATGCACGACGCCACCCACGTCGTGGAGAAGGTCCACAGCGTCGAGGAACTGTTCAACGCCTTCCGCGAGGGGGTCGAGCAGCAGGTCAAGTCCGACGACTACGACACCCACTACAACCTGGGCATCGCCTACAAGGAGATGATGCTCATGGAACCGGCGGTGGAGGAGTTCAAGAAGGCCATGGCGGATCCCGAGCGCACGCTGGAGTGCTGCTCCATGCTGAGCATCTGCGAGCAGAGCGTGGGGAACGTGGAGGGGGCGATCGCGTGGCTCGTGAAGGGGATCGACACCCCGGGATTCCCCCCGGAGGACGCCATCGGCCTGCGCTACGACCTCGGCGAGATCTACCTCCAGCTCGGCCGGAACCACGAGGCCGGCGAGCAGTTCCAGCGGGTCTACGACATGGATCCGGAGTACCGCGAGGTGGCCTCGAAGATCTGATCCCGCACCGGGATCCCCGCGCGCCCCGGCCCGTCGGGTCAGGCCCGGGGCGGGTCGATGGGGAGGAGCGCGCGGGTCCCGCTGCCGCCCAGCGGCTGGAGGGCCTGGAGGGCGGGCTGGACCGGCTTGCCGGGGCGCTGGAGGTGGGTGAGTTCGAGGGCCTGGCCATCGCCGCAGGCGAGTTCAGCGCCCTGCCGGTCCCAGCGCAGGATGCCCGCGGGGTCCTGGGCGGGGCGCAGGCCACCGACGGCGCAGACCTTGAGCGGAGCGCCGTCCAGCAGCAGCTCGGTGCCGGGCCAGGGCTGCAGGGCCCGCACCTGTCGATGCAGGTCCGGGGCCGGGCGGCGGGGATCGAGGACAGCCAGCTCGCGGTGCAGCTTCGGAGCGAGGGTTGGGATCCCCGCCTGCACCTCCGGCCGGGCACTGCCGTCCAGCAGCGCACCCAGGTGGGACCGCAGCAGGGCGGCGCCGTCCTGCGCCAGCGCATCCAGCAGTCCCGGGGCGGTGTCCTCCGGGCCGATCGGACGCCGGGTCTGGGCCAGCACCGGACCTTCGTCCATGCCCGGGCTCAGGCGCATGAGCGCGACGCCGGTCTCGGGATCGCCGGCCAGGATCGCGTGGTTCACCGGCGCCGCCCCCCGCCAGCGGGGCAGGATCGAGAAATGCAGGTTCCAGGCCCCGAGGGGGCAGGAATCCAGCATCCAGCGGGGCAGGATGTGGCCGTAGGCGACCACCACCGCCAGGTCCACGGCCAGCGACCGCCACCGATCCTGGGCCTCCGGGTCCTTCCAGGTGGCCGGCTGGTGGACCGGGATGCCCAGGTCGAGCGCGGCCGCCTTGACGGGCGGCGCTTCCAGGCGCCGCCCCCGGCCCTGGGGCCTGTCGGGGTTGCAGAAGGCCGCCGCCACCGGCACCGCCTGCGCCAGCGCCCGCAGCACCGGCACCGCGGCGGCGGGAGTGCCCAGGAAGGCGACGCGGGGCATCGGCCTAGTCCCGGCGGGACTTGTCCCACTTGCGCTTGATGACCTGCCGCTTCACCGGACCGAAGTACTCCACGAACAGCCGTCCGCGCAGATGGTCGATCTCGTGGCAGTAGGCGCGGGCCAGGAGGTCCTCCCCTTCCCGTTCCTCCCAGCTCCCGTCCCGGAGCCGGTTCTTCACCCAGACCTTCTTCGGGCGTTCCAGCACCTCGTGGATGCCGGGGATGGACAGGCAGCCCTCCGGGCCGGACTGGGTCCCTTCCGTGCGGACGATCTCGGGGTTGATGAGGACGGTCCTCAGGGCCGGGTCCTCGCCGCAGCTGACATCGATCACGGCGATGTTCAGGTTCACCCCGACCTGGGGGGCGGCGATGCCCAGGCCCTCCTCGGCGTAGCTGGTCTCGAACAGGTCGGCGACCAGGGCCTCCAGTTCCGGCGTCCAGTCGCCGACATCGGCGCTGTTCAGCTTGAGGCGGGGGTCTCCCCAGGTGAGGACGGGACGGACGGCCATGCCCCATCATGCCACGGCACCCGGGCCGGTCCAGCCGGGTGGCCGCCTGCGGGGGCCGCCCGAGGCTTCGGGTGCGGCCGGTTCCTTGGTAGACTCATGGGTTCTGGCCGTTCCGCCACCGAGGTCCGCATGCTCCGCAACTTCCGCCAGGTCTTCAAGGGCAAACAGCAGCTCACGGGCGGCATGATGCTCATCCTCTCGATCGGGATGCTCACCTACCTGGTGCCGAGCGGCAGCTCCGCCTCGGCTCCGGAATCGGTCGTCGCCCGCGTGTACGGACGGGAGATCCTGTACCGCGACTACCTCGACGCCATCCGCAACATGCAGCGGATGATGGGGCGGCAGGCCAACCCGGAGCAGATGCTGCCGTTCCTGCAGTCCCAGGCCATCCGCGGGCTGGTCCAGCAGCGGATCATGGAGGAGATGGCCAGCCGGCGGGGCATCCTGGTCACCGACGACGAGGTCCTGGTGCAGCTCCAGGAGGACCTGAACCGCATCCCCGCCTTCGTCAAGCCCGACGGCAAGCTCAAGCCCCGGGAGGACATCGAGGACCTGCTCCACCAGAACGGCTGGACCCTGGCGATGATGGAGCGGGCGGCGCGCCTGCAGCTGCTGTTCGGGAAGATGCGCACGCAGATGTCGGCGCTGGTCCCCGTGGACCCGGCCTGGGTGGAGGTCGAGCACCGCGTGCGCGACGAGAAGATCGGCTTCGAGTACGTCACCCTCGAGCCGGACCGCGCGGCCGTGCCCGATCCGGGCGATGCCCGGCTGGAGGCCTTCCTCAAGGAAGGCGGCGCGCGGTTCCAGATGCCCCCGCGGCGGGTCTTCCAGGTGGCCTCCCTCACCGCCGCCAGCCTGGGTGACGCGGTCAAGGTCGGCGACGAGGAGCTGAAGAAACTCTACGAGAGCAACAAGGCCCGGTTCCGCGAGCTCAAGGCCAGCCACATCCTGTTCAAGGCCAGCACCGAGGCGGAATTCAAGGACGCCAAGGTCAAGGCCGACGCGCTCCGGGCGCGGCTGGTCGCCGGGCTGGACTTCGGCGCCACCGCCGAAGCCCAGAGCGAGGACCCCAGCGCCAAGGGCAGCAAGGGCTCCCTTGGCTGGTTCCGCAGCGGGGCCATGGTCAAGGCCTTCGAGGATGCGGCCTCCGCCCTGAAGGAAGGCGAGATCAGCCAGCCGGTCCGCACCCCCTTCGGCCTCCACCTGATCCGACTGGACGGACGCCGGGAGAAGCCCTTCGAGGAGGCCAAGGACCAGCTCCGGCAGGAACAGGAGCGGCAGCGCTTCAACCTGCGCGCCAAGGAACGCCTCGAGCAGCTGCGCAAGCGCGCCGGCGAGCGCGGCGACCTGGTGGCCGCGGGCCGCGCCATGAACCTGGAGGTGAAGACCAGCGCCCCCCTCCTGAACGACGGCACCGGCACGCTGGAGGGCGTCCCGAATGCCGGCATGCTGATCGGCGACGGCTTCCGCCTCAAGGTCGGGGACGTCTCCAAGGTGCTCCAGGCCGGGGCCGGGGAAGCCTGGGTGGTGATCCGCGCCCTCGAGGAGAAGCCGGTCGGCATTCCGCCCCTCAAGGAGATCCGCGGCAAGGTGCTGGAGGCCTGGCGCGAGGATGAATCGCGCAAGGCGGCCTTCGCCAAGGCCAAGGCCGCCCTGGCGGGTGGCAGCCTGGCGAGCCTCGGCAGCGTCCAGGTCCAGGTCCCGGGCAGCATTTCCGCTCTCGGCGAGCTGGGGCAGCACCCGGCCATCCGGCGCGCCCTGCTGGATGCCAAGGACGGAGCCCTGGCGGGCCCCGCCTGGACCCCGGAGGGCAAGCTCTGGGTCGCCCGGATCACCAGCCGGACCCCGGCGCCGGCCCTCGACTTCGAGACCCGGCGCACGCTGGTCCGGGAGATCCAGCGCAGCGAATCCGAGAAGCTCACCAACGCCGAGGTCGCCGACATGGAGGAGAAGGGGCGGCTGCGGCCGGGACTCAGCTCCCTCTGGGGACGCCTCAATGGGATTTGGACCGACCCCAAGCTCGCGGAGTCCAGGATCGGGGGCGGCGAGGAGGAATAGGGCCAACCGGTCCTAGGACAGGTGCCAGCAGCGCTCCGCGGCGTCGAGGCCGGGCGCGGTCCGGCAGGCGCTGTCGCCGTGGGGGCAGCGGTCGTACAGCAGGCAGCCGCCGCTGACGGGCTCACGGAGGAGGTCGGTGCCCCAGCGCCGCGGCGCACCGGGCCGCCCGAGCTCGGGCAGCGCCTCCCAGAGCCCCCGGAGGTAGGGGTGGCGCAGCCCTTCCAGCAGTTCCGCGGTCCCGCCCCGGGCCATCGTCTCCCCGCCGTACAGCACCAGCATGCGGTCGCAGAGGCGCCGCACGGCCAGCAGGTCGTGGCTGACGAACAGCAGCGCCGTGCCCGCGGCCTTCCATTCCAGCAGCAGGTCGAGCAGGTGCCCGGCCAGGGTCGGATCGAGGGCGGAGAGCGGTTCGTCCAGCACCAGCAGCCGGGGCCGGAGCATCAGCGCGCGCGCCAGCGCCACCCGCTGGGCGAGGCCGCCGGACCACTGCCGGGGCCGCTGGTCCAGGGCGGAGACCGGGAACTTGACCCGTTCCGCCATCGCCGCCGCTTCGGCCCGGCGGGCCCGGGCATCGCCGCGCCGGTGGATCCGCAGCGGCTCCTCGAGGATCTCCCAGCCGGTCAGGTGCGGCGGCAGGCTGGCCAGCGGATCCTGGAACAGCGCCTGCACCCGCGGCCGGCGCGCGCGCCGCAGCTTCTCCTTCAGGCCGGACCAGGGTTCCCCCTCCAGTTCGATGCTGCCCTCGCCCGGTTCCAGCAGGCCCAGCACCAGGTTCATCAGCGTGGTCTTGCCGGCCCCGCTTTCGCCCACCACGCCCCAGGCCTCCCCGGGCTGCACCTCGAAGCTGACGCCCCGCAGGCTCCAGCGACCCTCCCGCCGCAGCCCCAGGCCGCGCACCGACAGGAGGCTCCCGGCGTGCGCCACCGCCGCCTCAGCGCAGGGTGTCGGTGCCCATGTAGGGCCGCAGGGCCTCCGGCAGGCGGATGCTGCCGTCCGGCTGCTGGCCGTTCTCCAGCAGCGCCACCCAGGTGCGGCCGACCGCCAGACCGCTGCCGTTGAGGGTGTGCGCCAGCTGCGGCCGGGCCTTGGGCTCGGCCCCCTTGAACCGGATGTTGGCGCGCCGCGCCTGGTAGTCGCCGAACCAGGAGCAGGAGCTGATCTCCCGGTAGGTGTTCTGCGAAGGCAGCCAGACCTCGAGGTCGTAGGTCTTCCGGCTGCTGAAGCCCATGTCGCCGCTGCACAGCAGCATCCGCCGGTAGGGCAGTTCGAGCGCCTCGAGGATCGCCTCGGCGCAGCCGGTGAGGTGCTCCAACTCGGCCTCGGCCTGCTCGGCGGTGGCGAAGGCCACCAGCTCCACCTTGTGGAACTGGTGCTGGCGGATGATGCCCTTGGTGTCCTTGCCGTAGGAGCCGGCCTCGCTGCGGAAGCAGGGGGTGAAGGCGCAGTGGCGGAGGGGCAGCTGGTCCGCGGCCAGGATCTCGTCGCGGTACAGGTTGGTCACCGGCACCTCGGCGGTGGGGATGAGGTACAGGGCGGACTCCCCGTGGGGGACCTTGAACAGGTCCGCCTCGAACTTGGGCAGCTGGCCGGTGCCGTAGAGGCTGTCGGCGTTGACCAGGTAGGGCGGCAGCACCTCGCCCCAGCCGGCGGCGGTCTGCCGGTCGAGCATGAAGGAGATCAACGCCCGCTCGAGCTTGGCGCCCTGCCCCTTCAGCACGGAGAAGCGGGCGCCGCTGAGCTTGGCTGCCCGATCCAGGTCGAGCAGGCCGAGCCGGGTTGCCAGGTCCACATGGTCCTGGGGCTGCTCGATGGCCCGTGGCTGGCCCCATCGCTTGACCTCGACGTTGCCGTGCTCGTCGCGGCCCGCCGGGACGCTGTCGTGGGGCACGTTGGGGACCGCCGCGAGGAAGTCCCGGAAGGCCCGCTCGGCCTCGCGTTCGGCGGCCTCCAGGCCCTTCAGGGTCTCGCCCACCTTCTGCTGGGCCTCGATCAGGGCGCTGGCGTCCTGCTTCTCCCGCTTGAGCCGGCCGACCTCCTCGCTGACCCGGTTGCGCTCGGCCTTGAGCACCTCCGCTTCCTGGATGATCCGGCGCCGTTCCGCGTCGAGCCGGCCGAAGCCCTCCCGGTCGAAGGCGAAGCCGCGCTTCGCCAGGCCGGCGACAACGGCCTCGAGGTCGGTTCTGAGCAGGACGGGATCGAGCATGGCGGACCTTTCCGGCTTCCAGTCTAGCGGGCCGCGCGCAAAGAAAGCGGGAGGGGCCGGAGCCCCTCCCGCCGTGGGCCTGCGCGGCCGCCTAGAAGCGTCCGAACTTGTAGAGCACCCCCAGCCGGAACCAGCTGGGGTTCAGCTTCTTGTTGAACTCGGTCTGGTGGAAGTCCACGCGGAAGGCGAGGTCCTTGCCCAGCGCGCGTTCGGCACCGATCCGGATGCCCATCTTGGTGCCCTTCGGGGTGTTGTTGGTGTTGGACGTGCCGCTGACGGAGAGGTCGCGGTAGTCGCTGGAGGTCTGGCTGTCGACGGTCTGCTTCCAGCGCATGCCCAGCACGCCGCCGTAGACGGACCACTTGCCGACGCCCTGGATGATGTCCCAGCCGAAGCTGAGGTGCTTGGGCGCCGCGCCGGACATGCCGGTGACGACCCGGGCCTTGAGGCCGGTGAGGTCGACGAAGGCGCGGTGGTGCAGGCCCTCGCCCATCCGGCCGCGGTAGGCGAGGCCCAGGGACAGGCCGTTCAGGTTGCCGCCGTCCACCATCCGGTTGGTGTCCTGGGAGGTGATCACGGCCGAGGCCTGGGCTTCGAAGGCGTGCTTGGGACCCTGGGCCAGGAGCCCGGTCGACGCGGCCGCGAGCAGCAGGAGGGCGAGGTGGTTTTTCATGTCGATGCTCCGCATGTTGGGTTCCTTACCACTTGAAGCCGAAGCTCATTCGGAAGGCACGGCCGCCGATGAAATTGTTGTAGTCCCGGGTGCCGAAACCGGTCCAGGTGCCGGCGTTGGACCCGGTGCCGGCGGTCCAGGGCATGGCCAGGAAGCCGTCCTTGCCATTGCCGTAGGTGCCCACCGTGCCGCCGTTGGTGGCGCGGTAGGAGACCGCCTGCCAGTGGTTGAAGACGTTCAGCACGGTGATTTCGGTGAAGACGCGCAGCCGCGAGGCGAGGGTCACCTCGTAGCCCAGCTTCAGGTCGAAGTTGAAGTAGTCGTTGTCGCGCATGTAGCCGCGGGGCCCGAAGAAGCGGGTCCAGGTGCCGCCGGCGGACTGGTAGCTGGCCAGGGTGCCGTGCAGGGCGCCCGGATTCGCGGCGGCATAGGCGTTGTAGTACGAGGTCACGTCCGCCAGCCGGTCGATCGAGCGGGTCAGGCTCCAGGGGCTGCCGCCGACGTAGTTGAGCATCAGCGAGCCGTAGTACTGGGCCTTGTTCGGCGTGCGGTGGTTGTAGCTCAGCCAGAGGTTGCCGCGGTTGCGGACGTCGCCGCGCAGGTAGCCCTCGGGATAGTACTGCTCGACCGGGATGCCCTTGGAGGACCAGAGTTCATCCAGGTCGCCGATGACGTCGCCCACGGTGGTGGAGGTGGAGGTCGAGTCGGATCCCTCGCCGTTGCCGCGGAGGATGGAGTAGGTCCAGTTGCCGCCGAGGGACCAGTCCTTGTTCAGGACCAGGTTCATCTCGAACTCGAGGGTCTTGAGGTTGCGCTTGATCCGGTCGTCGGTCTTCCAGTAGGTGCGGACGGCCCACTGCTGGACCCCGGAGAACGGCGACATGAAGGTGTACTCGTTCCCGAAGTTGGTGAAGTCGTTGTAGAAGTCCTTGAAGGTGCGGTCCGCGTAGGTCAGCGAGAGGAAGGAGCCGTTGGCGTAGGTGTGGCGGATGTTGAGGCTGGTCTCGCTGGCGGAGGGCGCGGTGATGCCCGGGTCCACCTTGGCGGTGGGACCGCCGCTGGCACCCTCGAACCCGGTGGGGCTGATGTCCCAGACCGGCGAGGTGGTGGAGATGTTGCTCAGCTGGGCGTAGGTGGCCGCCAGGAAGTTGCCCTTGGAGGCGTACTGCTCGGTGTAGGGGTTTCCGGCGTAGGTGAACTTGTTGACGAAGCCGCTGTGCAGGGCGCCGACGTAGGTGGCGTGGTGGGCGCGGGCCAGCCAGCGCTGGTCGCCGTTGATGTCCCAGGTGACCTGGAAGCGCGGGCTGATCTTGCTGGAATCGACCGTGGGGCTGCCGAAGGTGTCCTCGGCGTGGGCCTTGTCGTAGCGCAGGCCGGCCATCACCTGCCAGCGGTCGGTGATCGACCAGAGGTCGTTGATGTAGTAGGAGGTCTGCGTCGACTTGGCCTTGCCGTCGGCGGTGACGAAGAGCAGCACGTAGGTCGCGTCCGGCACGCCGGTGGGCCGGCTGTCGTAGCGGTACATGCGATAGGTGCGGTCGGGGTTGATGCCGTTGACGTAGGCACGGGCGGGGCCGAACTGCTGGCGGTTCGGCTCGGCCTGGGAGTAGCCCATCATCTCGAAGCCGAGATCCAGCGTGTGCGAGCCGAGGGCGGAGGTCGGACTGAACCAGGTGACATTGCCGGAGACGGTGCTGTTGTCCCGGTGCTTGATCTCCTCGTTGTCGAAGGTGGCGTTGTTGAACCGGTAGGTGCTGCCGTTGTTGAAGCGGGCCAGGGTCAGCATCGGGAATTCGCGGGTGCCGTCGCCGCCGGACTGGATGACCGACTTCTTCTCGGCGACCTTGAGCTCGCCGGTGAGGTTGGAGCCGAACACGCCGCGGTACATGATCGAGCGGTACTCGGCGATGTCCTGCCTGGGGCAGAGGCCGGCGCGGTCGATGTTGGCGGTGGTGAAGTTGTAGTCGGTGGTGTCCTGGGTCTGCCGGCTCTGGCCGACCTCGAGGGTGTGGTTCGGAGTGATCGCGAAGGTCAGCTTGAGTTCGTAGAACTTGGTGTTGGTGACCGTGGTGTAGGCCGCGCCCTCATCAGGGAAGATGTAGCGCGCGGAACCGTCGCTGTTGAGGACGGTGGACCCGGGGCTGGCGATGGTCCCGGCGCTGTAGGTCGCCGGCTGCGCCTTGGTGCCGATCTGGAACCACAGCCGGTCCTTGAGGATCGGGCCGCCGACCGTCAGCGAGTAGGCGCGGGACAGGATGTCGTTCGCCAGGGCCGTGCCGGCGTTCGAGGGCACCAGGGTGGCGCGGTCGCCGCGGGGCGGCTGGGCGCTCCAGCTGGGCCGGCTGAGGAGGGCCCGGAACACGCCGGTGAACTCGTTGCCGCCGCTCTTGGTGATGGCGTTGAGCACGCCGCCGGTGAAGTTGCCGTAGCGGGCGTGGACCGGGCTCTGCATCACCTGCATTTCCTGGATGGAGTCGTCCACGAAGTACTGCCGGCCGTTGCCGCCGGTGTAGGTGTTGTCGGAGATGTCGGTGCCGTTCAGCAGCACGCGGTTGCCGGTGGTCTGGCTGCCGCGGATGGCCAGGCGGTTGTTGGTGTTGGCGTTGGCGATCACGCCCGGGGCCAGCAGCGCCATGTCCTCGAGGCCGCGGGTGGTGCGCGGCATCAGGTCCATCGCCTCGGCGGTGACCAGGGTCGCGGCCTTCACGTCGGTCTTGTCCACGGAGGCCTGGGTGGCCACCACTTCGACCACCGTCCCGACCTCCTTCTCCTCGACCAGGAGGATGTCCTGGCGGACCACCTGGCCCAGGCCGACGTCGGCCGTGGACTTGCCGGTGTAGTAGCCGGGGTTGGTGACCGTGGCGGTGTAGGTGCCGGGAGGCAGCAGGGGGGTGCGGAAGTTGCCGGCGGCGTCGGTCTTCACGACCCGGGCGCCCATGAGGGCCGGCGAGGTCAGGCGGACCTGCGCCCCGGCGATCGGGGCGCCGCCCTTCTTGCTCTTCACGGTGCCGACGAAGGTGCCGGTCAGTTCTTGCGCCTGGCCGGTGGTGGCGATGACGGCCATGGCGAGCCAGCTCAGGGACCGCATTTGGATGCGAAACATCGGGTGTCTCCTCTTTCCAGAATCGGATTAGAACCGGATATTCAGGCCGATTTCCGCGGCCCAGCCGGTCACCGCGCCGAGCGAGTGGCCCTTGGCCCGGAACATCGTGGCGTCGAAGGTCACGGCGGCGAAATCGTTCAGCGCGTACCCCGCGCCCAGCTTCGGGCCCACCGAGAACACCGTGGCGTCGTGGTCGTCCTGGATGGTCGTGATGCTCAGGATCCCCGGGGAGGACGGGCTGTACATGTTCGAGACCGCGGTTCCGTCGGTGGTGACCCGGGTGCCGCCGTCCCGCTCGTTCATCTTCACCGAACCGAACTGCAGGCCGGCCTGGACGAAGAAGCCGTCGAAGGCCAGGTCGGCGCGGTACAGCACCGCCGCCTGGAAGCCGCCGCCGTTCATCTTGCGCATCCGCATGTCGTAGATGCTCGGGTTGACCCCGGTGGCGGTCACGCTGGTGCCGTACTTGCTGACCAGCAGGTTGTCGCCGGGCAGCCACTGGTAGCCCAGGGAGCCCACCAGGCTGCCGCCGCCGGCCAGCTTCTTCGCACCCTCGAAGGACATGCCGAAGGTGTAGCCGGCGTCCTGGCTGACGAGCTTGAGGTCGCCGACGGTGGGGCCGCCATGCAGGTTCATGGCGAAGGTCCAGGGCGTTCCGGCGGAAAGGGGTGCCGCGAGGACACAGGAACCCAGCAGGAGCCGGGAAGCCAGTGGCAGAAGATGTCGCATTGATTCCCTCCAGGATGGCGGCGGGCCTTGAAGAAGACGCGTTCATCACGTCCCGCGCAAAGTGTTCAAAGGATACTCCAGGTGCATGAATATATTTGAAAAAACGGGAACCTTTCATTGAATTGATTAAAATCAATCAATTCAAAATATGGGTGCTTGTGAAGCACCCGGATCCTAGACCGGCTCGCCGGCCCAGCTCTCGGCGAAGGCCCGACGGATCGCCTCGAGGCTCCAGCCGGCGCCGAGCATGAGGCCGAGCTTGGCGAGGGCGGCCCAGCGGGTGTGGAGCCCGCCGGAGATGGCGCCGTGGTCGGCCAGCCGCCGGCCCAGGTCGTAGGTCCCGAGGTCCACGCCGCCCCAGGTGCACTGGCTCAGGATCACCACCGGAAGCGAGCGGCGGGCCGCCTCGGCCAGCACCTCCTGAAGGTCCGGCCGGCCCATGGGCAGGTTGCCGGAGCCGTAGGCCTGGATGATCACGCCCCGGGTCCCGGCCGGGAGCGGGGCCCAGGGCATGCCCGGGTGGGGCGTGTACACCGCGATGGCGGCCTCCAGGCGCTGCCCCAGGCCCGACGGCACCCGCCGCTCGAAGCGCCCGGCGTGGGGGTGCAGGTGCACCTTCATCCCGATCTCCGCCAGCGGCGGCAGGTTGGGCGAGCCGAAGGCGCGGTGCCGCTGGACGCTCAGCTTTTCCGATGCCACCCCGCGGTACCAGAAGTCGCCGAAGCAGATGCCCACCTCGGCCACGCCCTGGGTGGCCAGGTCCACGGCGTCCACCAGGTTCTTCCGGGCGTCGCCGCGGACGTAGGCCAGGGGCCGTTGCGAACCCGTCAGCACCAGCGGCCGGCCCAGGTCGGCCAGCAGGAACCCGAGCACGGAGGCGGTCCAGGCCATGGTGTCGGTGCCGTGGATGAGGACGACGCCGGCGAAATCCCCCGCCTTCGCCCGCACCGCCCGGGCCAGCTGCAGCACGTGCTCCGGTTCGAGGGTGCTGCTGTCGTGGTTGAAGGGGACCTCCAGGCTCAGCTCCGCCAGCTGCCGGAGTTCCGGCACCTGGTCGAGGATCCCCTCCAGCGCCGGACCCGGCGCCAGCGCCGTGTGCGGATCGGCCGGCACCATCCCGAAGGTGCCACCGGTGTGCAGGAGCAGGATCCGTGGCTTCATCGCGGCCTCCAGGACCAACCTAGCAAAGGATGGAGCGTCTGCCTGGGCCCTTCTTGCAGGCCGGTGAAGGCTACTCCGTCACCATCCCCTTGATCTCGTCGCTGCCGGCCTCGGAGCTGCAGGCGATCACCAGGGCGCACTGGCCCGGCTGGCTGGGGGGCATGTCCACCTCGCCGCGGAAGATGCCCTCGCCGTCGGTCTTCCCGACCAGGAGGGGCACCGCCTTCTTGAGGCTGGAGACCATGCGGACGGTGACCTCGGCCCCGGCCACCGGATTCTGGCTGTGCGAGAGGCGGGCCCGCACGAGCACCGGGAAGGGCTGGCCGAAGGTGGGCCGCAGGGCCGCGTCCACCACCAGTTCCAGGGTGTCGACTTCGCCTTCCTGCTGGAGGTACTCGAGGATGGCCTGGTCCAGGGGGCGGTCGTTGAAGACCTGCTGCTCGGCGAGGTCGGCGGGAGTGGTGTCGTACTTGCCGTTCTTGATGTCGCGGATGATCGCCTTGTGCTGCTCGTCCATCCGCGCCTGGATCACCGGTTCGGAAACCGGGCCCTCGGCGACCAGGTCCTCGTAGCTGCTGCGGTAGCTGTCGAGGATCTCCCCGCCCACGTAGATGAGGGTCTCGATCTTCGGGTTGCCGACGCCCTTGTCCTCCGTCTGCACGTGGAAGACCCGGTTGCCGTGGCGGACGTCGGTGTTGTAGCCGGTGATCATCGCGGAGCCGCCCTCATCGCTGCAGGCGGCTGGCCAGCTCGGGCATGACCTCCCAGGCGACTTCCTTGAGCACCCGGTCGCTGAGCCGCTCGGCCAGGGCCCGGGCGAGGGCGTCCATGGCCGCGGGATCCTGGAGCAGGGCCTCGACCAGCGGGTTCCCGGGGGCGGCCGGCTCGGCCACCGCTGCGGGAAGGTCGACCGCCGCCTGGGTCGCCGCGGCCTGGGGCTCTCCCGCCTGGGGCTCTCCCGCCTGGGGCTCTCCCGCCTGGGGCTTCCCCGCCTGGGCCGCGAGGCCCGCAGCGGCCAGGCCGAGGCCGGCGGCCGGCAGGGCCACGGAGATGTCGATGTCCGGCGGCGGCGGCGGCGGCGTGGGGGGGCCGAGGTCCAACTCCTCCTCGAGGGACAGCTCGAGCTCCATCGGCGCCGCGTCGAGGACCGGCGGTCCCGCATCCAGAGCCATGGTCGGCGCCTCGGCGGCGGCGACGAGGTCGCCCAGGTCGGGCAGTTCGTCGGCGGTCACCAGGAAGGGCATGGCCTCGGAGGGCGGAGGGGGGCCCGGCAGCGGTGGCAGGTCCTTGTCCCAGGCCTCCTCGGCCCAGGCATCGACCGGAGGCGCCTCCAGCGGCTCGATCGCGTCCAGGTCCTCCTCCAGGGCCGCGGGCGGGGCCGGCAGCTCCTCGGGCAGGTTCCGCAGGGAATCCAGATCCAGCTCCTCCAGTTCCAGCGAGGCATCGATCGCATCCGGCGCCGGCTCCGTCCCGGGCAGGTCCTCGGGAAGCAGCAGGTCCTCCGGACCGAGGACCAGCAGGTCGTCCTCCACGACCAGCTCGTCCAGCGGCGCGGCGGGAATGGTGTCGACCGCGGAGGGCGGCATCGCCACAGGCGCCTCGAGCAGGCGGTGGATGCGCTCCCCCAGTTCCCGCAGTTCCACCGGCTTCTTCAGGAAGCCCTGGATGGGCGCGCGCTGGATCCGCTCGGGCTCGACGGTGTCCAGCACCCCGGCCATCATCGCGATCGGCATCCGGGCGGTGGCGGGGGTCTCCCGCAGCTTCGCCAGCAGAGCCCAGCCGTCCATGCCCGCCATGGCCGTGTCCAGGAGGGCGACGTCGAAGTGCTCGCCGTCATGGACCCTCCGGAGGGCCGCGTCGGCGCTGTCGAGGCAGACCAGTTCGATGTCCGTGGCCGCGAGGAGGGTCTCCGCGATCTTGTGGATGCTCGGGTTATCGTCCACGAGAAGGAGGCGGGGCATGGGGACCTCGGAAGGGTCGTGGGGAAGATGCTGGGCTAACGCTACCAGAAACACGCCGGGGCCGTGGTCCCAATTGCGGTCAGCGCAGTCCGGGAATCCGCCGCAGAACCCTCACCCGCTCGTTCTCCCGGAGCTTCGCCAGGACGATGCGCTGGCCGACCCAGACCCAGCCCACGCCCTGCCCCTCCCGCAGCGCCACTTCCGGCCCCGTGGGCAGCCAGCCCCTGAGCGAGATCCGCAGGGCCTGGCCCGCGCGCCAGTCGCCCTGGAACCACCGCCTCAGCGCCTCCCTCTGGGTCTCCGCCGGCAGGGCGGGAGCCGGTTCATGCCACCGCAGGTCCCAGGCGCTCATCGCGCCCCTGCCCTCGCGCCAGAACCAGGCCGGGTCGTAGGCGGGCCACGGTGGGGCGTCCGCGGGAACCGCATCCCACGCCGCCTGGCGGAGGCCGGAGGTAGCCCGTTCGGGCGCCCCGTCGAGGGCATTGCGTACCAGGCCCATGCGTTCCGGCGGCTGGGCGTCGAGGAGACCGGGACCCGCCGCCAACCGCCGCCAGCCGGCCTCCTCGAGCCCCCACAGGGTCCACCGGGGGCCTTCGGCGATCCACAGCCGATCGTGGGCGGGCATCCACAGCCGTCCCTCCGGGCCCCAGGGCACGAGGAGGCTGGCGCCGGGCTGGTCCCGGCCGTCGTCCCAGAGCTGCTCGACCTTGACCGGCCAGGCGCGCGCCGGCGGCGGCAGGCCGGGCTCGCTCCAGTCCGCGAGGGTCGCGGGCCGGCCGGCGCCGTCCCCGGTCAGGGCGCGCAGCAGCCGCCGGCCCGGGCGCCCGGGATCCGCGAGGCCGAGGAGCACCGCCCCGCCGTCCCAGCTGAACCGGCTCCACGGCCCGCTGTCGACGGACCAGAGCACGCGCCCCTCCGGCACTTCCATGAGCCGGGTCTCGAAGCGGGCGGCCCCGGACTGCAGGGTCAGGAGCACCTGGTTCGGCCGCCGCGGATGCAGGCGGGCCGAGACCAGCGGCAGGTCGAAGCGGTAGTGGCGCCACTCCAGGCCGCGCCACAGCACCAGGTCGCTGCGGCCGCGCGGGCCGTTGAGGGCCACGCCCTGGTCGCCCAGGTAGGGCGAAGCCGGTTCCCAGGGCGTCCCGAACCCGCCCTCGAAGGGCCAGGGATCCGGCTGGTCCGGGTCCCGGGTTCCATGGAAGCGCGGCGCCCAGCCCTCCTCCAGCGGCAGTTCGGCCATCACCTCGAAGCCGTCCAGGGTGAGGGCCGTCGGCGCCTCCACCAGGGCCACGCCTCCCGACCGGGCGGGCCGCGGCGCCTGCACGATCGCCACCAGCAGCAGCAGGGCGGCGATGAACAGGGTGGCGATGATGTACCGGGTGGGGACCACAGCGGGACCTTTCCTCTTCCATGATGGCCCCAAGCCCGCCCAGGATCCCGTGGATCCTGGCCCGGGAGCGTGGGAGACGAGGCCCCCTCAGGCCTCCAGGGCCTGGGCCAGGTCGGCGACCAGGTCCTCCGGATCCTCCACGCCGACGCTCAGGCGCAGCAGGCTGTCGCTGATGCCGAGCCGGCGCCGGTCGGCTTCGGGGACGCTGCCGTGGGTCATGCTCGCCGGGTGGCAGACGAGGCTCTCCACGCCGCCGAGGCTCTCCGCCAGGGCGAACAGGCGGAAGCGCGAGGCCACCCGCCGGGTCCGCTCCGGATCGCCGGTGTCGAAGCTGACCATGCCGGAGAAGCCCGCCATCTGCGCCTTCGCCAGCGCGTGCTGCGGATGGCTCTCCAGGCCGGGGTAGAGCACCCGGGCCAGGTCCCGGCGGCGCTCGAGCCAGCGCGCGACGGCCAGGGCGCTGGCGTTGTGGCGCGCCATCCGCAGGTGCAGGGTCTTGGTGCCGCGCAGGATCAGCCAGGACTCCATCGGGCTGAGGATCGCGCCGGCGGCGTTCTGCAGGAACCGCAGCCGGGCCGCGAGTTCCGCGTCCCGGGTGGCGATCACCCCGCCGACGCTGTCGCTGTGGCCGTTCAGGTACTTGGTGGTGCTGTGCAGCACCGCGTCGGCGCCCAGGTCCAGGGGCATCTGGTTGAACGGCGTGGCGAAGGTATTGTCGACCACCAGCAGGGCGCGGCTGCCGGCACGGCGAAGCAGGTCCCGGACGGCGGCGATGTCGGTGAGCGACAGCATCGGGTTGGTGGGGGTCTCGAGGAGGACGAGCCGCGTTTCCGGCCGCAGGGCGCCGGCCAGGGCCGCGGCGTCGTCGGTGTCGACCTGGGTGTAGGCCAGGCCGAGCCGGGTCATGACCTTGTCCACCAGCCGGAAGGTGCCGCCGTAGACGTTGTCGCCCAGCACCAGGTGGTCGCCCTGGTCGAGCAGCTCGAGGAGCGTCTGGACCGCGGCCATGCCGCTGGCGAAGGCGATGCCGTGCTCCGCCCCCTCCAGCGCCGCCAGGTTGCCCTCGACCGCGTCGCGCGTGGGGTTCCGGGTGCGCGCGTACTCGAAGCCCAGGTGCTGGTTGATGCCCTGCTGGACGTAGGTCGAGGTGAAGTAGACCGGGGTCATGATGGCGCCGGTGGTCGGGTCCGGCCGCTGGCCGGCGTGGACGCAGCGGGTGTCGAAGCGGCGGGCGGGTTCGGACATGGCGGCTCCAGGCTCCTAGAATGAGGGCCCGAGGCCCCCATGAGAAGCGCCGCCCGTGCGTCCCTCTTCCTGCTGCTGCTGGCCTGCAGCCCCGACAGCCCGGAATCGAGGATCCGCAAGGCCTTCGATGCCTCGGTGAAGGCGGTGGAGGCGGGGGACGCCGCCGCGGCGGTGGCGGTCCTCGACGAGGGATTCCGCGGCCCCGACGGCATGACCCGGGCCGAGGCCAGGGCCACCCTGCTGGGCTGGTTCCGCCAGGAGCGGGTGGGCGTCACCGTGGTCTCCCAGCGGCTCGAGGTGCACGGCGCCCAGGCCGTGCAGGAGGTGGACCTCCTGCTCACAGGCCGCAGCGGGGCCGCCCTCCTGCCGCGGGACAGTTCGCGGCAGTCCCTGCGGCTCCGGTGGGCGCAGACCGGCGGGACCTGGAGGATCCGCGGGATCAGTACCGGGGGTTCCTGAGCGGGAGGCGCTTGCGCAGCGGCTCCCGGCCGGCGCCTTCGCGCATCAACTCCCGCAGGTCCGCCGGCAGCCTGGGCTGGTCCGCCTCCTGCTTCAGCATCTGCCGGACGCGCGGGACCAGCAGCATGGCCTTGAAGGGGACGCCCTTGCCGGCCGCCTCGTGGAGGGTGGCCCGGCAGCCGTCGTAATCGCCCAGTTCGTAGTGCGCGACCAGCTTCAGGCCCCAGGCCCTGACGTGGCGCGGGTCCTCGGCCAGGAAGCGGTCGAGGTAGGCGAGCGCGGTCCGGGGCTCCCGGTCCAGGCGCATCGAGGCTTCGTCCAGGCTCGCCGGGGGCGCGGGTCGGGGCGGTTCCGCCGGGGCCGGCGGGGGCTGGCGTTCGGGTTTCGGCCTCGGCGCCGGGTCGGCCTTCGGTTTCGCCGGCTCCGGTTGCGCCGGTGGGGTCTTCGCTTCAGGTTCGGAGGCGGCCTCCACGCTCGGCGCCGTCGCTGGAGGTGGAGGAGGCGCGGCGGGACGTGGCCAGAAGGCGGCGCCAGCGGCCCCGGCGGCGGCCAGGCAACCAAGCCCGAGCCACAGGGCCGTCCGCCGCTTCGGGGCGGTGCCAGCCAGCCGGATGGGCACCGTCGGCGGCGGTTCCTCGCGAAGGGCCACGGTCTTCGCCCCGAGGCCCGCCCCCTGCCAGGCGGGGTCCATGCACGCGCGGAGGTTCGCCGCCATCGCCTCGGCGGTGAGGTAGCGGTGCTCCGGGTCCTTCGCCAGCGCCCGGGCGAGGACGGCGCCGGTCGCGGGGCTGATGCCGGCCAGGAGGGCCGGATCGAGGGGCGGAGGCGGGTCGTGGACCACGCGGTAGAGCAGCGTGGCGGTGGTCTCGCCCGTGAAGGGGCGCTCGCCGGCGAGGGCCTCGTAGAGGATGACCCCCACGGCGAACAGGTCGGAGCGCGGATCGGGCTGCCCGGTCTGGATGTACTCAGGGGCCATGTAGCCGAAGGTCCCCAGCAGCGTGCCGGTGCCGGTGAAGTCGGATCCGGTCATCCGGGCGATGCCGAAATCCATCACCTTCGCCAGGAGCCTGCCTCCGGACCGGGCGACGCGGATGTTGCCGGGCTTGATGTCGCGGTGCAGCACGCCCCTGCCGTGGGCATAGGCGAGGCCGTCGCAGACCTGGGCCAGGACGTCCAGGACCTCCCGGGGCTGCAGGGCCCGGGCGGCCATCAAGGCGAGCAGGTCCTCCCCCGGCACGAATTCCATGACCAGGTAGAGCAGCCCCTGGTCCTCGCCGAACTCGTGGATCGTGACCAGGTTGGGGTGGCTGAGCTGGCCTGCGGCCCGGGCCTCGCGGAGGAAGCGCCCGCGGGCCTCCTCGCCCTGGGCCAGGGCCGGGGCGATGGTCTTGATCGCCACGTCGCGGCCGATCAGCGGGTCGGCCGCAAGGTAGACCTCGCCCATCGCGCCCTGTCCGAGGCGTCGGAGGATGTCGTATTTCCCGATCCGGTTGGGCATGGTCGGCCTGGGGTGGAGGGTTGGGCGCCCCGGGGATCCGTCCCGGCTGCGGGGTGGTTCCATTCTCGCTCAGCCGGGCGGACCGGGGTCGGGTTGGGCCGGAACGGGTCCTTCCTCGCCCGCGGCGACCGTCCAGAGCCAGGCCTCGTCGCGGACCGGAATGCCCAGCTGCTCGGCCTTGGCCAGCTTCGAACCCGCCTTTTCCCCGGCCAGCAGCAGGCTGGTCTTCGCCGAGACGCTGCCGGCGACCTTGGCGCCCAGCCGCTTCAGCAGGGCCTCGGCCTCCTCCCGGCCCAGCGTCGGAAGGGTGCCGGTCACCACCGCCACCTGTCCCGCCAGGGGCAGCGAACCCTCGAGCCGCTCCGGCGGCGCGGGGGCGACACCCCAGGCCTCGAGCTGGTCCGGAAGCTGGGGATGGGCCGCGATGAAGGCGCGGATGGAGGCGGCGACCTTCGGGCCGACCTCCGGCACGGCCTGCAGCTGGGCCTCCCCGGCCCCCCACAGTCCGGCGAGGGACCCGGCAGCCTCCGCCAGCAGCTCGGCGGTGCGGCTACCGACCATCGGAATCCCGAGCGCGTGGATCCAGCGCGCCAGCGGCTTGCGGCGGGCCTCGTCGAGGGCCTGCAGGACGTTGCCGGCGCTCTTCTCGGCCATCCGCTCCAGGCCCGCCAGGTAGGCCAGGCCCTCGACCGGCTGGAGCAGCAGCCGGAACAGCTCCCAGGGCTGCTGGAACCGGCCCGAGGCCACCAGCTGTTCGACCAGGGCCTCGCCGAGCCCCTCGATCTCCAGGGCCGGCCGGCTGCCCAGGTGCAGCATCCGGGCGGTGAGCTTGGCCGGGCACTCGGGGTTGAGGCAGCGGATCGCCACCTCCTCGGCGTCGTCCTTGCCGACCGCCCCGGCACAGACCGGGCAGGCTGACGGCACCGCTGGACGCGGCAGGTCCTCGGGTTCTCCGGGGACCACCGCCACCACCTTCGGGATCACGTCCCCGCCCTTCTCGATGAAGACCCGCTGGCCGAGCCTCAGGCCGAGCCGCTCCAGTTCGTCCGGGTTGTGCAGGGTGGCCCGGCGGACCGTGCTGCCCGCCACCTCCACCGGCTCCAGTTCCGCCACCGGGGTCAGCTTGCCGCTGCGTCCCACCTGCCAGGTCACCTCCCGGACCACGGAGGTGGCCTGGCTGGCCGGGAACTTGAAGGCGACCGCCCAGCGCGGCACCCGGTCGGTGAAGCCGAGCCGCTCCTGCAGCCCGCGGTCACCCACCTTGACCACCACGCCGTCGATGTCGAAGGCCAGCGTTCCGCGCTGGTCGAGGCCGCGCCGGATCGCGTCGGCCACGGCGGGGCCGTCGAGGCCTCCGGCGCACAGCGGGTTGGCGGCGAAGCCCCAGCCGGCCAGCTTCGCCATCGCCGCGACATGGTCCGGGGCCTCGAGCACCTGCCAGGGGATGAACTGCAGGCGGCGGGCCGCCACCTCCCGGCTGTCCAGCAGCTTCAGGGTGCCGCTGGCGGCGTTGCGGGGATTGGCGAAGCGCGGCTCGCCGGCGGCGTCGCGGGCGGCGTTGAGCTCCTCCCAGCGGCGCCGGGAGAGGAAGGCCTCGCCGCGGACCTCCAGCGAGGCCGGGGCGTCCTCCGGGAGCCGCAGCGGGATGTCGGCGATCGCCCGGGCGTTCTCGGTGACCCGCTCGCCGACCGTGCCGTCGCCGCGGGTGAGCGCCTCCACCAGCTGCCGCCCCTCGTAGCGCAGCGACAGCGACAGGCCGTCGATCTTCAGTTCCGCCACGAAGGCGGGGCCTGCCTCCTCGACGCCAAGGCCCCGGCCCACCCGCCGGTACCAGTCGGCCAGCTCCTCCAGGGAATAGGCGTTGTCCAGGCTGTACATCGGCGACCGGTGGGCGGCCTTCGCGAACCCCTCCACCGGGGGCGCGCCGACGCGCTGGGTGGGACTGTTCGGGTCCGCCAGCGCAGGGTGCTCGGACTCCAGCGTCCGCAGCTGCCGTTCGAGGGCGTCGTATTCCGAATCGGACAGCACCGGCTGGTCCAGGACGTAGTACAGGTAGCGATGCCGGCGGAGCTCCTCCGCCAGCGCCTTCATCCGCTCCCGCAACACGGCTGGGTCCATGCTTCCTATCCTAAGCCGACCGGGCCGCCTGGGCAGGGCCAGGAAGCCCCGAGACCGCCCCGGCGCCGGTGGGCACGCGGTCCAGCGTGCGGACGCGACCCCTCCCCTACCTCAGCTTGGAGTGGTAGCGGATGTTGAGGATCACGCCCAGGGCCAGGAAGAAGGCCAGGGTGCTCGAGCCGCCGTAGGTGAAGAACGGCAGCGGGATGCCGGTGGTCGGCACGGCGCCGCTCACCATGCCCACGTTGATCAGGATGTGCAGCCCGAACACCCCCGCGGACCCGGCGCAGAAGTAGGCGCCGGCGCTGCTCTTGGCCTCGCGGGCGATGTCCAGGATGCGCTTGAGGAACACGCCGAACAGGCCCAGCACCATCAGCACGCCGAGGTAGCCCCGCTCCTCCGCCCACACCGAGAAGACGAAATCGGTGGTCTTCACGGGCAGGAAGTTCAGCTGGGTCTGGGAGCCGCTGGTGAAGCCCTGGCCGAGGAGCCCTCCGGCGCCGATGGCGATCCGGCTCTGGTGCACCTGGTAGCCCTTGCCGCGGAGGTCGCGGGAGGGGTCGAGGAAGGTCAGGATCCGCTCCTTCTGGTAGGGCTGCAGCCGGTACTGCCAGGTGAGCGCGCAGAGCAGGGCCACACCCAGGGTGCCGCCCGCCACCCAGCGCCAGCTGATCCCCTTCACCAGCGGCACCAGCAGCAGCAGGGGAAGGTAGGTGAGCGCCACGCCGAGGTCCGGCTGCCGCAGCACCAGCAGCATGGGGAAGCAGACCAGGCCGACGGCGCCGACCAGCTCCCACCCCGGCATCTGGTCCGGAGGCCGCTTGCCCAGCCGGTGGGCGACGAACAGGAGGGTCATCCACTTGACGAACTCGCTCGGCTGCAGGGTCACGCCGCCGATGGCCAGCCAGCTCCGGGAGCCGGAGACCTTCTTGCCGGCGGCCAGCACCAGGACCAGCGCGGCGACGCCGAGGACGTAGATCGGCAGGCTGTTGCGGAAGAGCCGCCGGTGGTCCATCCCCGCGAGGTAGCCGGCCGCGGCGATGCCGATCAGGTTCCAGAGCGCCTGCTTGATCCAGAGGTGCGACTGGACGGTGTCGCGGCCGGCGCTGTAGACGGTGAGCGTTCCCATCACCGCCAGCAGCAGCACCGGCAGCGCCAGCTCGAGCTCCAGGGCCCGCCAGCCGGTCTTCACCGAAGGCCGTCCTGGTCTGCCGGCCACCGTCTGCGGTTCACGGGGCCTCCCCCAGCCGGGCCTGCTGGCCGGACCCGCCGTCGAAGGCGTCGGGAAGGCGTCCTCCGGGTGGCGGAAGCGGCCGCCGGGTGCGGTCGAAGAACCAGTACTGGCAGAGCCGGCGGGCGATGGGGGCGGCGGTGTGGGCGCCGAAGCCGGCGTTCTCGGCCACCACGGCGAAGGCGATCTGCGGATTCTCCCGCGGTGCGTAGCCGGCGAACAGGCTGTGGTCCTTGAGGCTCTTCGCCTGCTTGGCGTAGTGGGCCTTGTCCTTGAACTCCGCCACCTGCGCGGTGCCGGTCTTGCCGCAGATGGTCAGGCCCGGCAGTGCCGAGTCCTTGGCCGTGCCGTAGCGGAGGACGCCGTAGAGCCCCTCGTCGAGGGCCTCCCAGAAGCGCGGCTCCATGCGGGCCTCCCGGAACGGGGGGGGCGGAACGACGTCCAGGTGGTTGTTCTGGTCGTTGCGGATCCCGTAGAGCAGGTGCGGCGTCAGCAGCCGGCCCCGGGTGGCGATGGCGGCGAAGAAGCGGGCCAGGGAGATCGGCGTGAGGCCGTTCTGGCCCTGGCCGATGGACACGCTGATCGTCTCGCCCGCGTACCACTTGCGGTCGATGGCCCGCTTGGCGGTGCGCGCCTTCCACTCGCGGCTCGGCACCCGGCTCGCCACCTCGTGCGGCAGGTCCACGCCCGTCAGCTCGGTCACGCCGTACTTCACCGCGGTGTTGTGGATGTCGTCG
>JAYRFV010000063.1:0-110014 GCA_041908165.1 Holophagales bacterium | reverse complement strand
GAGTTCCGTAGATTCAGTGGAAATCAGTGGCATTAAGTGGAACGAATTGGATCACAGTGGCCGATCCGTCCCTTCTTGAGGTCACCGAGGCTGAATTGAAAGGCGGACCCGGTGCTGCGACTGCGCGGCAACTCTCCGGCCACCGTGGACGAGAAGGGGCGCCTGAAGCTCCCCACCGCGTTCAAGGCCGACCTGGAATCCTTCGCCCTGGGCGAGGGGGCCGGGGAACCGCGCCACTACCTGACCTCCCTGGACGGCCGAAGCGCGCGCCTGTACCCGCTGCCGGTCTGGGAGGGGATCGAGGCCCGGCTGGCGGCGCTGCCGTCCACCAACCCGGCCAAGCGACGCTTCCTCGAAGTCACGGCCTACTACGGCATGGAGGTGGCTCCGGACGCCCAGGGCCGTTTCGTGATCCCGCCGATCCTGCGGGAGGCGGCCCAACTGGTGGGCGAGGTGGCCATCCTCGGCCAGATGGACCACCTGGCCATCTGGAACCGCGGCGGCTTCGAGCGCCGGCTGGCGGCGGAGCCCCTCAGCGGCGAGGACCTGGCCCAGCTCTCGGACCTGGGGATCTAGCGTGCCGGCCGCCGTGGTGCACGTCCCGGTCCTGCTGGAGGAGGTCCTGGCCGAACTGCCGGTGCCGGCCGGCGGCCGGGTGCTGGACCTGACCCTGGGCCTGGGCGGCCACGCCGAGGCGATCCTGGCCCGCTGCGACGGCGCGGTGCGCTACCTGGGCGTGGACCGCGACCCGGAGGCCCGCGGGCTCGTCAAGGCCCGGCTGGGCGGCGATGCCCGCCTCAGCATCCTCGGCGACACCTACGAGAGCGTGTGGGACAACCCCGCCTTCGAGGCCTGGTGGAACCTCCAGGCGCCCGAGGGCGTGGATGCGGTGCTCATGGACCTCGGCGTCTCCTCGCTGCACCTGCGGCGGCCCGAACGCGGCTTCAGCTTCCGCGAGGAGGGGCCGCTGGACATGCGCATGGATCCGGAGCGGGGCATCACCGCCCTGCAGTGGATCGCCGAGCAGGACGCCGACACCCTCGCCGACGCCCTCTTCGCCTTCGGCGAGGAGCGCGCTTCGCGGCCGGTCGCCCGGGCCATCCTCAAGGCCTTCCACGAGGGCCGCCTGCACACCACGAAGGACCTGGCCGACGCGGTCTACACGGTGCTGCACCGGGAGGCCGCCAAGCGCAAGGGCCAGATCGACCCGGCCACCCGCACCTTCCAGGCGATCCGCATCGCCGTCAACGGCGAGCTGACGGGACTCGAGCAGGCCATCCGCCGCGCGGTGGAGCACCTGAGGACCGGCGGCCGGATCGGCGTCATCAGCTTCCACAGCCTGGAGGACCGCATCGTCAAGCGGACCCTGCGCGCCCTGGCGGGGATCTGGGACGGTCCCGGACGCCAGGCCCCGGAGCCGCGCCCGCCCCAGGTGCGCCTCGTCCATGCCCGCGGGCTCGCGCCGACCGAAACCGAATGCGCCGCCAATCCGCCCTCCCGCTCCGCCCGCCTTCGGGTCGCCGAGCGGCTCCCTGCACCGGAGGCCACCCCATGAACACGCTCCACGCCGGCCTGCCCCGTTCCGAAGGACGCTACGTGGAGGGCGAGGGCATCCTGCGGATGCTGCTGCTCGCCTTCGCCCTGGCCCTGCCGCTCGGGTCGATGATCTTCCTGAAGATCCAGAACATGCGCATCTCCTACGAGATGGGCGAGGTGCGGAAGCGGATCCGCGACGAGGACGAGACCCTGCGCAAGCTGGTCCTGGAGCGCTCGCGGTTCCAGCGCAGCGAGGAGGTCCAGGCCTTCGCCGTGCGCCACGGCCTGCAGCCGCGCAAGCAGGGCCACCTCGTGCCCAAGGTCTTCACCCCCGAGGACCAGCGGGTGGCCAAGCTGCAGGGCGTGCCGAACCCGCGGTTCTAGGCTCGGCACGGAGCCGCCAGGGCGGACGGTCCGGGCGACCGCCCCCCGCTGCGAACGGTAGGATGTAGCTGGTCCGCCGCCCGGCGGACGCCCCTCTCCGATCGAACCCATGCCCCTGTTCCCCAACCCCGCACCCCGGCCCCCCCGGCCCCTCCTCGGCCGGCCCGAGCCGCAGGAACTGCTGGCGGCCCGGCTGCCCTGGCTGCTCGGAGGGATGCTGCTCTGGGCGGTGCTGATCCTCGGGCGGCTGGTCTGGCTGCAGGGCGTCGAGCACCGCCGCTACGCCCAGCGCGCCCTGCAGCAGCACACCGAGAAGATCACCATCGAGCCGATCCGCGGCGAGCTCCGCGATCGCCGCAACGAGAGCCTTGCGATCAGCCTGCGGACCGAGAGCCTGTTCGCCAACCCGCCCGCCTTCTACCCGGACTACGCCGTGAAGGGCGACGAGCGGGTCTGGGGGGAGCCGGACCGGAAGCGCGCCGCCGAGGTGGCTGCGAGGATCGCCCCGATCCTCGAGATCCCCCGGGCCAAGCTGCAGGAGAAGCTGCTGCAGCGGAAGCCCTTCGTCTGGATCGAGCGCCAGCTCAACCCGGCGAAGGCCGCGGCGATCCGCGAACGGAAGATCGAGGGCCTCGACTTCCTCGCGGAGAGCCGGCGCGAGTACCCGCGCGGAAGCCTGGCCTGCCAGGTGATCGGGTTCACCAATATCGACGGCCTGGGCCAGCTGGGCATCGAGCGCAGCTACCAGGACCAGCTGGCGGGGAAGCCCGGCGAGCTGGTGGCGCCCCGGGACGCCAAGGGCCGGCTGCTGATCCTGCAGGAGAACTACGCCCGGACCCCGGTCAACGGCAGCACCCTGCAGCTGACCCTGGACAGCACCATCCAGCACATCGTCGAGGAGGCGCTCCAGGAGGGGGTGCGCCTGTCCCGGCCGGCCACCGCCTACGCGGTGGTGGTCGATCCCAACACCGGGGAGATCCTGGCGATGGCCGGGACCCCGACCTTCAACCCCAACCAGGTGCTGCCGCGGAAGTTCATGGTGACCCCGGAGGCCGAGCTCTCGCCGGCGGAGCGGGAGGAGCTGAAGCGCGAGAAGGAGCGCCAGAAGGCGGCCCGCAAGGTGCATCCGGTGGAGGATGCCTACGAACCGGGCTCGACCATGAAGATCTTCACGGCGGCCATCGCCCTGGAGGAGCGCAAGGTCCGGCTCGGGGAGAAGATCGACTGCCTGGGCGGCCGCTGGACCTTCAGCTCCAAGCTGACCATCCACGACACCCACCGGCACGGCGTCCTCAGCTTCGAGGAGGTGATGTGGCAGAGCTCCAACGTCGGCGCCGCGAAGATCGGCCTGCGGCTCCCGCCGGAGGACCACTTCCGCTACCTGCGGGCCTTCGGCTTCGGCGAGCCCACCGGCCTCAACTTCCCCGGCGAGACCGCCGGCCGGCTGCCCTCCCTGGACAGCTGGAGCGGCGTGACGCAGCCGACCTTCTGCTACGGCTACGGGCTCTCCACCAGCCCCCTGCAGATCCTCATGGCCGGCTGCGTGCTGGCCAATGGCGGACGCCTGATGCAGCCGATGCTGGTGAAGCGCGTCTACAACGACCAGGGCACCCTGCTGCGCGAGTTCAAGCCCGTGGTGAGGCGCGAGAAGGTGATCAGCGAGGAGACCGCCTCGATGATGCGCGAGACCCTCAAGGGCGTGATCACCCAGGGCACGGCGAAGAAGGCGAAGCTGGAAGGCGGCGTGGAGGCCTTCGGCAAGACCGGGACGGCCCGCAAGATCATCAACGGCGCCTACGACCCCAAGCGCCACTACGCCTCGTTCCTGGGCTTCTTCCCCGCCGACCGGCCGCAGTACGGGATGCTGTTCATGCTCGACGACCCGGCCGGCGACGTGACCGGCGGTGATGTGGCGGCGCCGCTGTTCAAGAAGATCGGGGACGGCATCCTGCGCTACCGGCAGAGCCTGCAGAATCCCGATCCGGCGGCGGACCTGAAGCTGTCGCTGCGGGACTGGCCCGCCAGCGAGAGCGACGAGGCGGCGATCCGGGTGGAACGCGGCCGGGTCCCCGACCTGGCCGGGCTGACCCTGAAGGCCGCCATCCAGCGGGTGGTCATGGTGGGAGGCCTGCCCCAGGTGGTGGGCCAGCCGGGGTCCCGGGCCGCCCGGGTCAGCGGCCAGGTGCCCGAGGCGGGCACGGCACTCAAGGAGGGCGGCGTCGTGAAGATCAAGGTGGACGGCTGATGCGCTTCGACGCCTGGATGCAGGAGGCGGGACTGGAGACCTGGCGGGGACCGGGGGGGGCGGAGGTGTCCGGGCTCACCTCGGACAGCCGCCAGGTCCGCCCCGGGTGGGCCTTCGCGGCCCTGGGCGGGGCCCACGCCGACGGCAAGCGCTTCGTGGCCGGGGCCCTGGAGGCCGGAGCCGCGGCCGTGCTCTCGGATGGACCGGTGGAGGTCCCGGCGGCGCTGCCGGCCGCCCGCCTCGATCCCCGGAACCCCAGGGCCGCCCTCGCGGACGCCGCCCGCGCCCTGCACGGCCGGCCCGACCAGCGGCTCAGGCTGATCGGGGTGACCGGAACCAACGGCAAGACCACCACCGCCACCCTCGTCCGCCAGCTGCTGCGCGGGGCAGGAATCGGCTGCGGGATGGTGGGAACGGTGCAGAACGCCGCCGGGGCGGTGGAGGAGGACGCGGTCCGCACCACGCCGGAGAGTCCCGACTTCTACCGGTGGCTGGCGCGTTCGGTGGCCGCCGGCGACGCGGCCAGCGCCGTCGAGGTGAGCAGCCACGCCCTGTGCCTGGAACGCGTCCACGGCGCCCGCTTCGCCGTGGGGGTGTTCACCAACCTCACCCAGGACCACCTGGACTTCCACGGTTCGCTGGAGGCCTATTTCGAGGCCAAGGCCCGGCTGGCAGCGCAGTCCCGCCGGTTCCTGACCAATGCGGACGATCCCTGGGGCCGCCGCCTGCTGGACGGGGGCGCCCGCAGCTACGCCCTCGACGCCGAGGCCGACTACCGGGCTGCGGACCTTCGCCTCGGCCCCACCGGCACGCGCTTCCGCCTGCTCGCCCCGAAGGCCGCCTACAGCGTCGAGAGCCCGCTGCTGGGACGCTTCAACGCCTACAACCTGGTGGCCGCGCTGGCCGCCTGCGCCGAGGCCGGTTTCGATCCAGGTGTGCTTCTCCCCGCGGTGCAGGGCCTGTGCGGGGCACCGGGGCGCCTCGACCGGGTCGACGCCGGTCAGCCCTTCGGGATCCTGGTGGACTACGCCCACACGCCCGATGCCCTGGAGAAGCTGCTCGCCGAGGGCCGGCGCCTCCTGCCTCCCGGCGGCCGGCTGCACGTGCTGTTCGGCTGCGGGGGCGACCGCGACCGCGGCAAGCGGCCCCTGATGGCCGCCGCGGTGGCGGCGCAGGCGGACGTGCTCTGGCACAGCAGCGACAACACCCGGAGCGAGGATCCGGATCGGATCCTGGACGATGCCGCCGCCGGCATTCCCGCGGGGGTCCTCGCCGACCCGGCGCGGTACCACCGGATCGCCGACCGGGCGCTCGCCGTGGAGGCCGCGGTCGCCGCCTGCGCCCCCGGCGACCTCCTGCTGCTCGCCGGGAAGGGCCACGAGCCCTACCAGGAGGTGCGGGGCGTCAAGCACCCCTACAGCGACCGCGAGGCCGCCGAGGCCGCCCTGCGCGGCGGCACGGTGCCCCGGCCCTGGGCGGAGCGCGGATGAACCGCGTCGCACGGGTCGCCGGGCCGCAGGATCCGGCGCTCGGGGAGGCCGCGGCAATTCTGCGCGCGGGCGGCCTGGTGGCCTTCCCGACCGAGACCGTCTACGGTTTGGGCGCGGATGGCCTGAACCCGGAGGCGGTGGCCCGGATCTACGCGGCCAAGGGGCGGCCTTCGACGAACCCGCTGATCCTCCACGTGGCCGGCGAGGCCGAAGCGCGGGCCCTGGTGCGGGCGTGGCCGTCGGTGGCCGCCCGGCTGGCGGCCCGCTACTGGCCGGGGCCTCTCACCCTGGTCCTCGATGCGGACCCGCGGGTGCCGGCCATCGTGCGCGGCGGCGGACCGTCCGTGGCGCTGCGCTGCCCCGCCCATCCGGTTGCGCTGGCCCTGGTCCGGCTCGCCGGCCGGCCGCTGGCGGCCCCCTCCGCCAACCGCAGCACCCACCTGTCGCCGACCCTGGCCGAGCACGTGGCCGCCAGCCTCGGCCCCGCCGTGGACCTGGTGCTCGACGGCGGCCCCACCGCCGCCGGCCTGGAATCCACCATCCTCGACCTGCGGACCGAACCCTTCCGGATCCTGAGGCCCGGGCCGCTCGCACCCAGCGAACTGGAGGAGATCGCGGGTCCGCTGCGGGTCTGGGAAGGCGCTGTCGCCCCGGGGGCGGTCCAGGACGCCCCCGGTATGGCCTCCCGGCACTACGCACCCAAGGCCCGGCTGGAACTGGTGCCGCCGGGGGCCGGCCTGGCGCCGGGCGGCGCGCGCACGGCCTACGTGAGCCTCGGCCCGCTGCCGGACCTGCCGGAGGGCGTGGAGGGCTTCGCCCTGCCCGCCGAACCCGCCGCCGCGGGTGCGCGCCTCTACGCCCTGCTCCACGAGCTGGACGGCGCCGGCTTCCGCCGCATCTGCTTCGAACGGCCTCCGGCTGGAGAGGCCTGGCTGGCGATCCTCGACCGCCTCCAGCGGGCCTCGGCGAGGGAATGACCGTGGAGCCCTGGACCCTGGACGAGGCGGCGCGGGCCCTGCGCGGGCGGGTGCACGGCGCCGGCGAGGTGAGGCCCCAGGGCCTGGGCCTGGACAGCCGCACCCTGGCGCCGGGCGAGGCCTTCCTCGCCCTCCGCGCCGAGCGCGACGGACACGCCTTCGCGGCCCAGGCGGTGGAGCGCGGGGCGGTGGCCCTGGTGGTCGACCACGTGCTTCCGGTCGCCCTGCCGCAGCTGATCGTGCGCGACACCCTCGAGGCCCTCCAGGCCTGGGGCCGGCTGCGGCTGGAGGCGGTGCGGCCGCCGGCGGTGTTCGCGGTCACCGGCAGCGTCGGCAAGACCAGCACCAAGGAACTGCTGGCCGCGGCGGTGCAGGGCTGGCGCACCCCGGGCAACCGCAACAACACGCTCGGCCTGCCGCAGGCCCTGGCCGGATTGCCCGCCGGCCAGCCCGCCGCGGTGCTGGAGATGGGCATGAGCACGCCCGGCGAGATCGCCACGCTGGTGCGGATCGCGCCTCCGGACTTCGGCCTGGTCACCTGCATCGGCACCGCCCACATCGAGAACTTCCCCGACGGCCAGGAAGGCATCGCCCGCGCCAAGGGAGAACTGGTGGCGGGCCTGCGTCCCGGTGGTACCTGGGTGCACCTGGCCACGGACCGCTGGTGTCGCTGGCTGGCCGACCAGCCCTGGGCGGCAGAGTTCCGGGCGGTGCGGGTGGGGGAGCGCGAGCCCTTCGGCTGGGCCGATCTCCGCAGCCTGGGGCCCCGCGGGACGCGCTTCCTGCTGCGCACCCCGCAGGGCGAGGCCGAGGTCCCGCTGCGCCTTCCCGGCGCCCACCAGGTCCGCAACGCCGCCCTGGCGGGCAGCCTGGCCGTGCTGGCGGGGACGCCCCTGGAGGAGGTGGCCGCCCGGCTAGGCACGGTGGAGCCGGAGCCGGGGCGGGGCCGCCTGCACCCGCTGGCCGGCGGCGGCTGGCTCCTGGACGAGAGCTACAACGCCAGCCCGGACTCGATCCTGGCCTGCGCCGCCGCGCTGCTGCAGCTCCCCGGCGGCGAGCCGGTCGCGGTGCTGGGCAGCATGCGCGAGCAGGGTGCGGACGCGCCGCGGATGCACCGGGAGGTCGGACAGGGGCTGCGTGCCCTCGGCCTGGGCCGGCTCTGGGCCTACGGGGACCACGCCGCCGAACTCGCCGCGGCCTTCGGCGGGGGCGCGAGGGCCTATTCGGATTTCGAACCGTTCCGCGACGACCCCGCCGGGCTCGGGGCGCTCCCCGCCGGCGCCCGGATCCTGGTGAAGGGCAGCCGGCACTGGCGCTGCGAACGCGCCGTGGCCGGGATCCTCGACCGCTTGCAGGAACCGGGCCCCGGCCCGCAGACTCAGGACTGACATGCTTCCCTGGCTCCTCTTCCCCCACGTCAAGCACCTGCCGGGCCTCGGCGTGCTGCGCTACATCACCTTCCGGGCGGCGATGGCGGCGGCCACGGCGATGATCCTGTCCCTGGTGGTGGGACCCTGGGTGATCCGGGTTCTCACCCGGCTGAAGATGGGACAGCACATCCGCGAGGAAGGCCCGGAACACCACCAGGCCAAGGCCGGCACGCCGACCATGGGCGGCATCCTGATCCTGTTGACGATCCTGGTGTCCACGCTGCTCTGGTGCGACCTCAGCAGCGGGGTCATCTGGGTGGCGTTGATGGCGCTGCTCGGGTTCGGCTGCGTCGGCGCCTTCGACGATGCGCAGAAGCTGCTGAAGAAGCAGAACCTCGGCATCAGCAGCTGGCAGAAGATGGCCCTGCTGACCGCGATCGCCCTGGTGATCGCCTGGCTGATCCTGCACTTCGGCCTGCGCGGCGCCGACACCAGCAGGCTCACCGTGCCCTTCTTCAAGAAGTACCAGCCCGACCTCGGCCTGTTCCTGGTGCCCTGGATCTGGCTGGTGGTGGTGGGCACCAGCAACGCCGTCAACCTCACCGACGGGCTGGACGGCCTGGCCATCGGCGGCACCCTGGCGGTCTCGGTCACCTACGCCATCCTCGCCTACGTGGTGGGCCACGTGAAGATCGCCACCTACCTGGCCGTGCCCTACGTGGCCGGTGGCGCGGAGCTGAGCGTGTTCATGGGCGCCATGTCCGGCGCCTGCCTCGGGTTCCTCTGGTTCAACGCGCATCCGGCCGAGGTGTTCATGGGCGACACCGGTTCCCTGGGGCTGGGCGGCGCCATCGGCACCGTGGCGATCCTGGTCAAGCAGGAGACCCTGCTCGCCATCGCCGGCGGCCTGTTCGTGATCGAGGCGGTGAGCGTGATCCTGCAGATCGGCAGCTACAAGCTGCGCGGCGGCAAGCGGATCTTCCGCATGGCCCCGTTCCACCACCACATGGAACTGGGCGGCCTGGCCGAGACCAAGGTGGTCATCCGCCTCTGGATCACCGCCATCGTCTGCTGCATGCTCGCGCTCAGCTCTCTCAAACTGCGCTGAGGTCCTTCGGAGCGGGGCTCAGGGTGCCGCCCGCGACCAGCCTCGGCAAGGGAAGACGCGTGCCCGGCCCCCCTAGCACGGCGGCGGGCGGAACCAGGGCGATCCGGCGGAGCAGCGAATTGGGGGCGCCCACGGATCGTTGAATCATTGGAACAACCGGGATCCAGGTCGGCACCCTGCACACCTGCGACAAATTGCCGCATTGGTGCCGGCAGCCGGGGGCAGCAGACTGGCCGCAGCGAATTCCTGACATCGGCCTTCTCTATTTCCCCGCCCTTCCACTCCCGCGCAGTCCCGCTGGAGGTCCAGGGCTCCAGCCGGTTCCGAAAGGACGGCCCCTGCAAACATCCAGGAGGTTTCCATGAAGCACGCCCTCATCTTCTCCCTCGCCGCCGGCATCGGCCTCGTCCCGCTCGACGCGGGGGATGACTCGCTGCAGCGCCAGCATGCGCTCCGCAATGTCGCCGCGCACGCCTACCGGCTTGGGCTGGGATCCGAGCACAGCTTCGTGCCGAAGGCGGTGCACCGGGACGCACTCCTGGGGGAGGACGACGTCCGCGTCCACCAGTACTTCCGGGGAGTCCGGGTCTTCGGAGGGGAGGCCATCGTTCACCTGGCGGCGGGGGAAGCACGCCACGTCACCGACAGCCTGGTTGTGGACCTCCAGGCGAACACCGAACCGGCGGTCCTGATGAACGAAGCCCTGGCCGCTGCCCACCTGGCCCTGGCGCCGGTCGGACCCTATGCGCATCCCCCCACCGCCGAACTGGTCCTGGCGCCGGTGGAGCCGGTCCGCAGGAATACCCAGGAGCGCCTCCGCAGCCGCTACGTGCTGGCCTGGCACGTGCACACGGAGCTCGAGAACGGAAACGATGAAACCGCCCACACGGACTTCTTCATCGACGCGGCCAGTGGCGACATCCTCGAGCGCTGGAGCACGCTGCAGACGGCGGGTGTGGTGGGGACCGGCCATTCCCAGTACAGCGGGACGGTGAACCTGAACACCAACAGCCTCTCCACCGGGTACGAACTGCGGGACATGACCCGCGGCGCGGGAGGGACCTACGGACAGAACGTCGTCACCAACATGAACCACAGCACCTCGGTGAACGGGGCGATCTACACCGACACCGACAACGCCTGGGGCGATGGGCTGAACTATGTGGAAAACACCGACACCACCCTCGCCAACGGGCAGACGGCGGCGGTCGACGCTGCCTACGGGATGCAGCGGACCTGGGACATGTACAAGTACGTCTTCGCCCGCAACGGCATTGACAACACCGGCAAGGCGACCTTCAGCCGGGTCCACTACAGCAGCGCCTACGACAACGCTTTCTGGTCCAGCAGCTGCTTCTGCATGACTTACGGCGACGGGACGATGTTCACCACGCTGACTTCCATGGATGTGGCGGCCCACGAGATGAGCCACGGCGTGATGGCCTTCGCGGCGAACCTGACCTACAAGGGCGAAAGCGGCGGCCTGAACGAAGCGAATTCCGACATCCTCGGGGCTGCCGCGGAATTCTATACCCGGGGCAACGGCACCACCACCATCCCCAATCCGGGCGACATCACCTCCACCATCACCACCGTCGGCGGTGTGGTGCCGGCGGCCAACTACCTGATCGGCGAACAGCTGGAGACCGCCAGCTTCAATCACCCGCTGCGCTGGATGTACAAGCCCAGCCTCGACGGCAAGAGCCCCGACGCCTGGTCCAGCACCCTTCGACGGCTCGACGTCCATTACAGTTCGGGCCCGGCCAACCACTGGTTCTTCCTGCTCGCCCACGGCAGCCAGGTCGACGCCTTCTCCGGCAACATCGCCAGCCCCATGGCCAACGGCGTCACCAGCATCACCGGGATCGGCAACCACAAGGCCGCAGCCATCTGGTACCGGGCGATCACCAAGTACATGACCTCAAGTACCGTCTATGCGGGGGCCCGGACCGCGACCCTGTCGGCCGCGGCTGACCTGTACGGCACGACCTCGGCCGAGTACGCTGCGGTCAACCTTGCCTGGAAGGCCGTGAACGTCCTGTAGCATCACCCGGCTTGAATGCGGGCCCCGCCCCGGCAGGGCCCGCCCGCTTCCGGGCGAGCCAGGGGCACGCATGGGCCAATCTGTTGGACCCGGAATTGCTGACTCGTGTACAGCAAAACAAATGACCCATGGTCGACAAAACACTCACGCGCAGGATCGCAGACCCTCCCTGCGCTGCATACCTGGAGGGCGCGGACCCCTCGACATGCGCAGCCCTTCCTTCATCGGTCCTGGGCGCGGAGGTCGGGCCGTGGTCCTGACGTCCGGCGGAGATTCCGTGGACAATGGCCGCATGTGCCTCGCCATTCCCTGCCGCGTCGCCGAGCTCCTCCCGGGCGACCAGGCCTTGATCGAAGTCGGCGGGGTCCAGAAGGCCATCTCGCTGGCCCTGGTCGAGGATGTCCGGGTGGGCGACTACGTGATCCTCCACGTGGGCTTCGCGCTGACCCGCCTGGACCCGGAGGAGGCCGGGAAGACCCTCGCCCTGTTCGCGGAGATGGGCATCGTCGAGGAGGCGACCGCCCAGGCGGCGGCGCAGGCGGAGGCCCGGGGGACCCTGCCCGGCGCCGGCTTCCCGTGAAGTACATTGCGGAGTTCCGGGATGGCGGCCTGGCCCGGGGAATGGCCGCCACCCTGGCCCGGGAGGCCGATCCAGAACGCCGCTACGCCTTCATGGAGTTCTGCGGCGGCCACACCCACGCCATCGCCCGCTACGGGATCGTCGACCTGCTGCCACCGAACCTGCGGATGGTCCACGGGCCCGGCTGCCCGGTGTGCGTGCTTCCCATCGGCCGGATCGACATCGCCATCCGGCTGGTCCTGGAGCACGGAGTGATCCTCTGCACCTACGGCGATGTCCTCCGCGTGCCGGCCTCGGAGGGCTCCTCGCTCCTGCGGGCCAAGGCCCGGGGGGGCGATGTCCGGATGGTCTACGCGGTCACCGATGCGCTCCGGATCGCCGCCGAGAACCCGGGCCGGGAGGTGGTGTTCCTGGCCATCGGCTTCGAGACCACCACGCCGCCCACCGCGGTGGCGATCCGCGAGGCCGCGGCGTCCGGGCTGCGCAACTTCTCCGCCCTCTGCTGCCACGTGCTCACCCCGGCCGCCATCGCCAGCATCCTGGACGCGCCGGAGGTCCGCACCTGGGGCACCGTGCCCCTGGACGGCTTCGTCGGGCCCGCCCACGTGTCCACCGTGATCGGCAGCCGCCCCTACGAGTTCTTCGCCGAGGAGTACCGCAAGCCGGTGGTCATCGCCGGCTTCGAGCCCCTGGACGTGCTGCAGGCCGTCCTCATGCTGGTCCGCCAGGTGAACGGCGGCCGCGCCGAGGTGGAGAACCAGTTCACCCGGGCGGTCACCCGGGACGGCAACCGCAAGGCGCAGGCCCTGGTCGCGGAGGTGTTCGAGCTGCGCCCCAGCTTCGAGTGGCGCGGGCTTGGGACGGTGCCCTACTCGGCGCTGAGGATCCGGGAGCGGTTCGCGCTGCAGGACGCCGAACGCCGGTTCCCGGTCGCCTACGCGGCGGTGGAGGACCCGAAGGCCTGCGAGTGCGGGGCGATCCTCCGGGGGGTCAGGACCCCGGCCGAGTGCCGCCTGTTCGGGACCGTCTGCACGCCTGAGAACCCGGTGGGATCCTGCATGGTGTCCTCCGAGGGGGCGTGCGCGGCCCACTACACCTTCGGGCGGTTCCGCACGGGCCCGGGACTCACGGCTCCGACAGGCGCCTGAGGGCTGCCTGGAGGTCCTTGATCCGGTAGGGCTTGGCCAGCATCCCCACGGCGCCCGCGGTGCGCAGGGCCTGGACCTCCTCGTTCTCGCCGAAGCCGGTGTAGACCACGACGGGCACCGCCGGGTCGATCCGGTGCATTTCGTGGAAGGCCTCCCGGCCGCCCATGACCGGCATCTTCAGGTCCAGGAGGACCGCGTGGAGACCGGCGTGGTGCGCGGCGAAGGCCGCCACCCCCGCGGCGCCGTCCGCCGCCTCGTGCACCGTGTAGCCCAGGGAGCGCAGGGCGCTGGCCGCGGCCTCCCGCAGCAGAGGCTCGTCCTCCACCAGCAGCACCTCGCCCTGGCCGAGCCGCGGGATCGGGCCGCTGTCGCCGGTGTGCACGGCCAGGATGCCCACCGGCAGCAGCACCCGGAAGCGGCTGCCGCGGCCCGGCTCGGATTCCACCTCGACCGCGCCGCGGTGCGAGTGGACGATGCCGTACACGGTGGAGAGGCCGAGGCCGGGCTTGCCGCCTTCGGTCTTGGTGGTGAAGAAGGGCTCGAACACGCGCTGCCGGACCTCTTCGGGCATGCCGGCCCCGGTGTCTGCGACCTCGAGCTCGACGTAGTCCCCGGGAGGCAGCAGGAGGTCCGGCGCCCCGGGGGCGTCGATCGGCCGCCGCCGGGCCGAAACCGTGATCCTGCCCTTCCCGGGCATGGCTTCCAGGGCGTTGAGGCAGAGGTTGAAGATCACCTGGTGCAGCTGGCCGGGGTCGCCATCCACCGTCGGGCAGTCCTCCATGGACACCACGGCCTCCAGGTCCGGGCTCATGGTCGGCCGCAGGAGGGCGAGGCACTCCCGCGCCAGGCCCTGCAGGTTCACCGGCTCCACCAGGTTCCTGCCCTTCCGGCCGAAGGCGAGCAGCTTCCGGGTCAGTTCACCGGAGCGGGAGGCGGCCTTGACGATCGCGCGCAGGTGGCCGGTGCGCACCGGGTCCCGCTCGCCCTCCAGCAGCAGGTCGGCGAAGCCCATGATCCCGCCGAGCATGTTGTTGAAGTCGTGCGCCACGCCGCTGGCCAGGCTGCCCAGGGAGTCGAGGCGCTGGGCGTGCTGCACCTGCTCCTGCATGCGGTCGCGCTCCTGCTGGGTGCGCTTCCACTCGGTGATGTCGCGGATGATGGTCAGCAGGTGGGGGACTCCGCGGATGGTGATCACCTTGCCCCAGATGAGGGCCGCGGCGATCGAGCCGTCCGGCCGGAGGAACCGGGTCTCGAAGTCGGCGACGGTGCCGTCCCGGCGGACGGCCTCGATGTAGCGGTCCCGGTCCGCCGGGTCCGCCCAGAGCTGGAAGTCGGTCGGGGCGCGGTCGGCCAGTTCCGCCATCGACAGCCCGGTGTTGCGGGTGAACCCGCCGCTGACGGCCACGAAGGCCGGGGGATCGAGGCGCGACAGCACCGCCGCGTCCGGGAACAGGTCGAGCATCAGCCGCAGGTTGGCCTCGCTCTCGCGCACGGCCTCCTCGCGCTCGCGGGTGTGGGCGAGGGAGGCGTGGAGCGCGCCGGTGAGCCGGTCGAGGACCACCACGATGAAGAAGAAGATCACCACGGTGCTGCCGAAGGCACCGAAGGGCGGAACCGCCACCGGCCGGGGCTCGAAGGGGCCGAGCAGCCCCGCCTCCCTGGCCGCGCCGAGGCTGCAGACGGCCACGACGAGGGCGAACATGGCCCAGAGGGCGCGGCGGTCCATCAGCAGGGCGGCGATGGCGAGCGGGATGCAGAGCTCCCGGGTGAAGCCGAGTCCGTAGGTGACGCCGCCGACCGCCATCGGCAGGGCGACGTTCAGGAACACGGCCGCGCAGATGGTCCAGAGGGAGGCCAGGTAGTGGCCGAGCCGGACCAGGACGACCGCCAGGCCGAGCACCGCCGCCGCCGCAAGGAGGGTGGCGGTTCCGTCCCCGGCCGGCCCCGGGTGCAGACCCCGGTGCAGGGCTGCGAGGAGGAAGCCGGCCACCCCGAGGCTGCCGACGACCTGGATCACCACCGCGTTGCCCCGGGCCTTCGGATCCTCGATCGGGACGTCCGCAAGCCAGCCGCGCAGGGTCCACCGGGCCACGCCGTCCCGGGAATTCACAGGTGGAGGAGGGTCAGGAGGGTTCATCTCGCCGCATCGGGCCGGAGGGTCGTGGGGCATTCTGAACGGCCCGGGGGCGGCCGTCCACACGGAAGGCAGGGTGCGGGGCCCATCCGTGGCATCTTGGACGGAAGCCCTTCCGCGAGCCGCCATGACTTCCGCCCCCTTCTCCCCGCGCGCCCTGGACCTGGCCTCCGGCACCGTGGAACTGGTGCACGGGGCCGGCGGGAGGGCCACGGCGCAGCTCATCGAGGACCTGTTCGCGCGCGCCTTCGACAACCCGGTCCTCCGCCAGGGCGACGACGGCGCCGTGATCCTCCCACCGGACCTGGGGGGCGGTCCGCTGGTGATGGCCACCGACGCCCACGTGGTGTCACCCCTGTTCTTCCCCGGCGGCGACATCGGGAGCCTGTCCGTGCACGGCACCATCAACGACGTGGCGGTCATGGGGGCGCGCCCCCTGTGGCTCGCGGCGGCCTTCGTCCTGGAGGAGGGCTTCCCGCTGGCCGACCTGGCGCGGATCGTGGCGTCGATGGCCGAGGCCGCCCGGGCCGCGGGCGTGGCCATCGTCACCGGCGACACCAAGGTCGTGGAGAAGGGGAAGGGCGATGGCGTCTTCATCACCACCACGGGGCTCGGGGTCAGGCTCCCGGGAGTCGAGGTGGGCGGTTCCCGCGCGCGGCCCGGCGATGCGGTGCTGGTCTCCGGACCCGTGGGCGACCACGGCATGGCGATCCTGGGACAGCGGGAGAACCTGGCCTTCGAATCGCCGATCCGCTCCGACTCCGCCGCCCTGAACGGCCTGGTGGAGGCGGTGCTCCAGGCTGTGCCGGCGATGCGGGTGCTGCGCGACCCGACCCGCGGCGGGCTCGCCACCACACTCAACGAGATCGCTCGGCAGTCCGGCGTGGGCTTCGCCCTCGAGGAGGCCTCCATCCCGGTGCGCGAGAGTGTGGCCGCCGCCTGCGAATTCCTCGGGCTGGACCCGCTCTACAGCCCCTGTGAAGGCCGCCTGGTGGCGGTCTGCGCCGACGCCGACGCCGGCGCCGCGCTCGCCGCCCTGCGCGCCCACCCGCTGGGCCGCGAGGCCGCCTGCATCGGCGCCGCGGTGGAGGATCCCCACCGGTTCGTGACCCTGCGCACGGGGTTCGGCGGCCAGCGGATCGTGGACTGGCTGGCAGGGGAGCAGCTCCCCCGGATCTGCTAGGACCGCGGGGACATGCGGATCCTGCTGCTGACCCACGGCTTCAACGGGCTTGCGCAGCGGATGTTCGTGGAACTCACGGACCTGGGCCACGAACTGTCGGTCGAATTCGACATCTCCGACGCCGTGACCCTCGAGGCCGTGGCGCGGTTCCGTCCGCGCGTGATCCTGGCACCCTACCTTCGAAGGGCGATCCCCGAACCGGTCTGGCGGGCCGTCCCCTGTCTCGTGGTCCACCCCGGTCCGCCGGGGGACCGCGGGCCCTCGGCCCTGGACTGGGCGATCCAGGAGGGACGGGAGCGGTGGGCGGTCACGATCCTGCAGGCTCAGGCAGGCTGGGACGCCGGTCCGGTCTGGGCGCACGCTTCCTTCGACGTGCGGCCCGGCACCAAGGGCAGCCTCTACCGGTTCGAGGTCACCGAGGCCGCGGTCGCGGCCGTGCTGGAGGCGCTCCGCCGCCTGGAGCGGGGGATCCCGCCGGCCCCGGTGCCTGCGGAGAGGGTCGCTGAGCGTCCGCTCATGCGCCAGGCGGACCGGGCCTTCGCGTGGGAGGAGGGGTCCGCCGCGATCCTTCGGAAGCTCCGTGCCGCGGACGGCTGGCCGGGGGTGCGATCCTCGCTCTTCGGCCAGCCCTGCCACCTGTACGACCCGCGTCCGGATCCGGGTCCGCCTCCCGGACGGCCGGGGGAGGTGGTCGGCCGGGAGGGCGAGGCGCTCAGGGTGGCCACCGGCGACGGCGCCCTCTGGGTCGGCCAGGCCAAGCGACCCGGGGCGATCAAGCTGCCCGCGGCCCTGGCCTTCCCGGAGCCGGCCGCCGGCGTGCCGGGCGTGGCCAGCGGACCCGGGTCCGGATCGGAACCCGCCTACCGGGAGGAGGGCGCGGTCGGCTTCCTCCGCTTCGACGCGCCCGGGGGCGGCCTCCACACCGCGCTCTGCCGCCGCGTGCTCCAGGCCTACGAACGGGCGCTGCGCCGGCCGACCCGGGTGCTGGTCCTGGAGGGTGGATCCGAATTCTGGTGCAACGGCATCCACCTGCACGTCATCGAGGCCGCACCGTCCGCCGCCGACGAGAGCTGGGCCAACATCCAGGCCCTGGACGACCTGGCGGAGGCCATCCTGCGCACCACGTCCCACCTGACCGTCGCCGCCCTTGGCGGCAATGCCGGGGCCGGCGGCTGCTTCCTGGCGCGGGCGGCGGACGAGGTGTGGGTGCGCGAGGGCGTGATCCTCAACCCGCACTACCGGAACATGGGCAACCTCCACGGAAGCGAATTCTGGACCTGCCTCCTGCCGGCGCGGGTGGGCGAGGCGGGCGCCCGGGCCATCCTGCGGAACCGGCTGCCGATGGGAGCCCGGGAGTCGGTCCGCCTCGGCCTGTACGACGCGGTGCTGCCCGGGGACCGCCCCGGCTTCAGGGCCGAGGTCGCGCGCCGCGCCGCCCTGCTCGCCGCGGAGGGGTTCGAAGGCCGTCTCGCGGCCAAGCGACGGAGGCGGGCGGAGGAGGAGGCGGCGCGGCCGCTGGCCGCCTGGCGGGCCGAAGAGCTCGAGGCCATGCACCGCAACTTCTACGGCTTCGACCCGTCCTTCCACGTTGCCCGCAGCCGGTTCGTGCACCGCCAGCCCCACGCCTGGACGCCGCGCCACCTGGCGAGGCACCGGGACCTGGGCTGGCGGGTTCCGGAGGATTGAGCCGCGCGGCCTCCTATCATGGGAGGAGGGAGGCGGCATGCAGGTCCTGCTGTTCGGGGCGACGGGAATGATCGGACAGGGCGTGCTGCGGGAATGCCTGCAGGATCCGGAGGTGACCCGCGTGCTCAGCATCGTCCGCAGCGGTTCGGGGGCGGCGCACGCCAAGCTGGAGGAGATCGTCCACGGCGATTTCATGGACTTCGCCGCCGTCGAGGGGCGCCTCGCAGGCCTGGACGCCTGCTTCTACTGCCTGGGCGTCTCCGCCGCCGGGCTGGACGAGCCGTCCTATGCCCGGGTGACCTTCGACTACACCCTGGCGGCGGCCCGGACCCTGGCTCGGCTGAACCCGGCGATGGCCTTCGTCTACGTTTCCGGCCAGGGTGCCGATCGCACCGAACGCGGCCGGACGATGTGGGCGCGGGTCAAGGGGCGCACCGAGAACGCCCTGCTCCAGCTGCCGTTCCGCACCGTCTGCGCCTTCCGTCCCGGGGCCATCCAGCCCCTCCATGGCGCGCGTTCCCGGACCCGCCTCTACCGCATCGCCTACGCCCTCCTCGGCCCGTTCCTGCCGCTGCTCAAGCGGGTCGCCCCGGATGCGCTCACCACCACCGAGCAGGTCGGCCGGGCGATGCTGCGGGTGGCCCGGGAGGGCGCGCCCGGCCCGGTGCTCGAGACCCGCGACATCAACCGGCTCTGAATGCCCGGCGACGATCGGCTCCCGATGTCCGGACCCGGCCCCTCCCGCCGCGGCGTGCTGCTGGTCGCCGGGGCGGCCCTGCTGTGGAGCAGCGGCGGACTCTTCATCAAGGCCCTGCCGCAGAACGCGGCCCAGATCCTGTTCGTCCGGAGCCTGGTGGCGGCGGCCACGATCCTGGTGGCGCTCCGCCTGCGCGGCCGGACGGGGGCGCTGCGCCTGGACCCGCTCAGCCTCGCCGCCGCGGCCGCCTACGCCGGCCTCCTGGGCTGCTTCGTCGCCAGCACCAAGCTCACGACCGCCGCCAACGCGATCTTCCTGCAGTTCACCGCGCCCATCTACCTCGCGTTCCTGGAACCCTGGGTCTTCGGGCGGCGGCTCGTCCCGCGCGACCTGGCCGCGGTGTTCCTCTGCGTGGGGGGGATCGGGTGCTTCTTCGTCGGCCGGCTCGAGTCCGGCCGGCTGCTGGGCAACCTGCTGGGCCTGGCTTCGGGGGTGGGGCTGGCGGTCTTCTCCCTGCTGATCAAGGTCAAGCACGCCCGGCAGCCGGAGCACGACGCGATCGGCGCCGTGGTGCTGGGCAACCTGCTGGCGGCCCTCCTGTTCGCACCCTTCGCCCTGCCCGGCCTGCAGGCGACCCTCCCGCAGGCCGCGGGGCTGCTGTTCCTGGGCGTGTTCCAGATCGGCATCGCCTACCTCCTGTTCAATGCCGGGATGCGCCACCTGTCGGCCACGGCCTCCGTGGTGGTGGCGACCCTGGAGGCGGTGCTCAATCCGGTCTGGGTGTTCCTCGGCGTGGGCGAGCGGCCGACGGCCTGGGCCCTGGCCGGCGGGACCGTCGTGGTCGCGGTGGTCGCCTGGTACGGGCTTGGTGGCAGGCGGAACGGCCCGGCGGTGGTCCCGGAGGGTTGACCTGGACCTGCAGGGCCGGGCTGGACCTGCCAAGCTGGGGGCCGAACGCGGAGTCCACGATGCGCATCCCCTTCCCGCTGCCCTTCCTCCTGCCCCTCGCCCTGGCCGCCGGGGAACCGGCCTGGCTCACCGACCTGGAGCAGGGGCGCCGGGCCGCCCGGGCGACCGGCAGGCCGCTCCTGGTGCACTTCACCGGCAGCGCCTGGTGCCCGCCCTGCAAGCTGCTGCACGCCGAGGTGATGACCACGGAGGCCTTCACCGCCTACGGGGCCGGCCGGGTGCTGGTGAAGCTCGACTATCCGCCCCTGTCCGAACGGGCCGAGGCCAAGATCAAGGCGAACCCGGCCCTGGGACGGCTGATGGCGATCAAGGCCGAGTTCAAGGTCACGGGCTTCCCGACCACGGTACTGCTCGATCCGGACGGCAGCGAGCGGGGGCGGCGGGAAGGCTACGGCAAGGGCGAGGGCCCCGCCGCCTACCTGGCGAGCCTCGCCGGGGGGAAGTGAGAACCGCGTCCGTTCCTTCGGGAGGTGAGCCGTGAGCAAGGTGATCCGCATCCATGAAACCGGCGGGCCGGAGGTCCTGCGATGGGAGGAGGCGGAGGTTCCTGCCCCCGGGCCGGGCGAGGTGCGGCTGCGCCAGACCGCGGTGGGGTTGAACTTCATCGACACCTACCACCGGACCGGGCTGTACAAGCTGCCGCTGCCCTCCGGCCTGGGCCAGGAGGCGGCCGGGATCGTGGAGGCGGTCGGTGCCGGTGTGGACGGGGTGCGCCCGGGGGAGCGGGTCGCCTACTGCGGGGCCGGCGCCCCTGGCGCCTATGCCGAGGTCCGCAACGCTCCTGCCGACCGCATGGTTCCCCTGCCGGCGGGGATCGACGACCGCGCCGCCGCGGCGATGATGCTCAAGGGACTCACCGCCTGGTACCTGCTGCGGCGCATCCATCCGGTCCAGGCCGGCGAGACCATCCTGGTCCACTCCGCCGCAGGCGGGGTCGGGCTGATCCTTTGCCAGTGGGCCGCCCACCTGGGCGCCACCGTGATCGGCACGGTCGGCTCGCGGGCCAAGGCCGAGCTGGCGGCGGCGCACGGCTGCCACCATCCGCTGCTGCTGGGCGTGGACGATTTCGTCGCGCGCGCCCGGGACCTCACCGGCGGGAAGGGCCTTCCGGTGGTCTACGACTCGGTCGGGAAGGACACCTTCATGGCCAGCCTGGACTGCCTCCGGCCGCGCGGCCTGATGGTGTCCTTCGGCCAGTCCTCCGGGGCGGTGCCGCCCCTCGACGTGACCGTGCTGTCGGCCAAGGGCTCGCTGTTCCTCACCCGGCCCTCGCTGTTCGCCTACGTCGCCGACCGCGCCGACCTGCTGGCGGCGGCGGCGGAGCTGTTCGACCTGGTGCAGGCCGGCGTGCTGCGCATCGAGATCAACCAGACGTATCCGCTGCGGGAGGCGGCCACCGCCCACCGCGACCTGGAGGGGCGCCGCACCACCGGCAGCACCGTCCTGCTGCCCTGATCAGGCCTCCTGCGCCGCCAGGAAGGCCTGGCCGGCGGAGATCGCACCGTCGTTGGGGGGCAGCAGCCGGTGGCGAAGAACCTGGTGCCCGGCGGCCTCGAGCCGCCCGGTCACCCGTCGGGTCAGCAGCGCGTTCTGGAAGCACCCGCCCGTCAGGACCACCCGGGGCAGGCCGGCGTGGCGGGCCCAGGCCAAGGCCACCTCGGCGAGGCCTTCGTGGAAGCCGCGGGCCAGGTGGGCCGGGTCCCGCCCTTCGCCGACGCCGCGCAGAAGGGTCTCCACCATCGGCCGGGGGTCGGCCAGCAGGCGGCCATCCTGCTCCCTGAAGTCCCAGGGCAGGGCACCTTCGGGCGCCGCGCGGCTGGCGGCGAATTCCAGGGCCATGGCGGCCTGGCCCTCGAAGCCGGCCTGCGGCTGCAGGCCGGTGATCGCGGCCACCGCGTCGAACAGCCGGCCGATGCTGGAGCTGGGCGGGCAGTTCAGGCCCCGGCGGAGCATGCCGCCGAGCAGTTCGAATTCGGCGTCGCTCCAGCCGGAGCGGGCCGCCGCGGGCCAGGAGCCGGCATCCAGGCTGGCCCAGAGCAGGCCGGCGGCGCTGCGGCGGGGCTCCCGGGCGGCGCGATCACCGCCGGGCAGGGGGAAGGGCACGAGGTGGCCGATCCGCCTGACCGACGCGCCCTCGACGCGCAGCGCCTCGCCGCCCCAGAGGGTGCCGTCGCTGCCCAGGCCGGTGCCGTCCCAGGTGAGTGCCAGGCAGGGCCCTTCGAGCCGGTGCTCCGCGGCGCAGGCGGCGGCGTGGGCGTGGTGGTGCTGGACCCGCCGCAGGGGCAGGCCGGAATCGAGGGCGTAGCGCTCGGCCAGGCGGGTCGACGCGAAATCCGGATGGAGGTCGCAGGCCAGGGCCTCGGGCGTCACCCGCAGGAAGCCGAGCAGGTCAGCCACGGTTCGTTCCAGCAGGCGGGCGCTGGCGGGGCTGCCGAGGTCGCCCAGGTGCTGGCTCACCACCATCCGGCCCTGGAACAGCAGCGCCACGGTGTTCTTCTGCTGGGCGCCGAAGGCCAGCACCGGCGGTCCGTCGGCCCCCGCCGCGAAGGCCGCCGGCGCGAAGCCCCGGGCGCGGCGCAACAGGGTCGGCCCATCGGCATCGATCCGCAGCACCGAGTCGTCCACCGGCCGCACCACCGGCCGGTCGTGGACCAGGAAACCGTCGGCCAGGTCCGCCAGTCGCGCCAGGGCCTCCTCGTCCTCGAAGGCCATGGGCTCCTCGCCGAGGTTGCCGGAAGTGCAGACCAGGGGCCGGTTGACCGCCTCCAGGAGCAGGCGGTGCAGGGGCGTGTAGGGCAGGAAGGCGCCGATCCGCGGATTGCCCGGAGCGACCGCCGGATCGATGGCCCCCGCCGCAGGACGGCGCAGGACCAGGACGATGGGAGCCTCTGGTCCCTCCAGCGCGGCCCGTTCCGCGGCCGAGGCTTCGCAGCTCCGGAGCAGGGTCTCCAGGTCCGGGAACATGACCGCGAAGGGCTTCGCCTCGCGGCGCTTCCGCCGCCGCAGCTCCGCCACCGCCGCGGCGGCGCCGGCGTCCGCCAGCAGCTGGTAGCCGCCCAGCCCCTTCAGCGCCACCAGTTGCCCATCGCACAGCGCGGCGGCGGCCGCCTGCAGGGCCGCCTCGCCGAAGGCCAGGCCTGCGGCGCCGGCGGTCCGCCACTCCAGGCGCGGCCCGCAGCTGGGGCAGGCCACCGGCTGGGCGTGGAAGCGGCGGTCCGCCGGGTCGCGGTATTCCCGTTCGCAGTCCGGGCACAGGGGGAAGCCCTTCATGCTGGTCCGCGGGCGATCGTAGGGCAGGGCCTCGATGATCGAATAGCGCGGCCCGCAGTAGGTGCAGTTGGTGAAGGGGTAGCGGTGGCGGCGCTCGCCCGGCGTGGCGGTCTCGGCGGTGCAGTCCGGGCAGGTGGCCAGGTCCGGCGGAACCACCGGCCGGGCGGCCTCGGCGCTGCCGCTGGCTTCGATGCGGAAGCCCGGCGCCAGTTCCAGGTCCGGCAGCGCCTCCACGTCCAGACCTTCGATCCGGGCCGGCGCGGGCGCCCGTTCGCGCAGGGCCCGCAGGAAGTCCTGGACTGCCGGCTCCGGCCCGTGGGCTTCGATCTCCACCCCGTCCGGGCGGTTCCGCACCCAGCCGTCCAGGCCCCTTTCCGTGGCGATCCGGTGGACGAAGGGCCTGAATCCGACGCCCTGGACGATGCCCTGGACCTGGACCCGGACCCGGGTCACCCGCGCGGTCTCCGCGCCAGCTCTGCCTCCAGTTCGGCGATCCGGCGGCGGAGCCCGGCCACGGTCTCGGTGCGGGCGGCGAGCACCTGGGCCCGCCTGGCCTCGATCCAGGCGAGCCAGGCGTCGAGGCCGGCGCCGCTGGCGGCGCTGGTGTGCAGCACCTCGATGGCCGGGTTGACCCGGCGGGCGAAGCCCAGGCAGCGGTCCACGTCGAACCGCAGGTGCGGCAGCAGGTCCACCTTGTTCAGCAGCATCAGGCGGGCGGCGGCGAACATGTCCGGGTATTTGAGCGGCTTGTCCTCGCCCTCGGTGACGCTGAGGATCACCACCTTGTGCGCCTCGCCGAGGTCGAATCCGGAAGGGCAGACCAGGTTGCCGACGTTCTCGATCAGCAGCAGGCCGCCCTCGGCCAGGGCGATCCGCTCGGCGGCCTGGCCGACCATCCGGGCGTCCAGGTGGCAGCCCCGGCCGGTGTTGATCTGCACCGCCGGGGCTCCGGTCTCGCGGATGCGGTCGGCATCGAAGGAGGTCTGCTGATCGCCCTCGATCACCGCCAGCGGAACCCGCTCCCGCAGCCGGCGGATGGTCTCCACCAGCAGGGCGGTCTTGCCGCTGCCGGGGCTGCTCACCAGGTTCAGGGCCAGGATGCCCTGCTCCTGGAAGCGGGCGCGGTTGGCGCGGGCGAAGCCGTCGTTCTTCGCCAGCACGCCCTGCTCGATCTCCAGGATCCGCGACTGGCTCAGTCCCGGGGCGGAGGTGCGGGCGGCGCCCAGGCCGAAGTGCAGCAGCCTCCGTCCGGGGCGGAGCGGACCCTGGGGCCCGTGGCGGTGCACCGTGCCGTCGGCGTGCACGTGCAGATGCCCCTCCCCCTCGATCCTGGTTTCGCCCTGGCCGCAGCCGCAGGTGGTGCACATGGGAGCCCCCGCTGCACAGGAGCCTAGCAGGCCGGGTCGAAGCAGGGCAGCCGTCACGGTTGTGACCGCCGGCATGGGCGCTGTGATCCGGGTCCGATCCCGGGCGGCCTAAGGTGGACCTGCAACCGCCCCTGCGGAGGCTCTTTGATGGACAGCAGCGATCGCCCCTTCCAACCCGACGCCGAGGCCATCCAGGCGGCCCTGGAGGGCGCAGGACCGAGCGACCCGGGGCGGGTGCGGGAGATCCTGGCCAAGGCCGAGGCCCTGGGAGGCCTGGAGGCCGCCGACCTGCCGCCCTTGATGGCCCTGGAGGATCCCGAGCTGCTGGCACGCCTGTTCCAGGCCGCCCGGCAGGTGAAGGAGGCCATCTACGGCAACCGGATCGTGCTGTTCGCCCCGCTCTACGTCTCCAACCTCTGCGCCAACGAGTGCCTCTACTGCGCCTTCCGCGCCTCCAACCGGACCCTGCCGCGGCGCGCCCTCGACAGTGGCGAGATCGCCGAGGAGGTCCGCCACCTCCTGCGCCAGGGCCACAAGCGGGTGCTGCTGGTGTCCGGCGAGGCCTACCCGCGCGAGGGGCTGGACTACATCCTGCGCGCCATCCGCACGGTCTACGCCACCCGCCTCGGCCCCGGCGAGATCCGCCGGCTGAACGTCAACATCGCCCCGCTGTCGGTGGAGTCGTTCCGGCGCCTGGCCGGCGAAGGGATCGGCACCTACCAGCTGTTCCAGGAGACCTACCACCGCGAGACCTACACGGCGATGCACCCGCGCGGGGCCAAGGCCGACTTCCAGGGCCGTCTTGGGGTGATGGACCGGGCCATGACCGCCGGCCTCGACGACGTCGGCATCGGCGCCCTGTTCGGCCTGTACGACTGGCGCTACGAGGTGCTGGCGCTGCTGCAGCACGCCCGCCACCTGGAGGCGCGCTTCGGCTGCGGACCGCACACGATCTCGGTGCCGCGGATCGAGCCGGCGGAAGGCTCGAGCACCAGCCACCGTCCACCCCGCGAGGTCGACGACGCCAGCTTCCGCAAGCTGGTGGCGATCCTGCGGCTGGCCGTGCCCTACACCGGGCTGATCCTCTCGACCCGCGAGCGCGAGGCGGTCCGCCGCGAGGTGATCGCCCTCGGCATCAGCCAGGTGAGCGCCGGCAGCCGCACCCACCCCGGCGGCTACGGCGAACCCGCCGAGGTCCAGGGCGCGCAGTTCTCCCTGGGGGACCACCGCCGCCTCGACGAGGTGGTCCAGGACCTCTGCGGAGCCGGCTACCTGCCCAGCTTCTGCACCAGCTGCTACCGCATGGGCCGCACTGGCGCCGACTTCATGCATCTGGCCAGGCCCGGCGAGATCAAGGACCACTGCCATCCCAACGCCCTCGCCAGCCTCCAGGAATTCCGCGAGGACTACGCGCCCTCCGCCACCGCCGCCACGATCGAGGCCACGATCGCCGCCGGCCTGGACGGCATGGACCCCGGCCCGAAGGCCCGGGCCGCGGCCATGGTCGCCCGGGTCCGCGCCGGCGAGCGGGACGTCTACTGCTGAGGTCGCCATGCTATCCACCCCTCGCTCCCTGCGCCTCCAGATCGGCCTCTTCGGCCGCAGGAACGCCGGCAAGTCCTCGCTGCTGAACGCACTCGCCGGCCAGGACGTGTCGCTGGTGTCGGCCCTGCCGGGCACCACCGCCGATCCGGTGGAGAAGGCCATGGAGCTTCGCCCACTGGGGCCGGTCTGCTTCATCGACACCGCCGGGCTGGACGACGAGGGAGAACTGGGGGGGCTGCGCACCGGCCGCACCCGGGCCGTCCTGGCGCGGGTGGACGCGGCGCTGGTCGTCACCGACCGAGGCGCCTGGGGGCCCTGGGAGGAGGAACTCTGGAGGGAGTTGCGGGCCCGCGAGGTCCCCTGCTTCATCGTCTGCAACAAGACCGACCTGGAGCCGCAGGCGGCGCCCGGCTGGCCGCAGGGCGAGACGGCCCTGCCCGTGTCCTGCGCCACCGGCGCCGGGGTGACCGCCCTGCTCGAAGCCCTGGGCCGCCTGCCCGGCCTTCTGCCGGAGCCGACCTTCCTGGCCGACCTGGTCGCTCCGGGCGAAACCGCGGTGCTGGTGATGCCCATCGACAGCTCCGCGCCCAAGGGCCGGCTGATCCTGCCCCAGGCCATGGCGGTCCGCGACCTTCTGGACCACGGTTCTCTTTCGCTGGTGACCCGGGAGCACGAGCTGGAACGGGCCCTGGCCGGCCTGCGCCGGCCCCCGGCGCTGGTGGTGACCGATTCGCAGGCCTTCCGTCACGTCGCCTCGGTGGTTCCCGAGGCCGTGCCGATGACCTCCTTCAGCATCCTGCTGTCGCGGTTCCACGGCGACCTGGCCGCGCAGGTCCGCGGCCTGCGGGCCCTGGACGGCCTTCGCGACGGCGACCGCATCCTGGTGGCGGAGGGCTGCACCCACCACCCCTCCCACGAGGACATCGGCCGGGTCAAGATCCCGCACTGGCTGCGCCAGTACAGCGGCGCCCGGCTCGGGTTCGAGCACGTGCAGGGACGCGACTTCCCGCAGGACCCGCGCGGCTTCGCCCTGGTCGTCCACTGCGGCAACTGCATGGGCACCCGGCGCGAGATGCTCGGGCGGATCCGGACCTGCGAGGCGGCCGGGGTCCCGGTCACCAACTACGGTCTGGCGATCGCCTGCTCCCTCGGGATCCTGGACCGGGCGCTGGCGCCGTTCCCGGCGGCCGCGGAGGAACTGCATGCCGTTCCTGCCTGAAGCCCTCGACCGTGCGGCCCTGCTGGGCTGGCTGCGCGAGACTCGGGCGGAGGCCCTGCAGCCGCTGTGGGCGCGTGCCGACGCGGTGCGTCGCCGGGCGGTGGGCGACGCCGTGCACCTGCGCGGGCTGATCGAGATCTCCAGCGTCTGCGTGCGCAGCTGCCACTACTGCGGCCTGCGCAGGGAGAACACCGGCTTGGCCCGCTACCGGATGCAGCCCGAGGAGGTGCTCGCGTGCGCCCGGGAGGCGGTCGCCCTCGGCTACGGCACGGTGGTGCTGCAGGCGGGCGAGGATCCCGGCCTGACCGGGGACCGGGTCGCCGACCTGGTGCGGCGGATCAAGACGGAGACCGGCCTGGCCGTCACCCTGTCGCTGGGCGAGCGCAGCGATGCCGACCTTCTGGCCTGGCGGAGGGCCGGCGCCGACCGCTACCTGCTGCGCTTCGAGACCGGGGACGCCGAGCTGTACCGGCGCATCCACCCGGGCCTGCCCGGCCGGCCCGCGGACCGCTTCGGCCAGCTGCACCGGATGCGCAGCATGGGCTACGAGATCGGCACCGGCATCATGGTGGGGATTCCGGGCCAGCGCTGGGAGGGCCTGGTCGAGGACCTGCTCCGTTTCCAGGCGCTCGACGCCGACATGATCGGCATCGGGCCGTTCCTCGCGAACCCGCGCACGCCGCTGGGGGCCGCGCCGGCAGGGGAGGTCCCGAACGACGAACCGACCACCCTCAAGGCAGTCGCGCTGACCCGGCTGCTCTGTCCCGAAGCCAACCTTCCCAGCACCACCGCGCTGGCCACGCTGGATCCCGCCGCGGGCCGGGAGCTGGGGCTGCTGCGCGGCGCCAACGTGGTGATGCCGAACCTGACGCCGGCGCCCTACCGGCAGATGTACGAGATCTACCCGGGCAAGGCCTGCGTCAACGAGACCGCCGCAGCCTGCCGCGGCTGCCTCGAAGGCCGCATCGCGGGACTCGGCCGGAGCATCGGCCGAGGGCCTGGCGAAAGGCGGCGTTCAGGTGGTCGCCTGCCCGCAAACCGACTGGAAGTGTCGGTCTCGGATCCAATCCCTGCGGGCTTGTGATGAGCATCAACGACCAATCGGTCGTTTTATTCGTACCCTGAAAAAACGGGTTGCACAGGAACCCCGCCGAGTCCTCCCCTGGTCCGCGGTTCCACCTTCAAGGCAGCACCGCCACCCGTCCTTGAGACCATGGGGAGGTCGTCCCAGGCGAAGCCCGGCCCCCGTTCCCGGAATGGCCGCGCCTCGCCCCAGGACCGGCCGCCACGGCCTGTCAGCGCACCCCCCGGCGAACGGCCCCTGCCCGCAGGCGGCCGCGGCGGATGCGACGACGGCGGCAGCCCCGGCCCTGGCTGCGTCCCACTGGAGCAGCGATGAGCGGAACCGCGACCGAGACCTACCGGGGCATCGCCGAGCAGGCGCGGCAGCAGCTGGCTGGACGGGCCCTGGAGGACAAGATCATCGTCCAGGTCGGCTCCGCCACCTGCGAGCACGCCGCCGGCTCGCGGGAGGTGGCCGAGGAGTTCCTCCGCCACGTCCGCGCCTCCGGGCGCAAGGACATCGTCATCCACCGCACCGGCTGCACCGGCCGCTGCTCGCGCGAGCCGATCGTCGGCGTGATGGTGCCGGGGCGGATGCCGGTGAAGTACGAGCGGGTCAACCGCGACCTGGTGCACCGGATCTTCACCGAGCACGTGCAGGCCGGCACCGCGCTGATGAAGCACGTGCTCGACCACGGCAGCGCCACCGAGCTGCCCGAGCACGAGTTCCTGTTCTGCGAAGGCCGTCGCTGCGGCATCTCCGGGGTGAAGGGGCTGGGCGAGCGGTTCCAGTCTCTGCTGGCCGAACGCGGCGTCGATCAGCACCGGATCCACGTGGCCTCGGCCAACTGCTTCGGCGCCTGCAGCCACGCCACCGGCGAGGGCTGCCCCGCACCCTGCGCCCACGTCCTGGTGCGGCCGGAGAAGGTCCTGTACCGGATCGAGGCCGAGGCGGACCTGGCCGAGATCCTCGACAGCCACGTGCTCGGCGGTGTGACCGTGGAGCGCCTGCGGGTCCGCGAGCTGCCGGTGGCGCTCGAGTTCTTCGAGCTGTACGGGGACTCGGCCTTCTTCAACCGGCAGAGCCGGGTCGCCCTGCGCAACGCCGGCGTGGTGGACCCCGAGAGCCTGGAGGAGTACGTGGGCCTGGGCGGATTCCAGGCCCTGGCCGAGGTGCTCGGCCGCAACGATCCGGAGTGGGTGGTGAACGAGATGACCCGGGCCCGGCTGCGCGGGCGCGGCGGCGGGGGCTTCGGCACCGGCGCCAAGTGGGCCATGGCGCTCCGCCACGCCGACCCGGTCCGCTACATCATCTGCAACGGCGACGAGGGCGACCCCGGGGCCTTCATGGACCGCTCCATGCTCGAGAGCGACCCCTTCGCCATCGTCGAGGGCATGACCATCGGCGGCTTCGCCACCGGCTCGGGCAAGGGCTTCTTCTACATCCGCGCCGAGTACCCGCTCGCCATCAAGCGCATCCAGCACGCCATCGACCGCTGCCGGGCCCAGGGCCTGCTGGGCGAGGACATCCTCGGCACCGGCTGGAGCTTCGACCTGGAGATCCGGCTGGGCGCGGGCGCCTTCGTCTGCGGCGAGGAGACCGCCCTGATCCGTTCCATCGAAGGCCAGCGCGGGCAGCCCAAGGTGCGTCCGCCCTATCCGACCGAGAGCGGCCTGTGGGGCCGGCCGACGGTGATCAACAACGTCGAGACCTTCGCCAACGTCGCCGCCATCGTCCGCTTCGGCGGCGACTGGTTCGCCCGGCTCGGGACCGAGAAGAGCGGCGGCACCAAGGTGTTCGCCCTGGACGGCAAGGTCCGCCACACCGGGCTGGTGGAGGTGCCGCTGGGCACCCCCCTGTCGGTGGTGGTCAACGACATCGGCGGCGGCGTCACCGGCGGCCGCCAGCTGAAGGCGATCCAGACCGGCGGGCCCGCCGGCGGCTTCATCCCCGCCGCCTGGCAGGACATGGAGGTGGACTTCGATCCCCTGCAGAAGGCCGGCTCGATCATGGGCTCGGGCGGCATGATCGTCCTCAGCGAGGACGACTGCATGGTCGACATCGCCAAGTTCTACATGGCCTTCAGCCAGGACGAGAGCTGCGGCAAGTGCACCCCCTGCCGGGAGGGCACCACCCGGATCCTGGAGATCCTGGAGCGGATCACCCAGGGCCGCGGCGTCCCCGAGGACCTGCAGAAGCTGGAACGCCTCTCGCGGCTGAGCCAGCGCACCAGCCTCTGCGGCCTGGGGCGCGCCGCGCCCAACCCGATCCTCTCCAGCCTGAGCCACTTCAGGGACGAGTTCCTCGCCCACATCGTCGACAAGCACTGCCCGGCGAAGAAGTGCGTGGCGCTGATCCGCTACGAGATCAACGCGGAGAAGTGCATCGGCTGCACCGTGTGCGCGCGCAACTGCCCGGTGGAGTGCATCACCGGCGCCCGCAAGCAGGCGCACGAGATCGACCAGGAGCGCTGCGTCAAGTGCGGCCAGTGCTTCGAAGTGTGCAAGTTCGCGGCCGTGGACCGGGTCTAGGGCGGGGGCATCGATGAGCGACATGATCAACCTCAAGATCGACGGCGTGCCCGTCCAGGTGCCCTCGGGCACCACCGTGATGGACGCCGCCGAGAACCTGGGCATCCACATCCCGCGCCTGTGCTACCACCCCGACCTCAGCCTGGAGGGCAACTGCCGGGTGTGCGTGGTGCAGGTGGAGGGCTTCGACCACTTCCTCGCCTCCTGCGCGGTGAAGGTCTGGGAGGGCATGGAGGTCCAGACCAACAGCCCGGTCATCCGCCTGGCCCGCCGCGACATCGTCGAGCTGCTGCTGGACAACCACCCGAAGGAGTGCCAGACCTGCGACCGCGACGGCCACTGCGAGCTGCAGAACCTGGCCTACCGGCTCGGCGTCCGCGAGCGCCATTTCGAGGGCCGGCGCAAGGAGTTCCCGGTGGACGACAGCGGCGCCTCGGTGGTGCGCAACGCCGAGAAGTGCATCCTCTGCGGCCGCTGCATCCGGGTCTGCGGCGAGGTCCAGGGCGTCTACAACCTCAGCCAGCACGGCCGGGGCTTCCACACGGTGGTCGGGCCGGCCAACCTCGCCCACATGGACGACAGCGTCTGCATCCAGTGCGGGCAGTGCATCAACGTCTGTCCCACCGCCGCCTTCCTCGAGAAGGACCACACCGAGCGGGTCTGGGAGGCGCTCAGCTATCCGCGCGGGGTCAAGCACGTGGTGATCCAGACCGCCCCGTCGATCCGCGCCGCCCTGGGCGAGGCCTTCGGCCTGCCGATCGGCACCCCGGTCACCGGCCGGATGATCACCGCCCTGCGGCGAATGGGCTTCGACTGCGTGTTCGACACCAACTTCGGCGCCGACCTGACCATCATCGAGGAGGCCCACGAGTTCCTGCGCCGCCTCGGCAGCGGAGAGAAGCTGCCGCTGCTGACCTCCTGCAGCCCGGGCTGGGTCAACTTCCTGGAGAAGTTCTACCCGGAACTGATCCCGCACGCCTCCAGCTGCAAGAGCCCGATGCAGATGCTCTCCACCCTGGCGAAGACCTACTACGCCGAGAAGAAGGGGATCGACCCGAAGAGCATCTTCATGGTCGCGGTGATGCCCTGCGTCGCCAAGAAGTACGAGGCCGGGCGCGAGGAGCACCTGATGGAGGACGGCACGCCCTGGACCGACGCCGTGCTCACCACCCGCGAGCTGGCCTGGATGATCAAGTCCTACGGCATCGAGTTCGACCGCCTGCCGGACGACGAGTTCGACCGGCCGCTGGGCATCTCCTCAGGCGCGGCGGACATCTTCGGCACCACCGGCGGGGTGATGGAGGCGGCCCTCCGCACCGCCGCCGTGAAGCTCACCGGCCAGGAGCTGGGCCCGCTGGTGTTCGAGGACGTCCGCGGGGTGACCGGCATCAAGGAGGCGACCCTGCAGATCGGCGACGCCACCCTGAACGTGGCGGTCAGCAACGGCCTGGAGAACGCCAAGCGGATCCTCGACGAGGTCAAGGCCGGGACCAAGTCCTACCACCTCGTCGAGATCATGGCCTGCCCCGGCGGCTGCATCGGCGGCGGCGGCCAGCCCTACCCACCGATCGGCATGAGCGTGCTCAACCCCGAACTGGTCAAGCTGCGTGCCCGCGCCCTCTACAGCATCGACGAGCACAAGCAGCTCCGCCGGTCGCACGAGAACCCGGCCATCGAGCACCTGTACGCCGACTACCTGGGCGAGCCCAACGGCCACCTCGCCCACGAGCTCCTGCACACGACCTACCGCACCCGTAGCCCCAGGGGGATCCGATGAGCGGCTGCCCGCACTGCACCACCGATAACTGGCCCGACCTCGAGCGCGGCTACCGGGCGATGATCCCGGCCGAGGTGCTGGCCTTCATCGACCTCCACCGCGGCAGCGAGCGGGGCCACAGCCAGCTCATCGCGATCCTGCACCGGATCCAGGCGGAGTGCGGCTACCTCAGCGAAGGACACCTCGAGGCGGTGGCCCAGCTGATGCAGATCCCGCTCTCCAAGGTCACCGGCGTGGCCACCTTCTACCACTTCTTCCGTCTCCAGCCGCGCGGGAAGTACGTCATCAACGTGTGCATGGGCACCGCCTGCTACGTGAAGGGGGCGGAGAAGGTCGCCGCCCGGCTCATGGACGAACTCGGCATCCAGTTCGGCGAGACCAGCAAGGACGGCGTCTTCAGCCTGGAGAGCACGCGCTGCGTGGGCACCTGCGGACTGGCGCCGGTGGTGATGGTGGGCGACGAGGTGCACGGCCCGCTGCAGCCCGGCCAGGTCCCGTCGCTCCTGGACAAGTACCTGAAGCGCGCCGAGGAGGAGGAGGGCGTCCCGGCCTAGCCGGCCGCGCCTAGCTGGCCGCTACCGGGAGATCCTGGTCCGCCAGCAGGCCGCGCTCGGCGCGTCCATCAGGGACCTCAGGAAGGCCCAGGCGGCCTCGAGGCTGGCCTCGGCGGGCGCGGAGAGCCCTTCCCCCAGCTCGAAGGCCTCGCCGCGGATCCCCAGCAGGAAGGCCGGGGGCGGTTCGGCCCGGTGCACCTCCCGGTAGGCCTGCAGGACCGCCGCCGGGGAGATCGCGTGGGTCGTGAAGCTGGCGTCCCGGGCCGGCACCAGCTCGGTGAACCGGAACGGCTCCGGGCAGGAGGCGTCGGCGTCGACGAACAGGGCCAGGTCGCGCCCGGCCAGGTCGAGGGCGTGCTCCACCTGCAGCTGGAAGTCCTCGATCACCTCCCAGCCGGGCCTGCCGGCAGGTGGGTCGCCGATCCGGTCCAGCAGCAGGGGGGCGAGGGCATCGTCGCCGCGGCTCGGATTGCCGTAGCCGAGGATCACCAGGGGGGCGGCCATGGGTCGCGGGCGGCGCCTAGGCGGTCCGGCCGTCGCCGTTCCGCGCCAGCCGGCTGACGATCGAGCCGCCGGCGTCGACCAGCTCGACCTGCAGGGGCATCCGTCCCAGGGCGTGGGTCGCGCAGGACAGGCACGGATCGTAGGCCCGGATCGCCACCTCGATGTGGTTGAGCAGGCCCTCGGTGAGCTCGCGGCCGTCGAGGTGCTTCGCCGCCACCTCCCGGACCGCGCTGTTCATGGCGGTATTGTTGTGGGTGGTGGAGACGATCAGGTTGGCCTTCACGATGGCGTCGTGCTCGTCGACCCGGTAGTGGTGGATGAGGGTGCCCCGGGGCGCCTCGATGACGCCCACGCCCTCGAGGGCCGGCTCCCCGCGGATGACGAGGTCGTCCGACTGCAGGTCCGGATCGTCCAGCAGGGCCTGGATCATCTCCGCCGCGCAGAGCATCTCGATCATGCGGGCCCAGTGGTAGGCGAGGGTGGCGTGCACCGGCTCACCCCTGCCGAGGGCGGAGAAGGCCTGTCGCTCCGCCTCCGCCAGCGGCGTCGGCATGCCTCCGGCATTGTTGATCCGCGCCAGCGGCCCGACCCGGTACCAGCCCTCGTCGTTGCCCAGGGAGACGATGAACGGGAACTTCATGTACGACCAGCTCTTCACCTCCTCGTGCAGGTAGCGGAGGTAGTGGGCCGGGTCGGCATGGTCGAAGATGGTCCCTCCGCGGTCGTCGCGGGCGCGCAGGCCACCGTCGTAGAGCTCGAAGCCACCCTCGGGGGTGGTGAGGCTGAGGAAATTGGAACGGAATGTGCCGAAGGTCTCGCTCTGGTTGAGGTTGCCCTCGAACAGCCGGCGGGCGATGTCCACCGCGCCGCGGGACCAGGCGACGACCTGGTCGATGTCCCTCCGCAGGGCGGCCCGGTCCTCCTCCGCGAGGTTGCGGATCACCCCGCCCGGGACGGCGAAGACGCCGTGGATGCGCTTTCCGGACAGCATGCGGATCACTTCCTGGCCGTACTTCCGGAGCTTCACGCCCTGCACCGCGAGGTCGGGGTGCTCGCGGATGACGCCGATGATGTTGCGCCGGGCGACGTCGGCGTCGAAGCCGAACAGCAGGTCGGGACTGCTCAGGTGGAAGAAGTGCAGGGCGTGGCTCTGCAGGGTCTGGCCGTAGTGGAGCAGACGGCGCAGCTTGTCGGCGGCGGGGGTCAAGGTGCGCGCCCCGACCAGCACGTCGATGGCCTTGCTGGCGGCCAGGTGGTGGCTCACCGGGCAGATGCCGCACAGCCGCTGCACCATGACCGGGACCTCCCAGTAGGGCCGGCCCTGGATGAACTTCTCGAAGCCGCGGAACTCGACGATGTGCAGTCGGGCCTGCCTGACCACGTTGTGCTCGTCCATGAGAAGGGTGACCTTGCCGTGGCCCTCGACACGCGAGATCGGCTCGATGACGACCTTGTTCAGGCCGCGGCGGTCCGGGGCGGTTTCCAGCTGGAGGTTGGCGGCGGGGGTCATGACATGTCCTGCGGATGGGCGAGGTCAGGGGTGAGGGGCCGCGCCGGGGGGAGGGCACGCCGCGCTGGGGAGGACTTCCGCCTCCCCGGCTCGTGGACCCCTTCCCGTCGTGGCATGGCGTTCCGCGTGGTCCTTCAATCGAAGTGGATCAGTTCGGCCGGCAGGTGGGGGCTGCGCCCGGCCACCAGCTCGGTGAGGAAGTGCCAGAAGGCGTCGGCGGAGGGCGGGCAGCCCGGAAGGAAGTGGTCGATCTTCACCACCTCGTGCAGGGGGTAGACCTTGTCCAGCAGGAGGGGGATGTCGGGGTCGTCCGGCACGTGGGCGAACTCGACCCCGAAGCCGCGGATGTAGGACTCCTCCAGGCACTCCTTCAGGGTGAAGCTGTTGCGCATGGAGGGGATGCCTCCGGTGATGCCGCACTCCCCCACGGCCACGAGCACCTTGCACATCCGCCGGAACTCGCGCAGGACGTGGACGTTCTCCGCGTTGCAGACGCCGCCCTCGACGAGGCCGAGGTCGACCGGCCCGGTGATGTGCTTGATGTCGTCGATGGGGCTGCGGTCGAACTCGACCAGTTCCAGCAGCTGCAGGAAGCGCTCGTCGATGTCCAGCAGGGACATGTGGCAGCCGAAGCAGCCGGCCAGGCTGCAGGTGGCGACCTTCAGCTTCTCAGGCATGGGCAGCCTCCCTCGCGGCGTAGGCCCGCAGTTCCACCTCGGAGATCGGTTCCCGGTCGAACTCGCGCTGGCCGATCGGCTGGTCGAAGCCGACCCGCTTGCGCAGCAGGGCACCGGTCGGACAGAGGGCGACGGCCTGGTCGTCCGCCTCCAGGTCGCTGTCCACGAGCAGCCCGCTGGGCGAATTCACCGCGAGCACGGACTGGATCCCCCGGCCGTGGATGCCGAACACGTTCTTCCCGTCGAAGGCCCGGCTCGCCCGCACGCAGACCTCGCAGCGGATGCAGCGGTCCCGGTCGAGGGTGACGTCCGGGTGGCTGCTGTCCCGCTCCCGCTTCGGGAACTGGTGCGGGAAGCGGCTCTCCTCCATGCCCAGGAAGTAGGCCGTGGCCTGGAGCCGGCAGCTGCCGCTCTTCTCGCACGAGGGGCAGTAGTGGTTGCCCTCGACGAACAGCATCTGGGTGACCGCCTTGCGCATGGCCACCAGCTCGGCGGTGTCGCACTGGACATGCTGTCCCTTCATGGCCGGCTGGGTGCAGCTGCAGAAGGGGCGGCCGTCGATGATCACCGTGCAGAGCCGGCAGGAGCTGTGCGGCTCCAGGTCCGGGTGCCAGCACAGGTGCGGGATGTAGCGGCCGGCGGACATGGCCGCCTGGAGCACGGTCTGGCCGTCCCGGAAGGGGATCTCGACGCCGTCGAGGTAGAAGGTGCTGGACATGGCTCAGGCCTCCGCGCGGGCGAGGTGGGCTTCGGGGTCGGTGCGGCCGGTGAGGGCGCGGGCCTCCCCCAGGGCGCCGTCGAGGTCGAAGGCGGGGACGAACTGGTCGGTCTGCATGCGGCTCTCCCAGACCGCCGGGAACCGGGCGATGCTGTCCGTGACGTGGCCGCTGGCGGTCTGGCCGAGCCCGCAGTGGGCCATGGTCTTCATGATCCGGGCGATGCCCTTCATCTCCTCGAGGTCGACGGGCGAACCGCAGCCCTTGGCGAACTTCTCGACGTAGTTGGCCAGGAGGGTGGTGCCGATCCGGCAGGGCGTGCACAGGCCGCAGCTCTCGTGGCGGAAGAAGTGGGCGAAGTTGCGGACCGCGTCGAACAGGTCCCGGCCGGGCCCGAAAACCATCATGGTTCCGACGCTGGGGATGTCCTCGAAGCAGATGGTCCGGTCGAAGGCATCCGCGGCGATGAGGGTTCCGCTGGGCCCGCCCACCTGCACCCCCTGGGCCTGGAGGCCGCCGCAGTCCCGCAGCACCTCCCGCACCGTCACGCCCCAGGGGTATTCGTAGATCCCCGGGCGCTCGACGTCGCCGCTCACGCAGAACATCTTGGTCCCGGTGGACAGGGCGGTGCCGTTCTGGGCGAACCAGGCTCCGCCCCGCGCGCTGATGAGGGCGGCGGACGCGAAGGTCTCGACGTTGTTGACGACGGTCGGCCGCTTGAACAGGCCCTGGTGGACCGGCAGCGGCCAGCGCCGCCGGGGGATGCCGCGGCGCCCCTCGATGCTCTTGATCATGGCGCTCTCCATCCCGCAGATGTAGGCGCCGGCCCCATAGTGCAGCTCGATGTCGAAGTCCAGGGCGGTGCCCAGGATGTTCCGCCCGAGCAGGTTGGACGCTCGGCGCCGGGCGAGGACGCCTTCCAGGTGGTCCTTCAGGTACCAGTACTCCTGCCGGAGGTAGAGGATGCCCTTCTTGGCGCCGACCACGTGGCCGCAGATGGTCATGCCCTCGAACACCATGTCGGCGTGGTCGGTGAGCAGCACCCGGTCCTTGAAGGTGCCCGGCTCGCCCTCGTCGGCGTTGCAGAGCACGTGGCGTCCGCCGCCCTTGCCGTCGCGCACCGACTCCCACTTGATCCCGGCCTTGAACCCGGCGCCGCCGCGGCCGCGCAGCTCGGAGCGGTAGATCTCCTTGAGGGTCTCGGCGCCGCCGCGCTCCAGGTGGTGGCGGCGGGCGTCGCTCGGGGCCAGGTCCTCGTCCCAGGCCGACAGCATCTCGCCGCCGCGCTCCAGGCTCGCCCGGAGGCCCGCGCCCGGCTCGAGCGGCCGGCGGAAGACCACGTCGGAGCGGCGGATCCGCGATTCCACCGTGAACAGGTCCTTGGGCCAGTCGGCAAAGGGCACCGCAGCGTTCACCAGGTCGGCGAGGCGATCCATCCGGGCGCGGTCCAGCCGCGTCACCGGCAGGTAGTTGACCAGGGCGGCCGGGCCCTGGTCGCACATCCCGGTGCAGGAGGTGAAGTGCACGCTCACCCGGCCGTCGGCGCGGGTCTCGCCGAGCTTCACGCCGAGCCGCCCGCAGAGGTAGGAGGCCAGTTCACGGCTGCCGGCCATCTGGTCGGTGATGTTGTCGCTCAGGTGGATGACGTATTCCCCCTGGTCCACCGGACTGAGGAAGGAGTAGAAGCTCACCAGCCCGTGGATGCGCACCAGCGGCACGGAAAGGGCCTCGCCCAGCAGCGCCTCCGCGGCGGCGGGCACGTGGTGGAACCGGTGCTGGACGCAGATGAGCATCTGCAGCAGGGCGTGCGGGTTCCGGTGGTGGGCCGCGAGCACCTCTCCGAGGAAGGCCTCAAGCTGGGCTGGGGCTGGATGCGGCATCGGGTGTCCTCCCGCGCGGTCCGACCCCGCCGACCCGGCCGGTCCGGACCCTGTCGCCCCCAAGGTAGTTGACCTTACAGGAAACTTTCAACCGGGCGGGACCAAGGTGTGATGGGGATCATCCACCGGTGCGGCGGTTCCTCAGCGCATCGCCTCCATCGGCGACAGCCGGGCGGCCCGCAGGGCGGGATACAGCCCGAAAACCAGGGAGAGCGCCAGGGCGACGCCCCAGGCGGTCAGCAGCCCGATGGGGTTCACGACCAGGCCGTAGGGGAACTTGCTGGACAGGGCCTGGCAGAGCAGGGCGCCGCCGGCGGTGCCCGCCAGCGCGCCGAGGGCGCCCAGGACGGCGGCCTCCAGCAGGAACTGGATGAGGATCTCCTGGTCGGAGGCGCCAAGGGATTTCCGCAGGCCGATCTCGAAGCGCCGGTCGCTGAAGGAGATTAGCATGACGCTGAGCACGCCCACGCCGCCCACCAGGAGCACGGTTCCGGCCAGGCTGAAGAGCACCACCGTCCAGCCCCGCATCTGGTCCTGGAAGTTCTTCCAGGCCTTGAGCAGTTCGGCCGAGAGGTCCTCGATCTCGATGTCCTCGATGCCGTGGTGGGCCTGCTTGGCGCGGCTCACCAGCAGCGCCGAGACTTCGTCCATGGCCTGCTTGGAGCGCAACTTGACGTACAGCCCGGCGAGCTTGTGGGAGGCGTCCATGCGGTCCATGTAGGCTTCCAGGGGGACCAGGGCGCCGTTGCCGTCGAGGTAGGTGTCCTCGCTCATCACCTGCAGCGGCGCCAGCACGCCGACCACCTGGAAGTTCAGCCCGTCCACCGTGATCGCCCGGCCGACCGGATCGGCGCCGCCGAACAGCTTGGAGGCCAGCGAGGCGCCCACCACCGCCACCGGGCTGCGGCGCCGGGAGTCGTCCTCGGTGAGCCCCCGGCCCAGGCCGATGGCCCGGTTCATCCAGGGGAAGTAGTCGGCGGTGACGCCGATGGTCCAGGTGCGTTCGGTGCCGGAGCCGACCCGGACCTGGGAGCCCTTGAGGGCGCGGGGCAGGAAGGCCTGCACCTGCGGGTGCGGCGCGGTGAGCCGCCCCAGGTCCTCGTAGCGCAGACCCGGGCTCATGGCGAAGCGCTTGGCCTCCTCGGTGGTCTCCGGGGCCTTCTGGGTGAGGTGGATCGTGCCGTCGAAACTGAGGCCGGAGAATCCGGTGGCGATCTTGTCGACGATGCCGTCAAGGACCGAGGTCATGACCACCAGGGCGAACACGCCCAGGGCCAGGAGGGTCAGCGTGAGCAGGGAGCGGAGCTTGTGGCTCCACAATTCCACCAGCCCGCCGGTGACCACCTCCCAGACCAGCGCCAGCCGGTGGCCGAGGCCGCGCCGCGGCCGGTCGGGCAGGGAGGCGCGTCCGTCCAGAAGGGTCGGGCCGGGGGAACGCAGCGCGAGCTCACTCATAGCGCAGGGCCTCCTCGCGACCATGTGGGTCGCGCAGCGCGCAAGGCGCGCGAAGCGGGGACCCACAGGGAGCGAATCATCCACCCCCGAGGCGTGAGCCGAGGGCATTGTCCTTTCCTGAACGACAGCTGCCGGGACCCAGGGTCACCCTGCATCAATGGGCTACTCATAGCGCAGGGCCTCCATCGGTGACAGCCGGCTCGCCCGCCAGGCCGGGAACAGCGCGAACACGAAGCCGAAGACGCAGGCCAGCGCGAAGGCCCAGAGGAAGCTGGCGGGATCCATGTACAGCGGGACGCCCAGGTTCCAGGTGATGATCCGGGAGAAGGCGACGCCCAGGGCCAGCCCCGCCAGGCCGCCCAACCCGGTCATCAGCAGGGCCTCGGTCATGAAGGACTTGAAGACCTCCAGGCCGGAGGCGCCGATGGCCATCTTCACGCCCACCTCGCGGACCCGCTCCTTCAGCGAGGCCATCTGGATGTTCACGTTGACGATGCCGCCGCCCAGCAGGGCCAGGACGCCGCTGAGCATGAAGATGATGTTGTAGGCCTCGCCGTTGTTGTTGCGCTTGCGGATGCGGGCGGCCACGTCGTCCATGCGGAAGTCGTCCTGCTGGCGGTGGTTGCCCTTGAGCAGGGAGACCAGCTGCTTCTGGAAGCCCTGCATGACGTCCAGCTTGGTGATCCGGAAGGTGACGCGGTCGGCCCGCTGGTAGGCATCTCCCTGGAACCGCCTCTGGATCAGGGTCGAGGGCACGAGGATGATGCGGTTGCGCCAGCGGAAGATGTTGTTGCCGCCGTCGCGGAAGCGGAACACGCGCTCCTTCAGGACCCCGACCACGGTGGCCGGGACCTCGCCGAGGCGGACCACCTGGCCCACGGCGTTGCCTTCCGGGAAGAAGGTCCGGGCCGCCTCGCTGCCGAGGATCGCCACCGCCATGGCGTCCTGGTTGTCCTGGGGCGCGAAGGTCCGGCCCGAGCCCACCTCGTAGCCTTCGAGGGCGAGGTGGTCGCCGGCGATGCCGGTGACCCGGCGCTCCTGGTCCTGCCAGCTGGTCCGGACCCGGACCCGGGCGGTGCGCATCAGGCTGGCGCCCTCGACCTTGCCCTGCTCGATGGACTCCGCCTGGTCCTTGTCGATCGTCCGCAGGCCGAGGTTGGCGTTCTGCAGGGCGGTGGGGGTTCCGTCCTTGACCACGGTGGCCGGCGAGACGTTCAGCTTGTCCAGGCCGCCCATGCGGACGTAGAGGGCCTCGGACTGCCGGCGGAAGGAGTCGGAGATGGAGAAGCCGCCCAGCACCGAGGCCACGCCGAGCAGCACCCCGAGGGTCTGCAGGATGGAACGCCCGAGGTTCTGGCGGATCTCCACCCAGGCCTCGCGGACCCGTTCCCGGAAGGCGCCGCTGGAGGCCACTAGGCCGCCCCTTCCATGCCGGCGGCGATCAGTCCGTCGCGGATCTCCACCTGGCGGCCGGCCATGGCGGCGATGTGCGGGTCGTGGGTGACCAGGATCAGGGTGTTGCCCTGGGCGTTCAGCTCCTTGAACAGCTCCAGGACCTCGGCGCCGGTGTGCGAATCCAGGGCCCCGGTCGGCTCGTCGGCGAGCAGGAGGGTCGGGGCGTTGGCCAGGGCCCGGGCGATGGCCACGCGCTGGCGCTGGCCGCCGCTGAGGGTGCCGGGGAGGGCGCGCTCGCGGCCTTCCAGCCCGACCTTGCGCAGCAGTTCGGCGGCCCGCTCGCGGCGCTCGCGGCGGGGGATCCCGGCGTAGAGCATGGGCAGCTCCACGTTGCGCAGGGCGTCGGCCCGCGGCAGCAGGTTGTAGGTCTGGAAGACGAACCCCACCTTGGTGTTGCGGATCGCCGCCAGGTCGAAGCCGCCGAGGTCGTGGACGGCCACGCCGTCCAGGCTGTAGGTGCCCTCCGTCGGCGTGTCCAGGCAGCCGAGGATCGCCATCAGCGTCGACTTCCCCGAGCCGGAGGGGCCGATCAGGGCGACGAACTCGCCCCGCCGGACCTCCAGGTCGATGCCCCGCAGCGCGTGCACCGCCGTCCCGTTGGATCCGTACACCTTGGTGATCCCGCGCGTCTCGATCACGTTGCTCATGTCATGCCGTCCATGGAAGGCCGACTGCGCGCGCGGGTCCCCCGCGCAAGCAGTGGGGGTGCGGGGGTGTGCGCGCAGCGCGGAACCCCCGCCCTGGTCTAGTTGTTCTCGTCGTCCTTCTCGACCTTCTTGCGGCTCGGATCCTCGAGGGCGACCTGGTCGTCCTTGGCCAGTCCGGAGATGATCTCGACGCGCTCCAGGGTGGCGATGCCGGCCTTCACCGGGACCAGGTCGTAGTACTCCCTCCAGTGGTCCGCCAGCCAGATGAACTTGGCGCGGCCGGCGAGGGCCTCCTTGGCCCGGCCGAAGTCGGCGGGCTTGAGGTCCTTCTTAAGCCGGTAGACCACGGTCTGCCCGTCCTTCCGCTGCAGCGCCTCCAGCGGGACCGAAAGCGCCTTCTCGCGGCGCTCGCCGAGGATCTCCACGTTTGCGCTCATGCCGGTGCGGAAGGCATCGTTGAGCTCGTCCAGGGCGATCTCCACCTTGAACACCTTGATCTTGTCCACCAGCTCCGCCGCCGGGGCCAGGAACCTGACCTTGCCCGTGAAGGCGCGCTGCGGGTAGGCGTCGAGGCTGATCCGCACCGCCTGCCCGAGCCGGACCTTGGCGATGTCGACCTCGTTGAGGTTGACGCGGATGATGATCGACTTGAGGTCCGCGACCGTGAACACCACGGTGCCGGCGTTGAAGCTCGAGACGCCGCTGGTGATGGTGTCGCCCAGCTCCACCCCGCGCTTGATCACTGCGCCGTCCATCGGCGAGGTCACCCGGGCGATCTGGCTGGAGGCGTTGCCGCTGATGGGGATGCCGCGCTCCTCGACGATCTGGTAGCGGGTCTGGGCGGTCTTCAGGGCCTCCTCGGCGAGGTCCCGGGTGGTGCGGGCGGCACGGAAGGACTGCTCGCTGACCAGGCCCTCCTTGAACAGCGCCGACTGTTGGGCGAAGTCGCGCTCGGCGTTGCGGAAGCTGACCTTCGCCGAGGACAGGCTGCCCTGGACCTCCGACAGGGTCTGCGCCTGGTTCACGTCCGGCTCGACCTCCGCCATCACCTCCCCGCGGCGGACGGCGGCACCTTCGCGCACCTTGAGGCTGACGATCCGCCCCGACACGGTGGCCTTGACGTCCACCTTGGTGAAGGGATCGACCACGCCGACCTCGCGGACACTGACCTGCAGGTCCTCCTGCTGCACCTTGCCCAGCCGGAAGGGGGTGCTGGGCTCTCCGCCCTTGGATTTACCGGTGCCGCGGGTGGCCGCCACCAGGCCGCCCACCAGCACCACGGCACCCGCGATCAGGGTGATCCATCCGCGCTTCTTCATCCCGCCCCCCGCCTGGAAAAGACTTCGGGCCCCGCGGACCCGGAACAGCCTACGCAGGGAGTCTGGCCCCGTTTAGGCGGGCCCGCCGGTGCGGATCGGGGAACGCCCTCCCGGCGCCGGTGGGCGCAGGGCCGCCGCCGGCAGGTCCGCGGCGCGGAATCTGGGTCCCATCGGGAGGCGGAGCGCGGAACCCCCGGGAGGCCGCCCTAGCGGACGGTCTCCCGGGCGATCATCAACTCCTCGTTGGTCGGCACCACGGCCACCGCCACCTTGGAGGCGGAGGTGGTGATCAGCCGCTCGCCGGTGCCGTGCTCGTTGGCCACGGGATCCAGTTCCACGCCCAGGAAGCTGAGGTTCTTGCAGATCTCGGCGCGGAGGGTATGGCTGTTGGTGCCGATGCCGGCGGTGAAGGTGATTGCGTCGACCCCATTCAGGACGGCGATGTAGCTGCCGATGAACTTGCGCACCGCGTTGTACAGCAGGTCCCGGGCCAGCTTGGCCCGCTCGTTGCCCTGGTTGGCGGCGATCTCGATCTCGCGGAAGTCGGAGGAGACGCCGGAGATCCCCAGCAGGCCGGACTTCTTGTTGAGCAGCTGGGTGATCTGGTTGAAGTCCAGGTGCTCCTGCTCGATCAGGAACTCGACGATGCTGGGGTCGATGGAGCCGCTGCGGGTGCCCATGACCACGCCCTGCAGGGGGGTCATGCCCATGCTGGTGTCGATGCTGCGGCCGTGGCGGACCGCGCAGATGCTGGTGCCGTTGCCGACGTGGCAGGTGATGATCTTGAGGGCGCGCAGCGGGCGGCAGAGCAGGATCGCGGTGCGGGCCGCGACGAAGGAGTGGCTGGAGCCGTGGAAGCCATAGCGGCGGATGCCGTACTTCTGGGACAGCTCGTAGGGGATGCCGTAGGTGTAGGCGTGCGGCGGCAGGTCGTGGTGGAAGGCGGTGTCGAACACCGCCACGTGGGGCACGTCCGGGAACACCTGCTTGGCGGTGCGGATGCCGAGGGCGTTGGCCGGGTTGTGCAGGGGCGCGTACATGGCGTAGGTGTCGATGTCGCGCAGCACCTCGTCGGTCACCAGAACCGAGTCGCCGTACTTGGGGCCGCCGTGCACCACCCGGTGGCCGACCGCGTGGATGCGCTCGCCGCGCAGGGGGCCCTCCTGCAGGCGGGCGATGATCGTCTCCAGGGCGATGCCGTGGTCGGGCATGGGAAAGCTGTCCTCCCGCTTCACCCCGTCCATGGTCCAGGTGAAGATCCCGTCGGGGAGGCCGATGCGTTCGGCCATGCCCTCGGCGAGGGAGTCCTCGTGGGTCATGTCGTAGAGGTTGAACTTCAGGCTGCTGGAACCTGCGTTGAGGACTAGGACGAGCATCGGTCACCTCGGCGACGGGCTGGATCGAGCCCTGTGGCCGATTTCATCCTAGAGGCTACCCAGGGTAGGGTAGGGGTCCTGGACGGAAGATGTGACCGGCGTCAGGCCCGGCGGGGCGGTTCCGGGTCAGGCAGGGGCTCGGCCAGCGCCTGCTCCGCCGCCGCCTCGACCCGGGCCTCCAGCTGCCGTCGGAGGCCGGCGGGCGGGGCCTGGCCGCAGGCCTCGAGCCATGCTTCCAGGCGCTGGATCGGGTCCTTGGCCGCCCACATGGCCCGCAGCTCCGGGTCCACGTAGTGCTGGTCGTCGTGCTCGGCATGGCCGCCCAGGCGGAAGGTCTCGCACACCAGGAAGACCGGGCCCTCGCCGGCAAGGCAGCGGTCCCGCGCCCGCCGGGCCGCGTCGAGGACGGCCCCCGGGTCGTTGCCGTCCACGGTCTCGGTGAAGGCGCCCTGGCCGCGGGCGGACAGGTGCCCCTTCATCTGCCGTTCGGGGGCGGTGGAGAAGGCGTAGCCGTTCAGCTCGCCGACCACGATCAGCGGCAGCCGCTGGACCACCGCGAAGTTCAGCCCCTCCGAGAAGGCCCCGGTGGAGCTGCCGCCGTCGCCGATCCAGGTCATCGCCACCCGGGCCTCCCCGCGCTGGCGGAAGGACAGGGCGACCCCCGCCATCACGGGCACCAGGGCCCCCAGCATCGAGGTCGGGGCGATGATGCCCCGCGCCACATCGCCGAAGTGGTTGTTCAGCTCGCGGCCGCCGGTGGGGCCGGTGGCGCGGCCCAGGTACTGGCGCAGCACCTCGATCGGGGCGACGCCGCGGACCAGCATGGCGCCGAGGTTGCGGATCAGCGGACCGATCACGTCCTCCGGTCCGAGGGCCAGGGCAGTGCCGCAGGCGACCCCTTCCTGTCCGAGGCTGCGGTAGATGCTGCCGAGGGTGCGCCCCTGCCGGTACAGCAGCACCAACCGCTCCTCGGTGACCCGGGTGAGCAGCATGGCTTCGTGCAGGCGCAGGGCGGTGGCGGGGTCCATTCCAGGTCCATGGTCCATGGTCCATGGCCCATGGTCTACGGCTTCCGTCGGCCCGGGCGACGGACGGCCGGTGATGGACGCTAGACTCGTGGAATGCTGACCCTCCGCGACGCCGTCCCCGCCGATGCCCCGCTGATCCTGCAGTACATCCGCGAACTGGCGGACTACGAGCGCGCCCCCGAGAAGGCGGTCGCCACCGAGGCCGACCTCCTGGCCCACGGCTTCGGCGAGCACCCGCTGATCCACGTGGTCATGGCCGAATGGGCGGGGCGGCCGGCGGGCTTCGCCCTCTGGTTCCTGACCTTCAGCACTTGGGAGGGCAAGCCCTGCCTGTACCTGGAGGACCTCTTCGTCCGTCCGGAATTCCGCGGCCACGGAATCGGCAAGGCGCTGCTGCAGCGGCTGGCGCGGATCGCCGTGGACCGCGGCTGCGCCCGCTACCTCTGGCAGGTGCTGGACTGGAACACGCCGAGCATCGACTTCTACGAGGCCCACGGCGCCCAGGTGCTGCGCGAGTGGCTCACCTGCCGGGTCGAGGGCGAGGCCCTCGCGCGGCTGGCGGCGGGAGCCGAGGGCCCGGGCCTTCCCTAGTGGCCGTTCGACGCCTCGGCATGCGGATCCACGCCCACCGGCGTGACCGCGGCCTGGTCCTCCTCGCCGGTGCGGATCCTCCAGATCTTCTCCACGGGCAGGACGAAGATCTTGCCGTCGCCGACCTCGCCGGTGCAGGCGGCCTGCAGGATCGCCTGGACCGTGCGCTCGACGAAGTGGTTGGAGACGCCGATCTCGATCCGGACCTTCTCGCTCAGCTCCATCTTCACGGTGGTGCCGCGGTAGGTCTCGACCCGCTCCAACTCGCCGCCGTGGCCCTGGACGCGGGTGATGGTGAGGCCCTGGACATCGAGGCGGAACAGCGCCTCGAGCACGTCGTTGATCTTCTCCGGACGGACCACCGCCACGATGAGCTTCATCGCGCACCTCCCTTCGGCTGCAGTTCGGAAAGCACCAGCAGGGCGCCCTCGCCCGAGGTGTAGGCCTCCTCGCCGTGGGCGTGGACGTCCATGCCCTGGCCCTCCTCGGCGGGCGCCGCCTTGAGCGCGGTGACCGCGCCGACCAGCTTGAGCAGGATGAAGGTGGCCGCGCCGCTGAACAGGACGGTTCCGGCGCAGGCCGCGACCTGGATCAGGAACTGCTTCGGATTGCCGTGCAGGAGGCCGTCCGCCGGTGCGCCCCAGGCCTTGCTGGCGAAGACGCCGGTGAGCAGGGCGCCGACCAGGCCGCCGACCCCGTGGGCGGCGACCACGTCCAGGCTGTCGTCCAGGCGCGTGCGCGCCCGGTGGAGGATCGCGAAGTAGCTGGGGAAGGCCGCCAGGGCGCCGAGCAGCAGGGCCGCCATCGGCGAGATGAAGCCGGCCGCCGGGGTGATCGCCACCAGGCCGACGACGATGCCGGTGGCGCCGCCCACCGCGGTCACCTTGCCGGTGCGCAGGGCGTCGAGGGCGATCCAGGCCAGCAGGGTGGCGCAGGGGGCCAGCAGGGTGTTGGTGAAGGCGAGGGCGGCGGCACCGTTGGCGGCCAGGGCGCTGCCGCCGTTGAAGCCGAACCAGCCGAACCAGAGCAGGCCGGCCCCGAGCACCGTGAAGGGAACGTTGTGGGGCAGCACCGCCTGGCGGGCGAAGTCCTTGCGCGGACCCACCGTCAGCGCGGCGACGAAGGCCGCCGCCGCGGCGTTGATGTGGACCACCGTGCCGCCGGCGAAGTCGAGGGCGCCGATCCGGGCCAGCCAGCCGCCGCCCCAGACCCAGTGCGCCACCGGCGCGTAGACCAGCAGCGACCAGAGGGCGATGAACAGCGCGTAGGGCCCGAAGCGCATGCGCTCCACCACCGCACCCGAGATGAGCGCCGCGGTGACGATGGCGAAGGTGCCCTGGTAGCCCATGAAGAGCAGGTGCGGAACCGTGGGGGCGGCCGCGGCGGGGGCCAGGCCGACGCCGCGGAGCAGGGCCATGCCGGCATCCCCGAGCGCCGGGGAGCCGGTGCCGAACGCCAGGCTGTAGCCGAGCAGGGCCCAGAGGACGCCGACCACGGCCAGGCTGACGATGCTCATCATCATCGTGTTGAGGGCGTTCTTGGCGCGGACCAGGCCGCCGTAGAAGAAGCCCAGGGCGGGCGTCATCAGCAGGACCAGGGCGGTGCTGATCAGCAGCCAGGCGCTGTCGGCGGGGTTCATGGTGGCTCCTCTATCTTCCCTTTGAATGAATTAAGCTAAAAATATGCTGAAATAATACAAAATCAATAGAAATTAAAATAATTTTTATTTTCAATATCATAAATATCTAATTAAACAGACGTTTTTGCGCGGGTTCTTGGCCCTCAGGGGCGCTTGGCGGAGACTGGACCCGGGAGGGCCCGTGGACGGCGGCGGCCTGGAGCGACTGCAGCGGGCCCTCGGGCCGGCGGCCGACCTGCACGCGGTCGGCGGCTGGGTGCGCGACCGCTGGCTGGGCCTCGAGCCCGGGGACCTGGACCTGGCGACGGCCCTCCTGCCTCACCAGGTGCTGGAACGGGCCCGGGCCGCCGGCCTCAAGGCCATCCCCACCGGGCTCCCGCACGGCACGGTGACCGTCCTCCTCGTCGGCCGGCCGGTGGAGATCACCACCTTCCGGGGCGATGGGGACTACCTCGACGGCCGCCGTCCCAGCGCCGTGAACCTGGGCGTCGCCCTCGAGGAGGACCTGGCCCGCCGCGACTTCACCGTCAACGCCCTGGCCCTGCCGGTGGCGGCGCTGACCGACGCCGACTGGCGCGCCCGGGTGGTCGATCCCTTCGGCGGCCGGCAGGACCTGCAGCGGAGGCTGATCCGGGCGGTGGGCGATCCGCTGGCCCGCTTCGCCGAGGACGGCCTGCGCCCCCTGCGCGCCTGCCGCTTCGCCAGCCAACTGGGTTTCGCCCTGGAGGACGCCACCGCCGCCGCCATCCCGGAGCGCCTGGAGGTGTGCGCCAAGGTGGCGGTAGAGCGGGTGTTCGCCGAGCTGACCAAGCTGCTCGGCGGCCGCGAGCCGGCCCGCGGCCTGCGCCTGCTGGAGGCCTCCGGGCTGCTGGACCTGTGGCTGCCGGAGCTGCGGCCGATGGTCGGCTGCCCGCAGAACCGCCACCACCGGTTCGACGTCTGGGAACACACCCTGAAGGCCACCGAGCAAGCCCGGGGCGAGGAACCGGCCTTCCAGTGGGCGCTGCTGCTCCACGATGCCGGCAAGCCCGCCGCCCGCAGCGTCGGCGCCGACGGCGAGGCCCACTTTTTCGGTCACGAGGAGCTGTCCGGGGCGATCGCGGACCGCGTCCTGCGCCGGCTGAAGGCCTCCACCCAGCTGCGCGAGCGGGCCGCCGCCTACATCGCCCTGCACGGCCTGCACCCGGACCCGGCCGGCAGCGACCGCGCCTTCCGGCGGGTGCTGAAGCGGATCGTCGAGGCCGGCCTGACCCCGGAGGCCTGGATGGTGTTCCAGCTGGCGGACCGCTGGGGCAAGGGCTGGTTCGACACCGGCCACCCGGACGGCCGCAGCGGCCAGGCCTGGTGGGACGACACCCGCGCCGAGTGGACCGCCGCCGGCGCCCGCCTGGATGCGGTCCGCTACACCGGCATGACCGCGAAGGAGCTCGCCCTGGACGGCGCCGCCCTGATGGCCCTGGCGGGCCGGCCCGGCGGGCCGTGGCTGGGCGCGCTGCAGAAGCACCTGCTGGAGCAGGTGCTGGAGGAACCCGGCCGCAACACGGCCTCCGGGCTGGGGGACCTCGCCCGGGCGTGGCTCGGGGGCGGCCCCGCGGCTTGACCTGCGGGAGGAGTCCCGGGACGCTGGAGCCTCCCCACCCGTGCCCTTCGCAGCCGAGGCGAACCGTGACGCAGAGCAGCCTGACCTGGACCCTGGCCTACGAGGACGCCTCGAAGGTGCTCGTGGTCCGGGCCCAGGGCGTCCTCGACCTGCCCGCCGCGGAGCGGATGCGCGCGGAGGCCCACGAGCGGTTCCGCGAACTGGGCTGCACCCGGGTTCTGCTGGACTACCTCGGCCTCGACGCGGAAGCGCTGGGCACCCTCGACGTCTACCGCCTGCCGAAGGCCTACGAGGCGCTGGGGATCGGCCGCGAAATGCGGATGGCCGTGGTGGCCTCCGGAGTCGGCCGCCGGAACCTGGAATTCTTCGAGACGGTCTGTCAGAACAACGGCTATTCGGTGCGGGTGTTCAACGAGGAGGCCGAGGCCCGGGCCTGGCTGGCGGGCTGAGCGCGCCCGGATCACCGAGCCGACCTTCCGTCTCCGGTGCTGAAACTTCTCGGTGGGTGGATCGCTGGGCGGCGGGCGGGACGAAAACCGACTGGACTGTAATGAAAAAATATTTTACATGACCCGGAATCATCGGTGGATGATGGGCGGATTCCAGCGAGGTGGCGCATGGGCACGGGGTTCCTCGACCGGCTGAGCGTGCGGGGCAAGCTGCTCGCCCTGGCCCTGTGCCTGACGGGCGTGGCGGCAGCCCTCTGGGGCGCGGCGTTCTTCACGCAGCGGCGGATGCAGCAGCAGGGCGCCGAACTGAGCACGACCCTGCAGAAGGCCGCCAAGGCCGTCGACACCGCCCGGGAGGCCCAGAACGATTTCAAGACCCAGGTCCAGGAGTGGAAGAACATCCTGCTGAGGGGCCACGATCCCGCCCAGTTCGCCAAGTACCGGAAGGCCTTCGACGCCTCCGAAGAGGAGGTCCGCGAGGACCTGCGGAAACTCGGGCAGCTCCTGTCCGACCCCGACCTGAACCTGCCCCTCGCCCCGGTGCAGAAGGCCCAGGCGGAGCACGCGGCGCTCGGGTCGAAATACCGCAAGGCCCTCGCGGAGGCATGGAACGACCGGGACCCGCTGGCCTACCGGGCGGTGGACAAGCTCCTGCAGGGAATCGACCGCCCCATGAACGAGGCGATGAAGGCCGTGGCCGAGACAACGCTCGCTGACTCGACCGCCATCGCCGCCCGCGAGAACGGGGAGGTCGAGGCCATGGCGCGGCGTGCGTCCTTCGTGAACCTGGTCCTCCTGGGGGTCGGCCTGGCCTTCGCGTGGTTCATCCGTCGGGCCATCGCCGGCCGGATCCAGAGGGGCATCGAGGAGGCCATGGCCGGGATGGCCCGGATGGCGGAAGGGGACTTCCGGACCGGCGTCGAGGTCCGGTCGGCCGACGACCTGGGCCAGATGGCCCGGCACTTCAACACGCTGGTCACCAGCTTCCAGCACCTGTTCAACCAGCTCAAGGAGGCCTCCGCCCAGGTCGCCAGCGGGTCCCAGGAGCTCAGCAGCACGGCCGCCGAAGTGGCCCGGACGGCGGGAGAGGTCTCCCAGTTCGCCGAGGGCCAGCGCTCGGCCTCGGAGCGCACCGCGACCGCCATGACCCAGTTCGCCGCCAGCATCCGGGAAGTCACCCTGAACGTCCAGTCCAGCGAGAAGCGCACCGGCGCCATGGTGGACGCCTCCGAGGAGGGCGCCCGGCAGGGCGGTGCGACCGTCCAGGCCATGGATGCGATCCGCGAGGCCACCCGCCAGATGGTGAGCGCGGTGGGGGTGATTCAGGACCTGGCCCGGCAGACCAACCTGCTGGCGCTCAACGCCGCCATCGAGGCGGCGAAGGCGGGCCAGCACGGCAAGGGGTTCGCGGTGGTCGCCGAGGAGGTCCGCAAGCTGGCCGAGCACAGCGCCAAGGCCGCCAAGCAGATCGGCGACCTGATCCGGCAGACCGACGAGGCCATGCACGCCGGAACCCGGACCGTGGCGGCGACCGACCAGACCCTCCGTGCCATCCAGGAGGACATCCAGGCCGTGGCGGCGGCCATCCACGAGATCGGCGCCGCGGCGGAGGAGCAGGGCCGGACGTCCGTCGAGGTGGAACAGCAGGTCCAGTCCGCGGCCCTGGCCAGCGAGCGGGGGGCCGCGGCCTCCACGGAACTGTCGCACACCGTCGAGGAGGTCAACCGGACCGCGGAGTACCTCGCCCGCATCGCCGAGGACCTTTCGGGGACCATCGCCCGCTACCGGACGGCCTGAACCGGTCCGGGTGCGCCGCCCCTGTCAGGCCCGGGTCAGCAGCACCACCGCCTGGGCGGCGAGGCCTTCGCCGCGGCCGGTGAAGCCGAGTCCCTCGGTGGTGGTGGCCTTGACGTTCAGGGCCTCCACGGGGATTCCCAGCAGCGGGGCGACGCGCAGGCGCATGGCTTCGCGGTGCGGGGCGAGCCTGGGCCGCTCGCCGATCAGGGTGACGTCGGCGTTGACCACCGCCCAGCCGCGGGCGGCGAGGTCCTGCATCACCCGCGCGAGCAGTCCCGCCGAATCGGCGCCGCGGAAGGCCGGATCGGTGTCGGGAAAGTGCTGGCCGATGTCGCCCAGCCCGGCTGCGCCGAGCAGGGCGTCCATGAGCGCGTGCAGCATGACGTCGGCGTCGCTGTGGCCTTCCAGTCCGCGGTCGTGGGGCACCTCGATCCCCATCAGCCGAAGCGGCCGCCGGCCCGGTCCGGCGAAGCGGTGGACGTCGAAGCCCTGGCCGACCCGGTGGCTCATCCCTGCCCCGGCCCGATCACCCGGTTCTTGCCGGTGCTGATCTCGAGCGAACCGGTGGAGGCCTGGCCCTCGCTGTCGGGGATGGTGACGATCACCTGGGTGCCCTCGTCCACTTCGCTGATCACCTCCAGCGAGCCGCCGTGCTCGTCGACGATCTTCTTGACCGTGGCCATCCCGAGGCCGGTCCCCTTCTTCTTGCCGTGGGTGAAGAAGGGCTCGTAGATGTGCCGCAGCACCTTCTTCGGGATGCCCTTGCCGTTGTCCTGGATGCGGAACTGGATGCCGCCGGTGACGCGCTCCCAGCCGACGATGATGATGCCGCCGGCGCGCCCGGCCAGGGCGTCGAAGGCATTGGACATCAGGTTCTCCATGACCCTCGCGAAGCGGGCCGGGTCGAGGCTGGCCTTGCAGGGCGTCGCCTCGACGGCCAGGGTGATGCCGTGGTCGGCCGCGCGCGGCCTCAGCGGCTCCAGCAGGGTCTCCATCCAGCCGCTGACCTCGATCTTCTCGCGGTTCGGCTCGCGCACCTTGGAGTAGTCGAGCACGTCGCCGCTGAGCAGGGTCAGCCGCTGGACCGCGGCCAGGATCTTCTCGGCGTGGTGCAGCACGGAGGTGTCGGACGACTGGGCCTCCAGCAGTTCGGCGTGCCCGCGGACCACGAACAGGGCGTTCTTGAAGTCGTGGACGATGGCGCTGGCCACCTGGCCGACGGTGGCCAGCACCTGGTTGCGCAGGTTCTCCTCGAAGAGCCGGGTGCGCTCGATGGCGATCGCGCAGAGGGCCACGATCGCCTCGAAGGTGGGCCGGTCCACCGGCTCGGTGACGATCCGCCGGCTGTCCAGGTAGACCACGCCGATGCGCTTGCCCTGCAGCGTCAGCGGCAGGCAGAGGATGGTCTTCAGCTTCAGGTCGACGATCGACTGCTGGGCCATGAGCCGCTCGTCGTTGGCGACGTTGTGGATCCAGATCGGGGTGCCCTTCTCGAACACCGAGTGGACGCTGCTCATGCTCATCTGGATGCTGGTCTCGAGCTCCTGGCCCAGGTTGCGCTGCACCTTCGGCACCAGCTCGCCGCCCTCCAGGAGCATGATGAAGCCCCGGTCGGTGGCGGAGATGGCGAGCAGCCGGTCGAGGGTCTCCTCCAGCAGCTCGTCCAGATCCATCCCCTCGGCGAGCAGGTGGGCGGTCTGCAGGATCGCCTGCAGGTGCACCTCGGAGGTGCTCTGGGACTCGGCGCGCAGGGTCAGGAAGTAGGCCCCGTCGGCGATCCGCAGGGTGGTGCCGGGCAGCCAGGCCATCCGGCCGATCCGCTCGTCCCGGTGGAAGGTGCCGTGGGAGCTGCCCTGGTCCTCCACGGTCCACTGGCCGTCCTGGAGGTCCAGCTGCAGGTGCTGCCGGCTCACCATGCTGTCGGAGAGGACGATGTCGCAGTTGTTGTGGCGGCCGATGGTGACCGACCGGTTGAGCAGCAGGCTGCGCTCGAACCCGTGGCGGTCCCTGACGACGAGCTGGAAGCGTTCGGTCACGGTCGGGCTCTCCCGGTCCTGCGCGGTAGCTGGGAACCTCGTGTCATGGCACCTTCCGGAACGGGACCATTGTGCCCCACACTGGAGATCGGCCAAAGACGCGCGGGTATTTATTCATGGACTTCCATCGCAGCCCCGACCTGGATGCCCGAGAGCGGGACGAAGGGTTCGAATACTCGCTCCGGCCCCAGCGGCTGGCCGAGTACATCGGCCAGGAGAAGGTCAAGGCGCGCCTGGACATCGCGCTGCAGGCGGCAAAAAAGCGCGGCGACGTGCTCGATCACGTGCTGCTCTTCGGTCCCCCGGGCCTGGGCAAGACCACCCTGGCCCACGTCCTGGCCAACGAGATGGGCTCCTCCTGCAAGGTGATCCAGGCCCCGGCGCTGGAGAAGAAGGGCGACCTGGCGGCGATCCTCACCAACCTGGAGGAGGGCGAGTTCCTCTTCATCGACGAGATCCACCGCCTGCCGCCGGCCATCGAGGAGATGCTCTACTCGGCGATGGAGGACCGCAAGCTGGACATCCTCATCGGCCAGGGTCCCTCGGCCCAGACCCTGAAGGTGGACCTGCGCCCCTTCACCCTGGTCGGGGCCACCACCCGGGCCGGCCTGCTCAGCAAGCCCCTGCACGACCGCTTCGGCATGGTCCACCGGCTGGACTTCTACAGCCGCCGGGAGCTGGAGATCATCGCCGACCGCAGCGCCCGCGTGCTGGGGATCCGCATGGCCGCCGAGGGCGCCGAGGCGATCGCCCGCCGCAGCCGGGGCACGCCGCGGATCTGCAACCGCCTGCTGCGGCGCTGCCGGGACTACGCCGAGGTGAAGGGGGAGGGCGTCATCACCCCCGGGATCGCCGAGGACTGCCTCAAGCTCCACGAAGTGGACGACCTCGGGCTGGACGGCCTCGACCGGGCCTACCTGGAGGCCCTGGTGGGCAAGTTCCGGGGCGGGCCGGTGGGCCTGCGCACCCTGGCCGCGGCCCTCGGCGAGGGGGACGGCGACAGCCTCGAGGACCTGGTGGAGCCCTACCTCATGCAGATCGGGTTCCTGGACCGCACCCTGCAGGGCCGGAAGGCCACCGAGAGCGCCTTCGCCTACCTGGGCCTCGGCCCGGTCCCCGGGCCGCTGTTCGGCTGAGGCCGCTCAGGCGCCCTCGAGGAAGGCCCGCAGGCCGGCGCCGAAGGCGTGCAGCCGCGCCGGATCGGCCACCGCGATGAACACCGTGTCGTCCCCGGCGATCGTGCCCACCAGCCCGGGAAGGCCGGCCGCGTCCAGCCTGAGGGCAAGCGCATTCGCGAAGCCGGGCTGGGTGCGCAGCACCAGCAGGTTCGGCGGCGCCTCGGCGAGGGTGAACGGGGGCAGGGCGGCCTTCGCCGGATCGACGCGCCGGTAGACGCCGTCGACCTTCTGCACGTGCAGCTTCTTGAGGTGGCGGGAGAGCGTCGACTGGGTGAGGCGGTGGCCCTGCCGGGCCAGGAGGTCGAGGAAGGTGTCCTGGTCGAGGATCTCCTGCGTCTCCAGGAGCTCGAGGAGGGTGGGGTCGAGGGGGCGCGGCATGGGAGGAATATGCATTCATTTGCATGGATATGCAACAGGCGGTTCCTTCCATTGCTGCGTGGATCTTCATGCCAACAGGTGAAAAATCCTTGCGTCGGGGTCGTTGAGTATTGCATATTATGCAATGCATGCGATGTGCATGCGTTTTCATGCGTGAACTGATGCATACAGACCTGCCCGCCCTTCTGCCCACCTATCCCCCCTATCCCTTTCCGTTCGTGCGCGGCGCCGGGGACCAGGTGTTCGACGCCGAGGGCAACGCCTACCTCGATTTCTACGGCGGCCACTGCGTCTGCTCCACCGGGCACGCCCACCCGCGGGTGGCCGAGGCGGTGGCGCGGCAGGCCCGGGAACTGCTGTTCTACTCCACCGCGGCGCGGATCCCGGTGCGCGACGCCGCCGCCGAGGCCCTGCTCGCCTTCGCGCCGGAGGCGATGGCCTCGGCCTTCTTCTGCAATTCCGGCGCGGAGGCCAACGAGAACGCCCTCAAGGTGGCGGCGAAGCTCACCGGCCGTTCCCGTTTCGTGGCCTTCCAGGGCAGCTTCCACGGCCGCACGCTGCTGGCCCTCTCGGCCACCGACGAGCCGAAGCTGAAGGCCGGCTACGAGGCCTTCCTGGCTCCGGTGGACTTCCTGCCCTTCGGCGACCCGGCCGCCCTGGCGACCGCCGACCTGACTGGCGTCGCGGCGGTGATCGTCGAGCCCATCCAGAGCATGGCCGGTGTGCGCACCGCGGACGCCGCCTGGTTCCGCCTGCTCAAGGCCCGCTGCGAGGCGGCCGGGGCGCTGCTGGTGTTCGACGAGGTGCAGACCGGCTTCGGCCGCCTGGGGGCGCCCTTCGCGGCCCAGTTCTACGGGGTGGCGCCGGACCTGATCACCCTGGCCAAGGGCATCGCCAGCGGCGTGCCGATGGGCGCCCTGCTGCTGTCGGCGGCGGTGGCCTCGCGGCTGGCCCTGGGCGACCTCGGCTCGACCTTCGGCGGCGGCCCCCTGGCCAGCGCCGCGCTGCTGGCCACCCTCGAGGTCATCGGCGCGGAGCATCTGGTGGAACGGGCCGCCCGGATCGGGGCGTGGATCAAGCAGGCGGCGCCCGGCGCCACCGTCACCGAGGTGCACGGCGAAGGCCTGCTGCTGGGCCTGCGCGCGCCGGGCGCGGCCAAGGCCCTCAAGGCCGACCTGCAGGCGAAACGGATCCTGGTGGGCGGCTCCGGCGACCCGGACGTGCTCCGGCTCATGCCGCCGCTCACCGTCACCGATGCAGCGGTGGAGGCCCTCCTCGCCGCGCTCCACGGCTTCGAAAGGGGAACCGCATGAACCACTTCACCCGCCTCGCCGATCTCGGCCCCGGGGGCGCCGATGCCGTCCTGGCCAAGGCCATCGCCTGGAAGGGCGGCTTTCCCAAGCACCTGGTGGACCGGCTGCTGGGGATGGTGTTCTTCAACCCCTCGCTGCGCACCCGCACCAGCTTCGAGGCGGTGATGGCCCGCGGCGGCGGCAGCTCGATCGTGCTGGAGGTCGGCAACGGCGTCTGGAAGCTCGAGGACCGGATCGGTGCGGTGATGGACGGCGACCGCGCCGAGCACGTCAAGGAGGCGGTGCCGGTGCTGGCCCGCTACGTCGATGCCCTGGCGGTGCGCACCTTCGCCGGCTGCGCCGACGACGCAGCCGACCACGCCGACCCGGTGATGAACGCCTTCCGCGACCTGAGCACGGTGCCGGTGATCAGCATGGAATCGGCCCGCGAGCACCCCTGCCAGGGCCTGGCCGACCTGATGACCGCCCGCGAGACCTTCGGCAGCACCAGGGGGCTGCCGGTCACCCTGGCCTGGGCCCCGCACATCAAGGTCCTGCCCAAGGCGGTGCCCAACTCCTTCCTGCTCACCGCCGCCGCCTGCGGCTGCGAGGTCCGGATCGCCCACCCCAAGGGCTTCGAGCTGACCCCGGAGGTGATGGCGGAGGCCGAGGCCTACGCCAAGGCGACCGGCGGATCGGTCAGCGTGACCGACCGGCTGGACGAGGCGGTGCAGGGGACCCGGGTGGTCTACGCCAAGGCCTGGGGCCCGGCCACCGCGGGCGGCCTCGGTCCGGAATCGGTGAAGGCCCACCCCGACTGGCTGACCTCGCCCGCGCACCTGGCCCGCGCCGCGGCCGACGCCATCTTCCTGCACTGCCTGCCGGTGCGGCGCAACGTCGAGGTCGCCGACGGCGTCCTCGACGGCGCCGCCTGCAGGGTGGTCGACGAGGTCGAGAACCGCTTCCACGTCCAGCGCGCCCTGCTCGATCTGCTGCTCAACCCGTAGCCCGTCCCGGAATCCCCATGAACCGCACCTCCGAACCGTTCTCCACGCTCCGCAGCGCCGCCCGCTACGTCCGCCAGTTCCGCTCGAAGATCTTCGTGGTCAAGCTCGGCGGCGAGCTGCTGGACGACCCCCAGCTGCGCCGCAACGTCTGCGCCCAGCTTGCGGTGCTCTGGAGCTTCTCGATCCCGCTGGTGATCGTCCACGGCGGCGGCACCGGCCTGGACTCCCTGTGCGAGACCATGGGGCTGCCCACGGAAAAGGTGGCGGGCCGCCGGGTCACGCCGCCGGAGGTCCTGGAAGCCGCCAAGATGGCCTTCAAGGGCCGGCTGCAGATGGACCTGCTGGCCGACCTCGAGGGCGCCGGCGTGCCCACGGTGGGCCTGTCGGGCCTCGACGGCGGGCTGTTGCGGGCGGAGAAGCGGCCGCCGGTGATGGTCGATGGGCAGATGGTGGACTTCGGCCTGGTGGGCGACGTCAAGGCGGTCGACCCGGCCCTGCTCAAGCACCTCATCGCCGGCGGCTACGTGCCGGTGGTGGCGCCCTTCACCGCCGACGCCAGCGGCCAGGTGTTCAACACCAACGCCGACACGGTCGCGGCCAGCCTGGCCCAGGCCCTGGGCGCCGAGAAGCTGTTCTTCCTGCTGGCCGTGCCCGGCCTGCTGCGCGACGTGAAGGAGCCGAGCAGCCTGGTGCCCTTCGCCGACCTCAAGGACCTGGCCGTGCTGGAGGGCGAGGGCGTGGTCCAGGGGGGCATGCGGCCCAAGGTGACCGCCGCCAAGGCGGCCCTCCGCGGCGGCGTGCCGGCCGTCCACCTGGTCAGCGGCCTGGGCCAGGACGCCCTGCTCACCGAGGTCTTCACCAACGAGGGCAGCGGTACCATGCTGGTGGCCAATGGCGTTCCGGCCGAGGGCGGCGGCGCATGACCCGGACCGGGTGGACGCGATGACCCTGGACGACCTGCTGCAGAAGCTGGTCGCCGCGGCCAGCGTCTCCGGCCAGGAGGGGCCGATCGCCAGCCTGGTCCAGGCCCTCCTCGAGGAACGCGGGATCGCGGTCCGCCGCGAGGGGAACAACCTCTGGTTCGAAGTCGGGTCCGGGGCGCCGAGGCTCCTGCTGAACAGCCACCTCGACACCGTGCCGCCCTGCGCGGGCTGGAGCGGCAACCCCTGGGAGGCGGCCTGGGCCGAGGACCGCCTGGTGGGCCTGGGCGCCAACGACGCCAAGGGCTGCGTGGCGGCCCTGCTGTGGGCCGCCTTCGGACTGGCGGAAGCGCCGCCCGCCCTCGGCACCGCGGTGTTCGCCCTCACCGCCGAGGAGGAGTCCGGCGGCGCGGGCATGTCCGTCCTGCGGAACCGGCTCGGGACCCTCGACGCGGCGGTGGTGGGCGAACCCACCGGCCTGCAGGTCTGCGCCGCCCAGCGCGGCATGCTGATCCTGCGCTGCCTGGCCCGGGGCCAGGGCGCCCACGCCGCCCACGCCCAGCTCGGCGAGAACGCCATCCACAAGGCCGCCCGCGACATCGCCCGGCTGGAGCTGTTCCGCTTCGAGGGACACCCGCTGCTGGGCGCGAGCCGTCCCCACGTCACCCAGATCGGCGGCGGCCTGGCCCGCAACCAGGTGCCGGACGCCTGCGAGTTCTTCATCGACCTGCGCACCACCCCCAACCTCGACCACGCCGAACTGGTGCGGTTCTTCGCCTCCCAGCTGGAGAGCGAGGTCCAGGTCCACTCCGACCGCTACCGGGCAATGGCCACCGAGGCCGACCAGCCCATCGTCCAGGCCGCGCTGGCCGCGGCCGGGGCGGTGGGGCCGGTGGGTTCCGCCACCACCTCCGACTGGGTCTTCCTGGGCGGCCTGCCCACGGTCAAGGCCGGCCCCGGCGACACCCACCGCAGCCACCGCCCGGACGAGTACCTGCTGCGGAGCGAACTGCACCGGGGCGCCGCCTTCTACCGCGCCCTCATCGACGGCTACTTCAGTGCCGCGAAGAAGGGGTAGAACATGGAAAAGATGACCTTTTCAACGCAAAGGCGCAGAGGCGCAATGAAACGAAAGTCAGAAAGTCCCATGGCCGGTTTTCTCTTCATCTTGGGATTCCTTTGCGCCTTTGCGCCTTTGCATTGTTCATTTTCTGGACTCCTGCCATGACCCATCCCAACGCTTCGCAGCTGTGGTCGAAGGACCTGCCCCTGGACGTGCTGGTGCACCGTTTCACCGTCGGCGAGGACCCGTTGCTGGACCTGCAACTGCTGCCCTGGGACTGCCTGGGCAGTGCAGCGCACGTGCGGATGCTGGCGGAGACCGGACTGCTGCAGGGGACCGAGGCCAAGGCGCTGGTGGACGGCCTGCGCCGGGTGTCGCACCTGGTCGCGCAGCGCGCCTTCCACATCCTTCCGGAGCAGGAGGACGGCCACACCGCCCTCGAGGCCGAACTCACGCGCATGCTCGGCGACACCGGCAAGCGCGTGCACCTGGGCCGCTCGCGCAACGACCAGGTGGCCCTGGCGCTGCGCCTGCTGATGCGCGATGCGCTGCTGGCCCTGGGCGGCAAGGTGGCGCGCATGGCCGAGGCCTTCCTCGGCTTCGCCGAGGCCCACCGCGACCAGCCGCTGCCCGGCTACACCCACCTGCGCCGCGCCATGCCCAGCTCCTGGGGCCAGTGGGGGCAGGCCTTCGCCGAGGGGCTGGCGGAGGAGCTGGCGGCCCTGCCGGCGGTCTACGCACGGCTCGACCGCTGCCCCCTGGGCGCCGCCGCCGGGTTCGGGGCGCCGGTGCCGCTGGACCGGGAGCGGGTCGCCGGCCTGCTCGGCTTCACCGCGGTGCAGCGCAGCCCGGTGGACGTGATCAACTCCCGCGGTCGCCACGAGCAGGCGCTGCTGGACTGGATCTGCTCGGTGGCCTTCGGGCTCGAGAAGGCCTTCTGGGACATCGCCCTCTACAGCACCGAGGAGTTCGGCTTCCTGAAACTTCCCGACGCCTTCACCACCGGTTCCTCGATCATGCCGCAGAAGCGCAACCCGGACGTGGTCGAGCTGGCCCGCGCCAGCTGCGCCGAGCTGCGCGGCTGGGCGGCGATGCTGCGGGAGATCGCCACCGGCCTGCCCGGCAACTACCACCGCGACCTGCAGCTGATGAAGAAGCCGCTGCTGTCGGCCCTGCACTGCGCGGACCAGCTCTTCGACGTCGCCACCCGGCTGGTGGGGGCGCTCGAGGTGCGGACCGAGGCCTGCGCCGCCGCCTGCACCCCCGACCTGCTGGCCGCCGGGCGGGCGCTGCACCTGGCCGCGGCCGGCCTGCCGTTCCGCGATGCCTACCGGCAGGTGGCCCAGGAGCTCAAGGACGGGACCTTCGGTCCCGATCCGGAGGCGTTCCGCTCCACCCACACCGGCGGCACCGCCAACCTCGGCTTGCCGGCGACCGCCGCCGACCTGGCCCAGGGCCGGGCCTGGATCGAGGCCCGAGCCGCCCACCTCACCGCCGTCCAGAGCGGCGTCTGGGACGTGGCGTGAGTAGGGCGTCAGGAAATGGAACATCCAACCACCAAGACACCAAGGGCACCAAGAACCGCCAAGGGCAATCCTTGTTGTGGTGAACCTTGGTGTCCTGGTGGTGAATCCCCTTGCTGAGGTCCCCATGCCGCACAAAGTCCTCCTCGCCTTCTCCGGTGGCCTCGACACCAGCTACTGCGTGGTGTGGCTCAAGGCCCAGGGCCACGAGGTCCACACCGCCACCATCGACACCGGCGGCTTCTCCGCGGAGGAGCTGGCCCGCATCGAGGGGCTGTCGCCGAAGCTGGGGGCGGCCTCCCACACGACCGTCGACGCCCGCCAGGAACTCTGGGACGGCTACCTGCGCTTCCTGGTGGCGGGCAACGTCCTGCGCGGCAACCTGTACCCGCTGAGCGTCAGCGCCGAGCGGGTCTGCCAGGCCCGGCGCACGGTGGCCGCAGCCCGCGCGATCGGAGCGACCGCCCTGGCCCACGGCAGCACCGGGGCCGGCAACGACCAGGTGCGCTTCGATGTCGCCTTCCGCGCCCTGGCGCCGGACCTGGCGCTGCTCACGCCGATCCGCGACCTCATGCCCAGCCGGGCGGAGGAGCGCGCCTTCCTGGCCGAGCGCGGCTTCCACTTCCCGGAGAAGACCGAGGCCTACTCCATCAACGAGGGGCTGTGGGGCACCTCGGTGGGTGGGAAGGAGACCCACGACGCGTGGGCCATGCTCCCGGACGAGGCCTTCCCGGGCGGCGCCATCGATCCGAACCTGGCGCCGCAGAGCCTGGTGCTGCGCTTCGAGAAGGGCGAGCCGGTCGCCCTCGACGGGGCGGACCTGGGACCGGTGGCGGTGGCCCAGCGGCTGAATGCCCTCGGCGGGCGCTACGGCATCGGCCGCGGCATCCACCTCGGCGACACCATCCTGGGCATCAAGGGCCGGGTCGGTTTCGAAGCCCCCGCCGCCCACCTGCTCATCGCCGCCCACCGCGAGCTGGAGAAGCTGGTGCTCACCGGCAAGCAGCTGTTCGGCAAGGAGTCGATCGGCAACCTCTACGGCAGCCTGCTGCACGAGGGGCATTTCCTGGACCCGGTCGCCCGCGACCTGGAAGCCTACCTGGCCAGCAGCCAGGCGAGGGTCACCGGCGAGGTGCGGGTGCGCCTGTACCCGCGGGGCTTCGCCGTGGAGGGCGTGCGCTCCCCGCACACGCTGATGAACGCCGCCGTGGCCTCCTACGGCGAGGGCGCCACCCTGTGGACCGGAGAGGAGGCCGCCGGCTTCGCCAAACTGTTCGGCATCCAGCAGATGCTGGCGCTGCGGGCGGAAAAGGGAATGGAATGATTCAACGCAAAGGCGCAGAGGCGCGAAGAAGCAAGATCCAAAGGTTCTTCTTTGCGCCTTCGCGCCTTTGCGTTGAAAGCTTTCTGAGGCATCCATGCGAATCCATCTCGACAAGATCAGCAGCGTGACCCGCAACCTGCGGCTGCAGCGCAGCGTCACCTTGACGGCCGACATCGAGGTCCGCCACGGGGCCGTGGTCGCCGGCCGCATCCTCAACGAGAAGAACGTCTACCACCAGCTGGAGGATCCCCACGGGCGGATGAGCGTGCTGCACAAGGGCGACATCGTGGTGGGGGCGCTGGGCCACCGCAATGCCCTGCAGGGCTACGAAGGGGTGTTGCCGGAGCGGGTGGCGCCGGGCGACGTGGTGCACCTGCTCAACCTGGGCGGGGTGATGGGCCAACTGGTCAGCGGCAACCCCGACGTGGGCGCGCCCTTCGAGGTGGAGGTGCTGGGCCAGGTGCTGGCCTTCCAGGAATTCGGATCGCGGCGCGGCGAGCCGGCGCACATCGGCATGGGCGCCCTGCCCGGCCGGCCGGGGGCGGGCCGGGTGCCGGTGGTGTTCGTGATGGGCACCTGCATGAACGCCGGCAAGACCGCCGCCGGCTGCGCGCTGGTGCGGCGCTTCGCCCAGGCGGGCCTGAAGGTGGGCGGCGCCAAGCTCACCGGCGTGGCCCTGATGCGCGACATCCTGGCGATGCAGGACTACGGCGCCGACCACGCCTACGACTTCACCGACGCCGGGGTGGCCTGCACCTCGCCGGCCACGGCGCCCGGCGTGGCGCGGACCGTGTTCTCGGAGCTGGCCGCGCAGGGGGTGGACCTGATCGTCGCCGAGACCGGCGACGGCATCATGGGCGAATACGGGGTCCAGGCGATCCTGGCGGACCCGGAACTGATGGCCTGGGGCGCCGCCTTCATCCTCTGCGCCAACGATCCCGTGGGGGTCGCCGGCGGCGTCCGCGACCTGCAGCAGCGCTACGGCATCCAGGTGGATGTGGTGGCCGGGCCGGCCACCGACAACCGGGTCGGCGTGCGCTTCGTCGAGGACGCCCTCGGCCTGCCCGCCATCAATGCCCGCACCCACGCCCAGGCCCTCGGCGACCTGGTGGCCGGCAAGGTCCAGAGCCGGTCCGGGCACGCATGAACCTCGCGGGGACGAAGGCGTCCCCCCACCTCAGGACCCGTCCATGATCGATATCGTCATCCTAGGGGCTTCCGGCTACGGCGGCGGAGAACTGCTGCGGCTGCTCTCGGCGCATCCGCAGGTGCGCTCCCTGGCCGGCACCTCCCGGCAGCAGGCCGGGAAGCCGTTCTCCGCGGTCCACCCCAACCTCCGCGGGGTGGTGGAGGGATCCTTCCTGGAGACGGTCGACTGGCGCGGCCTGGCGGACAGCGCCCGGCCGGTGGTGTTCGCGGCCCTGCCCCACGGCGAACTGGCCCAGCAGCTTTCCGGCCTGGAGCGGGCCTGGGCCGAGCCTGGTCTGGCCGACCGTCTGACCCTGGTCGACCTCAGCGGGGACTTCCGGCTGGCGGACGCGGACCGCTTCGCCGCCGCCTACGGCAAGGCCCACCCGCACCCGGAGCGGCTCGGCAGCTTCGTGTACGGCCTCCCCGAATGGAACCGCGAGGCCCTGCGCGGGGCCCGCCGGATCGCCTCGGCGGGCTGCTTCGCCACCGCCCTGCAGCTGGCGCTGCTGCCGCTGCGCGGGCTGGACCTGGGATTCCTCGCGGCGACCGCCGCCACCGGTTCCTCCGGTTCGGGCATGGTGCCCAGCGACACCACCCACCACCCCACCCGTGCCCAGGACTTCAAGGCCTACAAGGTCCTGGCCCACCAGCACCAGCCCGAGGTGGAAGGCATGATGGCGGCCTGCGGGATCCGCGGCCGGCTGGCCTTCGTGCCGCAGTCGGCGCCGATGGTGCGCGGGATCTTCGCCACCCTGCAGTTCGCCCTCCCCGAGGGACTCGACCCGCAGGGCCTCAAGGCGCGTGCCCAGGCCGCCTGCGAAAGCTCCCCCTTCCTGCGCCGGGTGGACGGCTCGCCGCGGGTGGGGGCGGTCACCGGCAGCAACTACTGCGACCTGGCGGTCGCCGTCCGCGACGGCGCGGGCTGCGTCATGACCGCCCTGGACAACCTGGTGAAAGGCATGGCCGGGCAGGGCATCCAGTGCATGAACCTGGCCCTGGGCCTGGAGGAGACCGCCGGGCTGCGCCAGCCGGGCTGCTGGCCGGGCTGATCAGGGCAGGGTCTCGATCCGCTCCAGGTCGATCCGCACGTAGGTGAAGGTCCCCGCGGCCGGGGACCAGTCGGCCTCCAGCCGGGTGGCCACGCGGACGCCCTCGTGCATCCCGTAGGCCAGGGGGCGGGCGCTCCAGGGCAGGGGCACCGAACCGTTCCCCACCGCCATCGGGCGGGTGGCCCGGAACTCGGTCACCGACCCCTGCGGACCGAGCCGCAGGTCCACCGTCGAACCGGTGGCGTCGCCGCGGTCGCGGAGGCGCAGCCGGTCCTCGCCCAGGGCCTCCCAGGACAGGCCCGGGTGCAGCAGCAGCAGGCTCGGACAGTAGCACAGCAGGCTGAGGTAGCGCTGGATCTCGCCGCGGTCGATGTCCGGGCCGGTGGCGCGCTTGAGCACCAGGGGGCCCTTGCGGGCCAGGAGCAGGCCGCGGCCCTCTTCGTAGGCGTCGACCACCGTGAGGCTGCCCAGCAGTCCCTTGCCCATCCGCGCCTCCCAGCGGAACCCACTGTGGGTCGCCGCCACCGTCTCCTCGGCGCGCAGCGGGCCCCAGGCGGCCCCGGCCGAGCCGCGGATCGCCCCGGCCTGGAAGGTGCGCAGCCCGCGGATGCGCCGGCCCGCCTCCTCCCCTTCGGGAAAATGGAAGCCGCGGAGCCGGGCCAGCAGGGTTTCGAGGCTCATGGGCGGGGTGGAGGCTCTGCCTCCCGCGTTCAGGGCAGGCTGCTGGCGGGCTGCTTCCCGTGCCGCTTGGAATCGCCGGGCTGGCCGTTGACCGGCTTCTCGTCGAGGCCGACGCCATTCAGCGATCCCACCGCGACCGAGGCGTCCACCGGCGCCTCCTTGCCCTTGGCAGGGGCGCTCTTGTGGCCGCGGCGCACGCAGGTGCCCTGCAGGATGCCACCCTCGTCCACCACCAGGGCGCCGACCTCGACATCGCCCTCGACGCAGCCGGTGCCGTGGATCTCGAGGCACTGCTCGATGCGGAAGACGCCGTCGGCCTTGCCGGTGACGATCAAGTGCTTGGCGTGGATGGTGCCGTTCACCACGCCGGAGGGGGCGATGGTCACTTCGCCCTCGGAGTGGATGCTGCCCTCCACCGTGCCCTCGATCCGCAGGGAGGTGCCGCCGGTGTGGATCTCCCCCTTCCAGAGCGTGCCCTTGCCGAGCAGGGTGTGGCACGCGGGAACCTGGCCGTTCGTCTTCTTCTCGAACATGGCGGTGCTCCTTACTTGAGGCCTCGGAGCCATTCCCGCTGCAGCTTCATGTAGGGCATCGGGTTGATCGGCTTGCCTTGGCGAAGGACTTCGTAGTGGAGATGAACGCCGGTGGCGTTCCCGGAGCGGCCCATTTTACCAATGATGTCCCCCCGCGCCACCTTCTGGTTCGTAAGCACGTCGATCCGCTCGAGATGGGCATAGCGGGTCTCGAGGTCGTCGGTGTGCCGGAGTTGCACCGCCCAGCCGTAGCGTCCCATCCACCCCGCCTCGACCACCTCGCCGTCGGCGGTGGCCATGACCGGGGTGCCGGCCTGGTTGGTGATGTCCAGGCCGGTGTGGTACCCGAGCAGGCCGTCGTCCTCCTCGCCGCGCTTGGAGAAGGGGCTGATGCGGATGCCGAACCCGGAGCTGAGGTAGCCGGCGGTGGGCGGGACCGAAGGGGTCCGCATCCAGCGGTCGATGATCGGGCCCATCCGGGCGCGGATGGCCTTGGCCTGGGTTTCACGCCGCTCGAGCTCCATGCGCAGCGCGCTGACCTTCTCCGCGGTGCCGGCTTCGGCGGCGGGGCCCGAGGGGCCGTCGCGGGGTGGCATCCGGGGCAGCGCCGGGGCCGGGGCACGGGGGTCCAGCAGCTTGAGCAGTTCGGTGTGCTGGCCGCGGAGCTTGTCGATCTCGCGCTCGAGCCCGCCGGCCTGGTCGAGGGCATCGCGCATCTGCCGCACCTGCTCCTGGGTCTCCCGCTGCAGGCGACTGAAATCCATGATCTTCTTGGTCGCCCAGAAGCCGTAGGCGCTGCCGATGGTGGCGAGGGCGCCCAGGCCCGCCGCGATCCCGGTGATCCAGAGCATGCGCCGGATGGTCAGGCTCCAGCGGAAGGTCCGGTTGAGGAACACCACCATCACGGTGAGGAAGCGCTCCGAATCCGGACGGCTGAGCCGGATTCCTCGGCGGGTGACGGGCTTCCTCGGCATAGCCTTCCTACCCTAGGCGGGAAGGCCTCACCTGTCGAGGCTCGGGTTTTTCACGCCGCGGAGCGGGAACCGATCCCCCCGCCGGCGCACTCGCAGAATTCCCCGCCGCGTCCCCGCGTCAGGTGGGCTGCACCATGAACAGCCGCTCGGCCAGATGGCCGGCGAAGAAGATCAGTCCGACCTGGCTGTTGAGGGTGAAGAACGCCACGTCGACCCTGGACAGGTCGCCGTCGCGGACGATCCACTGTTCGCGCCCGAGGATGGCGGCCACCGCGGTCCAGCCCAGCCAGGGGAACAGCAGGGCGCCCTGGCCCAGGTTGTAGGCGGCCCAGGCGGCGAGGGCGCCGGCGTGGAACAGCCGGCTCAGCCAGAGCGCCCCGGTGCTGCCGAGCCGCGCAGGGATGGAGTGCAGACCGGAGCGGCGATCGAAGTCCTCGTCCTGCAGGGCGTAGATGATGTCGAAGCCGGCGGTCCAGGCCAGCACCCCCAGGCCCAGCAGCAGGGCCGGGACCTCGAACCTGCCGGCCACGGCGATCCAGGCCCCCAGCGGCGCCCCGGCGAGGGCCAGGCCCAGCACCAGGTGCGACCAGGACGTGAAGCGCTTGCAGATCGAATAGCCGAGGATGACCGCCAGGGCCAGCGGCGCCAGCTTCCAGGGCAGGGGCCCGAGGCGGCCGGCGGCGAAGCCGAACAACAGGGTGGCGGCGCCCAGCAGGGTCCAGGCAGCCGCCTGGCCCACCCGGCCCGCCGGCAGCGCCCGCGTCGCGGTGCGCGGGTTGAGGGCGTCGATGTCCGCGTCCACCAGCCGGTTGAAGGTCATCGCCGCGGTCCGCGCCCCGACCATCGCCGCCAGGATCCACAGCGCCTTCTCCCAGCCCGGCCAGCCCTGCGCCGCCCCCAGCGCCCCCAGGAAGGCGAAGGGGAGGGCGAACACCGTGTGCTCGAACTTGATCATGTCGAGCAGCTCCGCAACCTGCCGGTGCAGCGGGCCAGGGGGCCGAGGTTCGGGTGTCGGGACCGGCGCTTCCATCCCTGGAATGATCCAAGGGTTGCCGCGCTTTGTCTCGGGGGGAGTGGGGGGCCCGGCCGCCGCGGGGTCGGCTCAGGCCACCGCCCCCATGGTGCCGCCGCCGAGGAAGCCGTACAGGGCGTCGAAGTTGACCTGGCCCGGGGCCGGCTGCCAGGGGGCGTGGTAGGTCCAGAGGCCCAGCATGTCCTCGGGGCAGCCGACCTGGTCGTAGACGCCTTCGATGGCGCCGGCCAAGGCCGATTCGGTGAGGTCCGCGGCCAGGCACTCGCGCAGCATGGCCTTGCGCCAGCGGTCCTGGGCGATGGACCAGGCGCGGGCGCCGGGCCGGGGCACGTGGCCGGTCTCCTCGGCGCAGGCCTCCCACAGCCGCAGGCCGAAGTCGAGGAGGGCCTCTCCGGCCAGCGCCACCAGCGCCGCGCCGGCCTCCCCGCGGACACCGCGCAGCCGCAGCCAGTGCTGGATCTCGGCGGCGCCGAGCAGGCTGAAGTCGTAGCCGGCCACCACCTCGAGCCAGCCCACCTCGCCGTACTCCGGGGTGCGCTCGGCCAGGATCGTCAACCAGGAAACCTTGGACATGGCAGACTCCTCGTTTCCCCGAGGATGCCGCCGCGGCGTGACCGTCCGGTGGCGCCCAGCCGACATCGCCGGAACCTTTCAGCCCAGCAGCTGCAAGGCGAGGTGCGCTGCGACGCGGGCCGAGTCCTCGGCGCCCGGCTGGGTCGGGCACAGTTCCATGATGTCGGCGCCCACCCAGGGCTTCGACCAGCGGCGCAGCGCCTGCAGCAGCGGGTACAGCTCCTCGAGGGTGAGCCCGGCGGGCACCGGCTCGGCCACCGCCGGGCAGAAGGCGGGGTCGAGGACGTCCAGGTCCAGGGTGACGTAGCCCGGGCCCAGTCCGGCCCGCGCCAGGTCGCCGAGCAGCTGGCTGTGCAGCCGCGGGTCGCGGATGTCCCAGGGCGTCCACAGGTGCACCCCGGCGCCGGCCAGGAAGGCGACCTCCTCGCTGTCGAAGCGCGGGGCCCGCAGGCCGATGCTGACGCAGCGGCCGCCGTCGAGCAGGCCCTCCTGCAGGGCCTGGCGCAGCCAGGTGCCGTGGTGGCTTGCGGTGCCCCAGGCGGCGCCGTCCGCGGCGTCCGGGTGGGCGTCGAAGTGCACCAGACCGAGAGGGCCGTGGCGGCGGGCCTGGGCGCGCAGGGCTCCGAGGGTCATCAGGTGGTCGCCGCCCAGCAGCAGCGTCCTCGCGCCCACGGCAAGCCAGGCGTCCACCCCGCGCTCCACGGTGGCGAGGGCTTCGGCGATGCCGAAGGGCGTGGTCGGCAGGTTGCCGCCGTCCACCCAGTCCAGGGCCGCGAAGCCGCGGCCCGGCTCCTGGCCTTGCAGCCGCAGCGGCATGGGCAGCCGGCCCAGGCCCAGGCTGGCGGCGCGCAGGGCCCAGGGGCCCAGGCGGGCACCCGGGCGGTTGATGACGCCGCCATCGAAGGGCGCGCCCAGCACCACCCCAGGGACGGGCGAGGGCTCGAGCTGGGAGGGCAGGCCCAGGAAGGGGGTGAGGCCGGTGCGCAGCGACTGGAGCAGCAGCAGGTCGGTGTTCAAATGGGCGGCTCCAGGAAGGTGGGCGAGGCCGGGGCGAGGTGGCGGCGGAGCACGGCGATCCACTCGAAGGGATCCGGATAGTCGCGCGGGTGCATGCAGGGCCCGGGCCGGACGTGGACCCGGACGGGCGGGCCCTCCGCCAGCGCCTTGAGGTGCGGAAGGAGGGTCTCCTGGCCGGTCCAGGGGTAGTGGGCCGCAGGGCTGTCGAGGCGCAGGGGAAGGGTGGAGATCCCGAGGCGGTGGGCGGCGAGCAGGCCGCCCGGATGGACCCGGCCGAGCTGCAGTCCGCGGGTGGTGGTGCCTTCGGGAAACAGCAGGAAGTCGCGGCCCTGGCGCAATTCCGCAGTCATGGCGGCGAGCGCGGCGGCCCGGCTCAGGGGCTCCTCCCGGTCCACGAAGCGCAGCCCCGCCCGGGAAGCGGCGGGACCGATCAGCGGGTAGCCGGCAACCTCCTGCTTCGCCAGCACGCCGGAAGGACGCAGGCTGAACAGCAGCAGCGGATCGAGCCAGCTCAGGTGGTTGGCCGCCCAGAGCGGGGCGGTCGGGGGCAGGGTGCCCTCCACCACCACCTCGATGCGCAGCGCCCGCAGGATGCGCAGCGACCACGAACGGAGCAGCCGCGACCGGTCGCGACCGGCCGTCAAGTCGACCACCGCGCGGGCGGTGGCGAGGATCGCCCGGGACAGCCGGAGGGCGCCCGGCAGGCAGGCCTGGTGGCTCCAGTGCAGGGATCCGGCGGTTCCCGCCGCGGTGGCGGGACCCATCAGGAAACCAGTTTGAGCCGGGTGTAGCGCTCCCGGACCTTTTCCAGGTCGGCCTGGGTGATCACCGACCAGAGGCGGGTGTCGCCTGCGTGGTAGTAGTCGTGCACCTCGGCCACCACCCGTGCGCCCAGGGCCTGGTGGACGCTGCGGGCGTCCTGGTTGCCGGGCTCCACCAGGAAGCGGCACTCCTCGACCTCGGCTTCGATGAGCTTCTTCACCATGGCGCGGATGAGCAGGTAGTTCACCCGGGTCTTCTGGTACGCGGGGTGGACGGCCAGGGTGGCGCAGTAGACCGACTTGCCGTTCGGGAAGTTCAGCACGTAGCCGACCGGCCGGTCGCCCTCCAGGGCCAGGAAGCACCATTCCGGGTACATCTCGGTGCACAGGCGCAGGTAGTAGGGGCAGAGCTGCCCGGTGGCGTCGCCGGACCAGATCTCCGCCTCCAGGCGCTGCAGCCGCGGATAGTCCTCGCTGGTCAGCGGACGCACGTGGAAGCGCGGTCCCTCGGTGGTCTGCAGCTGGATGGGGCTCACGGTTCACCTCGACTGTGTGGGGTCAGGACCAAGGTGGGGTCCGGTCGTTACAGACGAAGTCCAACTCGGGGAACAACCTGCCACGTTCCTGCGACGAACCGGTTAAGGCCGACCAAGCGGCCCTCGATCCGGTCCGTGGATCCAGCCGGATGCACGGTCCTGTCTCCGCTCCCGGGTCAGCCCTCCCAGCGGAGTTCGCCCGAGGTCTTCTCGCGGATGTCGAGGACGAGGTGCAGGTTCGCCATCCGCAGGACCGTCTGCACCCGCGCATTGAGGCCGCAGAGGATGAGGCGCCCACCCGCTTCGGTGATCATCCGGTAGCTTGCGACGATCTGTCCGACACCCAGGCTGTCGATGAATTCCACTTCCGAGAAGTCGAACAGGAACTTCCGGGTCTGCCCCTGGATCCCAAGATTGACGGCCTCGGAAAGCTCCTCGGCGGAAGCCGTGGCCGTGAGCTTCGGGCCCGGCATCAGGATGAGGATGTCGTCGAGTCGCATCTGTCGAAGGGGCATCGTGGCTTCCGGAGCGGGCGGGGAGGGTCGGTGCAAGGGGCTCTGCATCTTTTGGACCCTCAATGTGCCGCGAACGCGTCGTGCCGGTGACATTTCTGCGTCCTGCTTGAGCCGCGGGCCCGGTTTCGACCATCGGACTGCCATAGGGGCCGGCGGCTGCGGGCACCCTTCAGCCTGAACCTGCAGCCGGAGCCGTGGCGAGGTGGAACCTGACTTCCCTGAAGAGTTCCAGCATGCTCATGGGCTTCTTCAGGATCGATCGGATGCCGATGGCCTGGGTGGCGGACTCCTGGAGGCCGTCACCCAACCCAGTGAAGAGGAGGATGGGAAGGTCCGGACGGATCGCCAGCAGGCGTCTCGACAACTCCATTCCGGACAGGTTGGGCATGGTCTGGTCGGTGACCACGAGGTCGAACCGGGTCGGCTGCCGCTGGACCAGGTCCAGCGCGCGCAGGCTGTCGTTGACGGCCTCAAGGGGAATGCCGTTGCGCTCGAAGACCGTCTCCGCGAGCAGGGTTATGGCGGGCTCGTCATCCACCAGCAGCACCCGGCCAGGGGGATTCGGGCCGTCCAGGGTCACGGGGACTTCGGCGCGAAGGTCGGAATGGCTGGGAAGGGCGTCGATCCTCGGGATCAGAACCCTGAACCGGGTTCCCTCCCCGGGGGTCGAGGCCACGGAAATTCGGCCACCAAGTCCGGTCACGATGCCGTGGACGACCGCCAGACCCAGGCCCGTGCCTTCCCCCTGCGGCTTGGTGGTGAAGAAGGGCTCGAAGATCCGTTCGATCAGGGTCGCGGGAATTCCAGTCCCACTGTCCGCCACCGTGAGGCTGAGGCAGTCACTCCCGGCGGGGCCATCGAGGCCGGAAATCCCCTCTTCCTGATCCGACGCCTCCTCGAGCAGGATTTCCAGGGAGCCTCCCTTCTCCCTCATCGCAAAGGCGGCGTTGGTGCAGAGGTTCATCAGCACCTGGTGGACCTGGCCGGGGTCGGCCCGGACCCGATCCCGGTCGGTCCGGATCCGGGGCAGGATCCGAATGCTCGAAGGAATCGAAGCGCTCAGCAGTCGGGCGACTTCGCGGATCAGGGGCGCCAGCGGAAAGGTCTGTTCCGGTTTAGCCCGCGCCCGGCTGAAGGACAGGATCTGGTCCACCAGGTCCCGGGCCCGCCGCGTCGCCTGGAGGATCTGGTCGGCCTGCTGGCGGATCCGGTCGGGAACGGTCGGTTCGAGACCCATCTGGATCAGTTCGGCGTAGCCCATGATGGGCATGAGGATGTTGTTGAAATCGTGGGCGATGCCCCCCGCCAGCGTGCCGATCGCCTCCATCTTCTGGGACTGCATCAGCTGCCGCTGGATCCGGACCCGGTTCTCTTCGTACAGCCTGAGCAGCGATCCGGTCGGCAGCACGCCTGCATAGGCCCCCGATCGGGTGACGATCAGCCCTTCGGGGTTCGGGCGGGACGCAAAGAGGGAGAGGGCCGATTCGACCTTCGTCTCGAGGGGAACGGTCACGCAGGAGGAGACGAAGTCGCACAGGGGATGGTGGAGGACCAACTGGTACCCGTATTTCCCGAACAGGAACCGCTTGAGGGAATCGTCCCTGAGGATTCCTGCCACGGATCCATCGGCATGGACCACCGGCAGGAAGCGTGGGGCGCCCTCGGGCCGGAAGCGCTCCATCGCCTCGTAGACGTGGGCGGTGGCCCGAACGGGCTGGATCCAGTGCAGGTGGGACTGCAACGGCATGGGCGATTCCGCGATGGGGGCCAGGCCAAGGGTGGCCCGGGTTGCAGGCTACCCGCCGGGCCCATCGGTCGGATGGCGAACCGGCATCGGCCAGGTGAACCTCGCTGAAAGTGTAAAATTTGTTATGTATTGGTTTAATTGTATCGTGTCGATTCGGTGAACGGGTCCTGTCACCAGGAATTCACAGAGCCGACCCGTGATCGAAATGGCATCAGGTGAAGCTGGTGCATCCGACAAAGGAGCCCGCATGCGCGCAACCCTCGCCTTCGCCCTGAGCCTTCTGGCCGCCGGTTCGGCCATCGCCCAGGGGGTCAAGGTCGATCCGAAGCTGACCGCCTACAAGACGGTGCCGGGCATCAGCGGCAACCTGAACTCGATCGGCTCGGACACCCTGAACAACCTGATGGCCTTCTGGGTGGAAGGCTTCAACAAGAAGTACCCGGGCGTGAAGATCCAGGTGGAGGGCAAGGGCTCCGCCACCGCCCCGCCGGCCCTGATCGAAGGCACCGCCCAGCTCGGCCCGATGAGCCGCGAGATGAAGGCGGAGGAGGTCGACAAGTTCGAGAAGAAGTACGGCTACAAGCCCACCCGGATCGCGGTGTCGATCGACACCCTCGCGGTCTTCGTGCACAAGGACAACCCCATCAAGAAGCTGACCATGACCGAGATCGACGCGATCTTCTCGAAGTCCCGGAAGGGCGGCCACAAGTCCGACATCAAGGTCTGGGGCGACCTGGGCGTGAAGGGCGACTGGGCCGGCCGGCCCATCAGCCTCTACGGCCGCAACAGCGCCAGCGGCACCTACGGCTACTTCAAGGAGCACGCGCTGTTCAAGGGCGACTACAAGGACTCGGTGAAGGAGCAGCCCGGTTCCAGCTCGGTGGTGCAGAGCGTCGGCTCCGACAAGTACGGCATCGGCTACAGCGGCATCGGCTACGCGACCTCGGGGGTCAAGGCCGTCGCGGTGGCCGACGAGAAGAAGTGGAACGGCGAGGCCTTCCCGCCGACCTACGAGAACGCCCTCAACGGCAAGTACCCGATCGCCCGGTTCCTCTACGTCTACGTGAACCGGGACCCGAAGAAGGGCTTCGATCCCCTGGTCAAGGAGTTCCTCAAGTTCGTGCTCTCCAAGGAGGGCCAGGAGATCGTCGTCAAGGACGGCTACCTGCCCCTGACCGCCAAGATGGAAGCGGATGAACTGAAGAAGCTGAACTGAATCGACGCGATGCCACCCTGCCGGGGCTCCAGCTCCGGCAGGGTCGTTCCAGGGAAGGCCCCATGACCGATCCAGGCAAGGTTCTCCGCCGCGCCCGGCGCATCGACCGGGCGATGAAGGCCGTGATCTCCTTCGGGGGTCTGACCGTCATCCTGGCGGTGGTCGGCATCCTCCTGTTCATCGGCAGGGAGGCCTTCCCGCTGTTCAGGGAGGCGCGCAGCGCCGCCCTGCCGGCCCTGGCGTTGAAGGCGCCGGGTGGGATCATCCAGGACGAATCGCGCCACGCGCTCATGACCTTGGACCCGGCAGCCGGGGTCCGGGCCTACACCCTCCCTGGGCCCGCGCTCCGGGAGGTCGGCGGACCGGCGCCTGCGCTGCCCTGGGCCGCGCTGATGGCGCCCTCCCCCAAGGGCGAGTTCGCGGTGGTCGCCGCCGACGGGCGCCTGCACCTCGGCCGGAGCGGGTGGGACAAGCCGTCCGGCGAGAACGACCCGCGCAACTGGACCCCGCAGGTCCAGTGGAGCCCCGGGCACCGGGTGGCGGCGGTCCGCGCCCTCCTGCACGCCCGGACCGTGGCGGCGGGGGGATTGGGAGGCGGCGAGAACCTGCGCGTCGCGGTGCTCCTGGACGCCGGCCTGGCCTGGGGGGAAGTGCCCCTGGAGGGCGACGCGGACCTGGCGCTGAAGCCCGTCGAGCTTCCCGACGGCGGGCGCCCCCAGGTCGCCCAGTGGAGCCAGGACGGCCAGCAGCTGGTGGTCGGAACCCGCGAAGGGGTGCTGCACATCCTGGCCGTCGAGGGCGACGCGAAGCCGCTGCGGTCGGCGGCCTTCGGCGAAGGGATCACGGCGCTGGGGCACGCCCTCGGCGGCAACAGCATCCTGGTGGGCGGCACCGCCGGCTCCCTGGCGGCCTACCAGCAGGTGCGGGTCAACGAGCAGATGACCCTGCAGGCCTTCCACCGGTTCCCCTCCCACGCCGGACCGGTGCTGGGCTTCATGGCCTCGCTGCGGGACAAGCGTTTCCTCAGCTGGAGCGCCTCCGGGCTGGCCGTGGACCACTTGACCACGGAGAAGCGGCTCATGGCCGCTCCAGGGGAGGGCCTCAAGACCGCCTCCCTGTCCCCGCGGGGCGAGGGCATCCTGGCGGCTGCGCCCGGGGAGGTGCTGGGCTGGAGCCTCGACGCGCCGCACACCGAGGTGAGCTGGTCACTGCTGTGGGGCAGGACCCACTACGAGGGCTACGGGTCGCCCGAGTACGTCTGGCAGTCCACCGGCGGGACCGACGACTTCGAATCCAAGTTCAGCCTGGTCCCGCTGCTGTTCGGGACCCTCAAGGGGACCTTGTACGCCCTGCTGTTCGCGGTGCCCCTGGCGATCTTCGGCGCCCTCTACACCAGCCAGTTCGCGAGCCCTGGCCTGCGCAACCTGATCAAGCCGACGGTCGAGGTGATGGCGGCGCTGCCTTCGGTGGTGCTGGGCTTCCTGGCCGGGCTGGTGCTGGCACCCCTGTTCGAGCGCTCGATGGTGCAGTTCCTCCTGATTCCCGGCCTGGCCTTCAGCCTGGCGCTGCTGGCCCTGCCGCTGTGGCTGCGGCTGCCGCGGGGATTCCGCAGGACCTTCGGAGAGGGCCGCGAGGCGGTGTGGATGATCCCGCTGCTGCTGGCGGCCTTCCTGGTCTCCCTCCAGGTCGCCCCCTGGTTCGAGCGGATGCTGCTCGGCGGGGACTACCGCCAGTGGCTGCACGGCCATGGCTGGATCTACGACCAGCGCAACAGCATCGTGGTCGGCTTCGCCATGGGCTTCGCGGTGATCCCGATCATCTTCACCATCAGCGAGGACGCCCTGTCCGCGGTGCCGAAATCGCTCAGCTCGGCCAGCCTCGCCTGCGGGGCCTCCCCCTGGCAGACCGCCTGGCGGGTGGTGCTGCCCACCGCCAGCCCCGGCATCTTCTCGGCCACCATGGTCGGCTTCGGCCGGGCCATCGGCGAGACGATGATCGTGCTGATGGCCACCGGGAACACGCCGATCATGGACTGGAGCCCCTTCAACGGCATGCGGACGCTCGCCGCCAACATCGCGGTCGAGATCCCCGAGGCCCCCCACCACGGCACCCTCTACCGCGTCCTGTTCCTGGCCGCGCTGCTGCTGTTCCTGCTCACCTTCGTCCTGAACACCGCGGCCGAACTGATCCGCATCCACCTGCGCAAGCGCTACGAGTCCCTCTGATGGCCAGGTTCCGGGAATCCCTCCGCCGCGGCAACGCCTTCGTCTGGCTCTCGGGCGGGCTGCTGGCGCTGTCGGTGATCATGATCGGGTGCCTGGTGCTGTTCATCGGCGCCCGGGGCCTGGGCTATTTCTGGCCGCAGCCGATCGTGCAGTACGACACGGCGGGCGGCCCGGTGCTCGGCGAGGAGAGCGGGCGCGAGGAGGCGCGCGGGAGCGATCCGGAGCGCCTCCAGCTGCGGGTGGCCAACCGCGACCTGTACGGCCAGGACTTCCGGTGGTACATGGCCGAGGAGCTCTCGAACCGGCGGATCCCGGCAGAGGCCCTGCTCATCGAGCGGCTCGAGTACGGCGCGTTCATCGGCCGGATCCAGGCGCTCCGGGAGGACGGCCGTGCCCTGGCCGAAGGCCCCGCCGCGCTGGGTGCCACCCTGGACCGCCTGGGCTCCGCGCAGTCCTTGAAGCACCGCATCCTCGCGATCGAGAAGGGGGAATTGAGCACCCTCAACAGGCGGCTCGAGGACCTCCGCCTCGAACGGCGGTCCCGGCCCGACGCCAAGGACCGGCTCGACGCACGGGAGAAGGACCTCAACGCCCGCTACGGACAGCTCACCGCGCAGCTGGAGGACCTGCGAAGGCAGGCCCAGCGCGTGACCGTGACCCTCGAATCCGTCGACGGCAAGCGCAAGGACCTGCCGATCGGCGACCTGCTCCGGGTGGTGCCGGTCAATTCCCTGGGTTCCTTCGGGAAATTCAAGGTCTACCTCTCGCGATTGTGGGAGTTCGTGGCCGAGGACCCCCGCGAGTCCAACACCGAAGGGGGCATATTCCCGGCCATCTTCGGCACCGTGATGATGGTGATGATGATGTCCCTGCTGGTGGTGCCCTTCGGGGTGATCGCCGCGCTGTTCCTGCGGGAGTACGCCCGCGACGGCTGGCTGGTGCGGGCCACCCGGGTGGCGGTGAACAACCTCGCCGGGGTGCCTTCGATCGTGTTCGGCGTGTTCGGCCTGGGCTTCTTCATCTACACCCTGGGCGGCAGCCTCGACCGGCTGTTCTTCGCCGAGCGCCTGCCGGCGCCGACCTACGGCACCGGCGGCATCCTCTGGGCCTCCCTCACCTTGGCCCTGCTGACCGTTCCAGTGGTGATCGTGTCCACCGAGGAGGCCCTGGCCTCGGTGCCGCGCAGCCAGCGCGAGGCCAGCCTCGCCCTCGGGGCCACTCAGTGGCAGACGCTCTGGAACATCGTCCTTCCCGGCGCGATGCCCGGCATCCTCACCGGGTTGATCCTGGCGATGGCCCGCGGAGCCGGCGAAGTGGCGCCGCTGATGCTGACCGGCGTGGTCAAGCTGGCCCCCTCCATGCCCCTGGACGGGACCTTCCCGTTCCTGCACCTGGACCGGAAGTTCATGCACCTGGGCTTCCACATCTACGACGTCGGCTTCCAGAGTCCCAACAGCGAGGCGGCCAAGCCGATGGTGTTCATGACCGCCCTGCTGCTCCTCGCGGTGGTGGTCGTGCTCAACCTGGCCGCCATCCGGCTGCGCCGGCGCCTGCGCGCCCGCCTGGGCGGGAGCACCTTCTGATGTCCGCCCCCTTGGAGTGCCCGACCATGGAAATCGAAGATCCGCGGCCCATCCCCGAACCGGTGGTCCTGCAGGCGCCCGAACCGGCGCGGACGGCCCGGCCCGAGGTGCTTCCCCAGTCCCTGACCGCGGCGATGACGGCCGAGCCCGCCCTCAGGGTGCAGGGCCTCGACCTCTGGTACGGCGCCAAGCAGGCCCTGTTCGGCATCGACCTGGAGGTCCGCCGGAACACGGTGATGTCGCTGATCGGGCCCTCGGGCTGCGGCAAGAGCACGCTGCTGCGGAGCCTCAACCGGATGAACGACCTCATCGACGGGGTGCGCATCGAGGGCAAGGTCCTGCTCGGCGACCAGGACCTCTACGACCCGAAGGTGGATGTCATCGAGCTGCGGAAGCGCATGGGGATGGTGTTCCAGAAGTCGAACCCGTTCCCCAAGTCGATCTACGAGAACGTCGCCTACGGCCTGCGGATCCACGGGGTCAAGGACAGCCGCGTCCTCGACGAGGCGGTGGAGACCAGCCTTACCGGCGCCGGCCTGTGGGAGGAGGTCAAGGACCGCCTCAAGGACTCGGCGCTGGGCCTGTCGGGCGGCCAGCAGCAGCGCCTGTGCATCGCCCGGGCGCTGGCGGTGAAGCCGGACGTGATCCTGATGGACGAGCCCTGCTCGGCCCTCGACCCCATCGCCACCGGACGGGTCGAGGAACTGATCTTCGAGCTGAAGAAGGACTTCACCATCGTCATCGTCACCCACAACATGCAGCAGGCCGCGCGGGTCAGCGACTTCACCGCCTTCTTCTGGCTGGGCAAGCTGGTCGAGGTCGACCTCACCGAGCGGATCTTCACCAACCCGACCCAGCGCACCACCGAGGACTACATCACCGGGAGGTTCGGCTGATGTCCCGCCATTTCGATGCCGAGCTCAAGGAGCTGAAGGATGGACTGATGGCCATGGCCGGACAGGTCGAGGAGATGATCGACCTGACCGTTGCCTCGATGACCAAGCGTTCCGATGCCCTCGCGGAGCACGTCATGGAGCTCGACCGCAGGGTCGACGAGCAGGAGGTGCTGCTGGATCGCGCCTGCATCGACCTGCTCGGCCTGCGGGCGCCGTTCGCAACCGACCTTCGGCTGCTGGCGGGATGCCTGAAGATCGTCCCGCAGCTCGAACGCATCGGCGACCACTGCAAGAACATCGCACGGAGGGCGCTGGTCCTGAACCGGCAGGCCCAGGTGCTCAACCCCGACGACTTCGAGCGGATCGGACAGGCCGTCCGAGGCATGGTGCGCGATTCGGTGGACGCCTTCCTGAGGGGGGACGCCGAACTCGCCCACCAGGTGATCCGGTCCGACGACGCGGTGGACGAGTTGCACCACCGGACCTTCGGGGAACTTTTGCGGGCGATGATCAAGGATCCGCTCTGCATCGAGCGGGCGAGCCACCTCATCATCGTCAACAAGAACTTCGAGCGGATTGCCGATCATGCCACCAACATCTCCGAGGAGGTCCTCTACATCCTCGAAGGGGTGAACGTGAAGCATCCCTACCTGCGACACGGACCGATGGATTGAGCCGGCGGCAGCGGGAAGCCCGCGGACGGCCGGGCGGCTGAAGGGATGCTGATGTCAGAGTTCACAAACATGGCACGGTACCTGGAGCCCGCCCGACCCACACTTGGCGCGAAGCGACCGCATCCCCTCCCGGGGATGCAGGAGGATGGTCATGCCGCGGTTCAGGCCCGGAAGCCGGGAGTGGGGGACCCTGGGCGTGCTGGACCTCCTGCTCATCCTGCTGGGTGCCCTGCTGGGGATCCTGTTCCCGGTGCTGGGGCACCCCTAGCGCTGCCGCGGACAGGACCGGCTGCTCCTGACCGGGCGGTGCCCCGCGCCTGGCCGGGGAATCCACGCACCTCCTGGATTCCAGGGGCGGGCATAGACTGGAAGGCCCCGCTGGGGGGCCGCGGGGCAGCAGTCCTGGCGGAATGAAGGGAGCCTTGGGTCCATCCATGGAAAACCGACGACACACCGACCTGCAGTACGAGAAGGAACTCCTGGCGCTCCGGGAGAAGCTGCTGTTCATGGGCGCCAAGGTCGAGGAGGCGCTGGCCGATGCCATGCGCGCCTTCGAGCAGAAGGACATCGTGCTGGCCCAGCGGGTGATCGATGATGACCGAGAAATCAACCGCCTCGAGATCGCCATCGACAGCGACTGCCTGAGCCTGCTGGCCCGCCGCGCCCCGGTCGCCTCCGACCTGCGCTTCCTCACCATGACCCTGAAGATCGTCACCGACCTCGAGCGGATCGGCGACATCGCCGTGAACATCGGCGAGAGAGTGGTGGACTTCGCGGCGGACCCGCCGCGCAAGGTCTGGCCGGCCGTGACCCAGATGGGCATCACCGTCCGCAGCATGCTGAAGGACGCCCTGGACGCCTTTGTCGCGGCAGACGTGGCCAAGGCGCGCTGGGTGATCGAGCAGGACCGCAGCGTCGACAGTGCCTACGCCTCGGTGTTCCACGAGGTGCTGATGGTGATGATGGAAGACCGCAGCGCGGTCCAGAGGGGCATGGGCATCCAGGCCATCGCCAAGTACCTCGAGCGGGTCGGCGACCACGCCACCAACCTGGCGGAATTCGTGGTGTTCCTGGCCAAGGGAACGGACATCAGGCACCTGCAGGCCGGTATCGAGGAAGCCGGCGAAGGGTCCTAGCAAAGCCCGGTTCGTGGGGCCCACCGGTGTTCTTCGAGCCAGGCGCGCCCGGGTTTCCGAATTGTTTCGAACCTGTGGGTTGGATGTGATCGCCCGTTCACGGGGCTCCGGGATGCTGTCCGTGAACCGGACACTTCACCCAGGAGCAATCGATGAACCGAACCTCTATCCTTGGCGCCGCGGCCATCCTCGCCGCCGGCCTGCTGCCCGCCTACGGCCAGACCGTGAAGCTGGGTGGCGACGTGCAGCTCTGGTACACCCAGATGCTGGACAACAACCTCCGCCTCAACCCCAAGGGCGGCCGCGGCTACTACAACCTCCGCAGCGAGTTCACCGAGAACGGCTTCAACATCCGCCGGGTCGAGGTCAAGGCCAGCGGCACCATCACCGAGGACGTCGATTACGAGGTCATGTTCGACCCCACCATCGCCACCTCCACCAGCAACCCGGTGATCCTGCAGGACGCCTGGGTCAACTGGAAGATCGGCAGCGGCGTCTCCCTCAAGATCGGCCAGTACAAGAACCTCCAAAGCTACGAGGGCCTGACCAGCTCCACCGAGATCCTGTTCGCCGAGCGCAGCCAGCTGGGCCGGGTGTTCGGCGACAAGCGCGACCGCGGCGCCGCCCTCAGCTTCGCCTTCGGCAGCCCCCGCGAGTTCGGCGGAAAGCTGACCCTGGCGGCCTTCAACGGCATGGGCGAGGCCGCCTCCGGCAAGGCCGCCGACACCAACGCCCAGAAGGACATGGTCGCCCGCCTGGACCTGAACATGGGCATCCACCACAAGTTCGGCGCCTACACCCTGCAGGGCGTCACCGACGTGGCCGACAAGACCAGCGTCGCCATCGCCCCGGCCACCCCGGGCAGCGGCTGGCCCACCCAGCAGGCGGTGTACGAGAACAAGGACGCCACCTCCAACCTGGGCGCCTTCTACGCCTACCAGGACAGCACCTGGGTGTTCACCGCTGAGGTCATGACCGGGGTGCTCGGCCGCCGCAACGCGACACTCGCCGCGAGTTCCCCCACCGTGAAGCGCGAGCACCTGGACCAGAAGTTCATGGGCTACTACGTCACCGGCGGCTACACCACCGGCAACCACACCTTCCTGCTCCGCTACGACTTCTTCAACTGGAACAGCGGCGACCAGTGGTACACCGCCTACAACCCTTACAAGGAGAGCGCTCCCGGAGTGGCCCTCACCGCCCAGGGCGCCCCGGTGGACTACACGCCGAAGTTCACCGAGATCACCTTGGGCTACACCTACGCCTTCCTTCCCGAGAAGGTCAAGGCCGCCAACATCAAGCTCAACTACGTCATGCTCAGCAAGAACTTCCTGGTGCCGAGGGCTGGACAGACCGGCGAGCAGGGGGGGGACACCTTCGTGGCGGCCTTCCTCGTTGCCTTCTAGGACTCCTCGTCAGCTGGATCCGCAGGGGGGGATGGGACACTGCGGGAAAGGGGCGGCCCCGGGAAACCGGGGCCGTTTTCCATTCCAGGGGCTCCTTGGCGGCCACGTCCGGCGGTAGCCGGCCTGCTACCTCGCCTGGCTGCGTCGCTCGACGAAGATGCTGCAGCCCGCCCGGCGCTTGGCCATCTTCTTCGCCGACGTGCTCGCTGCCGCCACCTCGTGGTGGGAGGCATAGTTTCCCTGCTGGACCGGGACCACGCCGATCGAAAGGCTCAGCAGCGGGAAGAACACCGGATGCCCCATGCGGTCCTCGCTTTCGTAGCCGCCCCGGGCCCGGTCGCGCTCGCAGAAGAACCGGTCGCGGCCGGCCTCGAAGGCCTCCAGGAAAGCCATCATCCGGTCTTCCCAGTCGAGATCCTGGACCACGAGGATGAAGTCGTCGCCACCCACGTGGCCGACGAAATCGGCGGGCCGGTGGAAGTGCTCGCCGAGCAGCCGTCCGGTCCACTGGATCACCTCATCGCCCATCCGGTAGCCGTGCACGTCATTGAAGGGCTTGAAGTGGTCGAGGTCGCAGTAGGCGGCCATGAATGACTGACCAGCCGCCAGCAAGCCGTCGATGTGCTCGTAGATCGGGACGTTGCCGGGCAGCTGGGTGAGCGGATTGGCGTAGCGCGCAGCGGAGAGCTGCATCTGGGTGATCTCGCGCATCAGGTCATGGCCGGAGCCCATGCCCTCGTACAGCCCGCGGTGGGTCAGGATGAACCCGTGGAAGATGTGCCGGGGATCGGAATTCACGATCCGCTCGCTCAGTTCGTGGATGGTGATCTGCTGCTCGGCCACCAGGATGCTCCGTTCCATGAAGGCCGCACAGGGGCGCTTCCCGTAGAGCTCGCGGCTGTAGGGCCGGGCCATCAGGTCCATGAAGTCGTGGCGGTTGAGCAGCCCCACCGGCGTGCCCAGTTCGACCACCGGCAGGGACTGGAGCTCCGGTTCGCCCTGGAACCGCTTCTGCACCTCGATGTTGGTGGCGGTGGGTGCGACCGGTTCGACGTGGATCCTCAGCTTCTCCGCGGTCACCCGGAAGCTCTTGACGGTGCTGGGGCCGGTGCCGGTGACCCCCGCGCGGAGCCTCCGTGCGAGGTGGTTGCTGAGGCTGTGGACCGGCTGGGCCTCCGGCCGTCCGAACAGGTAGCCCTGGCCCAGTTCGATGCCCAGTTCCTGGATCGCCGCCAGGTCGGAGTCGGTCTCGATCCCTTCGGCGATCAGCCGGGCACCCGTGCTCCGCGCAAGGTCGTGGAGGGTCCTCAGGAACTGGCATTTGACCGGGTCGAAGCTCACCCCCTGGACGAAGTGCTGGTCGACCTTGACGAATTCCGGGTGCAGCTCGGACCAGAGCCTCAGGCTCGAGAAGCCTTCGCCGAGGTCGTCCAGGGCGATGGCGAACCCGAGCACCCGCAGGCGGTTCGCCGCCTCCAGCAGGGTGCGGTAGTCGAAGGTCGGCTGGTGTTCGGTCAGCTCGATGACGATGCATTCCGGCGCGATGCCCAGCACCTCCAGGTCGGGCAGGATCCGCGGCATCCCATGGGGCTGGATCAGGGCCGCGGGGCTGAGGTTCAGGAAGATCCGCTGGCCCTGGCCCACTTCGGCCCAGGTCTGCAGCAGGCTGCGCAGGCATTCGGCCTCGAGCTCGGGCAGAAGACCCGTGCGCTGGGCCACGTTGAACAGGTTGTGCGGCGAGTGCAGGACGGTGTCGCTGGGCCCCCGGACCAGCCCTTCGTGGCTGTAGACGGTCCCCTGCCGGAGGTCGAGGATCGGCTGGTAGCGGGGCGACAGGCGCCGCTGCAGGAGGATCTGCCGGAGCTCCCCTTCCAGGTGAAGTTCCTCGGAACCCTCCATTCCCATCTCCTCGGCCTCGGCTGCCCGAACGGCTTGGTGGCTCATGCATTTCCCCTGATCCACCGATCGGACAGTTCCGGTGCGATCGCGCGGCCGTTGCGCGACGTTTTCGTGACTTCCGAAAGTGCCCGATGGCACGGGCTCGAACGGCAGATGTCACGGCGGGTTCACCTGCGCCGTCCACCCTCGATCGGGCCCGCTCGCGCCGGGCGGTGTGTCTTTCAAGGAGGTCGCCCTGAGCCGGGTCGACGGTCCTGAGCACCTTCGCCGGCCATGGGCAGGGCTTCCTTATCCGGCCGCCCGGGGGCCTGCCTGGCCCGGCCGTAGGGATGACGGTACGGTGTTACCGCGGTTCTGCCAACTGCTCGGCTTGGTGCTGGACTACCAGCGCCGGGCCGCGCGGTCGGAATCCCGGAACGGCGGTGCCGTGCCGGTCCCGGAACTTGGCGGACTGCTTTCGGGATGGGCCCGGGAGGCGCTGGCCCTGCTGCGGCTCGAAGTGCGCCTCCAGGGCGGGCACAGCCCCCTGCGGACCCCCGCGATCCTGGTCGGCAACCTCCTCGGCGTCCTCGACATCCCGGTGCTCCGGAGCCTCGCCCCGGTGGTGCTGGTCGGCAAAGCGGAGATTGCCCGCTGGCCGAACCTGGGGACGGCGGGTCGCCGGGCGGGCATGGTCTTCGTCCAGCGTGACTCCGATGGATCCCGGCAGCAGGCGGCCCGGGCCATCGCCGCCTGCCTGCGCGACCGCGGCATGGGCATCGGGCTGTTCCCCGCAGGGACGACCTCCCTCGACGAGGCCCGGCCCTGGCGGCCCGGCGGCTTCCGCATCGCCCGGGAGGCCGGTTTCCCGGTCCAGCCCTTCCGCTTGTCCTACGACCCGGCGGGCCCCGCGGCCTTCGTCGGGACCGATTGTCTGGTGCCGCACATCCACCGGCTGTTGAAGTCGCCCCGATCCTCGCCGCCATCGAATTCGGCGCGCCCCGCATGATCGACGATCCGCTGGCCGCCGCGCGAGCCGCCGCGCGAGAATTGTGGCTGTGGACCCTGCGCGGGCCTCTGGCCTGAGTGCTGCAGACGACCGGGCCGGCGCCGTCACCGGGACGTCACCCGCAAGGTGAACAATGGTGTGCCGGCCTTCCGGGAGGGACCTTGAGCACGCTCGTCGCTGTCACCTTGCCTGCCCTTCGGCAGGAGATCCAGGAACTCAGGACGGACCTCCAGATCGTCCAGTCGGAACTGCTGCGCCGCTGGAATCCGTTCCTGGTCCGCTCAGCGTGGGGCCCTTCTGCCCGGAACCTGGCGGCCTACGTGGGCCTGCGGCGGCTCGACCTGCGCGATCTGCAGACCCGCCTGGCGCCGCTCGGGCTTTCCTCGCTGGGACGCTGCGAGGGACACGTCGAGGCCTCCCTGGAGGCGGTCGCCCTGGCCCTCGACGCCTTCCTCGGCACCGCGGTCGATCCCGAACGGCGCCGGCAGGTCATGGAGGACATGGAGGCCCAGCGCAACCGCCTGGAGGCGAACACCGAGGAACTGCTCGGTCCGGCGCCGGGCCACCGCCGGACCCGGATCATGGTGACCCTTCCCTCCGAGGCCGCGACCGACCCGTCCCTGGTCCGCGACTGGCTCGCCCGGGGCATGGACTGCGCCCGCATCAACATGGCCCACGACGGCCCGGTGGCCTGGGAGGCGATGGCCCAGCACGTCCGCCGAGCGGTCTCGGTGACCGGACGCCCCTGCCGAATCCTGATGGACCTCGGCGGCCAGAAGCTGCGCATCGGCAGTCTTGCGAACGCCGCTCCCGCCCTGCACCTGAAGTGCAAACGCGATGCCCGAGGCCAGGTGGTCCAGGCGGCAGGGGCGGTCCTCGATGGCAGCGGCGCCGACGGCTGCCCGGCAGGCCGTGACGGCAAGGGCCGGCGCACCGCCGCCCGGGTGCCCGTGGACGCGGCCTGGCTGCGGGGCGTCCAGATCGGCGACATGGTGACCTTCACCGACCTGCTCGGCAAACGGCGGGCCCTGGAAGTGGTGGACCCGGAGGGGCCCCAGGCCCTGCGCGTGCGCTGCGCCAGCAATGCCTACCTGGAGCCTGGCGTGGTCCTGGAGCACCGGCCCGCGGGGCGGAAGAAGGTGCGCCGCTGCACCGTGGGGCCGCTGACCACCCAGCCAGCCAAGATCATCGTCTTCGAGGGGGACTTCCTTCGCCTGACCGGCCCGGAGCATCCAGGCGAGCCGGCTGCCTTCGACGAGATGGGGGAACTGCTCGCCTGCGCCTATGTGCCCTGCGAGAACCCCGAGGTCTTCCAGTACCTGCGGCCGGGCGAGCGGGTCTTCATCGACGACGGCTCCATCGAGGCCGAGGTCCTGCAGACCGGCAGCGAGGAAGCCCTGCTGCGGGTGACCCGCTCCCGGGTCGAAGGCGAGAAGCTGCGGAGCGGCAAGGGCATCAACTTCCCGGACTCCAACCTGGGCCTGGACGCGCTCAGCAGCGAGGACCTCGAGCACCTGCCGCTGGTGGCGAGGATCGCAGATTTCGTCGGATTCTCCTTCGTCCAGGAGCCGGAGGACCTGGACCACCTCATGATCGAGCTGAGCCGCCACACCGACCGGCCCATCCCGATCCTGGCCAAGATCGAGACCGCCCGCGCGGTGCGCAACCTGCCCCACCTCATCGCCCGGGGGGCCGGCCAGCGCACCTTCGGGGTGATGATTGCGCGCGGCGACCTGGCCGTCGAGATCGGCTACGAACGCCTCGCCGAGATCCAGGAGGAACTGCTGTGGCTTTGCGAGGCGGCCCACGTCCCGGTGGTCTGGGCCACCCAGGTGCTGGAGAACCTGCTCAAGCGGGGCATCCCGACCCGCGCCGAGATGACCGACGCCGCCATGTCGATGCGCGCCGAGTGTGTGATGCTCAACAAGGGCGCCCACCTGGCGGAGGCGCTGGTGCTCCTCGACGGCGTGGAGGACCGCATGCAGGCCCACCAGGAGAAGAAGCGCGCCATGATGCGCGCCCTGTCCTGGTAGGACAGGGGGGCTGCGGTGGACGTCACGGGTTGAATTGCACCTGGACCCAGTCGCGGGCGGGTTTCCCCACGCGAAGGGCCGGGGCGTACTTGGATTTCATGGCGGCGTCAACGGCCGCGGCGATGACCTCGGGCGGCGCCGTGCTGCCGGGGGCGGCGGTGGCCCGCAGCGGGTGCCCATCCTCGTGGACGAAGACGCGCAGATACAGGGGCGTCCGCGCGGCCCCGGCCGGCCAGGCGAAGCGCTGCAGGGCGACCACCTGGGGGGCACGGTCCTGGGCTCCCCCGGGGGCTTCCGAAACCTGGGGCGCCGGGCCAGGGACCGCCGCACGGGGAACCGCCGGACTGGGAGCCGCGGCAGCGGCGGGGCGCAGAGCGGCGGGCGCTGCCGCGGCGGGTTCAGGCCGGGAGGGCACAGGCACCGGACGGATCTCAGTGGCCGGCCTTTCGGCCAGACTGGGGGTGGTCGCCTGGGAGGTTGCCAGCAGGGTCAGGGTCTCCGCTGCAGGCCTGGCCTTCAGGCGTTCGATCTCCTGCCCGACCAGGCTGCGTTCTTCGGCGTTCCGGGCGGTCTGGGCGAGCTTCTCGAGGTCCTCCTTGAGCTGCCGCTGGTGCTTCTCGATGGCCGCAGCGTCGGCCCCCTGCTGGACCTGCTGGGCGTATTCCGTCTGCAGCCGGACCAGTTCCTCCTGCAGGGTGCGGCGGGACCGTTCCTGGTCGCGCACCAGCATCAGCACGCCTGCACCGAGGCCGACCACCACCAGCGTGCCCGCCACCATCACCCCCCGGTAGGACTTGGTCCGCACGGGGATGCCGGGCTGGTTCGCGGCCGGCGGCCGGTCGGAGCCCCAGACGTCGCTGGAGTGGAGGGCCTCCAGTTCCTGGGCGAACAGGTCCCGTTGGCGGTCGTACTCCCTTCGGAACAGCGTGTGCATCAAGTGCGCGAGGTTGAAGGTCGAGGGGCCTTCCTCGTCATCGAACACCAACGCTTCGAGCTGCTTCAGGGCGCCCTCGAGGGTCTCGAAGGGCTGGCCCGGGTCGCCGAGCAGCCGGGCCAGGCCCTCGCGGACGGGTCCGGGCAGAGGTTCGGGCCCCTCGGGGGTCCAGACCTGGGCCTGGGCGATGGCCGTTCCGGCACGGACTCCCACGGGAAGGGGTTCGAAGGTGATCAGTTCGTAGAGCAGCGCGCCGAAGCGGCGGGCCTCCTCCTCCAGTCCGCCCTGGGGGCCACTGGGCAGGTCCGGAAGGTCGGCTCGGATCGGTGGATGGGCATCCGCGACGTCGATCAGGGTCGGCATCCAGCCCAGGTCGGGCAGGAACAGGCCGCCCTCGAAATCGACCCGCACCGAATCCGGACCGATCGCCCCGACGCTCTGCCCGCGCCGCCAGAAGCGGGCACAGGCGTGGGCCAGGTTCCAGGCCACGTTGAGCGCCTGGCTCAGGCCGAAGGGGAAGGATTCCTCGCGGCACTTCTCCTGCAGCCGGCGTATGCTGCGGCCCTGCCGGTGGTTGACCTTCCAGTGGGGCTTCGGCTTGGAGCCGAACTGGTGGCCGCCGCCGCAGGCACCAGGCAGGTCCAGAGAGAAGGCGCTGCGCTGCAGCGCCTCCAGGACCGGCGGGACGCACAGCTTGGGTGCAAACCGGCGCAGGAAGATTGGATGTATGCCGCCCTTGGCGTCGCGCTCCCAGGCCCGGCTCAAGGTGCCGAAGCGGTCCTCGAGCAGGTCCTCGGCGATGAGCATCGGGCCGAAGCTCTGGAAGGCCATGTCAGCGCTCCAGGGCCTGGAGCTGGGAGTCGGCGAGGTCCCTGGTGACGGGAACGGAGCCGTATTCCTGGACCAGCTTCTGCCCCTCCGGCCCGAGCACGAACCGCAGGAAACCGGCCAGGGCAGGCGCCAGCAGCTGGCCGGGGGCCTTGTCCAGGTACAGGTTCAGCCGCCGGGTCAAGGGGTACCGGCCGCTGATCATGTTCTCGTTCGTGGGCAGGTAGCCCTTTCCGGAGCCCATGGCCACCACCGGCACCATGCGGACCTCCGGATTGCCGTAGTTGAGCGGCCCGTAGCCGATGCCGGCCGCATCCTTGGCCACGGATTCCACGACCCCCCACTGGTCGCGCTCCTGGTAGCCGCGTTTGACGGCACCGCCCTTCCCCAGGACCTTCTCCTCGAAGAACACGCGCGTGCCGCTGTTCGCGTCGCGGCCGAAGAAGTGGATGTCGCGCCGTCCCCAGGCGCCGCCCAGGCCCAGGTCCTCCCAGCGCTCGATGGCCTTGTCCCAGCCGGACAACCGGGTCTTCGAATAGATCGCATCCACCTGGTCCACCAGGATCCGCTTCAGTGGGTTGGTCCTGTGCACGTAGATGCCGAGGGCATCCAGCGCCACGATCAGCCGGGTTGGCGGATAGCCCTTGCGGGCCTGGAAGGCCGCCAACTCCTCGGCGTTCATCTCCCGGCTCATGTGGCCGAGCTGGATCTCTCCGCTGGTCAAGGCCGGGGGCGCGGTGTTGGACCCCGGGCTCTCCACCCTGATCTCGACCTTCGGGTTGCGCTTCTGGAACTCGGACACCCATAGCCGCACCAGCGGGTCGATGGAGTCGGACCCCTTCATGGCGAAGGCGCCCTCTGTCTCTGTGCCAGAGACGATGGACCAGGCGAAGGACGGCCCCGGGTCGAGGCAGAGCAGAAGGAACACCAGGATGCGCATGAACATGGACGAGCCTCCCGGAGCCAGTGTCAAGGGGCTCTGCGAAGATCCTGGGTTCTCCAGGTGACCCGTCTGTAGCGAATTCGGGAACGGTCGGGTTCAGTCGACCTTCCTGGCCAGCTTGAGGAAGGGCTCGGCCAGGGTCACGCCGGACTTCGGGACATTCTTCTCCTTGAGCAGGAAGGTGACCTCGCCTGCGTCCAGGACAATCGCGACGCTCGCTCCCTTCTCCAGGAGGGTCCTGCTGGCGCAGATGACCAATTTGCCCTTGGAGGCGAAGTCCCTGGCGTGGTCCTCGGTGGCGGCCCAGGCCACCACCGACCCGGCGTAGGGCGAGATTCCCCTGGACTTGAAGGCGCCGGCCATGTCCATGTCGCGGCTCGCGAGCTGCCCGGGGGAACCGGCCCAGGCAGCCACCATGCCGGAGTAGCGGGCGAGGTCGTCCGGGGCGATCTGGGCCGGCAAGGGGACCGCCAGGCTCCACGCGACCAGCGTTGCGATTCTGGGGGTGGCTCCGTTTCGCATGGTCGTGCCCTCCATGATCCCGCCCGGCAGGCCGCGGCGCACAAGCCAAGGCCACGGCCGCGGGTTCGCACAGGCTAATGGGCCAGGTCGGGCATTCCGCAACGGCCAGGCAACGGTTGCGTGAACAGCGTGGATGTTGCCATTCCGCCGCGCGGCGCGAAACCACGCCGGGAACAATGGGAGCGGAGGCTGCCATGCAGAACCTGAAGACCATCGCCCTGGTGGCCCACGACAACCGCAAGCGCGACCTCATCGAGTGGGTGTCCTGGAACCACGCCATCCTGGCCGGCCACCGGCTGGTCTGCACCGGCACCACCGGCCGGCTGGTGGAGGAGGCCCTGGCCCGCAAGTCGGCGGAGGCCAAGGACGGGGCGGCCGCACCCGCCATCCGCAAGCTGAAGTCCGGTCCCCTGGGCGGGGACCAGCAGCTGGGCGCCCTGATCGCCGAAGGCGGGATCGACGTGGTGATCTTCTTCTGGGACCCGATGGAGCCCCACCCCCACGACGTCGACGTGAAGGCGCTGCTGCGCATCGCGGTGGTCTACAACATCCCGATCGCCTGCACGCGCAGCACCGCCGACTTCCTCATCTCTTCGCCGCTGATGACCCAACCCTACACGCCGGCCCCGACCGACTACGTGGCCTACACGGAGCGGAAGGTGGACGGGGACTGACCCTGGAAGGCAGGGGCCCGGAGGGGCGTCGCCGGCGCACCGGTACCGTCTCGACACAACCCCTTCAGTAGGTCAGGTTGATTTGATAGACCGCGGTGGTCCCGCTGATCTCGTTGCCGACGATCAGCAGGGGCTTGCCGTTCGGGGACTTGTCGGCCTTGACCAGGGCCAGGCCCTCGGGTCCGCGATCGCCCGTGGCGCCGCTGCGGGTGTTCAGGTAGGTCACGTAGACCGGCGCGGCAGGCGTGGTGATGTCGTAGACCATGACTCCGCCGACCCGCTCCAGGCCGATGAAGGCGTAGGTCTTGGCGCCGAAGGTTCCGAGCACCACGCCCTCGGGCTCGGGGCCCTTGGCCGGGCTGCGCGAATCCAGGGCGTTGTTGTCGTTGCTGGCATTGAACTGGACGTTGGGGAGGTCCTCGGTCTTCTGCTCGAAGGCGTCGCCGGAGTCGAAGACGCGGGTCAGGTCGGGGGTCCAGATCGAGAAGGAGCGGGCCCCGAAGGTGAGGATCTCGGTGCCCAGCCCGGCGCCGTTCTTGCCGGTCTGGCCACCGTTCGGAGTGGTGGTGGTGCGCAACCGGCCCAGGTTCGAATCGAAGATAAGGTTTGCGGCGTCGGTGAAGGCCGCCGGGTCGAGACCACCGGTGAAGTGGGTGCGCACCCGTGTCTCTTCGTCGAAGCCGGTGTAGGTGCGGACGTCGCCTTCGTTGGCGGTGACCAGGTAGGTCACCCCGCCGACCGTGTAGCAGGCGATGGCGTCCGGCTGGTACATGCCCTTCACCTGCCAGGGGCCGATCTTGACCGCCGGCGTGCCGGAGTTGGTGTTGGTGCCGCTGTCCTCGTCGCTCGGGTCCAGGCCGTAGCCCGGCAGGTTGTGGTTCTTCAGGCCGAAGGACCTGATCGAGGTGACCTTGGCGGTGGCGATGTCGACGGTGGCCATCGCGTTGTTCTCCTGCAGGGTCACGTAGGCGGTCTTGTTGTCCGCGCTCACGGCGATGTATTCCGGCTCCAGATCCTGGGCGGCGTTCGCGTTGGGGCCGTAGATGCGGACCCCGGCCGCGCGCAGCTCGGGCTCCTTGCCGATCCAGGCCTTGAAGTCGGCGGTGACCACGGTGGAGGTGCCGGTGCGGTTGACGGTGATGATGCTGACGGAACCCTCCGGATCCACCGAGTCGGGCTGGTTGTAGCTGCTGGGCTCGCCTTCGTTGGCGACCAGGACGTACTTCCCGTCCGAGGTGAAGGTGAGCATGTCCGGCAGGGCGCCCACCGGCACCGAATGCAGGAATTGCAGGGTGGCGGCGTTGTAGAAGGCCACCACCCCGGGATTGGTCTTGACCGTGGCCTCGATGGCCAGGGCCACCAGGCCGTCGTGCACCGCCACGCTGTTCACGCCGCCGCCGAGGGCGGTCACGTTGAGGGTGCCCGCCAGTTTGGGTGCGGCCGGGTTGGAAAGGTCGAGCACGTCGGCGGTGCCATTGGCGCCGTTGACCACGAACAGACGCTTGGAGGCGGGATCGTAGGCGGTGATTTCGGCGGCGCCGAGCGCCATGCCGTCATAGCTTCCGATCTTCTCCAGGGCGAGGCTCGCCGGGGTCGGTTCCGGTGCCGGGTCGTGGCTCGCTGAGGCGCACCCGAGGTGGGCGCCCGCGACCAGCAGGGCACCGGCCAGCAGCGTGAAAAGGGATGTTCGGACCGCGGTTCGCATCATGCGTTCTCCCGATCCGCCATTCCTCCATGGTCACGTGACAGCGTGATGGCAGCCGGATTGCCCGTCCGCGAACAGTTCGCGGCTGGAGGCGTCGTCCGTGTCCGCCGGATCAGTCTTTCGCCGAGCAGCCGGTCAGGATCACGGAGAAGGTGGACCCCTCTCCCGGCTGGCTGTCGACCTTCACCGTTCCGCCCATGGCTTCCACCAGGTTCTTGACGATGGCCAGGCCGAGCCCGGTTCCGCCGAGTTCACGCGAGCGGCCGGCGTCCACCCGGTAGAAGCGCTCGAACAGGCGGGGGAGGTGCTGGGGTTCGATGCCCGGGCCCTGGTCCTGGACGGTGAGCCGGATCCTCTCCGCCTCCGGTTCGGCGGCGATCCGGATGGCGGAGCCCGGCGAACCGTATTTCAGCGCATTGTCCAGCAGGTTGCCCAGCACCTGCTCGAGGGCCCGGCGGTCGGCGAGGACCCGGAGCCCGTCGAGGCCCGGAGCGGACTCGATCCGCATGGTCCGCGCCGTGGAGGCGGTGGCGTAGGACTCGACCAGGCCGCGGACGAAGGCCCCGAGCTCCAGCGGCTGGGGATCCAGCCGGTATTCGCGGGCCTCGATCCGGGACAGGTCGAGCAGGTCCTCGACCAGCTGCTGGAGCCGCGCGGCGTTGCGCTCGATGATCTCGAGGAAGGTCCCGCGGGCCTGGGGGTCCTCCTGGGCGCCCTGAAGGGTCTCGGCGGCGGAGCGGATCGAGGCCACCGGGGTGCGCAGCTCGTGGGAGGCGTTGGCCACGAAGTCCCTCCGCACGGACTCGAGGTGCCGGAGCTGGGTGACATCGACCAGCACCACCAGGAGGTCGCCCGGCTGGCCGGCCAGGAGGCCGGCCTGGACCTGCAGCCTCCTCGGCTTGATCCCGCCCACCTCGATCTCGCCGCTGGACCCTCCCGCCTCCCGGCGGGCCCGCTCGAGCAGGTCCATCAGGCGCGCGTTGCGGACGGTTTCGAGCACCGGCCGGCCGATCGCTTCCGTCCCGAGCAGGAGCATGTCCCGCAGGGCAGGGTTGGCGTGCAGGATGCGGTCGTTCCGGTCCACCACCATCACCCCCTCCTGCATGCCCTCGAAGGTGGCCTCGAGCAGCTGGTGGTCGGCGCGGAGCTGTTCGAGGGCCTGGGCCAGGTTGGTGGAGAGGCGGTCCAGGGAGTGCCCCAGGGTGGCGACCTCGTCGGAGCCGTGGACGTGGCTGCGCTCGCCGAGGGCGCCCTCGACCATCCTGGCCGAGAGCTCCGTGAGCTGGCGGATCGGCCGGGAGGCCCAGTGCACGGCGAGGCTGATCAGGACGGCGGCGAAGGCCAGGGCGCCGAGGGACGCGCCGAGCAGGACGCCGCGGACCTGCGCGACGAGCTGGTCGACGCTGGAGAGGGCGAGGGCCAGGCGGACGACGCCGGTCCGGCGCCCCTCCTGCACCAGCGGAAGGGCGACGTAGAGCATGCGCTGGCGGACCGTCGCGCTGTGGCGGATGCTGGCGCCCCGGCCCCTGGAAAGGGCCTCGCGCACTTCGGGGCGGTCGCCGTGGTTCTCGAGGCCCGGGAGGTTCTCGGGCGCGACCTCCGAGTCCCCGAGGACCGTTCCGTCCAGCCCGATGAAGGTGACCCGGGCCTCGGCCCGGGCCCCGAGGTCGCGGGCCAGCGCCTCCCAGGCGGGGTCGGGGCCCCGGGCGGGCCGAAGGCCGGAGCCCTGGCGCTCCGCCATGGCCGCGCGGGTCAGGAGGTCCTGCTGGATCCTGCCGGTGAGGAAACGGTCCAGGGCGCGGGTCAGCAGCAGGTCCGAGGCGAGCAGGACGGCCGCGACGATCCCGAAGGAGAGGAGGAACAGCTTCGACCGGATTCCGAGCTTCATGGCCGGTCACCGTCCGGGCGGTCCACGAAGCGGTAGCCCACCCCGCGCACGGTCTGGATGTAGGCCTCCGCAGGGCCGAGCTTCTCGCGGAGGCGCTTGATGTGGGTATCCACCGTGCGGGTCTCGGTGTCCGCCTGCAGGCCCCAGACATCCTCGAGGAGCATGGACCGGGTCTGCACCCGGTTGCGCCGCTCGTGGAGGTGGAGAAGGAGCCGGAACTCGATGGAGGTCAGCTGGACCTCGCGGTCCTCGACCCAGAGCCGGTAGGCGGCCGGATCGATGCGCAGCCGGCCGAACTGGATTCCGTCCTCCAGCGCGGCCGCCGGGGCGGAGGCGCGGCGCAGGATCGCCTGGACCCGGAGCAGGAGCTCGCGGACGCTGAAGGGCTTGACCACGTAGTCCTCGGCGCCCAGTTCGAAGCCCAGCACCCGGTCGATCTCCTCGCCCTTGGCGGTGAGCATCAGCACCGGGATCCCGCGGGTCGCCTCCTCGGCCTTGAGGGCCTTGCAGACCTCGGTTCCGGGCAGGTCGGGCAGCATCAGGTCGAGCAGCAGCAGCCCCGGCCGGGTGCTGCGGGCCAGCCGCAGTCCCTCGGTGCCGTTCAGGGCCTGCAGCACCTCGTGGCCCTGCTGGCGGAGGTTGTAGGCCAGGATCTGCTGAAGGTCGGGTTCGTCCTCGATCACCAGGATCCGCGCCATGCGTTCCTCCTGGAACCATTATGGTTCCATGGAAGTCCCGCGATTGAAACGATTCGGTGACGGCTCAGCCGGGCAGCTTCGGCTCCAGGTACATGGCCTCGATCAGGTGGCCGAACTCCTGGTTCACCACCCGCCGCTTCACCTTGAGGCTGGGGGTGAGCTGGCCGCCCTCCAGGGTCAGCTCCGCGGGCAGCACGGCGATCTTCTTGATGCGCTCGTAGTTGGCCAGGTGGGCGTTGGCCAGCTCGACGCGCTGCATGAGCTTGGCCTTCACCTCGGGCTTGCCCGCAAGGTCGCGGTCGTCGGCGAAGGCGATCCCCTTGAGGCCCGCCCAGCGCCGCATGCTGGCGAAGTTCGGCACCAGCAGGGCGGTGATGAAGTTGCGCTTGTCGCCGATCAGCACGGCCTGGGCGATGTACTTGTCGGTCTTGAGCCGCTCCTCGATCGGCTGGGGCGCGACGTTCTTCCCGCCGCTGGTGACGATGATCTCCTTCTTGCGGTCGGTGATCTTCAGCCGGCCGAGGTCGTCGAGCTCGCCGATGTCCCCGGTGTGGAAGTACCCCTCGGCGTCGATCGCCTCGGCGGTGGCCAGGGTGTTCTTCCAGTAGCCGAGCATCACGTTCGGGCCGCGGCAGAGGATCTCGCCGTCGGCGGCGATCCGCACGAAGGGCTTGCCCTCCCACTCCTCGTAGATCGGCCGCCCGACCTTGCCGGGGGCGATCTCGCCGATCCGGTTGAAGGCGATCACCGGGCTGGTCTCGGTGAGGCCGTAGCCCTCGATGATCGGCAGGCCGATGCAGCAGAAGAACTCCAGCAGCATCCCAGCCAGGGGCGCGCCGCCGCTGACGCCGAAGCGGAGGTTGCCGCCGGTGCGGGCGAGGATCTTGTTGAACACCAGGTGGCGGCTCCACCACAGTTGGAACCGGATCCACAGCGGGGCGGGGCGGTTCTCGTAGATGAAGGGGAGGGCCAGGCGCCCGGCGAGCATCGCCCAGTGGAAGATGAAGCGCTTGACGATGCTGGAGCCGGCCACGTTGTCGCGGACCGTGGCGTAGATCTTCTCGTAGATCCGCGGCACCGCCACCAGGATGGTCGGCCGGACCAGCTGCAGGTCGGCGACGACGGTGGCGATGCTCTCGGCGTAGTAGATGCTCGCCCCGGCGTAGAGCAGGGCGTAGTGCCCGGCCATCCGCTCGAAGATGTGCGACAGCGGCAGGAAGGAGAGGCTGCGGTCGCCCAGGCGGATGTCCAGCACCGGCACCGAGGCGAGGATGTTGGAGACGACGTTGCCGTGGGTCAGCATGGCGCCCTTCGGGTCGCCGGTGGTCCCCGAAGTGTAGATCAGGGTCAGCAGTTCCCCGGCGCGGCGCTCCGCCGCCCAGGCGCGGACCTCGTTCCGCCGCCCGTCCATGGCCTGGCCCTCGTCGAGCAGGCGCGACCAGTGGAGGACGCCGGACCCTTCCGGCTCCCGGCCTTCGTCCATCATGACGATGCCTTCGAGGGCCGGCAGTTCAGCCTTCTGGCCGATCACCTTCTGGACCTGCTCGGCCGTGGAGCAGAACACCCAGCGCGCCCCGGAATTGCGCAGCACGTAGGAGGTCTGGGGGCCGTTCAGGGTCGGGTAGATCGGCACGCTCGGCATCCCCGACAGGGCGCAGGCGTAGTCGAGGATGGCCCACTCGGGGCGGTTCTCCGAGACGATCGCCACGTGGTCGCCGGCCTGCAACCCGCGGGCGCGGAGGGCGAGGGCGAGGCGCTCGACGCGGTCGACGAGCTCGGCGTGGGAGATCGGGACGTAGGCGCCTCCCGACTTGGCGGCCAGGGCATCCGGAAGGCCTTTCGAGCAGGCCTCGTAGAACAGTTCAGCGATGGTGCTGACCAAGGTGTGCTCCGTTGGGTGGGGTTTGCAGCAGAATACCAGGATGGGTCCGCCCGGTACGCTCCAGGAAGATGTCCAGGCCTTCCTGCTCGAGCAGGAGGCGCGGGCCTCAAGCCCCCACACGCTGCGCGCCCAGGGCGGCGACCTGGCGGGCCTCCTCGCCCACGCCGACGCCTCGGACTGGGGCGCCTGGGCGGTGAAGCCGCGGGACCTGCGCGGATTCGCCCTGGCCCTGGGACGCCGCGGGCTCGATCCGGCAAGCCAGGCCCGGACCCTTTCCACCGTCCGGGCCTTCTACCGCTGGCTGTTCGAGCGCGGCCGGATCGCGGCCAACCCGGCGGAGGGGCTGCGCAACCCCAGGCTGCCGAAGCGGCTGCCCGCCTTCCTCACCGAGGGCGAGGCCGCGGCCCTGCTCGACCTGGGCACCGCCACGGACTTCCCCGGGGCGCGCCTGGCGGCGCTGCTGGAGCTGCTCTACGCCTCGGGCCTGCGCGTTTCGGAACTGGTGGGGCTGGACCTGGGGGACCTGCTGCGGGAGGAACGCACGCTGCGCGTCCTGGGCAAGGGCCGCAAGGAACGGCTGGTGCCCTACAACGCCCAGGCAGCGGCCGCCCTGGAAGCCTACCTGGACCGGCGGCGGGACCTGCTGGCGGACCGGGGGCTCGCCCCGACCGCCGCCCTGTTCCTCAACCAGCGTGGCGGCCGGCTGACGCCCACCTCGGTCCGCACCTTCCTGGCGCGCGCCCTGGAGGGGGCGGCCCTGCGCGCGCGGGTGAGCCCCCACGCCCTCCGCCACAGCTTCGCCACCCACCTGCTGAACCGCGGCATGGACCTGCGCGCCATCCAGGAACTGCTGGGCCACGCCAGCCTCAGCACCACCCAGCGCTACACGCACCTGGGCCTGGACGAACTGGCCCGCACCTACGAAGCGGCGCACCCGCGGGCGCGCAAGGGCCGGTCCGGCTAGCCCTGGCTCCGCTTGAAGTTGGCGATGATGTCGTCCACCGAGTCCTTGGAGTGGTCGGCCTCGAGGCTGGCCTCGAAGATCCGCTCCTGGGTGGCGACGCTGCGGTGCTCGAAGACCTCCTCGCCGGGCTGCGCCTCCGCCCCCGCCTCGAGCTTGAAGATCGCCAGCAGCCGGGCCAGGCCCCCCTGGAACTGCTTGAGCAGGAGCACCACCTTCTCGACCTTCTGCCGGGTGATGTCCTGGAACTGCAGTTCGTTGAGGATCTCGAAGGCCTCGTCCGAGATCTTCTGGACCTGCTCCTTGGCGGGGCCGAGCTCCACCGGGACCAGCTTGGAGGTGAGCCGGTCGGTGAACAGGAAATCCAGGATCTCCTGGGCGACCGACGTGGGGTTCTCGCCGTCCTCCGCGCGCTTCAGGAAGCCGTCGAGGGTCTCCTGGAAGGCGGTCTGGGCGGCCTGCCGGCCCTCCAGGCTCTTGAAGGCCTCGGCCAGGGTGCGGGTGGCCGCGTCGCTGGCGGCCATCAGGGCGTCCAGCCGGTTCATCACGCTCTGGGTGGCGGTTTCGGTGTCGGCGGTGATGGCGTCCAGCTGGGCGGCCAGTTCCGGCACCTGGGTGCTCTGGTGCTTGACCGAGGCGTCCAGCTGCTGGAGGTTCTGCAGGGTGGTGTTCAGGCTCGACACGAGGGCCCCGAGCTCGCCCTTGGCCTGGATGTCGATCTGCTGGTAGACGATGCCGTTGGCCATGTCGCGGGCGGCCTCGGCCAGCTGGTGCAGGCTCTCGCTGGACTCGATGCGGAGCTCCCCGCGGATCGACTCGATCATCCCCTGGAGGGCGTCGAGGCGGGCATCGAGGGCCTCGCTGCGGGACTTGAACTCGTGGACCAGGGTCTCCGGGGAGAGCGGCGGGGTTCCGGCGTCCGGTGCCGAATGGTCGGGATCCATGGCTGCCTCCTCCGGTTGGTCCGGGTCCTGGCCCTCAAGGGGCGGGGCGGACGGTCACGCTATCGAATTCGGAAAGTCCCCAGGCCTGCATGAATTCCTTCGGGATGGCGATCTGCCCCTCGTCGAGCCCGGGGACGAACCGCGCCGCCTCCACCGCCGGGCCGCTGGGCAGGGCGATCCGCAGGTTCGCCAGGGGGCCGGACCCGTAGGGGCCCATCCGGGACCAGGCTTCCTCGTGGGCCTTCGCGACCTCGAGGTGACCGCCCTTGCGGAAGAATCCGGCCTTCAGCGGCACCACCCGCAGCGAGATGTTCGGGCCGAGCACCTGCAACCGGCCCGCCTCCTTGAGCATCAGCGCCGCCTGAAGGACGGTGACCTCGCTCTGGTCGGTGGCCTGGATCACCTGGTGGAAGTCCCGGTACCCGTCGAAGAAGGGGATCACCCGGCGGTCCTCCGGGAACAGCTTGAGGCCGGCGGTGAGGGCCGGTTCCGCGAGGGTCGCCCAGGGCACCGCATCGAGGGTGGGGAAGAAGCTGCGCAGGCGCTTCCGGCTGTCGGAATTGCGCGCAGACTCCATCAGCAGGTCCGGGACGCTCCGCCGGATCATCCCCCCCGGCTTCACCTTCACGGCGTGGAACTCGAAATCGCCGCGCTCCCACTCGAGGGTCTCGAAGGCGGCCACCTCGCCCTTCTGGGCGCCCATCTCGGCGTGCACGACCTCGCCGTCGAGGACGAACAGCACGCCGTGGTCCTTCCCGTTCACCACCCGCAGCTCGCCGGTCTTCTTGTTGACGTGGAGCAGCTGGACTACGTCGGTGAGGCTGATGCTCTGGAGGTTGCCCTTGAGGTTCGCCATCACGGCGCCTCGCCGAGCAGGTTCTCGACCAGCATGAGGATGCGCTCCATCCCGAAGGGCTTCACGGCGTAGACGTCCGGGCCCGAGCCCAGGCCCTCGGCCCAGGCCTGGGGATCGTCGTGGACGGTGAGCATCACCACCTTCGGCACCGGCGGCGGCATGTCCTGCTTGATGTAGGCGCAGAGTTCCGGTCCGCTCTCGGCGGGCAGCCCCAGGTCGAGGAAGACCAGGTCCACCTTGTGCGTCAGCATCCGCACCCGGCCGGCCTCGGCCGTGGAGGCCTCGAGGATCCGGTAGCCCCGCGACTCCAGCATCGCCCGGAGCGTGCCGCGGACGTCCGGATCGTCGTCCACCAGCAGGATCGTGCGCGGATCGCTCATGGCGCCCCGTCCCTGAGGGCGAGCAGCACCTCGCGGACGGCGGCCTCGAAGCCGACCAGCACGGACCGGCCGACGATGCTGTGGCCGATGTTGAGCTCCTGGATCTCGGGGATCGACGCGATGGCGCCGACGTTGCGCAGGTCCAGGCCGTGGCCCGCCAGCACCCGCATCCCGAGCCGCGAGGCCAGCCGCGCCGCCTCCTTGATCCGGGCGAGCTCGGGAGCCGGGTCCGAGCCCATGGGCAGGTCGGAGTAGAGGCCGGTGTTCAGCTCCACCGCATCCGCCTCCAGCTTGGCGGCCATCCGGACCTGGTCCAGGGAAGGATCCACGAACAGGCTCACCCGGATGTCGGCGCTGCGCAGGTCGCGGACCACGGTGCGCAGGTGGGCCTGCAGGAAGACGGCGTCCAGCCCGCCCTGGGTGGTCAGCTCCTCCCGGGTCTCGGGGACCAGGGTCGCCCACTGGGGCTGGAAGGACACGACCGCGGCGACGGCCTCCGGGGTGGCGGCGCACTCGATGTTGAGGGGGACGGCGAGGACCTCCTTGAGGAGGCGCACGTCGCGGTCCTGGATGTGCCGGCGGTCGGCCCGCAGGTGGACGGTGATGCCCTGGGCCCCCGCGCCCTGCGCCAGCAGGGCCGCGGCCACAGGCTCGGGCTCGTGGCCCCCGCGCACCTGGCGCAGGGTCGCCACATGGTCGATGTTGACGCCCAGCCGCGGACCCAAGCTCCTAACCCCCTGCTAGGCTCGCATCTTACACCGCAAAGGCCGGGCCGCGAGCCGATTCGTCGAGGAATTCGCGGGTTCAGGGCAGGCGCAGATCCTGGCGGACCGCCTCCTCCAGCTGGGCCAGGGCCTGCTCCACCAGGTCCGAGGAGCGGGCCTCGACCATGAGGCGCAGCTTGGGTTCCGTGCCGGACCAGCGGACCACGATCCGCAGGTCCGCCCCCCGCGAGGCCTCCAGCCGAGCCTGGGCGGCCTGCAGCTGCGGGCAGTCCGCCAGGGGCCGGCGCTCCGAGGCCAGGAGGTTCACCAGGCGCTGGGGCCACGGCCTGAACCCCCAGGTCCAGCGTTCCCCCGGAGCCCTCCGAAGCAGGGCCGAAATCGCCTCGAGGGCGGTGGCCAGGCCGTCCCCGCTAGGGCCCAAGTGGCGCTGGATCACGTGCCCCGAGGCCTCGGCGGCCAGATCCCAGCCCCGCCTTCCCATCTCCCGGAGCATGAACTTGTCGCCCACCGGGGTCCGGGCGAAGGGAACGCCGCGGTCCGCGAGGGCGGCCTCCAGCCCGGCGTTGGTCATCAACGTGCCCACCACGCCGGGGACCTCCCGGCCGCGGTCGAGCAGGTCCTGCACGAGCAGCCAGAGGATCTGGTCGCCGTCCACGGTCTGGCCTCCGGCATCCACCAGCAGGCAGCGGTCGCCGTCGCCGTCGAAGGCCACGCCGAGGGCCGCGCCGCTGCGGACCACCTCCTCCTGCAGCGAGGCCAGGTGGGTGCTGCCCACGCCGACGTTGATCCGGGCGCCGTCGGCGGGCACGCCCAGGAACCGGACCTGGCCCCGCAGGAGGCGCGGAGCCCAGGGGGCGGTGGCGCCGTGGGCGCAGTCGACCACCACCGGGAAGGCGGCGGGCAGGTCCACGCCCTGCAGGTGGTCCAGGTAGGGCTCGACCGGCAGGGACCGGGGCTCCACGAGGATGGTGGTGGGTTCCTGGAGGGCGTCGTAGGCGGCCTCGATATCCTGCTCCTGGTCCTCCTCGAGCTTCTCCCCACGCTCGTTGAAGCCCTTGATGCCGTTGTCCTCCGGGGGGTTGTGGCTGGCGCTGATCATCAGGCCCCAGGCCGGCCGCCCCTGCTCGCCGAGGCGAAGGACGTTCCAGGCCACCGCGGGTGTGGGGACCATGCCCAGGCTGAGGACCTCCAGCCGCATGCCGATGCCCTGGCGGAAGGCATGGAACAGGGACTCGCTGCTCCGGCGCGGGTCCCAGCCCACCACCAGCCGCTCGATGCCCTCGGTGCGCGCGGTCTGGGCCCAGGCGGCGCCCCAGCGGCAGGCGTCCTCGAGCGACAGGGGCGGCTCGAGGGCCCTGCCGCGGATGCCGTCCGTGCCGAAGTAGCGCAAGCTCATGGGGCCAGTGTAGGGCACCGGGGAGGGCACGGATCCCGGGAGAGGATCCGGCGGTATCCGATACCATCGACCTGCGCGGGGGACGGGTTGAAGGGCAACGGTTCCGGGGACAGGCTGCGGGAAGGCACCGAGGACCCTTCCGTCCAACCCGGACAGGTGCGGGGCCTGGTGCAGATGCTGTTCGGAGAGACAGCCCTGAAGTGCCGCAGGAGCCCCGGCCGGGGCGCCCGGACGACCTTCCTGGTGGATACGCCGCGGCGCCGGCTGGTGGTCCGGCTTTCCTCCCTTCCCCAGGCGGCCAGCCTCCGCGAGGCGGCGGTCCTCGAGGCCTGCCGGGGGCAGGGGCTGCCGGTGCCGCACGTGCTCCACATCGGGGCCGCAGGGACCGGGCTCCATGCCGTCATCCTGGAGCGCCTCCCGGGGGAACCCCTCGATCCGGCGCGGTTCCCCGACCCGGGTGGACCCGCGGACCCGGTCGCCGCCGCAGGGGGGCTGCTGGCGCGGCTGCACCGGATCGAGGTCCGGGGCTTCGGCCCGCTGGTCGGGCCGCTGCAGGGCGCCTTCCCCGACTGGGAGCCGGTGATCGACCTCTGGCGGCGGGTGGTCGACGGTGCAGCGGGCGAACCCTTCCGGAGCCTGGGTGTCGCCACCCGGGAGGTCGACGGGCGGATGGAACGGCTCGCAGCCTGGACCCGGCCGGCTCCAGCCCGCCTCCTCCATGGGGACTTCAAGCTGGAGCACGTCCTGGTCCAGGACGGTGCGATCAGCGGCCTGCTCGACCTCGAATGCGCGCTGTCCGGGGACCCGCTGTGGGACCTGGCCCGCTGGAGCACCTTCGAGCCCGCCCCGGAGGTCTGGGATCGCTTCCTGGGCGGCTACGGGTCCGGGCTGCCCGGGGACCTGGAGGTGCGGCTGGCGCTCTACCGCATCCGCCAGTCGGTGGAGATCGGCCTGCACGCCCTGTCCCGCGGCGACCGGCGCCGCCTGGCGCAGGTCAAGCGCAACCTGGAGCGGGACCTGCGAAGGACCGCCTGATTGGGCCAGCCGGGCCGGATGTCCCGGTTGATAATGGCCCCCATGTCCCACGGTCCCGATCCCACCCACCTGCTCGCCCAGGCGGCCCACAGCCAGCAGCGGGGCGACCTGGCCGGGGCCGCCCGGGCCTACCGCGACTACCTGGCCCTGCGCCCGGGCGACCCGCGGGTCCAGACCAACCTGGCCTGGGCCACGGCGGCCATGGGCGACCTGGAGGCCGGGGTGGGGCTCCTCGAGGAGGTCCTGGCCAAGGACCCCGCCTGGGCGGTGGCCTGGAACCTCCTCGGGCTCCTGGTGCAGGAACGGGGTGATCCCGGCCGCGCCATCCGGTGCTTCGAGGAGGGCGCCCGCCGGGCCCCGGACTTCGCCGACCCCTGCTTCAACCTCGGCAAGCTCCTGCTCGACCTGCGCCGCCACGACGAGGCCTTCGAGGCCCTGTCGGCGGCCGCCCGGCGCGCGCCCGGCCGGCCGGAGGCCCTGCTCGGCATGAGCCGGGCGAGGTACTTCCAGGGCCGGGTCGCCGAGGCCATGGCGCTCGCCCGGGAGGCCCGGGAACGCTTTCCGCAGGACGCGCGCGCGCGGATCGAGCCGGTCCTGCTGATGAACTACGGCGCCCCGGGAGAGGAGGCCGCGCTGGCCGAGGCGCACCTGGAGCTGGGACGCTGGCTGGCGGGCCAGGCCCCCGCCCGCCCGAGGCCGGAGGGCCACCCAGGCGGCTCCCGGCTGCGGGTCGGCTACCTGGCCACCAACCTGCACCTCCACTCGAACTTCCGCTGCACCGGGCCGGTGATCGCCGCCCACGACCGCGGGGCCGTGGAGGTGTTCGTGTACCACTGCGGCGAGAAGGTCGATGCCGCCACCCGCGGGCTGCAGGCCGCGGTCGAGCACTGGCGCGACTGCCGCGGGCTCGGCCCCGACCAGGTGGCCGACCTCCTTCGGTCCGACGGCATCAGCCTCGCGGTGGGCTGCGAGGGGCTGTTCCACGAGACCGTCCCGCAGGTGCTGGCCCGGAAGCCCGCCCCCGTGCAGGCCACCTGGAGCGGCTACCCGCACCCGCTGGGCCTGCCCACGGTCGACTTCCGGATCACCGACGGCGTGATGGATCCGCCTGGGGCGGGGGACCACGCGGCCTTCGAGCGTCCCTGGAGGCTGCCCTGGTTCCGGACCTTCCTGCCTCCGGCGGAGGCGCCGGAGCCGGGCCCGCTGCCGGCCCTGGGCCGGGGCAGCATCACCTTCGTCTCCTTCAACAACCTCGCCAAGCTCGGGGCGGACTGCCTGCGCCTGTGGGCCGCCATCCTTGCGGACCTTCCGGGCAGCCGGCTGCGGATCGCCCAGGCCGACCCCGGCAGCGGAAGGGAGGCCCTGGGCGCCCGGCTTCGGCAGGCCGGTGTGGACCCGGCCCGGGTGGAGTTCATGCCCTACCTCGATACGGCCGGCTACCTCCAGGCGCACCAGGAGGCCGACCTCCACCTCGACAGCTTCCCCTATCCGGGGGTCACGGTCGCAGCCTCCGCCCTGTGGATGGGCCTGCCCTCGCTCTGCACCGGCAGCGCCGGCGCCGCCGGCCGGGAGGGTGCGGCCCAGCTGGTCGCTGCGGGATTCCCCGAACTGGTGGCGGCCGACAGCGAGGGCCTGGTGGCAGGCTACCTGGCCCTGGCCCGCGACCTTCCCGGGCTGGCGCGGTTCCGCGCGGGCGCGCGCGGCCGGATGGCGGCCTCGCGGCTGCTCGATCCGGCCGGGCTGGCGCGGCAGCTCGAGGCCGCCTATTCCGGGATGGTGCGCACCCGCCCGGGCACTGCCCAGCGGGTGCACCGCATCGAGGTCTGACCCCGCGGCCGGGCTCAGTCCAGGTAGTAGCCCTGCAGGCTGATGCGGACCACCGATTGCGGCCAGGTGGCGTTCGGGGCGACGAAGCGCAGGCTGAATCCCGAGGGGACGGCGGTGCCGCTGGTGAAGGACTTGTGGATGACCTCCTGGCCCGCGCTGGTCAAGGTGGTGCGGATGGTGTCGAGGGTCAGGTAGGTGGCCGGCGTGCCGGTCTGCACCACCCGCACCGGGGCGAGCGTGGAGGTGAAGGCGGCGGTGCCGGAGGTGGCGATCAGGTAGTCGATGTCGGTGACCACCAGGGTGCCCGCCGTCACCGGGAACTCGGCGCCCTGCACCGAGGCGATGCTGCCGCCGCGGCGCTCGGTCCAGTAGGGCAGGGAGCTTCCGCCGTCGCTGACCATGCTGAACTCGATGCGGGTCATGGCCTTGGCGGGGACGTTGAGGTGGCCCTTGGCCTGCGCCAGCAGGGGCGCGACGGAGAGGGCGGCAAGGGCGAGGGTGAGGGTGAGGGTCAGTTTCCGCATGGGGGCTCCTGGTGTGTCCGGGTTCCATCCAAGGTCGGCGACCCGGCCCCCCGCGGGAAGGTCCGGTATCCGCATTTACGGGTGGACCAGTATTCCCCTCACACGGCGTGGCTGCGGAACACGCGGAATCCCCAGCCCTGCGCCTGACGGTGCGCCCGGGCGGTGGCCGCGTCCCGTGCCGCCGGCGGAAGCTGCGGGTCGTCGCCGAACCGGCGCGCCACGAAACGCTTCCTGGAGACGCCGAGGCAGACGCGCTCCACCGGCCAGTCGAGCGCCGCGGGAAGCCCGGGCAGCGCGTTCCAGAGGGCGAGGTCCTCCGGGTAGGTGGTGCCGAAGCCGAAGCCCGGGTCGAGGAGGATCCGGCTTGCAGCGAGGCCCGCCTCGAGGAGCCGCAGCTTCACCGCCCGAAGTTCCTCCACCAGCGGCCCCGCCCCGCCCTCCGCGGGTCCGTCGTAGGGGGGCATCCACAGCGCGCCGTCGAGGCTCCGGCTGCGCATGGCGATCAGGCCGCAGCCGCTGCCGCCCGCCAGCGCCCGCATCGCCGGGTCGGCGAAACCGCCGACATCGTTGAGCACCGCGGCGCCGCCGGCGAGGGCCCGGGCCGCGGTGGCCGCCCGCCGGGTGTCCACGCTCAGCGGGAGATCCGGCAGTTCCGACCGCAGCAGGCGGAGGACCGGTTCCAGGCGGCGCCACTCCTCCTCCCCGTCCACCGGCGCGGCCCCCGGGCGGGTGCTTTCCGCGCCCAGGTCCAGCATCCCGGCCCCCGCGGCGGCCAGCGCGCGGCCCTGGCGGAGGGCCGCCTCGGGGTCGAGGTACCGGCCCCCGTCGCTGAAGGAATCCGGGGTGAGGTTGAGGATGCCGATGCAGAAGGGGCCGCTTCCCTGCAGAAGCGGCCCCCAGTCGAACCCAGGCATCCGGCTAGGCGGGCCTGAGGGCCGGGTTGAGGTTGGGCTCGGCGCCGACCCCGTCGCCGGTGGCGGGGGCAGTCGGCCCGCCGCTGCCCTTGGGCGGGGGCAGGGTGCCGCCCTTCATCAGGATGTCGATGTCGTTGCCGTCCAGGGTCTCCCGCGCGAGCAGGGCCTCGGCGATGGCCTGCAGCTGCACCCGGTGCTCCATCAGGATCCGCTTGGCCCGCTCGTAGTTGCGGGTGACGATCACGTGCACCTCCGAGTCGATCGTGCGGGCGGTCTCCTCGGAGATCTCGCGGTGCTGCATGAAGTCGCGGCCCAGGAAGACCTCCTGCTGGCCGCCGCCGTAGCTCAGCGGCCCCAGCTTCTCGCTCATGCCGTATTCGGCGACCATCGACCGGGCCAGCGAGGTGGCCTGCTGGATGTCGTTGCTGGCGCCGGTGCTGAGCTGGTTGAAGGTCAGCTCCTCCGCCAGCCGCCCGCCCATGGAGATGGCGATGCGGCTCTCCATGTAGTCCTTGGTGGTGTTGTAGCGGTCCCGCTCGGGCAGCTGCCAGGTGACGCCGAGGGCGCGGCCGCGCGGGATGATGGTCACCTTGTGGACCGGGTCGCTGTGCGGCACCACCGCGGCGACCACCGTGTGGCCGGCCTCGTGGTAGGCGGTGACCTTCTTGTCCTCCTCGGTCATCACCAGGCTGCGGCGCTCGGCGCCCATGTAGACCTTGTCCTTGGCCTGCTCGAAGTCGATCATCTCGACCCACTTCTTGTTGACCCGCGCGGCCAGCAGGGCGGCCTCGTTGCACAGGTTGGCCAGGTCGGCGCCGGCGAAGCCGGGGGTGCCGCGGGCGATGACCTCGAGCTCGACGTCCGGCGAGAGGGGGATCTTGTCGGTGGTGTGCACCTTGAGGATCTCGGTGCGGCCCTTGAGGTCGGGCCGGTCCACCACAACCCGCCGGTCGAAGCGGCCGGGGCGGAGCAGGGCCGGGTCCAGCACGTCCGGCCGGTTGGTGGCGGCGATGACGATGACGCCCTCGTTGCCCTCGAAGCCGTCCATCTCCACCAGCAGCTGGTTCAGGGTCTGCTCGCGCTCGTCGTGGCCGCCGCCCAGGCCGGCGCCGCGGTGCCGGCCGACGGCGTCGATCTCGTCGATGAACACGATGCACGGCGCGCTCTTCTTGGCCTGCTCGAAGAGGTCGCGGACGCGGCTGGCGCCGACACCCACGAACATCTCGACGAAGTCGGAGCCCGAGATCGAGAAGAACTGCACCTTGGCCTCGCCGGCGATCGCCTTGGCGAGAAGGGTCTTGCCGGTCCCCGGCGGGCCCATCAGCAGCAGGCCCTTGGGGATCTTGCCGCCGAGCTTGACGAACTTGGCCGGGTCCTTGAGGAAGTCCACGACCTCCTTCAACTCCTCCTTGGCTTCGTCGCAGCCGGCCACGTCGGCGAAGGTGATCCGCTTGCTCGAGGCGGACAGGCCGCGGGCCCGGGCCTTGCCGAAGCTGAGCGCCTTGTTGCCGCCCACCTGGGCCTGGCGCATGAACACGAACCAGAGCACCACGAAGACCAGCAGCGGGCCCCAGAACACCAGAAGGTACATGAAGTTGTTCTCGCTGGGCTTGGCCGCGCGGAACTCGTCGAGCTTGGGGTTGGCGGGGTCGGAGACCTTCCACTCCAGGATCCGCCGCGGCAGGTCCTGCATGGGCGGGGCCACCGTCTTGAAGGACTTGATGTCCTCGCCGGCCTTGTTCTTGAAGGCGACCTTGTAGGTCCCCTCCACGTCCATGCCGGACAGGGTGACGCTGCGGAACTTCCCGGCCTCGCCCTCCTCCATGAAGGTGGAGAAGGGGATCTCCTGGACGTGGCCGTTCTGGGGGATCTGGCGCAGCGCCAGCAGGACCAGGGCGATGATCCCGATCCACACCAGCGCGCTCTTCATCATCGAATTCAAGCTGCCTCCGCGGGCGAAGCCCATTCCAGAAAGTTTACTCGTCCAGTCAAGTAACGTCCCCGCCTTTTGGGTGCCGCGATTGTCCAGGCGGATTCATCGGATCCCATGCCTCTTCAAGCATAGGACGGCCGGCGGACCGGTTTTGTTTAGCGCTCCCAGCGGAAGCCCGCGCAGGCTAAGCGGCGCCGCAGGCCGGCCGTACAGGGAGCAGGAGGCGGATCATGGCGCTGCGGGTGCGAAGGGCCCTCCTGGTCTTCTTGCTGCCGGGGGTGGTGTTCTCCAGGGACGCCGAACCCGTGCGGAGCGTCTTCCGTTCCGGCGGATCGATCGAGATGAAACTCGAGGCGGGGGAGTACGACATCCTTCCTTCCTCGGAGGAGGCCATTTCGGTCTCCCTGTCGGGCAGCCGGACCGAGGGCGTGCGGGTGGACCTGGCGGGAACCGACCGGGCCGCCCGCCTGTCCATCACCCGCACCCCCCGGTCGGATTTCCGCGCCGTGATCCGGGTCCCCCGGACCTGCGACCTGACGGTGCGGCACAGCGCCGGCGACCTGCGCATCGGCCCGATCCAGGGCGACAAGGACCTGCGGACGCGCGCCGGCAACCTCGAGGTCCAGGGGGTGGACCCCGCGGAGCATGCCCGGATCGACGCCACCGTGACCGCCGGGGAGATCGATGCCCGACCCTTCCGGACCACCGAGGGCGGGCTGTTCAACGCCTTCCGCTGGACCGGGGCCGGAAGGTACACGCTGAAGGCGAGCCTGACCGCCGGGGACCTCGTGCTGAAACCTTGACACCGGCATCGGGGATGCCGGGCCGGCGGGCCTCAGGCGCGCCGGTGAAGCGTCCAGTGCGCCTCGGCCGGTTCGAGTTGCCAGGTGCCCCAGGCCGCGCTGCGCCGGCTCCGGCGCTGCAGGCGGTCGTGGAGCCAGCCGGCGAGGTCCCGGAGCAGGCCGGCCTCGGCGGCCGAACCCAGGTCAGGCAGGGCAGCCGCCAGCACCCAGCGCAACTCCAGTTCGGTCCACGGCCCCTCCAGCCGCAGCGCGCCCTCTGCCACCTCCCAGCGGGAGGACCGCCAGGCCCGCACCTGCGCGTCGCGCCACTCCTCCAGTTCGCGCACCTGCCTGTGGGTCTCCCAGAGGTGGGCATCCAGGGCCGGGGCCTCGGCACGCAGCGGCGAGAGCAGGTTCCGCAGGCGGTTGCGGGCGGTGAAGCCTTCGCCGTTGCTGGGGTCCTCGCGCCAGGGCACGTCGAGCCGCCGCAGGTAGTCGCGCAGGTCGGGCCGCGGCACCTCGATGAGCGGCGACCAGCGCGGCGCCTGCACCGCCGCCAGCGGCGTCAGCGCGCCGAGGCCGCCGCCGCGGGCCCCGCGCCGGCGCCCGGGGGCGGGGGGGGGGGCGCGGGGGGGGGCGGGGGGGGGGGGGGGCGTGGGGGTGTGGTTGTGTGGGGGGGGGTTGGGGTTTTTGGGGCGGTGGCGGGTGGGGGGGGGGGGGGGGGGGGCCCGAAGGCCGCGGCGGCGGACGGAGATG
>JAYRFV010000062.1:0-12540 GCA_041908165.1 Holophagales bacterium | reverse complement strand
CGCGTCGGTGCGCTCCAGGAGCATCCGCAGGTAGCCCGCCAGGATCAGGGTGAAGCCGCCGCCGGTGGCGAGGATGATCCAGCCGGGCAGGCCCAGGTCGCGGGAGAAGCGGCCGCCCTCGGCCGTCGCCTGCACCGTCCACAGCCGCCCGGCCATCTCGAAGGTGCGCTCCAGGCGCAGCGGCCGCGCGTCCCGCCCGATCGGCTTGAGCCGGCTGCCCTCCGTGTGGAGCGGGTGGTCCTGCTCCCAGTGGAAGCGGCTGCTCAGCCGCACCCCGATCCCCTTCGGCTCGAGGAAGGCCATCGACCGGCGGACCAGGTCGCCGGCGCGGAACACGCCCTGGACCAGCCCCTTCGGGCGGCCGTCCGGGCCCGGGATCGGCACCATCGCCAGGAACCCGGACTGGCTGCCGGACTCCTGGATCAGGGTGAGCGGCCCGGTGGTCGCCAGCTCGCCGGTCTCCAGGGCCTGCCGCACGGCCATCTGGCGGGTGGCCAGCTGGGAGGCCGAATAGCCCAGTGACACTTCATTGCCGGCCAGGGGCTCCACCAACTGGACGGCGAAGAACGCCTGGTCCGCCGGGACCGGGCGCACCGTGCCCGCGGCGTCCCGGGTGAAGAACCGGAAGGCCGGGTCCAGCCTCCTGCCCTGCCCCTCCAGCTCCGCCCGGTTGTCCGGACCCACCCGGGGCAGCCACTGCAGGGCCTGCAGGTAGCGGTGCCGGCCGTGGACCGGGGCGGCGTAGCCCGCGAAGGTGGCCGGGTCGAGGCGGCCCGCCGCCTGCAGGTGGTCGCGCAGGCCGAGGACCGCCTCGAAGCCGTGCTGGAGGCCGCGGTCGATGGCCTCGATCCGGTCCTGGGCGGCGCTCTGGAAGGCGGCCTCCACCTGCCGGCGGTGGGCCTCCCGCACCTGCCGGTAGACCAGCAGGGTCAGCCCGGAACCCAGCGCCAGCACCAGCAGGCCGGCGGCCAGGCCGGCCCGGCGGCCGCGCCCCGTCCCGGCGCCGCTGGAGCCGTTCTCGACGGGGGGGGCCGGCCGGGGTTCGTGCAGATTCACCTCTTCGGTGGCGCTCCTAGCGCATCTCGCAGCTGCTGGACATGGAGGCCGGCAGGTAGCAGCGGTCCACGTAGTCCTTCACCATGCGGTCGGCGTTGAAGCGCCAGGACAGGGTGCGGATGCTGCGCTTGACGCGCTTCACCCAGCCGTGCGGCACGCCGGTGTCGGTGCGGTCGTAGTACAGCGGGACCACCTCCTCCTCGAGCAGCCGGTACAGGGCCTCGGCGTCGCGCTGGTCCTGGATCTCCTGGTCGGCGTGGATCTCGCCGTTGCCGATGGCGAAGCCGTTGGCGCCGTCGAAGGCCTCGGCCCACCACCCGTCGAGGATGCTGATGTGCAGGCCGCCGTTGAGGACCACCTTCATGCCGCTGGTGCCGCACGCTTCAAGCGGCCGGCGCGGGTTGTTCAGCCAGGCGTCGACGCCCTGGTAGAGCTGCCGGCCGACGTGCACGTTGTAGTTCTCGATGAACGCCACCCGGTGGCGGAAGCGCGGGTCCTGGCTGAACTGCAGCACCCTCCGGATCAGCTCCTTGCCGGTGTTGTCGGCGGGGTGGGCGCGGCCGGCGAACAGCAGGTTCACCGGGCGCTCGGGGTTGTTGAGGAGGGCGTCCAGCCGGTCCAGGTCGCGGAACAGCAGGTCCGGCCGCTTGTAGGGCACGAACCGGCGGCCGAAGCCGATGGTCAGGGCCTCCGGGTCGAGCGCCGAATCCAGCGCCGGCAGCCCGAGGCGCTCGCGCATCGCCGCCGCCCGGCCGCCGACGAAGCGCATGGTGCGGGCCTTCAGCACCTGCTTGACCTCCCAGATCTCGGCGTCGTCGATGTCGTCCACCTTGCTCCACAGGTCGGCCCGGGAGATGCTCTCCTGCCACTTCACCCCCAGGTGGGTGCGGAACAGCTGGTTGATCTCCTGGGCCAGCCAGGTGCTGGCGTGGACGCCGTTGGTGACGTGGCCGATGGGGATCTCGTGCAGCGACTTGCCCGGCCACAGGCCCTGCCACATCTGCCGGCTGATCTTGCCGTGGAGGGCGGAGACGCCGTTGGTGAAGCGCGCCAGCCGCAGCGCCAGGACGGTGGGCAGGAAGGGCGAGCCCTGGTCGCCGGGGTGGACCCGGCCCAGCGCCAGGATCTCCTGCACCGGCAGCCGCAGGCCGGCGGCCAGGGCCTGCAGGTGCTCCTCGGCCAGGCCGGCGTCGAAGCGGTCGTGGCCGGCCTCCACCGGCGTGTGGGTGGTGAAGACGGTGGCGCTGCCGGCGATCATCAGGGCGAAGCGCGGGTCGAGACCGTCGTTCTGCACCCGGTGGCGGGCCCACTCCAGCACCGCGAAGGCGCAGTGCCCCTCGTTCAGGTGGATCACCCCCGGCGTGATGCCGAGGGCGCGCAGGGCCCGGTAGCCGCCCACCCCCAGCAGCAGCTCCTGGGAGATCCGCATGCGGTGGTCGCCGCCGTAGAGGCGCGCCGCCAGTTCGCGGTCCTCGGGCGTGTTGGCCTCGTCCCGGGGGTCCAGCAGCAGCAGCCGGACCCGGCCGACGAAGGCCTCCAGCACCCGCAGGTGGACCTTGCGGCCGGGCAGTTCCACCGCCACCCGCACCGGGTTGCCGTGGCGGTCGCGGGCCAGCTCGAGCGGCAGGTTGCGCAGGTCGTAGGGCTCCACCACGTCCTGCTGCCAGAAGCTCGGATCCAGCACCTGGTTGGTGTAGCCCTGGTGGTACAGCAGGCCCACCCCGACCATCGGCACGCCCAGGTTGGAGGCGCCCTTCAGGTGGTCGCCGGCGAGGATGCCCAGGCCGCCGGAGTAGATCGGCAGGCTCTCGTGGATCCCGAACTCCATGCAGAAGTAGGCCACCGGGCGGCTGCCGAGGGCCCCGGTGTGGGTCATGCCCCAGGTGCGGGCATCGCCGAGGTACTCCTTGAGCTGGCGCAGGGCGCGGTCGATGCGCGCCGGCACATCCATCTCCTGGGCCCGGTGCTCCAGGTGGGCGGGATCGATCTCGCGCGCGAAGGCCAGCGGGTTCTGGTAGACCCGGTGGTAGAGGTCGATGTCGATGTCCCGGAAGATCGAGCGGATCTCCGGCCGCCAGGTCCACCAGAGGTTGCGGGTGATCGCCAGGAGCTTCTGCTGGAGGGTGAGCGACATGGTGGGCCTCGGAGGGGGGATGTCCCGATTGTACCGGCCCCGGGCTAGGCGGGCCGGTGGGGCTTCAGCAGCAGCGCCGCCAGCGGCGGCAGGACGAGGTCCAGCGACCAGGGGCACCCGTGGTGCGGCACCGGCGCCGCCTCGACCCGGCCGAGGTTGCCCACGCCCTGGCCGCCGTAGGCCTCGGCATCGGTGTTGAGGCGTTCCGTCCAGGACCCCGGGGCGGGCACGCCGAGGCGGTAGCCGGCGTGGGTCTGGGCGGTGAAGTTCACCACCGCCACCAGCCGGTCGGACGGGTCCCGGCCCTCACGCAGCACCGAGAGGACGCAGTTCCGGCGGTCGCCGCAGTCCAGCCAGCGGAAGCCTCCCTCCTCGGCGTCCTTCTCGTGCAGGGCCGGCTCGGCGGCGTGCAGCCGGTTGAGGTCCCGCACCAGGGCCTGGACCCCCCGGTGCGGGGCGTGCTCCAGGAGGTGCCAGTCGAGGCCCCGGCCGTGCGCCCACTCGTGGTCCTGGGCCAGCTCGCCGCCCATGAACAGCAGCTTCTTGCCGCCGTGCACGTGCATCCAGGCGAGCAGCAGGCGCAGGTTGGCGAACTGCTCCCAGCGGCTGCCCGGCATGCGCCACAGCAGGCTGCGCTTGCCGTGCACCACCTCGTCGTGGGACAGCGCCAGCACGAAGTTCTCGCTGCGGTGGTACTGCATGCCGAAGGTGATCTCGTCCTGGTGCCAGCGCCGGTGGACCATCGGCCGCGCCAGGTAGCGCAGGCTGTCGTGCATCCAGCCCATGTCCCACTTGAACCCGAAGCCGAGGCCGCCGAGGCTGGTCGGCCGGCTCACCATGGGCCAGGCCGTGCTCTCCTCGGCGATGGTCAGGGCTTCCGGGAACCGCGCGTAGACGGTCTCGTTCAGCCGCCGCAGGAAGTCCACCGCCTCCAGGTTCTCGCGGCCGCCGTGGCGGTTGGGGATCCACTCGCCGTCGCGGCGGCTGTAGTCCAGGTAGAGCATGCTCGCCACCGCGTCCACCCGCAGCCCGTCGACGTGGTAGCGGTCCAGCCAGAACAGCGCCGAGGCCAGCAGGAAGTTGCGCACCTCCGGCCGGCCGTAGTTGTAGATCAGCGTGCCCCAGTCCGGGTGCCGGCCCTGGCGCGGGTCCTCGTGCTCGAAGAGGCAGGTGCCGTCGAAGCGGGCGAGCCCCCAGTCGTCCGCCGGGAAGTGCGCCGGCACCCAGTCGAGGATCACCCCCAGGCCGAGCCGGTGGGCGGCGTCGACGAAGAAGGCGAAGTCCTCCGGCGGGCCGTACCGGGCCGTGGGGGCGAACAGGCCGAGCGGCTGGTAGCCCCAGGAGCCGTAGTACGGGTGTTCCATGACCGGCAGCAGCTGCAGGTGGGTGAAGCCCAGGTCCTTCACGTAGGGCAGCAGCCTCTCCGCCAGCTCGCGGTAGGAGAGGAAGCGGCCGCCCTCGCCGCGCATCCAGGAGCCCAGGTGCACCTCGTAGGCGCTGAGGGGCGCGTCGTGGCGGTTCCGCCTCCCGCGTTCCGCCATCCAGGCCTGGTCGCCCCAGGCGAACTCCGGCAGGCCGTGGACCAGCGCCGCCGAGCCCGGCGGGTGCTCCATGGCGAAGGCGAAGGGATCGGCCTTGAGCGGCAGCAGCCGGCCGGCGGCGTCCTCCAGCTCGTACTTGTAGCAGCAGCCGCGCACCGCGCCCGCGACGAAGCCCTCCCAGACCCCGCCCGGCGAAGGGTCCAGCCGGTGGCGGCGCCCGTCCCACCCGTTGAAGTCGCCGACCACGCTGACCCGGCGGGCGTTCGGCGCCCACACCGCGAAGGTGCTGCCCTCGGTGCCGTCGCGGGCGCAGGGGTGCGCCCCCATCCGCTCGTAGAGCCGAAGGTGGGTCCCCTCCGCGAACAGATGCCGGTCCACCGGCCCGAGAACCGGGCCCGGCTCGCCGCACTTCACGGGTTCAGCGGACATGGAGCTCCATCATAGGGGCTCTCCCGGCGGCCGTCCGGGCTCACCCGTCCCCGAGCAGCGGGCCGCGGCTCTTGCGCATCAGGATCTCGCCGCGGCCGCGCACCAGGTAGTCCGGCAGCTCCCCCACCACCGTGTAGCCCAGCCGCTCGTAGAGCCGGCGGGCTCCCGGGTTGAAGTCGGACACGCAGAGGAACACGTTCGGGTGGTCGCGCAGGATCCGCGCCTCGGCGAAGCCCACCAGGGCCGTGCCCAGGCCGCGGCCGCGGAACCGCTCGGCGACCGCCACCGTCTGCAGGTAGCCGACGAAGGCGCCGCGCAGGTTCAGCACCAGCAGCCCGGCGCAGCCGCCGTCCCGCTCGGCCAGGTAGCGCTCGGGCCCCGGTGTCCGCAGCGACGCGACCAGGGCGGCGCGGTCCCGGCCCAGGGTCCGCCAGGGCTCCGAACCGGCCATCAGGGCGGCGCAGGCTTCGGCGTCGGCCGCGTCCCGGAACGGCCGCAGGGAGAACCCGTCCCCCAGGTCCACGGGGCCCGCCGGTCCGGCCCCCTCCTCGCCACCGCAGCGGCGCACCCCTTCCCTGTCGGCCTCGTCCAAGGCTGCCTCCGCGGCGCAGTCCTCCCAGCTTAGCCCCGCGGTGCGGGTTCAGGGCTTGAAGGGCGCCGGCAGCATCGCCGGCAGCACGGCGGCGCGGCGCAGCAGCCGCCGGTCCCGCAGGTCGTACTTCAGCAGCCAGGTGGTCTCCAGCCCCGGCTGGCCGCCGCGCACGTGCAGCCGGGCGAACAGGTGGCGGCCGCCGGCGTCGAGCCGCAGGTCCTGGGTGCCCGCCTGGGGCCCGAGGTCGAGGCGCTCGGCCGCGGACTCCGCCGCCGAGGACGCCGCCGCGAAGGCCAGCTCGATGGCCCCGCTGCGGCCGTCGGCGCGGACCCGGGCGAAGCCGCCGGAGGCCAGCGGCAGCCGCTCGTCCCAGCGCAGCCGCGTGCCCGGGCCGTCGGCCTGCACCTGCGGCGGCAGCGGCCGGGCCTCCAGGTAGCCCTGCGCCAGCAGGTGGTCGGCGATCCGGCCGTAGCCCAGGAACAGCCCGAGGCCCAGGAACAGCGCCACGAAGGCGGCGAAGCTCGCCAGGTAGGTGGTCGGGGTGAAGTTCACGCGCGGCGGGGCCATGCGCTGATTAAACCAGACCCGGCCCCGAGGGGACCGCCCTCACCCCTTGCCGTCCGCAGGATAGCGCGCGCGGATGAAGGCCACCGCCCGCGCCACCAGCTGCTCCAGCACCGGCAGCTGCACGTCCTCGAGCCGCTTGATGTAGAGGCAGGCCTTGCCGGTGCGGTGCTTGCCGAGCCCGGCCAGCAGCGCCTCCGCGCCCTCGTAGCCGCCCATCAGGTAGAGGCTGATGTCGCCCTTGCGCGCGGCGAAGCCGACCACGCAGGAGTCGCCCTCGTGGCCGCTGGCGTAGCGGTAGTGGTAGCGGTCGAAGCCGACGATGCTGGTTCCCCACAGCACCGGCGGGCAGCCGGTGACGCGCTCCATCAGCGCCGCGAGCTGCTGGCAGTCGCGCCGCCGGCCCTCCTCGGGAATCGCCTCCAGGTAGGCTCCGACATTCGATGCGGTCGGCTTGGTCTTGGCCTCGTACATGGGCCCTCCGGCGGGTTCGACCCGAGTCTAGCCGCGGCGGGCAGCCGACCGGATCGTCCAGATCGCGGCTCAGCCCGGCCCGTAGGCCGGCCCGGCCACCGGCACCAGCCGGAAGCTGAACAGCTCCTTGCCGTCGCTCCCGGCGTAGCGGTAGGTCAGCACCACCCGGTGCCGGGCCAGGTCCTTGAACAGCTCGGTGCGGTTCAGCTTGGCCGGCAGCTCGCCGCGCAGGGTCTCGGCGTACTGCTTCAGCTCCGCCGTCGGTCGGTCCTTGGCCGAGAAGCGCGCGATCCGGTACTTGAAGGTCAGCCCCAGCCCCGGGCCGGACTGGGTGATCAGCAGCTGCCGCTCCTTCGGCTCGGAGGCCCCGCCCGCCACCAGGTTGAAATCGGCGGCCGCCTTGTCCAGGTACTGCTGGGTGGCGGGATCGAGGGCGGAGTTCCGGCACCCGGCGAGCAGGAGGAGCAGCAGCAACGGGGAAAGGGGTCTCAAGCTCATGCACAGGTCCGGGAAGGGGGCGGAAGGGCCCTGGAGGAGCGTACACCGGGCCCCTGGGTGGGCGGGACGGTCAGTGTCCGATCAGCGTCCGCACGATCGGCGGCCAGCCCGGGTGGTGGTAGATCACCGACATGAGCAGGTGTGCGCCCATCATGCAGGGCAGGCCGGCCAGGTAGACCGGGTGGATGCGCCGCCGGGTGCCGAGGTCGTAGAGCATGGCCAGCACGACCAGCAGGTAGCCGCCGGCGAACAGCGCCAGCGGGAAGCCCACCAGGCCACCGCCCAGGTGGGGCATCAGCACCCTCCCCAGGGACCGGCCGAAGCCGGCGCCGAGCAGTTCCACGGTCGCAAGGAGCATCAGCCGCTTGTGCGCCTCCGGGCGGTTCCGCAGCAGCAGCGCCAGCGCCACGCACACGGCGAAGACCACCATGCCCATGATCTGGACGATCAGGAAGGCGATGCGCTCGCCGTGGCCGGCCTCGAAGCGTTCGCGGTGCACCGCCAGGGCGGTGGCGACCCCCAGCACCACCATCAGCGCCGCCAGGCCGGCGCCGAGCATCCCCAGCCGCCGGTGCAGCCCGGTCCGCCGGCGGCCGATCAGCACCGTCTGGGTGGTGAACAGGGCCAGCCAGCCGAAGAAGGCCACCGCATGCAGGTGCAGGATGAGGGGCGGCGGCGGCCGGCGGCCGGCGAGGTGGTCGAGCAGCCCGGGACCGAAGCCGACCACCACGACGGCCCAGGCGACCAGGGAAAAGCCCAGGTAGAAGGACCGGTCGAACCGGTGGAACGGTGCAAAGGCCGGCAGCGCCATGGATCCTCCCTTCGACCGGAGGAGCACCCATGCGCCCCGGGGGATCCACCAGGGTAGCGGCGATGGCCGGAGGGCCGCGGGGCGGATCGCGGCCGGTCAGGCCCCCGGACGGCGCTGCACGGCGGCCGAAACCGCCGCGCCGAGCCCGGCGCCGAGCAGCGCCAGGATGCAGGCCTGGCCGCGCGCCCCCGGCCGGACCCCGTTCAGCAGGGCGAACAGCAGCCCGGCCAGGTACAGCCCGCCGAACACGGTCTGGTTGTACCGGGCCAGCCATTCCGGCAGGTGGATGTCGAAGTTCGCCCGCCGGTCCTCGGTGTGGCGCGCCGCCACCGCGGTGAGCGGGCAGCGCATCCGGTTCAGCGCCAGCACCAGCACCTCCAGCGCCACCACCGCCGCCAGTCCCGCCGCCAGCCGGTGGCGGCCCAGCCAGGAGGCCACCGGCAGCGCCAGGATGCAGCCGGCGAAGAAGGCCCAGACCGCGGTGTGCAGCAGCTTGATCCGGGCCAGCGCGGCGCGCGGGCCATCCGCTCCGGGCATGCGCCCTCCCTCAGCCGGCGGCGACCTCCGCCGCCAGCCGGTCCAGGTTCTGCTCGTTGGCCGACTCCAGGAAGCCGCGCATGGACTCGGCGAATTCCCGGTTCTCGAAGACGCCGCGCCAGTCGACCCGGGTGCCCGCCGCGCGGGGCTCCAGCGCGAGGGTCAGCTCGAAGTGCGGCAGGTTGGTGTGGCGCAGCCGGATCCGGGAGCCGGGCACGATCTCCAGGAATTCCGCCTGGTTGGGGTAGTCGGTGCCATCCGGTCCGTGCATGACGAAGGTCCACGCCCCGCCTTCGCGGAACTCGAAGGTCTCGAAGCTGTTGCGGAACCCGGCCGGGCCCCACCAGCGGGCCAGCCGCGCCGGATCGGCGAAGGCCGCGAACACCTCCGCCGGCGTCGCCGGCAGGTCGCGGGAATGGTGGAACAGGGACATCGGTCGCTCCAGGCTGTCGGCCGCCGCGGCCGGTCGGTCCCCAGCATAGCCCGGCGGCCGGTCCCCGCCCGGATCCGGCCTCTCCCGGCGCGGCTCCGCCTGCGCCTCGATCACGTGGGCGGCCTTCCCCGATTCGAGGATCTTCTGCAGCTCCAGGGTGACGGCGCCGAGCGCGTTGCCGGAGGCGCGGGTGCGGCGGTAGAAGATCCAGCCGCGCCGCTCCGCCGCCAGCGCCGCCCGGTCCAGCAGCCACAGCAGGCCGCCGAGGGCCAGCGCGAGCAGGACGAGGCTCAGGATCCGCACGGCCCCTCCCGGCGGAGGCGGAGGAACGTCGGCGGAGGGTGGGGAGGGGCGGGCATCGCGGCCTTCCAGCGGCCGGGAGCCTTCCGGTTCCCTGGCGCGCGTAGGATATCGCCCGCGCCGCCGGCCCGGCGTTGCTTTTCACGACACCGCGGAGCTAGTCCGTGACCTCCGCGACCAGCACCTCGCCGAGGTAGAGGCGGGCCGGGAAGGCCAGCCGCCCGGTCAGGGCGTATTCCATCGAGGCCCGGGCGCCCGGGGCCAGCCGCACCACCAGGGGCGGGGTGTCGTCCGCGAGGTTCCGCTGGTACACCGGGAAGACCTGGACGCCGTCCCGGCCCACGAAACTCAGGTCCTGCGGCTCGAAGCGGAGGAACCCGGAACCCGTGTTCTCCAGGGTGAATTCCACCCGGGCGCGGCCGGCGAAGCGGCGCTCCCGGTCGAAGCTCCGGTGGCCCGAGAGCTGCTGGATGGTCACGGTCAGGCCCTTCGCCGTCAGCGGGTGGGACGGCAGGTCCCGGGCGGCGCCCCGGAACGGGTCCTGGGCCGCCAGCCACCCGGCCGAGAGGGCCAGCACGAGGGCCAGGCGGATTCCCTGCGGGAGGTTCATGGGCAGCTCCTTGGAAAGGGCCCGAGGCCGCGCCTCAGGCGCAGCGGGCGTGGAGCCGATGCAAGGTCCGTGACGGACCGGCCGCCTCAGCGGGAGGCCGGCAGCGGCAGTCCCATGAACCGCGCCCCCGGCACCGGGTTCGGCCGGTAGGCCGGGATGTCGCGGAAGCCGAGGTCCTCGTACAGCCGCTGCGCCTCGACCATCGTCGGCAGGCTGTCCAGGACCATCTCGCGGCATCCCATCGCCACCGCCTCCTCGATCAGCCGCACCCCCATCCGCCGCCCCAGCCCGAGCCCCCGGCCCTGCGGCCGCAGGTACAGCCGCTTCATCTCGCAGCGACCCCCCGCCAGCCCCTTCAGGGCGGCGCAGCCGACCGGCTCGCCTCCGAGACGCGCCAGCAGCAGCCGTCCGGAGGGCGCCGCGTAGGGGCCCGGCAGTTCCTCCAGTTCGCGCCCGAAGCCCTGGAAGTCCAGGCTGATGCCCAGCGATCCCTGGTACTCCACGAACAGCGCGCGCACCGCCGCCAGGTCGTCGGCGGTCACCGCGGCCCCGAGGGTCGGCGCAGGGCGGTCTTGGCGTTCGCCCCCGGGCTTCACCGCGCCGCCGCCCCGCCCAGTTCCTGGGCCAGCCCGAGCAGGATGCCCTCCGGGCCGCGGAGGTAGCAGAGCCGGCAGGTTTCGCGGTACTGCACCACCTCGCCCACCAGCTCCGCGCCCAGGGGCAGCAGCCGGGCCAGGGTCGCGTCCAGGTCCGCCACCGCGAACATCACCCGCAGATAGCCGAGGGCGTTCACCGGCGCCCTGCGGTGGTCCGAGGCCGCCGCCGGCGCCCGGAACCGCGACAGTTCCAGCCGCCCCTGCCGGTCCGGCGTCCGCAGCATGGCGATCTCCACCTGCATCCCGGGCAGCCCGGTGACACCGTCCGCCCAGTCGCCCTGGATCGGCGCGCGCCCCTCCAGTTCCATCCCCAATTCGAGGAAGAAGCCGATGGCCGTGTCCAGGTCCTCCACCACGATGCCGACGTTGTCCATCCGCAGGACGGTCATGGCGCTCCCCTCCGGAGTCCCACGATGACAGGCCCGGGACCGGCTCCGCGACGGGGCCCGCGCAGACCCGGAAGGCCCGCCCCCCTGCGCCCGGCCCCGCCCGCCGCGGCCGGATTCAACGGCGGAAACCCGGCCTCCGAGTCCAGGCCGCGGGCCAGGGCCCTGCCTGCCGGGGCCGGCTGTTTCCGCCATTCCGGCCGGCCCTCGGCATGGACGCTTCCCCCGCTACGCGAGCCATCCCTTGCCCTCGGCCCGGCGTGCCAGGAACAGGAGCCCGGCCGCGATGAGCAGGACCAGGCCCTGAAGCACGATGGGCACGGGGTTTCCACCCTTGGCCGCCCCGGCAACCCCGAAGAGGCCGAGGTCCTGGACCAGCACGCCCGCGAGCGAGAGAACCAGGACCAGGCTTGCCAGGCGCTTGCGCAGCAGCAGGAGAAGGCAGCCGAGCGTGCCGCCCACGACCGCGAGGACGCTCCCCAGCACCGACCACGCCGGCCGTGCGGCGTAGAGCGCCTGCTGGTCGGCGGGAAGCGCGGCGATGTCCGCAGCCGACAGGCGCAGGTCCGCGACCACCGCCAACAGACCGGCTGCGTTCCACAGCAGCGCGACCACCCCGACCACGTAGAACCAGACCGGCGGCTTGTTCATGGACGACCTCCGAGGAGCGGGCTGGGCGCTGAGGCCCGGCCTTCGCGTGGGTTGCAGCCATTATCGGGTCATTGTTCCATTATGGAGGTAAATCCGGGAAGGATGGGCATGGAAGGCCGTCAATAAGGGCACTTGGATCATCATTGCTCACCGCGGCCCAGAGAAAACCAGCTGGCGGCCTGGGGCGGAGGGCGGTTGATTTCCCGCCCTTCCCGCCTTCCAACACCTACGCGACGATCTGCCCGGCGGTCAGTCCGTACGGTCTCATTCAGGGCTCTCCTTGGTCAGGATGAACCCGAACACTTCAATTGGTTCTCAGATTTGGGGGAAGACCAGGTACGGGTTGAACGTTGGGTTAGGCGGAAGATGAGCCTAGTCTGTTTTTTTGGATGATGAAATTAGATTAATAAGCCAATGGAACAAGAAGAAAACAACAACCCATATTGATAAATCGAGAATACCACCTTGCCAAAATGGAAGGTCTTTCAGTGGATTAAATTTTAATAACCAATACCCGCCATGTGTTGCCAAGTAGGTGAGAACCATGGCTATCAGTAGTCGCAGGAGTTTTCCAGAGTCTGACATGGCATGAACCTTATTGTGATAGGGACGCCTAATGCTTGAAGTTAACCGGCCCAGCCGCAGGCCGGACGCGGAACAGAGACGAGGAAGCATGGGCAAGAATGAGCATGGTTGATCGTAGCGGCTGGGTCCGGGTTGAACGCGTGGTTAGCGGGCATCTCGGGCCGCCGGCGCCGACCATCGCCCGGATGAAACACGCGGCTGGGTGGAGCGGAGTGGCTCCGGTGTGCGATGGTGGGCCGGGGTGCCGCGGAAGGCCGTAGCAGCAGTGGTGCGTCCTGCCCGT
>JAYRFV010000061.1:0-1985 GCA_041908165.1 Holophagales bacterium | reverse complement strand
GTCGAAGCGCAGCCCCGGCACGAAGGACCAGGTCCCGCCGGGACTCAGGATCTCCTCCTGCAGGAACAGGCCGGTGGTGCGGGTGGTCGAGTCAGGGATCAGCTTGATCGGGTAGAGTTGCCCGGCCACGTTCTTGGTGACGGCGCCGGTGTTGAAGGTGATCTGGGTGCGGTCGTAGGGCTCGGACGTCCGGGTCCGGTTCAGGTCGAGGCCGAACAGCAGGCGGTGGGCCCAGCCGCCGACGGTGAACCGGCGCTCCGCCTGCGAGCGGAGGCCCCAGGTGTCCTGGTCGAAGGTGTAGTCGGTGCGCCGGACACGGTCGGTGTAGGGCGTGGTGGTGCGGGTCTGCCGGTACTCGTCGGTGTGCTCCAGGCTGTAGGCGTTCTGGAAGAAGATCCGCCATTCGACCCGCTGCAGGAAGGCGGCATCGTCCTCGAAGACGTGTTCCAGACTGAACTGGTTGCGCCGGTTCCGATCGTCGCCGCGGTCGTCCACGATCCAGGTGCCCGGGGCACCGAAGGCCGGGCCCAGGAGACCCAGCAGGTAGACCTTGTCCTGCCGCTCGAAGCCCTGGTAGGCCACGCGGACCTGCTGATGGGTGGCGGGCTGCCAGCCCAGTTTGGCGAGGATGTTGGAGGACGTGGCAGACAGCGGATTGGGGGTGCCGAAGGCGGGCGTCGTCTCGTTGCCCTGCCTGCGCGTCGCGACCAGGATGCCGTCCCAGGTCCCTGACCGCCCGGCCACGGAGGCGGTGGCGGCCTTCTGGTTGTTGACGCTGGCATAGCCGGTCTTGATCCGGCCGGCGAAGGAGGCGGTCTCGCCGAGCAGGTCCGCGGCGTCCAGGGTGGTGTAGGTGACCACTCCCGCGAGGGCGTCGCTCCCGTAGAGCGCCGAGCCGGAGCCGCGGAGGATCTCCACGCGCTTCAGTGAATCCAGGTCGACATAGTCCCGGCTCAGTCCGCGGGAGGCTTCGGCGCCGTCCGGGAGGCTGACGCCGTCCACCAGGATCAGGACCCGGTTGCCGCCGATGCCGCGGATGCTGAAGCTGGATGCGCCCTTGCGGTCCGGCTGGTTGCCCACCTCGACGCCCGGTTCATTGCGGGTCAGGTCGATGATGCTGGTGACCAGGTTGCGTTCGATCTCCTTCTCGGTGGTGACGGTGACGGTGGTGGTGGTCTCCTTCTCGGCGCGCTCGGTCCGGGTGGCCGATACCACGACCACCGCCGAGGGGATGTCCTCCTTCCTGGGCTTGGCGGGCTTGTCCGCGGCCTTCTTCGGCGGCGGATCGGCGGGCTGGGGATCCGGGCTGAAGCCCGGCAACTGCGTCCCGCCGAGCAGCAGGGCCAGTCCGGTCAGCAGGGCAGGGAGGCGGGAAGGCTGGGTCATGTCGGCTCGCAAGGGGGGAGGGCTCGGTTGGGGCAGGCCGGGATCCTGCCCAGTGCGGTTCGCACGGATTCCCATTGGGTCCCAGGGCGGTTTGGCTCACCAGGATACCTTGTCCGCCGCCGGGTCAGCGCGCTGCACGAACCGGGACCCACGCCGGTCATCCGCAATCGAGCACCTGGCCTCCCGCCCGGAATGACCTCAGGCTGGAGGCACGGGTGGCCGTCTGCCGTGCTCGGCCTCCCAGCCTCCCCCAGGGTGCCCATGGACTCCTCCTCCTTCATCTCCGCCGTCGTGCTTCTGGTGCTGGTCACCGATCCACTGGGCAACATCCCGCTGTTCATCGGGCTGCTGCGCCAGGTGGATCCGGCCCGGCGCCGGCGGATCATCGTCCGGGAAGTGCTGCTGGCCTTCCTGATCCTGGTGTTCTTCGCGCTGTTCGGGCAGCGGGTGCTGAAACTCATGCACCTCACCGACATGTCGCTGGGCATCGCCGGCGGGGTGATCCTGTTCCTGATCGCGCTGAAGATGGTGTTCCCGCACCCTGAGGGGCAGTCCGACCATCAGGTTCACGGCGAGCCGTTCCTTGTTCCCTTGGCCAT
>JAYRFV010000060.1:0-26082 GCA_041908165.1 Holophagales bacterium | reverse complement strand
GGTTCCTGCAGGCCTGTTCGTTCACGCCGGCGGCGTTTGGCGGCGGCGGGCAAGGCGCACCGGTGTGCTCCGCGTCGGGCGCGCGCGGGTCGGGCGGCGGCGGCGGGCTCGCCGGGGTGTTCGCCGGGTCCGTCGCGCACGCGAACGCGCTCGTGATCGCGGGCGGCGGCGGGGGATCGGGTCGAAACGAGCGTGGCGGCGACGCCGGCGGCTCGAGCGGCGAGGCCGCGCCCGCGTGTGGCGGTTCGACCTGGGGTGGGGGCGGTGGACCAGGGGTGGTCCTGTAAACACGACCGGAAATCCAGGACTGTCGAAAATTGGTCAGGACCCGGATCCACCCGCACCGGGTTTCCAGGTTGAATTTTTACTAAATGCTATAAACAAAAGTATTAAATGATGTGCATCGTGTATTCCGGTCGAACCGCCGCCCCCAGCCCAGGAACCCGCGTGGGGCCCTCGACACCCCTTCGTCACGAACTTGTCAATACGAAAGAAAATGGAATCTGTGGAAAACCTCGGGTCGTGGGCCGTCTTAATCGTCTGTATTCGAACGATAGATAAATTTAACAATTTTAACACTTAAATTGTTTCGTTCTGAAATCAGGAACGCGCCGAAGTCCATGGAGGACCGCACTTTAAGCGCTCCGGATCCGGCAAATCCGCAACGTTATCCACATGCGGGTCACCGTCCCCCCAACGTGTGGACACGGTTGACCGTTTTTCGTCGTTCCCGGCCTTCAGCCCGCCTCGACCACGGGACCCGACGCGTTGATCCAGCCGACGATCGCCGCCTCGTCGACCTCGAGCTTGTGGAGGTGCTCCACGGCCATCTTGATGCTCTGGCCGTCCTGGTGGCAGATCAGCAGGCGCCGCTTCCAGGCCTCGACGGCGCGTTCGCGCAGGCCCGGCTCCCCGCGCTGCATCCGCTTCTCCAGGAGGAAGCCGAGGTTGTTGGCGGCCTTGCGATGGCTGGGCGCCAGCGCCAGGGCGCGCTCGTAGGCCTCGGTTCCCTCCAGGGCGCGGCCCTGCATCTCCAGCGCCACGCCGTGGGCGTTCCACACGTCCGGATCGTCGGGGGCGAGCGCCATGGCCTGCTTGACCATGGCGCCCTGGTCCTCGACCTGGCAGGCCTTGCGGAAGCATTCGGACAGCCCCAGGTAGGCGCTGTACTCGCCGGGATCCGACTCCAGGGCCATCAGGAAGGCGCGTTCCGCGTCCTCGGCGTGGCCGGTCTCGAGCAGCACGTAGCCGAGCTGGACCTGGACGTCGGCCGCCTCGGGCTCCCGCACCAGGGCCTCGCGGTAGCAGCGCAGCGCGTCCTCCCAGCGCTGGTCCTCGCGGGCCATGTCGCCGAGGGCGGCCCAGGGCGTGGCGGTGTCCGGATCGGCTTCGGCGGCGAGGGTGAAGTAGGACAGCGCGCCCTCGCGGTCGCCGGCGTCGCGGCGGAACTCCCCGAGCATGCACTGGGCCTGGGCGAAGACCGCGGTGGGCGGCGCCAGCAGGATCAGCTTGTGCAGTTCGGCCTGGGCCATCTCCACGTGGCCCTGCTCGGACAGCAGCTCGGAGAGGATGAAGTAGGTCCCCGGCTCGGCCACGTTGAGGCTGCGGGCGCGGTGGATGCAGCGCATGCCCTCCTCGGCGTTGCCGCGGTTGAGCAGGAACTCGCCCAGGCTGTGCCAGCCCCAGTAGTAGGCCGGATTCTGGTTCAGGGCGGCCACCATCTGCGCCTCGGCGCCGTGGAAGTCCTCCAGCTCCTCGCAGGCGATGCCCAGCAGGCGCAGCGTGCGCGGGTCCCGCGGCTGCAGGCTGGCGGCCTTCAGCAGCCAGCCCTTCCCTTCCGCGGCCTGGTCGCGTTTGAGGCAGAGCAGCCCCATCAGTTCCAGCGTCTTGGGGTCCTGCGGATTGCGTTCGAGGGCCTGGCGGAGGGCGCGCTCGGCGTCGTCCAGGCGGCGCTGGATGATCCGCAGGTAGCCGAGGTTGCGGCGGTGGATCGCCTCCTGCGGGTGCTCGTCGCGGACCGCCTCGAGCTGCTCGTGCAGGGTGCGCAGGTCCTCGGGGGTGCTGAACTCGCCTTCGCAGAGGATCCGCTCGAACCAGGCCTCGCCGTTGGCGCGGTCGTCGGCCAGGATCCGGTCGAGCAGCTCCTGGGCCAGGCGGTGCAGGCTGCGGTCGTTGTAGGCCTTGGCGAGGGCGAGCTGGTCCTCGGCCGAGTCGCCGAGCTGGCCCTTCAGGTCGAAGAGCAGGGAATCCAGGAGCTGTAGCCAGGGACGAGCCATGACGGACCTCGCAGGTGCAGGAGCGGGTCTAGGGTAGCACCGGGCCGCCGGGCACGCCGGCGAGCACTCCGGCAAGGCCTTCGCAGAGCCGCTCCGCCATCGCCTCCCGGGCCTCGACGGTGGCGCTGCCGAGGTGCGGCAGCAGCACGGTCCGGGGCGCGCCCAGCCAGCGCGGATCCAGCCGCGGTTCGCCCTCGTAGACGTCCAGGCCGACGCCCCCGAGGCGGCCCGCGTGCAGCAGCTCGATGGCGGCGGCCTCGTCCAGGATCCCGCCGCGGGCGGTGTTGACCAGCAGCGCACCGGGGCGCAGCGAGGCGAGCCGCGGCCGGTCCAGCAGGCCGCGGGTCTCCGCCGTGAGCGGGCAGTGCAGGGAGACCACGTCGGCGGCAGCCAGCAGGTCCTCCAGCGGGAGCCGGGGCGCCTGCGCCGGACCGAAGTCGACCTCGCCCCCGCGCCCCTCGCGGTCCCAGAAGGCCGTCTCCATGCCCAGGGCCCAGACCCGCCGGGCGAAGGCCCGGCCGATCGGCCCGGACCCGAGGATGGCGCAGCGCCGCCCCGCCAGGCCGCGGCCCAGCAGCTGGTCGGGGGCCCAGCCGCGCCACACCCCGCCGCGCACCAGCGACTCTCCCTCGGCGATCCGCCGGGCCAGCGCCAGGAGCAGGGCCAGGGCCAGGTCGGCGGTGGCGTCGGTGAGCACTCCGGGGGTGCTGACCACCGCGATGCCGCGCGCGGCGCAGGCCGCCAGGGGCAGGTGGTTGACGCCCACCGAGTAGGTGCCGACCGCCCGGAGGCGCGGCGCCGCCGCCAGGTCCGCCTCGCCGAGCGGTTCGGAGAGCAGGACCACCAGGGCCTCGGCCTGGGCCAGGCCGGCCTGCCAGGCGGGCGAGCGGAACGGATGCACGGCGAGCTCCGGGAAGCGCTCGCCCAGCCTGGCCAGGTGCCCGCCCACCAGCGGCGAGGTGGCGAGGATCCGGACACTCACCTGCGCAGCGCCTTGAGGGCCGCGCGGATGGCCTCGGGCAGGTCGGGCCGCGTGGACCGGAGCTCGGCTACCACAGGGCGCACCGCCTCCTCCTTGAAGCCCAGGTTCAGGAGGGCGGAGAGCAGGTCGCCCTCCCAGCCTCCGGCGGCCGTGGGCGGGGCGGCGAGGCCTTCGAGCCCGGCCAGCCCCCCGAGCTTCTCAGACAATTCGAAGCAGACCTTCTCGGCGGTCTTCCGGCCCACCCCGGGAACCCGCTGCAGGGCCTTGATGTCGCGCCCGCGGATCGCCTGGAACAGGTCGTCGAGGGGCAGGGCGCCGAGCGCCGCCAGGGCCAGCTTCGGGCCGATGCCGTCGACCTTGACCAACAGCCGGTACAGCTCCCGCTCGTCGCGGCTGGCGAAGCCCAGCAGGGAGAGGTCGTTCTCGCGCAGCAGGGTCTCCACGTGCAGGACCGCCTCGGCGCCGGCCTCGGGCAGCAGGCCGTAGGTCCCCAGGCTGATCTGGCAGGCGTAGCCGACGCCGGCGCACTCCACCAGGGCCAGGTTCGGGTGCTTCTCCAGCAGGGTTCCGCGCAGGCGTCCGATCATGCCTTGAGCATAGCGGCTTGCCCGGAGGCTAGCGGGCCGCGGCGGGTTTCCGCCGCGCCGGCCTAGGCTTCGCGGTCGCGCCCTGCAGCGCGGCGTGGAGGGCGCGGAACTCGCCGGAGAGGGGATGGGCGGGGGCGAGGTGCACCAGCGGCCGGCCGGCCTGGTGGGACTCGCGCACCTTCACCGAGGCGCGCAGAAAGGGCTGCAGCACCGGGTGCCCTTCGGCGACCAGCTCCTCGACCATCCTCCGGGGCAGGTTGGCGCGGCCCTGGAACTGGTTGACGACGATGCCCTCGATCCGCAGGCCGGGATTGTGGTCCTCCTTCACCTCCTGCACGGATTCCAGGAGCGAGTACAGGGCGCTGCGGGAGAAGGCATCGCAGTCGAACGGGATCAGGCAGCGCTCGGCTGCGATCAGCGCAGCCAGGGTGAAGAAGCCCAGCGAGGGCGGCGTGTCGATCCAGACCTCGTCGAAGCCCTGGAGCCCCTGCAGGAGGTCGCGCAGCTTGTAGATCTTGTGGTGGGACTCCAGCTTGGCCTGCAGGGACTCCATGTCGGGTCCGGCCGGGAGCAGGTGCAGGCCCTCGAAGGCGGTGGCGTGGATGAACCGCTCCGGGGCGTCGCGGAAGATCCGGAAGGACAGGGTCTGCTCGAAGAACTCGGCGATCCCCGGGCGGAGTTCGCCCGCGCCACCCAGGTGGTGGGTGGAATTCCCCTGAGGGTCCAGGTCCACCACCAGGGTGCGCCGGCCGGCGGCCGCGGACAGGGCCGCCAGGTTGCAGGCGATGGTGGACTTGCCCACGCCGCCCTTCTTGTTGAAGACCACCCGACGCATCCTGCACCTCCGCGCGGATGCCGCAATGCGGCAACGACCAGCAGGGGCGATCTTACAACGGCAGCTCCCGCGGGTTGCAGGCTACCCGAGGTCCGATCTTCGGAATCCGCTGGGCGGTTGGAGTAGAGTCGGAGCACATGGACACCCAGGCCCTCCTGCTCTCCAAGGCCCGTCTCGAAGCCCTCGTCGACGGCGTCCTGGCGATCGCCATGACCATCCTCATCCTGGAGGTCAAGGTGCCGGAACTGGCCGACCGCCGCAGTGCCGCCGAACTGTTCCACGCGCTCGGCCACGCCCTGCCGACGCTGCTGGCCTACTTCTTCAGTTTCGGCATGCTGGCCACCTTCTGGATCTGGCACCACCGGCTGGCGGCGAAGGTGGAGCGCCTGGACGGCTGGCTGATCGCCATCAGCCTGGGATTCCTGTCGCTGGTCAGCTTCTTCCCCTTCGCCGCGGCGCTGCTCGGGCGCTACCCCCTGAACGCCGGCTCGCTGGGGGTCTACATGCCGGCGGTGGAAGGGATCCTGCTATGCCAGGTCGGCTTCTTCGCCCACGCCCGCCGGCGCGGCCTGCTGGATCCGGCCCTGCCGGCGCAGGAGGCGCTCGCGCTGCATCGCCGCAACCTCAAGGGCGCGATCTTCTTCACCTTCTGGTCGTCTCCCTCGCTGCTGCGCCTGGGCTGGATCTGGGCCGCCGTGCCGCTGCTCCTGGGGATCCTGCTGGTGGTCGCCCTGCGGCGTTCACGGTAGCCCGCCGCGGCCCCGTCCGTGATAGGGTGCCGCATGTCCCCGATGACCCGTCGCGACGTTCTCGCGGCCGCGGCCGCAGGCGTTGCGGCCCTGGCCCTACCAGGAAAGGCCGCCGCCTCGGACGACCGCGGCGCGGTCCACGCCGCCGCCCTGCGTGGGCGGGACGAGGCGCTGGCGAGGCTCCGCGACTGGGTCAGGCAGCCCTCCATCGCCGCCGAGAACCGTGGCATGGCCGAGGGCTGCGACCTGATGATGCGGCTGGCCCGGGAGGCCGGGTTCCAGACCGTGACCCGCCAGCCCACCGATGGCCACCCCGGCGTCTTCGCCACCCTCGACGCGGGCGCCCGCCGCAGCGTCGGGCTCTATTTCATGTATGACGTGAAACAGGTGAACCCCGCCGAGTGGTCCTCGCCGCCCTGGGAGGCGGCGCTGGTGGACCGGCCCGGCCACGGCAAGGTGCTGATGGGCCGCGGCGCGGTCAACCAGAAGGGCCCGCAGGCGGCGCTGCTGGCCGCCCTGCACGCCTTCAAGGCGGCCGGCCGGGCGCTGCCGGTGAACCTGGTGCTGGTGGCCGAGGGCGAGGAGGAGATCGGCTCGCCGCACTTCCGCCAGGTGGTGCACCGTCCCGAGGTGTCCGCGGCGCTGGCCCGGACGATGGGTGTCTTCATGCCTTCCGCATCCCAGGACGCGGAAGGGTCCGTCACCGTCGCCCTCGGCGCCAAGGGCGTGATGGAGGTCGAGCTGGTCGCCAGCGGCCAGGCCTGGGGCCGCGGGCCGAAGAAGGACGTCCACTCCTCGCTGCGGGCCAGCCTCGACAGTCCGGCCTTCCACCTGGTCCAGGCCCTGGCCAGCCTGGTCACCGCCAGCGGCGACCCGGCCATCGAGGGCCTGACCGCGGCGGCGAAGCCGCCCACCGCGGCGGAGCGGGCCATGCTCGACACCGCCGCCGCGCGGCTGAGCGAGGCGGCCCTGCGCAAGTCCATGGGGGTCGAGCGCTGGATCCACGACGTCCCCTGGCGGCAGGCGCTGGAACGGCTCTGCTTCGCCCCGACGGTGAACATCGAGGGCCTGGTGGGCGGCTACACCGGCCCGGGCGGGATGACCGTGCTGCCGCACCGGGCGGTGGCCAAGCTCGACCTGCGGCTGGTGCCCGACATGACCTTCGACGCCGCCGCGGCGGCCCTGCGCGCGCACCTCGTGAAACACGGCTTCGGCGACCTCGAGGTGAAGGTCAGCGGCGGCTACGACCCCACCAGCACCGCCGCGGAGGCGCCGCTGATCCGGGCCGAGCTGCAGGTCTACCACGAGTCCGGCGTCGACCCGCTGCTCTGGCCGCGCACCGGGGGCTCCTATCCGGGCTTCGTCTTCACCGGCGCGCCGCTCAAGCTGCCCTCCGGGCATTTCGGCCTGGGCCACGGCGGCGGCGCCCACGCTCCGGACGAGTACCTGGTCATCGAGGCGGCCAACCCCAAGGTGGCCGGATTCGACGGGGCGGTGCGCTCCTACATCGACTACCTCTACACCCTGGCCACGATCGCCTGATCCTGCCGGGTGTGACTGCGACCGTGTATCATCGACTCGAGCCCGCAGGGCCCGAGGAGCACGGATGCCGAAGCTGACCCCCCGAGCCTGGCTCAACACCTCGTTCCTCCTGGGAACCCTGCTGCTGGCGCTGGTGCTGGTGCCCTGGAAGCTCGCGGTGCAGGGCCTCCGGACCAGCGAGGCGGCGGTGTTCCTGGTCCAGTACGTCCTGATCGGGATGTCGATCACGGTCGGCTACCACCGCCTGTTCAGCCACCGGGCCTTCCAGGCCGCATGGCCGGTGCGCCTCGCGGCGCTGCTGTTCGGCGTCGCCGCCTTCCAGAATTCGGCGCTGGCCTGGAGCAGCGACCACCGCCACCACCACCGCTTCGTCGACGATCCGGACCGCGACCCCTATCCGGTGAAGAAGGGCTTCTGGTACGCCCACTGGCTGTGGGTGATGGAGGCAGCCGAGCGGCCCCTGGAGGCGGTCGCCGACCTGGAGCGGGATCCGCTGGTGCGCTGGCAGCGCCGCCACCACTTCCTGATCGGCGCCGTGGTCGCGGCGCTGCCGCCGCTCGCCGTCGGGCTGGCCACCGGAAACGTCGCCGGCCATCTGGTGATCGGCCTGCTGCTGCGGATCGTGGCCACCCACCACAGCACCTTCCTGATCAACTCCGCCGCCCACTGGTTCGGCAGCCAGCCCTACAGCGACGCCAGCAGCGCCCGCGACAACGTCCTGCTGGCGCCGCTCACCTTCGGCGAGGGCTACCACAACTTCCACCACCACTGGCAGTGGGACTACCGCAACGGTCCGCGCTGGTACCAGTGGGACCCGGCCAAGTGGTTCATCGCCGCCGCCGCCTGGGTCGGCCTGGCCCGCGGCCTGCGGCGTGTGCCGGACACCGAGATCCGGCGGGCGCGGCTCGCGATGGAGGCCAAGCGGCTGGCGGCGCGGCTCGCCGCCGAGGCGCACCCGCTTCATCAGGCCCTCGCCACGGCCCACGCACGGGTGGACGGCGCCCTCGCCGCCTTCCAGGCGCGCCGCGAAGCCTGGCAGGCGAAGCAGGCCGAATGGCAGGAGAAGGGCCACGCCCGCGCCGAGGCCTGGCGGGCGGCGCGGCGCGAGTGGAAGGCCCAGCGCGCGGAGCTGCGGCGCGACCTGCGGTCCGCCTGGGCGGACTGGAAGCGGGTCCGGCTGCGGGCGCTGCGCCAGGCGGCCGCCTAGCGACAGGTCGGCGACAGGCCATGCGCCGCGGGGCATGTCCGGGAGGCCGCGCCGGCGCCGCCTCCACGGGCAACTGACCGGAGCCTGTCGAGGGCTGCACGGAATCCTCACGGTGCTATCCTGAACGGCACGTGGTGCCCTGGCTGCCCATCGGGGCCGCCGGTCGCATCCCTCCAATCCTCGAGCGGGGCGTCCATGCGAAATGACCTTGTTTTCGGAATGGCTGGATCGGGAGGAGACGGCATCGTCTCGGCCGGCGAGGCGATGCTCAACGCCGCCTCCTCCGAGGGCTACTACGGCGTCATGACCAAGAGCTTCGGCTCGCAGATCCGCGGCGGCGAATCCTCATGCCGGGTGCGCATCGCGGTGGACCCGATCCTCAATCCGGGCGGCCACCTCGACGTGGCGGTGGCGCTCAACTGGGACGACTTCCTCAAGTTCGGCGGCGAGCTGCCGGTGAGCGGCACCACCGTGGTGATCTACGAATCGGCCACCGGCGTCGCCCCGGACAAGCTGCCGCTGGTGGGCGTGACGCCGCTGCAGGCGATCCCGGTGCCGATGGCGGAGATGGCCAAGTCCACCGCCGGCACCGAGCGCGCCAAGAACACCGTGGTCCTGGGGCTGATCGCCGGCTGGTTCGGCATCGGCGGCCAGGCGGTGATGAAGGGCATCCGCAAGAAGCTGGCGAAGAAGGGCGAGGAGCTGGTGGCCGCCAACCAGCGCGCCTTCGACGCCGGCGTCGCCTTCGCCAAGGCCCACCCGCTGAAGGAGGACATGACGGTCATGCCGTCCGCGGTGGGCCAGGGCAGCGTCAAGCTGCTCGCCGACGGCAACGACATGTGTGCGGCCGCGGCGATCTTCGCCGGCTGCCGGTTCTTCGGAGGCTACCCGATCACGCCCTCCACCGAGATCATGCAGTTCTTCACCGACCACGTCTGGAAGTACGGCGGCTCGGTGCTCCAGGCCGAGGACGAGATCGCCGGCATCGGCGCCGCGGTGGGCGCCTCCTTCGCCGGGGTCAAGTCGATGACCGCCACCTCCGGGCCGGGCCTGTCGCTCAAGTCCGAGATCATGGGCCTGGCCAGCATCGCCGAGCTGCCGCTGGTGATCGTCGACGTGCAGCGCGGCGGCCCCTCCACCGGCCTGCCCACCAAGACCGAGCAGTCCGACGTCTTCGCGGCCTGCTTCTCCGCCCACGGCGACGTGGTCCGGCCGGTGCTGGCGCCGACCTCGGTGGCCGACACCTTCGCCGTCACCGTCGAGGCGTTCAACATCGCCGAGCACTACCAGACGCCGGTGATCATCCTCTCCGACCAGGAGATCTCCCAGCGGAAGGAGATCGTCGATCCGATCGACACCTCCCGCTTCGTGATCCACGAGCGGATCAAGCCGAGCAGCGCCGACCTGCAGGACTACAAGCGCTTCCGCATCACCGAGTCCGGCATCAGCCCGATCAGCCACCCGGGGATGCTGGGCGGCACCTACCTCGCCTCCGGCATCGAGCACAACGAGACCGGCGCGCCGACCGCCAGCGGCAATGTCCACGAGGCCATGAACCGCAAGCGCATCCACAAGTTCGACCCGCTGATGGAGCGCCGCGACCTGTTCCACCTGGAGGGCAACCCCTCCGCGCCGCTGGCCCTGGTCGCCTGGGGCAGCATCGCCGGCGTGGCCCGCGAGGCGATGGTGCTGGCGCGCAAGGAGGGCCTGGACGTCAAGCTGCTTGTGCCCTACCTGATCTTCCCCATCGCCGAGCCCTTCTACCGCGACTTCTTCGCCTCGGTGCAGCGCGGCCTGGTGGTCGAGCAGTCGTACCTGGCCCAGTTCTTCAAGGTGCTGCGCATGCACCTGGACCTGCCCAAGGGGGTCAAGCCGATGGCCCGCAGCGGCGCCAACCCCTTCCAGCCCGGCGAGATCGTCGCCGCCCTCCAGAACTGCCTCGCGGAGCTGCAGCGCAGCCACGAGGGCGAGCTGCAGCCGCAGGAATAGGAGCCGACATGAGCGCCACCGAGACTCCCGTCTACCAGCCCAAGGACTACAAGAGCGACCTGAAGCCGATCTGGTGCCCCGGCTGCGGCGACTTCTCCGTCGTGCAGGGCATCTACCGCGCCCTCGCCGCCATCGGCCGGGCGCCGCACGAGATCGCCTTCGTCTCCGGCATCGGCTGCTCCAGCCGCATCCCCGGCTACACCACCGCCTACGGCTTCAACAGCGTCCACGGCCGGGCCCTGCCGATCGCCCAGGGCATCAAGATGGCCCACCCGGAGCTCACCGTGCTCGCCGCGGGCGGCGACGGCGACGGCTTCTCCATCGGCGGCGGGCACATCGCCCACCTGATCCGCCGCAACATGGACATCACCTACATCGTGATGGACAACCAGATCTATGGCCTGACCAAGGGCCAGCTCTCGCCGACCTCGCAGAAGGGCCGCAGCACCTGCACCTCCCGCTACGGCAGCCTGGAGGAGCCGGTCAACCCGCTGCTCTACGTGCTCGCCTACGGCGCCCAGTTCGTCGCCCAGGCCTCGCCCACCGACCTCGCCTCCATGGCGGCGGTGATCGAGGAGGCGATCCGCTACCCGGGCTTCGCCTTCGTCAACATCCAGTCGCCCTGCGTGACCTACGGCGAGGAGGCCCAGCAGATCAAGGGCCTCAAGGCGATCTCGGCCAGCCTCAAGGACCTCGGCCACGATCCTTCCGACCGGCTCGCGGCCATGGACCTGGCCCAGCACTACGGCAGCAAGATGCACCTCGGCGTGTTCTACAAGAACCCCGTTCCGCCGCCCACCTACGAGGCGCTGGTCCAGGCCCGGCAGCAGGAACAGATGCGCACCGCCCCGCCGGTGGACCGCATCCTCGACCTTTTCATCAAGAGCTGAGGTGCAGATGTCCACCCGCGGAATCGACTTCGCCCGCCTCTCCCTCAAGGACGCCCTGGACCTCGCCATCCTGGTGGAGGAGGAGGCCCAGGAGCGCTACGAGGAGTTCGCCCACCAGATGGACCAGCACCGCACCCCCGAGGCGGCCCGGTTCTTCCGCTACATGGCCAGCAACGAGGCCAAGCACGGCTCCGAGCTCACCGCCCGCCGGGTGCGGCGCTTCAAGGACGAGCCGGTGGCGGTCACCCGCGCCATGCTGTTCGACATCGAGGCCCCGGACTACGACGCCGCCCGCGCCTTCATGACGCCGCGCCAGGCGATGCAGGCCGCGCTCACCTCCGAGGTCAAGGCCCACGGCTTCTTCGTGGCGGCGCTGCCGGCCCTGCAGGACCCCGAGGTGAAGGCCCTGTTCGAGGAACTGCGCGACGAGGAGGTCGAGCACCAGCAGCTGGTGAAGGCCGAGCTGGCCAAGCTGCCCCCCGACCCGGCGGTCTCCGACGAGGACTTCGTCGATCCGCCGGCCCCGCAATAGCGGTTCCTCAGCAGCCCTTGAGCCCGGCACCGCAGAGCGGCAGGATCACGGTCTGCCCGGGCCTCCTCGGGCGGGCCCGGAAGGCCGCCCAGGCGGCCGCGCTGGTGGTCTCGACGTGGAAACCGCGGCCGGCCAGCTCCGCCCTGGCCGCGGCCAGCCCGGCCTCGGGCGCGACCACCACCTCCGCGCCCAGTTCGCGCAGGGCCGCCAGGATCTGGGTGCCGCGCAGGGGCGCGGCGATGGCGATGCCTTCGGCGTCGGTGCCCCGGTTCTCCACCGGCGCCACGCGGGCAGCGCCGCCGGCGTGGGCGCGCAGGATCGGCGCGCAGCCCTCGGCCTGCACCGCCACCACCTTCGGGAAGGCGCGGAGGTGTCCCTGGGCGCGCAGGTCCAGCAGGCCGAGGTACACGCCCAGCACCAGCGTCCCGTTGCCGAGCGGCAGGTAGAGCTGCTCCGGCAGCCGCCCGTCGAGGGCCTCGAAGATCTCGTAGACGTAGGTCTTGGTGCCCTGGAAGAACATCGGGTCGTAGACGTGGCTGGCGTACCGGGAGCCGGGCCGGCAGGCGGCCTCCAGGGCGGCACGGGCGGTGTCCTCGCGGCTGCCGGGGACGGCCACCACGCGGGCGCCGTAGGCGGCGATCTGCGCGGTCTTCCGCGCCGAGGTGGCGGCGGGTACGAAGATGTCGCAGGGCAGCCCCGCCCGGGCCGCGTAGGCGGCCACCGCGGCGCCGGCGTTGCCGGAACTGTCCTGGACGAGGCGGCGGGCGCCCAAGGCCCGCGCCTGGGCCACCACCAGCACCGCGCCGCGGTCCTTGAAGGAGAGGGTGGGCATGGCGTAGTCGAGCTTCAGCAGCACCGACGGATCGGCCGGATCGAAGGGCACCATCGGCGTGAGGCCCTCGCCCAGCGACAGCGGGCGCCAGCAGGCCTCGTCGCAGGGCAGCGCGGCGGCGTAGCGGAACAGCGAGCGCTCGGCCGGGTCCGGCGCCCAGCGGACCGGGAAGGGAGCCAGATCCAGCAGCCCGCCGCAGTCGCAGCGGAACCGTTCGCAGGCGGGTTCGAACTCCGTTCCGCAGGCGTGGCAGCGCAGGGCGACGTTCACGGCAGCACCGCCACCGCGTCGATCTCCACCTGGAACCCGTGGTGCAGCGGCAGCGTCGGGACCACCGTGCGGGCCGGCCGGTGGTCGCCGAAGAACGCCGCGTACACGGCGTTGAACCGTCCCCACAGCGCCATGTCGGCGAGGTAGACGGTGGTGCGCAGCACCCGCGACCGGCCGCTGCCGGCCGCGACCAGGATCGCCTCCAGGTTGGCCAGCGCCTGCCCGGCCTCCTCCTCGATCGTTCCGGGGCGGGCCTGGGCTTCCCCGGGCCTCAGGGGCAGCTGGCCGGAGACGTAGACCAGGCCGCCGTGGACCACCGCCTGGGCATAGGGCCCGGCGGGCAGGGGCGCGGCCTCGCTGCGGACCGCCTGGATGGCGCCGGCCGCGGCCGGTCCGGCGGCGATCCGGGCGAGCTTCCCCGCCCGCGGCAGGGCCTTGAAGGCGCGTTCCGCCTTGAGCGCCGCCGAACGGCTGCCGGCCGCCTCCCGGTGGACCAGTTCCAGCGGCCCGCGGCCCTTGGTGTAGCGCGCCCCGCGCCCGGCGCGGTGGGCCTCCAGCCGGGCCTCCACGTCCAGGGCGATGCCGGTGTAGAGCGTGCCGTCACCACAGCGCAGGACGTAGAGGAACCAGCAGGCGGCCATGGGGCTAGGGTAGCGCTGCGGGGAACCGAGAATGGGAAAGGAGGGAGGTCGACAAACAAGAACCCCCCGGATCGCTCCAGGGGGCTTTGGTGGACCTGATCAGGATCGAACTGACGACCTCTGCATTGCGAACGCAGCGCTCTCCCAGCTGAGCTACAGGCCCGGGCACTCCAGTCTAGCGTCCCCGGGGCCCCGGCGCCACCGGGTGCGGCGCCGAGGCCGGGGAAACAGCGGCCGCACTGCCATCCGGCCCGGGCCCGATGGCCGGTGCTTGCATTCCCGTCGAAGGCGCCCACCTTGGAACCAGGAGGAATGCCGGATGCGGATCCTGCCCCTGCTGCTGGCCGGCGCGGCCCTGGGCGCCCAGACCGTGCGGGTCAGGGCCTGGGTCGGCGCCGGCAAGGAACCGTCGCGGTTCCTGGACTTCCGCCTCAGCGAGGCTTACAGCCTGCGGGTGCCGCTGTTCCAGCCGAAGGCGGAGCCCCGCCGCGACCGCGTGCCCGGGGCGGTGGTGGAGGTCTGGGGCGATGCCGCCTGGGTCCGCCAGGACGCCTTCAAGGCCTTCGTCCGGGCCAACCTGCCGGCCTTCCGCAGCGCCTTCGACGCCGGCACCGCCGCCAGCATCGGGGGCGACCTGCTGGCCGACCTGATGAGCCGCCCCGGCGACCTGCACGGCAGCCCGCTGGTGATGTCCCCGGTCTGGTTCAACGCCACCGATCCCTGGGCCCGGGACAAGCGCTTCTTCAAATAGGAAGCCGCCCGTGGGGGCGGCTTCCGGCCGGGCTGGGGGCCGCTACTTCAGGGTGTCCATGATCTTCGCCAGGACCTCGGGTCCGGGCTGGGTGCGGGACTGCGGCAGGGTGGCCAGGGGTTCGTCCACGCTGGGGTAGAAGTCGTGCAGGGTGGGGGCCTGGGGATCCAGGTAGAGGATGCCGGTGAGGAACTCCTGCCGGCCCTTCGACTCGTGCAGGGCCTTGAGGGCGCCGAAGCGGTCGGTGGGATCGTAGTCCTCGTGGGTGGCGCGGAAGTTGACCACCGAGCCGTCCGGGAATTCCACTTCGCGGCGTTCGCCCGCGGCGATCTCCACGTCCTCGACCTCGTGGTACTGCACGAATCCGACGTCGTGCAGCGGGTAGTCGTGGTCCTTGGCGTTCTTGTACGACTTGGTCGATGCGTCGTGGTTGTTGAAGGTGACGCAGGGGCTGATGATGTCGATGATCGCGCAGCCGGTGTGCGACATCGCCGCCTTGAGGATGGCGTTGAGCTGCTTGGGGTTGCCGCTGAAGGAGCGGGCCACGAAGCCGCAGCCCAGCTCGATCGCCAGGCTGCACGGGTCGACCGGCGGGATCTCGTTGACGTCGCCGTGCTTCAGGGTCGACCCGACGTCGGCGGTGGCGGAGAACTGGCCCTTGGTGAGGCCGTAGACGCCGTTGTCCTCGAGGATGTACACCACCGGCACGTTGCGGCGGATCATGTGCACCAGCTGGCCCATGCCGATGCTCATGGAATCGCCGTCGCCGCTGACCAGGATGTTCTTGAGCTGCTTGTTGGCCAGGGCGGCGCCGGTGGCGATGGCGGCGGCGCGGCCGTGGACGCTGTTGAAGCCCCAGGCCTGGTTGAGGAAGTAGGCCGGCGACTTGGAGGAGCAGCCGATGCCCGACAGCTTGGTGACCATGTGCCCGGGCAGGCTCACCTCCCAGGCCGCGGCGATGATCTGGGCGGTGATGGCGTCGTGGCCGCAGCCGGGGCAGAGGGTGGACTTGGAGCCCACGTAGTCCTGGCGGGTGAGGCCGAGGCGGTTGGTGGGGACGGTGGCGGTGGTGGTCATGGCGTCCCTCACGATTCGAAGGCGTCGATCTGGTCGACGATGGTCTGGGCGTTCAGGGCGGTGCCGTCGTAGTGGAGCACCTTCCGGAACTTGGTGGCGTGGGCCGGATAGGCCTCGGTCAGCAGGTTGGCCATCTGGCCGTCGCGGTTCTGCTCGACCACGTAGACCACCCGGCAGGCGGCGATCCAGGCGTCGACCTCGGCGGTGAAGGGGATCGCCCGCAGGCGCAGGTAGGAGCTGGCCTTGCCCTGCTCGGCCAGCCGGTCCCTGGCCTCGACCACGGCCGGGTCGGAGGAGCCGAAGGCGAGGATGCCGCGGGCGTCGTCGCCCTGGATCACGGGCCCGGGAACCAGCGGCCTGGCGTTGTCGAACTTGCGCTTGAGCCGGTCGACCAGGTTCTTGTAGTCCTCGGGCTTCTCGCTGTAGAGGGCGTACTCGTTGTGGCCGGAGCCGCGGGTGAAGTAGGCGCCCTTGCCGCCGGGCGTCCCGGGCAGGGTGCGGTAGCAGACGCCGTCGCCGTCCACGTCCTTGTAGCGGCCCCAGTCCTTCAGTTCGGCCAGCTGCTGCTCGTTCAGCACCTTGCCGCGGTCGAAGGGCCGGTCCGGGAAGGCGAAGGGCGGCGAGGCCCAGTTCTGCATCCCCAGGTCGAGATCGGTCATCACGAAGACCGGCGTCTGCAGGCGCTCGGCGAGGTCGAAGGCGTCATAGGTGAACTGGAAGCACTCCTGCATGTTCCCGGGGTACAGGTTGACGTGGTAGGTGTCGCCGTGGCTGCACTTCACGCAGTAGTCGAGGTCGCCCTGCATGGTCCGGGTGGGCAGCCCGGTGGAGGGCCCGGTGCGCTGCACGTTGATGAACACGGCCGGAGCCTCGACGAAGTAGCCGAGGCCGATGAACTCGCTCATCAGCGAGATGCCGGGACCGGCGGTGGAGGTCATGGAGCGCGCGCCGGCCCAGCCGGCCCCCAGGATCACCCCGGCGCTGGCCAGTTCGTCCTCCATCTGGACGATGGACAGGGTGGACTTTCCGGTGACCGGATCCTTGCGGTACACGTCGGCGAAGTCGATGAGCGCCTCGACCAGGCTGCTGGCGGGGGTGATCGGGTACCAGCCGACCACGGTGACGCCGGCGAACATCGCGCCCAGGGCGCAGGCGGTGTTGCCGTCGATGATGATCTGGCCGCGGGTGGCGTCGCCGCCGACGATCCGCAGGCGGTCCTGCACGGGCATGTTGGCGGCGGCCCAGTCGAAGCCGGCCTGGGTGGCGCCCTGGTTCAGCTCGATCGCCTTGGCCTTGCCCTTCAGCTGCTTGGCGATCGCCGCCTTGCACTGGTCCATGTCCAGGCCCAGCATCTGCGCGGCCACGCCGACGTAGATCATGTTCTTCACCAGCTTGTGCAGCTTGGGTTCCGGGCAGCTGGCGGTGACCAGCTTCTGGAAGGGGACCGGGTACCAGATCAGGTCCTGGCGCAGCGCATCGAGCTTCAGCGGCTCATCGTAGATGCAGATCGCGCCGGGCTTCAGCTTGGCCACGTCCTCCTTTGCGGTCTCGGGGTTCATGCAGATCATCAGGTCGATGTCGTGCTTGCGGGCCACGTAGCCCTTGGCGTTGGCGCGGATCTGGAACCAGGTGGGCAGCCCGGCGATGTTCGAGGGGAACAGGTTCTTGCCGGACACCGGCACGCCCATCTGGAAGATCGTGCGCATCAGCACGCTGTTGGCCGTCTGGCTGCCGGAGCCGTTGACGGTGGCCACCTCGATGGAGAAGTCGTTGACGAGGGTGGCCAGGCCCTCGGCGGCGGCGAGGCGGGTGGACATGGGTCTCCTTTCGGCGGCGGTGGATGGCGGCCCGTGGCGCGGTGGGTCGACCCGCGACGGGCTCCCAGTGTAGCGAGGGAAGTGCAGTTTTCAGAGGCTTTTTACCCGGCGCAAAGGCGCGCCGGCAGCGGCTTTTGGCCACCTTTTCGTGGTCAATGTCACGCCACCGGGAGATCATGATTCCGGAGCCGGGCCGGCGGGTCCGGTCCGTCCGCGGAGCGGAGGCCCGATGGCGCTCGAAGGATTCCCGAAGAAGGCCAACCTGCGCGACGGCAGCCAGGTGCTCCTGCGGCCGCTGGGTTTCGAGGACGCCGAGGCGCTGCTGCTGCTCTACCGCAGCCTGCCGGAGGAGGACCGGCTGGTGCTCCGCGACGACGTGTCCAGGACCGAGTGGTCGGAGCGGTTCCTCACCCGGGTCGCCCTCGGCGACGTGCTCTCCCTCGTCGCCGAAGAGGATGGCCGGATGGCCGCCGAGGCCAGCCTGTACCGCCAGCGCCACGGCTGGATGGCGCACGTGGGGGAGTTGAGGCTGTCCGTGGACCGGGCCCACCGCGGCCGGGGGCTCGGGTTCGTCCTCGCCCGGGAGCTGGTGCGGCTGGCCCGGGACCTCGGCCTGGAGAAGCTCGTGGCGCAGATGGTGGAGACGCAGGTCGCCGCCCGCCGGGTGTTCGAGCGGCTCGGGTTCGCCCCGGAGGCGGTGCTGCGCGGCCACGTCAAGGACGGCCACGGACAGGCGCGGGACCTGCTCCTGCTGGCCAACGCGACCGACCGGATCTGGAGGGGTCTGGAGGCCGCTGCCGGGCAGCATCCCGAACCCTGAGGCCGGCCGCGGACTGCGAAAAAAAGCGAAAAAAAAGCATTGACGGTCGAAGACCCCAGGCCTAACTTGGGGCCATGGCTCCCAGCAAACCGACGGACCTGACCAAGCGCCAGCAGGCGGTGCTGGAGTACATCACCGCCTTCACGGAGACCCACGGACGAAGCCCCACCCTGACGGAGGTGGCCCGCGGGGTCGGATCCAGCGCGGTCAGCACGATCCACAAGCACGTCCAGCACCTGATGGACAAGGGTTACCTGGCCCGCAGCCACGGCAAGGGCAACAACCTCGTGCTGACCCAGGAGGCGGGCGAGGACACGGATTCCGTGGCTTCCCGTCCCGGAGCCCGCATGTTCCCGTTCTGCGGCGACGTCGCCGCGGGCACGCCCCTCATTCCCGAGACCCGAGCCCTTCCGGTCGAGGTCCCCAACAGCATCCACCGGGAGAAGGGGGAACTGTTCGTGCTGAGGGTGCGCGGGGAGTCGATGGTCGAGGACGCCATCCTCGACGGCGACCTGGTGGTGCTGCAGCGCAAGGCCGAGTACCGCAACGGGGACCGGGTGGTGGCCCTGCTCGACGCGGAGGAGGCCACCCTCAAGGAATACCGGAAGGACGCCAAGGGCGTCTGGCTGATCCCGCACAATCCGGACCTCGAACCCAGGTGCTATGCCCCGGAGCGGGTGCAGATCCAGGGGCTGCTGGTCGGGCTCATGCGCAGCTGCTGAAGCCTAGGGCAGCCGCCCTCGGACGGCTTCTCCCATCCCGGCGGTGGTCAGGATGCCCCCGATGTCCGGAGTTCCCTCTCCGGCGCGAACGGTTGCCGCGACCGCGCCTTCGAGAGCCTGGGCCTCCTCCGGCCAGCCCAGGTGCTCGAACAGCAGGGCCACGCTCAACAGCAGGCCGCAGGGGTTCGCCCGGCCGGTCCCGGCGAGGTCCGGGGCGGAGCCGTGCACAGGCTCGAACAGTCCACCGCAGCGGAAGGGGTGGTGGGGTGCCACCGATGCCGAAGCGGCCATGCCCATCCCGCCCTGGAAGCCGGCCAGGAGGTCGCTGACCAGGTCGCCGATGAAATTGTCCGCGGCGATGATCCCGAAGGGGCGGGGGTCCTGCACCAGGGCGCAGAGCAGGGCGTCGGCGTGCATGGTCCGGGCCGGAACGCCGGGGAAGTCCCCGCGCATCGCCTCGAAGGCCCGCATCCACAGGCCGTGACCGTGCTTCAGGACATTGGCCTTGTGCGCCACCAGCAGCGGCCTGCAAAGGGCCTGGGCGCGGCGGAAGGCGGCCTCGAGGAGGCAGGCCACCGCGGCTTCGGTGTGGACCGATTCGTCGACGGCCTGCCCCGCGGCGGTCGTGCCCCGCAGGCAGTAGGGGCCTTCGGTGTTTTCACGGAACACCTCGATGCCGATCTCCGCGGCCCGGATGCCCTTCAGCGGAACCAGGCCGTCGTGAAGGGGCCGGCAGGGACGGCGGTTGACCCGCAGCTGCAGGTCCTTTCTCAGCCGGAGCAGGATGCCCTCGGCGTGGCGGTGGTCGGGGATCCGGGGGTCCCCCACGGCGCCGAAGAGGATCGCGTCCGCGCCCTCCCTGATCGCCGCGATGGCGGGTTCCGGCAGGATCTCGCCCGTGTGGAGGAAGTGCTCGGCCCCGAAGGGAAGGGGCTCCCACTCGATGGCCCGGCCGCGGCCCCTGGCCCACGCCAGCACCGGCAGCGCCTCGGCCATCACTTCGGGGCCGATGCCGTCGCCTGGGATCACCGCAATTCTGACCATCGTGCCTTCTGCTTCAGCCGTTCACGCGGGGGAAAAGGTCACTACCGTGGTTCAGGGGGCAGGACATGCTTCGACGGGGAGGTGCAGCCTTGGGGATCTTTGCCTTGCTCGGACTGGAGGCGGCCACGACCGGCATCACGGAAGGGATGGCGGCACCGGCCTTCGCGGCGCAGGACCAGGAGGGCCGCACCATCAAGCTCCAGGACTTCGCCGGGAAGTCGGCGGTGGTGCTCTATTTCTACCCGAAGGACGACACGCCGGGGTGCACGAAGGAAGCCTGCTCCCTGCGCGACGGCTCGGCGGACCTCCGGGCGGCCGGGGCGGTGGTGCTCGGGGTCAGCGCGGACGACGCGGCCAGCCACCGGGCCTTCGCCCGCAAATTCAACCTGCCCTTCAGCCTGCTCGCCGACCCTGAGCGGAGGATCATCGACGCCTACGGCGTGCGCATGCCGGTGCTCGGCGTGGCGCGCCGGGTCACCTTCCTCATCGACCGGGGCGGGATCGTGCGCAAGGTGTTCACGGACGTGCAGAGCGCGACCCACGACCGCCAGGTGCTCGAGGTGCTCAAGACGCTGAAATAAACCGGAGCCACGCTTGGAGGGCGCCGAGCCTTCGGGCTACACTGGGGCTTCCGACCCGGGGACCAGGAATGGTTTTTTTCAACCATGCCACGCGCCAGATGACGGCGAAAATCGTCTACTACGGCCCCGGCCTGTGCGGCAAGACCACCAACCTGAATGCCATCTACGCGAAGACCTCCAACAAGGCCCGCGGCGAGATGGTGAGCCTCAACACCGAGACCGACCGCACCCTGTTCTTCGACCTGCTGCCCATGGACGTGGGCATGATCGGCGGGTTCAAGGCGAAGCTGCAGCTGTACACGGTCCCCGGCCAGGTGTTCTACAACAGCACCCGGAAGCTGGTGCTGAAGGGGGTGGACGGCATCGTGTTCGTGGTCGACAGCCAGACGCCGATGCTGGAGGCCAGCAAGGAGAGCCTGCAGAACCTCCAGGACAACCTGCGGGAACTCGGCCTGCACATCGGGGACATCCCGATGGTGTTCCAGTGGAACAAGCGCGACCTGCGGAACGTCGTGCCGGTGGAGGATCTCGAGCGGGAGCTCAATCCCGGCGGCCAGCCCAGCTTCGAGTCCATCGCCCAGGACGGCACCGGCGTCTTCGAGACGCTGCGCGGCATCACCAAGCTGGCGCTGTCGCACATCAAGGCCCACCACCTCAGCGACCTCTCGTCGCCCCCGAAGGAGACCCTGCGGCTTCAGCAGGCGCCGGCCGCAGCACCGCAGGCCGCGCCGCCGCCGGCCGCGCCGCCGCCGGCCGCAGCACCGCAGGCCGCAGCACCGCAGGTTGAACCGGCACCCGCCGGCGCTACGCCGGCCCAGGCCCTCAGCCTCTCGGACCTGCCGTCCGTCAGCGACATGCTGGACGCCGACGAGGCGGAGTACCCGGATCCGCCGGTGTCTCCGGAACCGCTCCCGGATGAGGACCGCGAGGAACAGCCCGTGGCTGCACCGGCCGTCGTTCCGGCCCCGCCGGCTGCGCCCGAACCGCCGCCCCTGGTCAAGACGCAGCCGCTGCCCGCCCTGCCGAAGTTCACGGTGCAGAGCCCCGCCGTGCCGAAGCCCAAGAACCCCAACCCGAAGGCGGCGATCGACAGCCTGCTGGGCGAACTGACCCAGGTGGGCAGGCTCGGCGCGCCCTCCGTGCTCCGGCTGGAGCTTCCGGGGGACTGCGGCAGCGACGAGATCGATGTCGTCGTCCAGATCCGGCAGAAGGACCGCCTCCTGTCGGAGGGCCACCTCAAGCGGCCGGTCCCGGGCAAGGGCATCGCCGCCAAGGTGAGCCTCGAACTCAAGCGGTCCTGAGGTGCCGGCTGCGCTGGTCGCCGCCGCCGCGCCCGCCGCGGCCCTGCCCACCTGGTGGACCGCCTTCCTGCGCCAGCCGGCCTTCCGGGCGCGCTTCACCCAGGACTCGGACAGCGCGGTGTTCGGCACCGTGCAGCGCCAGGGCACCCTGGCGGTGGCCCGGGGGGGACGCCTGCGGGCGGCCTACGACCGCGGCCTGGTGCTGGTGGCGGACGGCCGCGACCTGGTGCAGTACGACCCGGACACGCGCACAGCCCAGCGCTGGGACCTGCGGACGGCACGGACCGAGGTGCCGCTGCTGGCGCTCCTGATGGACCCGGCCTCGGTGTCCGCGCACTTCACCCTGAAGCCGCTGGAAGGCGGCCGGTTGCGGCTCCTGCCCCGGCGCAAGGACCTCCCCGAGGTGGACCTCCAGGGTCAGGGCCTGACGCCGACGGTCCTGGGCTGGGTGGACCCCAGCGGGGCCAGGCAGGTGCTCCGGTTCACGGGCATCGCCTCCGGCGAGGCGGAACCGTCCGCCTTCCGCTTCGATCCGCCCGCGGGCACCCGCTGGATCGGCGCCCGCTGATCCGGATCAACCCCGGGCGGCGGCCTGGATGAAGGCCACAACGTCCTCGGTCCGCGTGCCGGGCTGGAAGACCTCGCGGATGCCGAGGCCCTTGAGGCCCGGAATGTCGGTTTCGGGGATGATGCCGCCGGCGAACACCGGCACGTCCCCTGCGCCCTTCTCCTTCAGGAGCCGCAGCACTTCCGGGAAGATCTGGTTGTGGGCGCCGCTCAGGATCGAAAGTCCGAGGACGTCCGCGTCCTCCTGCACCACGGCGTTCGCCACCTGCTCCGGGGTCTGCCGCAGGCCGGTGTAGATGACCTCCATGCCGGCGTCCCGCAGGGCCCGGGCGATCACTTTGGCGCCCCGGTCGTGGCCGTCGAGGCCGGGTTTCGCGATCACCACGCGGATGGGAGCGTCGGTCATGGCAGCACCTCGTGCGTGCCCAGGGTAGCCCGACCCGCGCGCCGACGGGGCCGGTTCCGGCCGGAATGTGACCGAGGGCCCAGCCCAGCGGCCGCGTTACAGTTCCCCAGCCGCCATGTCCAAGCCGCCGCCCGGGAAGCCCGAAGCCCGCCCTGAATCCGCCCATGATCCGGCAGCGGCGGGGCTTCCGGTGCAACCGTCCGACCTCCGCGGCGGCGGCCTCCTGGCCCAGGACGCCACCGTCGCGGTGGCCGACCTGGTCGAGGCCTACCAGCGCGACCTCTGGCGGGTCGCCGGACGCTGGGCCGGATTCTCACCCGGACCGGCCGAAGCCGCCCTGGGCGTGGTCTTCGGCGCGATCCGGACGGTGGCGCGGCTGGCCGGGGACGGAACCGGAGCCCTGCTCGAGGGCCTCGAGCGGCTGGTGCCGCAGGAGGGCACCACCCCGGGCCGGGAGGCGGTCCTTGCCGCCCTGAACGGAGTCCTCGGCGAGCATCTGGCGGCGCGCGGCAATCCCCTGGCGATCGCCTTGGCCCACCGGCAGGCGGGACGGGCCCTCCTCCAGGAGGCCGGTCCCCTGGCGGCGGCCTTCCCGGAGGCCACCGGCCGGATCCTGCTGCTGGTCCACGGCCTCTGCATGAATGACCTGCAGTGGCGCCGGAAGGGGCACGACCACGGCGCCGCCCTGGCTGCCGAGGCCGGGTACACGCCGGTCCGCCTGCACTACAATTCGGGCCTGCACATCTCGGCCAACGGCCGCGCCTGGGCCGGGCAGCTGGAGCGGCTGCTGCAGGCGTGGCCGGTTCCGGTCCAGGAGGTCTGCATCCTGGCCCACAGCATGGGCGGGCTGGTGGCGCGCAGCGCCTGCCACTACGGGGCTGCGGCGGGGCACCTGTGGCCGCAGCGGCTGGATCGCATGGTCTTCCTCGGCACCCCCCACCATGGCGCGCCGCTGGAGCGGGGCGGCCACTGGCTGGAGGTCCTGCTGGGCGCCAGCCCTGCCACCGCCGCCCTGGCCCGGCTGGGCAAGCTCCGCAGCGCCGGGATCATGGACCTGCGCCACGGCTGCCTGGTGGACGAGGACTGGGTGGGCCAGGAGGGTTGGACGGGCACGCGGGACCGGCGCCGCGGGCTGCCGCTCCCGGCGGGTGTGCGCTGCTTCGCCATCGGCGCCACCCTGGCGGGGCGGCCGGGGCTGCCTGGCGCGCGGTCATTGGGGGATGGCCTGGTGCCCCTGGACAGCGCCCTCGGCCGGCACCCGGATCCCGCCCTGGACCTCGGCCTGCCCGCCGCCCGCACCTGGATCGCCCGCGGCATGGGCCACCTGGACCTGCTCGACCGCCCCGAGGTGTATGCGCGGATCCGGAAATGGCTGGCCTGAGGGGGCGCCGGGCCCGTCAGCGGGGCCGCACGAGGTCGAAGCCGAGGGCCCACGGACCGCTCCATCGGGGGCCACGGGCCGGTTCCCGCCCAGCACCCGATGCACCGTGCTGCCGCTGGCGGTGGTGTCGAGCGCTGAAGCGGTGATCGCCTGCGCCGAAGCGGCAGCCCGCGGACCTGCTTCAGCGAAGCGCTCGGTCCGGAGGGGCACGCCCAGGCGCCGGGTGTGCAGCAGCCATGGCCGCAAGCCGGGCACCAGGGCCTTGCCGCCTCCTGGGGGGGCGCGCCGGGGACCGGGGATGTGTCGTCAAGGCTCCGGGAGCTGTTTCTCGGTGCTGGGCGGGACCTCTGCAGCTGCACAGGTGCGGTGCGGGAATCGCCGCCGGACCGGTCCGGGGAGATCCCCCTGGCGCACTCCGCGGGTTTGGCCAAGGATGGTTGCGGGGGAATCCATGCCGCGACCCCGGACCTTCTCCATCTGGGACCTGCTCGCCGCGGCCGGCCTGGCCGGGCTGTGGGCCTTCAGCGCATGGATCCTGCCGCTGCTGCCGGATCCGGTGCCGACCCACTTCGACCGCCTCGGCCATGCCAATGGCTGGACCCCCAAGGCGCACCTGCCCTGGATCGTGGCAGGGCTGCCGGTCTACGTGTGGCTGCTGCTGCTGCTGGTCGGAACCGTCACGGCCCGGCTCGCCAAGGACCTGGAAAAGGCGGAACTCGGGGCCTTCTTCCCCCTGCGCGGCAGCTTGACCCTTGGGTTCTGCCTGCTGATGGCCTCGACCCTGGCGATTCCGTTGCAGGGCCTTGCCGTCCTCCGCTACGGGGTGGGCGGCCTGCTGCTTTGCTTCGGCCTGGGAATGGTCTTCCTGGTGCGGGACATGCAAGCCTACCTGCGCACCCAGCCCGATGCGCACCATTTCCGCGGCGGCGGGCTGTTCTACAGCAACCCCGAGGACCCGCGGCTGTGGGTGGAGAAGCGCATCGGCCTGGGCTGGACCCTCAATTACGCCCGGCCCGCCGCCTATTGGTTGACCGCCGCCTTCCTGGCGCTGCCCCTGGCGGTGGTGATCGGGGTCGGTCTGCTCGCCATGCGCTGACGGCGACACCGCCCGGGCCGCTACCGGTTTGGCGCGCCGCTACCAGCCCTCGGTCTGCCGGAGCGCCTCGTAGAGCCCCACCGCGGCGGCCTGGGCCAGGTTCAGGCTGCGGTGGAAGTCGCCCAGCATCGGGATCCGCACCAACTGGCCGGGGTGTTCGCGGAGGATCTCCTCCGGCAGTCCGACGGTTTCCCGTCCGAACACCAGTCCATCGCCGTCCGCGTAGGCCAGGTCGGTGTGGCGGGCCTGCCCCCGGGTGGTGAAGAACCACAGCCGCCGCGCCGGACCGCGCTCCAGGAAGTCGTCCCAGCTGGCGTAGTGGGTGGGGTTCAGCTTCTCCCAGTAGTCCAGGCCGGCCCGGCGCAGGTAGTAGTCGCTGGTGTCGAAGCCGAGCGGGTGGATCAGGTGCAGGCGGGCATCGTTGGACACGCAGAGCCGGCCGATGCTTCCCGTGTTCTGCGGGATCTCCGGTTGGTGCAGAATGAGGTGGAACATACCTGACCAGCCTACCTGGGGTGCCCCATGAGCGACTGCCTCTTCTGCCGGATCCTGCGCCGGGAGGTCCCCGCGACCATCGTCTACGAGGACGCGGACGTGCTGGCCTTCAAGGACATCTTCCCGCAGGCACCGGTGCACCTCCTGCTGGTCCCGAAGCTGCACTGCGACGGCCTCAACGACCTCTCGCCGGAGGTGCTTGCGGTGGTGCCGAGGATCATGGAGATCGCGGCCCGGCTGGCGGGGGAGCAGGGCATCGCCCAGAGCGGCTGGCGGCTGCTGGCGAACTGCGGTGAGCACGCCGGGCAGACGGTCTTCCACCTGCACTTCCACCTGCTGGGCGGCAAGCCCCTGGGTGGCAAGCTCTGCCAGTAGGCCGGGCGGCCCCAGGACCAGAACGATGAGCGAGGAACGGCCCTCCGGGGCCGTTTTTGCGTGGACAGCCGGGCGGGCAGTCCCGGACTGCGTCCGTCGGGAAGGTCGTGGAAAATCTGTGATTCCGTAGATGTTACGTCATTTTTTCGTCTTTTTTTGGCTTGTCGCGCCTCGGGGAGTTCCGTAGATTCAGTGGAAATCAGTGGCATTAAGTGGAACGAATTGGATCACAGTGGCCGATCCGTCCCTTCTTGAGGTCACCGAGGCTGAATTGAAAGGCGGACCCGGTGCTGCGACTGCGCGGCAACTCTCCGGCC
>JAYRFV010000059.1:0-2470 GCA_041908165.1 Holophagales bacterium | reverse complement strand
CTGGGCATCGCCGGCGGGGTGATCCTGTTCCTGATCGCGCTGAAGATGGTGTTCCCGCACCCTGAGGGGCAGTCCGACCATCAGGTTCACGGCGAGCCGTTCCTTGTTCCCTTGGCCATCCCCTTCATCGCCGGGCCTTCCGCCATTGCCACCGTGCTGCTGCTGGTGAGCCGCGAGCCGCACCGCCTGTGGGAATGGCTGGCGGCCCTGTCGGTGGCGATGGCGGTGTCGGCGCTGGTGCTCGGCTTCGCGGAAAAGATCGCGGACTTCCTGGGGGAGAAGGTGACCCTGGCCTTCGAGCGGCTGATGGGCCTGGTGCTGACCGCCATTGCCATCGAGATGCTGCTGGCGGGGATCCAGAAGTTCGTCCGCCAGGTGCTGGCCGGGGCTTGAAGCCCTTCAGGGGACGGAGGGCAGGGCCGGCGGGTAGACCGGGTAGGGGGGTCGCTTGAAGACCGGTGGAGGCTGCTTCTCCAGAAGCTCCAGCACGGTCTTCACCGCCTGCTCCAGTTGCGGGTCCTGGCCCTTCCGCACCAGGGCGGGGTCCTGCTCGACCTCGATGTCGGGTGCGATGCCGACGTTCTCGACCTCCCAGCTTCCGGCGGTGCCGTAGAGGCCCCAGCGCGGCGCGGTGACGTTGCCGCCGTCGATGAGCGACGGGTAGCCGCCGATCCCGATCAGCCCGCCCCAGGTGCGGGTGCCGATGATCGGGCCGATGGCGGCCTTGCGGAACAGCCACGGCAGGGCGTCCCCGCCGGAGCCCGACATCTGGTTGATGATCATCACCTTGGGCCCGAAGATCGCCTGCGCCGGTTCGACCACGTCGCGGCCCTCGCGGGAGGCATTGATCATCTGCGGGGTCCGCTTCAGGTGGTCGACGATGTAGTCGGCGATGCTGCCGCCGTGGTTGAAGCGCTCGTCCAGGATCGCCGCCTGGCGGTCCACCTGGGAGAAGTAGTAGCGGTTGAAGTTGGCGAAACCGCCGGCGAAGGTGTCGGGGATGTAGACATAGGCCACCCGGCCGCCGGTCAGGGCGTCCACCTTGCGGCGGTTGTCCTCCATCCAGGTGCGCAGGCGCAGGTTGGCTTCGCTCCCGACAGGCACCACCGTCACGGTGCGGGAACCCCTGCCGTCGGCCCGGGGGCCCAGGGTGAGCGCGGTCTGCCGGCCGGCCAGACCCTGGAAGGCGGCGTGCAGGTCCTGGTCGCCACGCAGGTCGCGGCCGTTCACGGCCAGCAGGAACTCGCCTTCCTGGGCACCCACGCCGGGCCGGGTGAGCGGGCTCACCACCTTGGGATTCCAGTTCTCGCCGGTCAGGATCCTGCCGATGCGGTGGCGGCCCTCGGCCACGCTGAAATCGGCGCCGAGCAGCCCGACGTTGATCCGTTCCTGGCGGGGCAGGGCGCCGCCGTTGACGAAGGTGTGGCCCATCACCAGGTGGCCGGTCATCTCCTCGAACAGGGCGTTCAGGTCCTCGCGGCCGGCCAGACCTTCCAGGAACGGTGCGTAGGTCCGCTCGGCCTTCGCCAGGTCCACCCCGTGGAAGCCCGGGTCGTAGAGGAAGTCGCGCTGGATGCGCCAGACTTCGCGGAACATCTGCCGCCACTCGGCGCGTGGGTCCACGAACACCTGGAGGCTCGCGCCCACGGCGCCCTCTCCGGGCTTGGGCGCCTTGTCGGTGGCCACCAGGAACCACTTGCCCTTGGCGCCGTAGAGGACCTTGCTGCCGTCCGCGGTGGGCAGGAAGGTCAGCAGGCCGCCGTTGGCGGGACTGGGCGCATCCACGGCGTCCAGGAACTTCTCGGTCTTGCGGGTCTTGAGGTCGAAGCGGTGGACGGTCTGCGCCGGGGGTTCCGCCTCCGCATAGTCCTCGTCGGCCAGGGCCACCGGGCTCTCCAGCAGGAACAGCACGCCTTCGGCGCCGGCTTCGAGGGCCGTGTAGTTGGCGCGGGGGATGGGCAGGGACACGATCCGCTGCTCCAGGCCGTCGAAATCGATGCGGACCGGGTCGGGCTTCTTCTCCTCCTCGGCCTTGGGGGCGTCCTTCTTCGCCGGCTTGGGATCAGCCTTGGGATCCTTCTCCTCGTCGCTCTCCGGGGCCACCGGGCTGGGCAGGTCCTGGCGCAGGACCAGGGCATAGGCGCTGCTGGTGACCGCCCGTCCCATCGAGGTCATGTCCAGCCAGCCCGGGGCGAGGCCCGCCCCGGTGCTGGCGAGGAAATGGAGGTACTTGCCATTCCGATCGAAGCGGGCGGAGAAGGCGTCGCTGCGGCCGTCGGTGACCTGGCGGACCCTGCCGTCCTCGACGCCATAGATGAACAGCGCGTGGAGGTGGTTGGGCAGCTGCTTGCTGTAGACGACCCAGCGGCTGTCCGGCGACCAGGCCGGATCCAGGTTGCAGAGCGGGGTGTCGAACAGGTCCGCATCGACCTTGACCGGCGTGGGCTGGTCGAGGGCCAGCACCCACAGG
>JAYRFV010000058.1:0-5759 GCA_041908165.1 Holophagales bacterium | reverse complement strand
GAACTGGCCTTCTTCAGCCTGTTCACCACCTTCGGCACGCCCCTGGACATCACCCTGGCCTCGCTGCGGGTGGAGCACCTGGTCGCCGCCGACGCGGCCACCCGGGCGCGGCTCGCCGCCCAGGTCCGCTGAGGGGGGCCGCCGCAGCTGGAGGTCGCGGATTCAGGGCATCCCGGCGGCCGGCGGCGCCTTCGCCGTGGAGATCGGCACCCCCGCCTCGCCGAGGTAGACCACCAGGATCTTCAGCGGCCCCGGGCCGACGTTGACGCCGCGGTGCCAGGTGTCCACCACCTCGGCGAAGGACTCGCCGGCGCCGAATTCCCGGGCCTTCCCCTCCTCCAGCTCGATCCGCACCCGCCCTTCCAGGATGTAGGCGATGTTGACGACCGCGTGCAGGTGCCAGGCGGTGCGGGCGCCGGGGGCGATCTCCACGACCACGGTCTGGACCTCCGGACGCTCGCTGCGGCGCATCTGCAGGGGCCTGCCGTTCCAGCTGGTCCCGGTCCGCAGCAGGGTGGTGGAGGTGACCGCCGCGGGCACCTCGGCCGGGATCGGCGCTGCCAGCAGGAGCGTGGCGAGGGCGGGAAACAGGGCCATGGTTCCTCCGGGAGGGGCGACCGGCCGGTCCGGCATCCCCGGCGGCCGACCCCATCGTAGCGGCGCGGTCAAGGTTCCAGGGGCGCGTCGAAGCCGTAGGCGCCGGTGGCGGTGCAGTACACCGGCCGGCCGTCGGGCCCCGGGCAGGCGCCGCTGCCGGTGCGCAGGGTGCCTTTCAGGCGCCGTCCATCGCGCGCCTCGAAGGCCACCTGCACGCTGTCCAGCCCGTTCCAGGTGCTGAGCATCTCGGTGTTGACCAGGCCGTTGGCCGGACAGGCGAACAGCAGGTCCACCTTGCCCTCGGCATCCAGCTTGACGGCCAGGAAGGCCGCCCGCTCCCGTTCGCTCCACAGGCGCCGCGCCTCGGCCCGGTCCTGGGCGGCCATCCAAGTCTTCACGGGCGGCTCGCGCTCGGTCAGCACCAGCCAGGTGCTGCGCCGGGCACCGGTCCCCTCGGCGTAGGCGTGGGCGAAGCGCGGCGCGAAGGGCCGCCGGGCCTCGCTCCCCGGAACTTCCAGGGAACCGGAGCCGGTGGCCGGGCCCGCCGGCTGGGCCAGCAGGGCGGTGACGAGGGCGAGGGTCTGCAGCACGGGAGTCCTCCGGAGGGGGCGGCCGCTACCAGCGGACCATGGGAAGGGGCCGCAGCGGCGACCGCCGCAGCTGCTGGAAGCCCAGGGCCAGCAGGAGCCGGTGGAAGCCCGCGTTGGGGAAGGCGGCGCGGACACCGGCCACGAAGGCCGGCTCGAGGCCGAAACGGACCCGGCCCAGCGAGAGGTCCACCAGGTCGGCGCGGCGGAAGGCCTCGACCACCTCGGCGTCCGGCCCCCGGTAGGTCCGCAGCTTGTGGTGCCACTGGATGATCCGCGCCACCGCCTCGCTGGACCCGGAGAGCCCGCGCTCGGCCAGGTGGCGCCGGGCCAGTGCGCAGGACGGTTCCAGGTAGTCGAAGGTGCCGGCGGTCCAGATGCCGAGGTCGTGGCACGCGGCGGCGACGAGGAGCGCCCCGGGGGCGGCGCGGAGCCCCGGCGCGAGCGCGAAGAGCAGGTGCAGCACGCGGGTGGCATGGTTCCGGTAGCCCTGGAAGGCTCCGCCCAGGGCCTCGGCGTGGAGGGCGAGGATCCCGTCCACCTCCGGGAATGGGTCGAATTCCGCCATCCTCCCTCCTGTCGGGCGCCCGCGCCGGCCGGCTTCAGCCCCCTTCGGCGGTCCGCAGGATCCTGGCCAGCGGCCGGCCCTTGGCGAGTTCGTCCACCAGCTTGTCCAGGTAGCGGATGTTCTGCGTCATCGGGTCCTGGATGTCCTCCACCCGGACGCCGCACACGCTGCCGGTGATGCGCGCGCGGGCCGGATTGAGCGCCGGAGCCCGGTCGAAGAAGGTCTGGAAGTCGATGGGCTCCGCGCTGAACCGGGCCAGGTCGGCGCGGCTGTAGCCGGTCAGCCAGCCGATCACGGCGTCGACCTCCTCCTGCGTCCGGTTCTTGCGCTGCGCCTTCTGCACGTACAGCGGGTAGACGCTGGTGAACAGCAGCTTCGAGATCTCCCGTGGCGCCATCGCCGGCCTCCTGGACGGGAGATCATCGCACGTCACCCGGCGCGGGCGGCGCCGGGCCTCCGGGCGGCCAGCGCCGCCAGGGCGGCGTTGAGGAGGAAGACGTAGGCGGCGAAGGCGGATTCGGCGAAGGTGGGGCTGCGCACCGCCAGCAGGCTCAGTCCGAACCCGGCCGCGCTGATGGCGTAGCCGGCCCAGCTCTCGGTGTGCGGGTGCCGCCAGGCCTTGAGCAGCGTCGGCAGGCTCGCCAGCACGTCCGCCGCCAGGGCGAAGGCCAGGGCGAGGTTGGGCCGGTCGGTCAGCGCCCAGAGCGCCATGCCGAGGATGGCCGCGGCCATCAGGGCGACGTCGCGGGGCTCGGTCCTCCAGTAGGCGCCCCGGTTGAAGAACGAGGCCGCGAACACCAGCAGCGGGGTCAGCCCCGCGGCGAAGGAGACCCAGGACAGGCCCTGCACCCCCTGGGCCCGCTGCGCCGCGAAGACGACCATCGGGAAGATGCCCCAGAGCAGCCAGGTGACGCGGTTGGGCCGGGCCCGCCCCGCCAGCGTGTCCGCCAGGTAGTAGAGGCCCCCGAGGGCGCCGAGCGCGGCGCCCGCTCGCGCAAGGGTTTCCGGCAGCGGCACGGGACCCGGGCTCAGGGGGCCTGGCCTGCGCCCCCCCTCCGGCGCCCGTGAAGCCCAGCCGCGAGGGCCTGGCCGAGCCAGGCGGCAGGAACGTAGGCGAGCACCAGGTCGAGGGCGGTGAACCCGAGGGGAGCCGGGAGCAGGAAGGCGTTGACCAGGCCGCCGGCCAGGAACAGCCCGCCGACGATCGAGGCCGGAAGGGCGGACCGCCCCGGCCCGAGAAGCCCGGCGGCGAAGGCCCCGGCGAGCGTGCCCAGCGCGTGCGCCAGGAAGGGGAACACGAAGTGCCGGGCCTCGAACAGGTGCAGGGAGGCCTTGAGCCCCTCCGCGGTGGTCACGTCCGCCCCCGGGGGCGGCGGGATGATCCTGCCGCTGACGAGGATGAGGCCCATGTTGACCACGCTGCCGACGACCAGCCCGGCCAGCACCGCAAGGAACAGGCGAAGGAACTTGACCATGGCGGGCACCTGTTTCGTGGGCTCAAGTATAGGGCGACTGGGGCGGGCCCGGTTCAGGGCGGCGAAGCAGGGCCCCGGAGGCAGCACCCGGGTTCGGCACCGGGCGGAGCCGGGGCGGGCGAGACCGCGTTGAACGCGACGCATTCCGAGGTCACCCAAGATCCTTGAGCACCGGTCGGAGGTCCGGGAGCTTGTCGAAGAGGTGCCAGATGTAGCTGCCGGTGCCGTTGACCCGGTGCGGATGCAGGTCGGAAAGCGCCGGGTCCTCGCAGTAGCTGTCGAAGGCCTCCCTGGATTCCCATTCCACGAGGATGAGCACCGAACGGGGCGCGAGGTCTCCGGCCACGGCTTCCCGGAACCGCCCGAGCGCCACCACGCGACCCCCGTGGGTCTGCACTTCCAGAGCGGACCGGCGGGCGTAGGCGCGGTATTCGTCCCTGTTCGAGACATCGAAGAGATTCAAGGCGTAAACCGGATGGCTCATCACCACTCCTGTGAGGAAACAGCGGGACCCTGGGGCTGCCCGACGGAGGGAGCCGACCGGACCAGCCGCAGGCCGGACGAAGGGGTTGGCCGATTTCCCTCCGTGCGGCATCAGGACTGCGGGTCAGGACCGAAAACGCGCAGTTCTTGGTCACAGCGGCAGGCCTTTGCGATTCGGGCGGCCCACCCGATGGCGTGCGCGCGCGTGGGCAGGTCGAGGATGGTAAACCCACCATTGAGCAGGGGTGCCCACGGGTAGCCTCCCATGGCGACCGAGCCATCGGCAGCAACCAGCACGGGGGAGGCGCTGTCGTCGATTCCGCCGGCAAAGATGTACACGCCAGCCGCCTTTGCCTCTTGGATCACTGCATGCGCATCGCGTCCCACTGCGTCCAACTCAGGAGCGGGAACGGCCATGGCCGCGCTGGGGAAGGAGATCAGGTATTTGGCCAAGGGGCTCCGCTCCTGGGTCGATCATGGCCGTGAAGGTTGGGAGAGGGCAAACGTCCGAGCTGACCCCGCGCACGGAGGCAGGGAGTGCAAGCCCGGTACGCCAGGCTGCTGCGACGGGGCGGACCGGGCCTAGGCCCTCAGGATGGCTGGTCAATACTTAAGTGAACGGTATTATGGGTAGGCATTATTCACAGAATAGGAGATTAATTTTGTCATCCCATAACATTGCCTGAAGTTCCCATGAATCCTTTGGGCGATAAAAAACAAATGTGTACCGAACTGCCGTATTTTGAAGCTTTTCAATATAGACAAATTTTAAGAATGAGGATCCTGCTGTATTTTTACTGATCATTTCAAACCCTAGGCTCGATCCATAGCGTGGCTTCACTGTTGATCGCTGGGAAATAGTTTGCATAAGCAGCATGTCGATTTCATTTTTTGGTAACTTCCAGTACGGAGCAAGATCTTCAAAACCTTCTTTATATCTTTCTGAAACAAAATTTGTAAGTGCCTTCTCAATTAATTGCTTTGCATCGTTCTCACCAACCAGTTTTGGTGATTGCTGGGGTTCTGCGGCTAGCACGAAGCATGGCGTGAGGACAAGTGGAAGTAGTTGCCTTAACATTTTTTACTCCGTTGGTAGCCTAACGATGAAATTTAACCGGCCCAGCCGCAGGCCGGACGGTGGTTGAGGACGGGAAGTCTGAAGCGACCACGGGAGTTTGAAAGACCGTAGCGTCTGGAGCCGAGTTGAACGCCGTGTTAGGCGCCCGTGGGCTTGACTCGGCAGTCCTTTTGTTGTACAGTAAACCGTACAGTTTGGAGGAGCCATGAACGCCATAACCTACACAGCCGCCAGGGCGAACTTGGCCAGCACCATGGACCAGGTTTGCAATGACCACGAGGCCTTGATCATTACCCGAAACAGCGACCAGGCGGTGGTCATGCTCTCGCTGGAGGACTACAACGCCCTTGAGGAAACCGCCTACCTGTTGCGAACGCCGGCCAATGCCAAACGACTTCTTTCGGCCGTGGGACAGTTGAACGCCGGGAGGGGCGTGGAGCGGAAGTTGGCAAAATGAGGCTAATTTTCGCAGATGAGGCATGGGAAGATTATTTGTACTGGCAAAAGCATGATAAGCAAATGGTTGAACGAATCAACAAGCTGATAAAAGAGATCCAGCGCGAGCCCTTTGCTGGTATTGGCAAACCCGAAGCCTTGAAACACGCCCTCACCGGATGCTGGTCGCGCCGTATCACCGATGAACATCGGATTGTCTACCGTGTTGAAGATGGTGCACTGTTGATAGCTCAACTTCGATTCCATTACTGAGGCACCGCCTAACGATGGAAGTTAACCGGCCCAGCCGCAGGCCGGACGCGGAACAGAGACGGGGAAGCATGAACAAGAAAGAGCATGGGTGATGGAAGCGGCTGGGTCCGGGTTGAACGATGGGTTAGCGGGCATCTCGGGCCGCCGGCGCCGACCATCGCCCGGATGAAACACGCGGCTGGGTGGAGCGGAGTGGCTCCGGTGTGCGATGGTGGGCCGGGGTGCCGCGGAAGGCCGTAGCAGCAGTGGTGCGTCCTGCCCGT
>JAYRFV010000057.1:0-40037 GCA_041908165.1 Holophagales bacterium | reverse complement strand
CGCGGGTTGGTCTTGTACTTGTCGGTCGTGGAGAACACCGAGTGGAAGGCGTGGGTCATGTACTCCACGAGCTTCTCGTTGACCTCGCGCTCGCGCCAGTAGTACCCGATGCGGTTCTGCACCCACTCGAAGTAGCTGACGGTCACGCCCCCGGCGTTGGCCAGGATGTCCGGCACCACCAGCACCCCGTTCTCCAGCAGGATCGGATCCGCGGCGGGCGTGGTCGGGCCGTTGGCGCCCTCCACCACCACCTTGGCCCGGACCCGGGGCGCGTTCTCGTCGGTGATCTGGTTCTCCAGCGCCGCGGGCACCAGGATGTCCACCGCCATGGTCAGGAGGTCGGCGGCCTCGAAGGGCTCCGCGCCCTTGAAGCCGACCACGGTCTTGGCCTCCTGGTTGTGCTTCATCAAGGCGTGGACGTCGATGCCGCGCTCGTTCTTGACCGCCCCCTGCAGGTCCGAGACGGCGACGATCCGTGCCCCCGCCTCGTGCAGCAGGCGGGCGCTCTGGCTGCCGACGTTGCCGAAGCCCTGCACCGCCACGGTCGCCCCGGCCAGGGGCTTGCCCAGGCGCTGCATGGCCTCGCGGGCGGTGATCAGCACCCCGCGGCCGGTGGCCTCGCTGCGGCCCAGGCTGCCGCCCAGGCCGAGCGGCTTGCCGGTGACCACGGCGTTCTCCGTGCGCCGCACGTGCATGGCGTAGGTGTCCAGCACCCAGGCCATGGTCTGGGCGTTGGTGCCCATGTCCGGAGCCGGGACGTCGCGGTCCGGGCCGAGGATGTCCATGACTTCGGCGGTGTAGCGGCGGGTGAGCCGCTCCAGTTCGCCGTCGCTCATCCGCGACGGGTCGCAGACGATGCCGCCCTTGCCGCCGCCGAAGGGCACGTCGACGACGGCGGTCTTCCAGGTCATCCAGGCGGCCAGCGCCTTGACCTCGTCGAGATTGACGTGGAGGTCGTAGCGGATGCCGCCCTTGGCGGGGCCGCGGGCGATGTTGTGCTGCACCCGGTAGCCGGTGAAGACCTCCCAGCGGCCGTCGTCCATGTGCACCGGCAGCGACACGATCATCGAGCGCACCGGCGCCATGAACACCTTGAACAGGGTCTCGTCCAGCCCGTACAGCTCGGAGGCCACCCGCAGGCGGGCCTGCATGGCTTCGAAGGGGTTGTTGATCTCGAGCAAGGGGACCTCCGGAGGCTCAGCCTTGAGCGGACCCGGGATGCGGCGGCTCCGGCGGCAGCTCGAGCTCCCGGCCGGCCTTCCACAGTTCTTCCAGGTTGTAGTGTCGGCGCGAGTCCTCGTCCATCACGTGGACGATGAAGTCGCCGTAGTCCAGCAGGATCCAGGCGCCGATCGCGTCGCCCTCGGTGGCGATGGGCCGGTGCCCGTGCTTCTTGAGGTGGCTCTCCACCTCCTCGGCGATGGCGCGGTTCTGCCGGTCGCTGCCGCCGCTCATGAAGGCGAAGGCATCGGTGAAGGTGGCGATTCCGTGCACGTCCAGGAGGCGGATGCGGAAGGCTTTCTTCGAGCGGGCCGCCTCGACCACGAGGCCCAGCCGGGGATCAAGAACCATTCGGACTCCGGTGCAGCATCAACGGTACAAGGCTTCGGCCTGGATCGCAGCAAGGACTTCGGGCGCCAGCCCCGAGGGCGACTCCCCGCAGGCGAGCCGGCGGCGCAGCTCCGTGGAGGACAGCTCAAGCCCGGTGCTGGGCAGCTGCACCAGTTCCCCGGGCGCGCCGGACCAGTCCGGGCGAAGCCGGGCCAGGACTTCCGCCGGAAGGGCGGCGGCCTGCCCCGGGCGGAGCGAGGCCGCAACGGAGGCGAGCTCCCAGATCCGCTCCGGGCGGTGCCAGCCGGGGAGGCCGGCGGCCTGGTCCGATCCCAGCACGAGGATCCAGGCGTGCCCAGGTTCGCGCCGAGCCAGGGCCTCGAGGGTGTCGACGGTGAAGCTGGTGCCCCCGCGTTCGATCTCCAGGGTCTCGACGCTCCAGGGCCGGCCGCGGAGGGCGGTCCGCAGCAGCCGCTCGCGCACCCGGGGGCTGCTTCCCGGGTCCTGCTTGTGGGGTGCCCGCGCGGCCGGGAGGAAGCGCAGCTCGTCCAGCCCGAGCCCCTGCCAGGCGAGTTCGGCCAGGCGCAGGTGGCCCGCGTGGGGGGGGTCGAAGCTGCCGCCCAGGAGGCCGACCCGCATCAGCCCCTCGGCAGTTCCTTGAGGGCCAGGCTGAGCCGCAGCACCAGGCTGCGGAGCCCCTCGCCGGTGACGCCCGAGATCAGGAACGGCTCCTGCCCCCGGCTCCGGCAGGCCGCCTCGAAGCGTCCGCGGCGGTCCTCGTCCTGCAGGGCGTCGAGCTTGGTCCCCACCAGCCAGCGCGGCTTGGCCGCCAGCACCGGGCTGAAGGCCGCGAGTTCCCCTTCGATGATGCGGAGGGCCTCCTCGGGCTCGCGGGCCGGGTCGGAGAGGTCCACCAGCTGCAGCAGCATCCGGGTGCGCTCGACGTGGCGCAGGAACTGGATGCCGAGGCCGGCGCCGCCCGCGGCCCCCTCGATGAGCCCGGGAATGTCGGCGATGACGAAGCTGTCCAGGTCGTCGCCGCCGAAGGCGCCGGGATTGACCACCCCGAGCTGGGGCTCCAGGGTGGTGAACGGATAGTCGGCGATCTTCGGCCGGGCCGCGCTGACCCTCGCCACCAGGGTGCTCTTCCCGGCGTTGGGGAAGCCGGCCAGGCCGACGTCGGCGATCAGCTTCAGTTCCAGCTCCAGGGCGCGGGCCTCCCCTTCCTCGCCGGGCTGGGCCTTGCGCGGGGTCCGATTGGTGCTGCTCTTGAAGCGGGTGTTGCCGAGGCCGCCGCGGCCGCCGCGGGCGACGCAGACCCGCTGGCCGTCCGTGAGCAGCTCGGCCAGGTGCTCGCCGGTCTGGCCGTCGCGGGCGATGGTGCCGAGGGGCACCTGCAGCACCACGTCGGCGCCGTCGCCGCCCTTCTTCATGCTCCCGGCGCCGCCCTCGCCGCGGCCCGCGGCGAACTCCTTGGTGTTGCGGTAGGGGTTCAGCGTGTTGAGCGCCCGGTTGGCCAGCAGGAAAACCGATCCGCCCAGGCCGCCGTCGCCGCCGTCCGGTCCGCCATGCTCGGCGAACTTCTCGCGGCGGAAGCTCACCGCCCCGGCTCCGCCGTGGCCGGCCTGCACCTGAAGGGTGACCTGATCAAGAAACATGGCTGCTGTCCGGCGATGAAATCACGCAAACGGAAAAAGCTCAAGCCAGGCTCCGCCTGGCTTGAGCGCGGGGGTTCGGGGGTGTGCCGCGGCGGCGGGCCAGCGCGGCGCGGAACCCCCGATCAGTCCTGGACCGGATCGACGTGGATGAAGCGGCCGTGCTGGCCCTTGTCCTGGAAGCGGACGGTGCCGTCGACCTTGGCGAACAGGGTGTGGTCGGTGCCCATGCCGACGTTGAGGCCGGCGTTGAAGCGGGTGCCGCGCTGGCGGACGATGATGGAACCGGCGGTGCAGAGCTGCCCGCCGAAGACCTTCACGCCGAGGCGCTGGGAGTGGGAATCGCGACCGTTGCGGCTGGAGCCGACGCCTTTCTTGTGAGCCATGACGAACCTCTTTCAGTGCGGAATTCGAAGGGGGTGGAGGGAAGGGCGGCGCGGGCGGGCGGATCAGCCCTTGATGCCCTCGATGCGCACCTCGGTGAAGTCCTGCCGGTGGCCGATGGTGCGGGCGTAGGTGGTGGTGCGCTTCTTCTTGTAGGTGGTGACCTTCTTGCCGCGGCCGTGGCGGATCACCTCGGCCTCGACCTTGGCGCCGGCCACGGTGGGGCGGCCGATGTTCAGGTCGTCGCCCTTCGCCACCAGAAGCACCTGGTCGAAGACCACCTTGGCCTTGAGCTCGGAGGCGAGCAGCTCGACCCGGAGCACGTCGCCCTCGGCGACGCGGTACTGCTTCCCGCCGGTCTGGATGACTGCGTACATGGGAATTCCTCGTTGTTGGGCGGCTCGGGGCGGCGATCCGGCAGGATGCTCTTGCAGGGCCCGTGGCCAGCAGGGCCTTCCAGCTTGCCAGGATGCGCCTAGAAACTCAACGGGAAAGGACTGGACCGTCGGCCCTCGCGGCGGTCCCCCAGGACTGCCATCCTGGACCGGCACCATGGACCCCTCCGCCGACCGCCGCCGCCACCCCCGCCTGAGCGTGGGCGGTGGATACACGGCGCGGTTCCGGGCCGCGGACCGGGCCTTCGCCGGCGTCCCCCTCGCCGACCTGAGTGCCGGCGGACTCTGCCTTCGGCTGGAGGCGCGCGAGGCTGAACCGCTCGGCAAGGGCACCGTCCTGGCTGCCCTGTACGTGGACCACCCGGGCCTTCCGGCCGTCCCGCTGCAGGGACAGGTCTCCTGGCTGATGGGCAAGGTGCCGGGCAAGACCGACGGGTTCGTCCTCGTCGGGGTGGAGTTCGTGAACCTTCATCCGAAGGTCGAGGCGGCCTTGGCCCAGCACGTCCTGGACAGGATCGGGGGCGCGCACGGCCCCACGATGGAACGCTGAGGGAGGACACCCGTGGGCCGCGACTTCCAGACCTTCCTCAGCCAGCTCGAGACCGCCGGCGAACTGAAGCGGATCGCCGCCCCGGTGGATCCCCGCCTGGAGATGGGCGCCATCGCCGACCGCGCCTGCAAGGCGCCCGGCGGAGGCAAGGCCCTCCTGTTCGAGCGGCCCGCGGGCGGCGGGTCCATCCCCGTGGCGATGAACGTCTACGGCAGCCGGCGGCGCATGGAGATGGCCCTTGGGGTCGGCGCCGAACCGCGCGGCATCGACGCGATCGCCGACCGCATCGAGCGCCTCGTCCAGGAGGCCCTGCCGCGGCCGGGCTCCAGCCTGATGGACAAGCTGGCCAAGGTGCCGCTGCTGTTCGACGCCGCCTCCTGGATCCCGAAGACGGTCCGCAAGGGGCGCTGCCAGGAGGTGGTCAAGACCGGCGACCGGGTGCGGCTTTCGGAACTGCCGGTGCTGACCACCTGGCCGGAGGACGGCGGCCCCTTCATCACCTTCGGCATGAGCCACGTGCGCCACAAGGACGGCCGCCGCAACATGGGCCTGTACCGGTTGCAGGTCTACGACGACCGCACCCTGGGCTTCCACACGCAGCTGCACCACGACGGCGCGCGGGCCCGCCACGGCTACGCCCCGGGCGAGCGGATGCCGGTGGCGGTGGCCTTCGGTGGCGATCCCGCGCTGCTCTATGCGGCCACCGCCCCGCTGCCGCCCTTCCTCTCCGAGGTCATGTTCACCGGCTTCCTGCGCAACGAAGGCGTCGAGCTGGTGAAGTGCGTGTCCAACGACCTCGAGGTCCCCGCGGATTCCGAACTGGTGATCGAGGGCTGGGTGGACCCCGGGGAGCTGCGCCGCGAGGGCCCCTTCGGCGACCACACGGGCTACTACTCGCTGGCCGACGACTACCCGGCGCTGCACGTGGAGGCCATCACCCACCGCCAGGACCCGGTCTATCCCGCCACCATCGTCGGCCGGCCGCCCCAGGAGGACGCCTGGCTGGGCTACGCCACGGAACGCATCTTCCTTCCGCTGCTGCGGATGGTCCTGCCGGAGATCCGCGACATGCACCTGCCGGCGGCGGGGGCCTTCCACAACCTGGTGATCCTCTCGATCCGCAAGGAATACCCCGGCCACCCGCAGAAGGTGATGAACGCCATCTGGGGCACCGGCCAGATCATGTTCACCAAGGGCGTGGTGGTGGTCGACGAGGACATCGACCCGCACGACCTCAACGAGGTGCTGTTCCGCCTCACCAGCAACGTCGATCCGCGCCGCGACATGCTGTTCAGCGAAGGGCCCCTCGACGTGCTCGACCACAGCTCCGACCGCTTCGCCTTCGGCTCCAAGGTCGGCATCGACGCCACCCGCAAGAACAAGCCGTTCGACGGGTTCCCGCGCGAGTGGCCGCGCGACCTGGTGTTCCCGGAGGCGGTCCTGCAGCGGCTCGAGGCGAACTGGAAGGCCTACGGGCTGGATTGACCGGGCACGACAAAGGGGGCCCGGACCGGGCCCCCTCCCCCTCCCTGCGTGCCGCACGCTGGACTGGATCGGGCGCGGCAGCATCCAATGTAGTGCAGCGCGGGCTGCAGCCAACCATGGCCGGGCCGCCGGGCCGTCCCAGCCCTGCGAACGGGTCGCAGGGCTGGCCGAATGGGCGGAAATCCGGCCCCGGCGGAAGACCCCTAGAACCGCAGCGTCACGCCGGCCTGCAGGGCGTTGGCGGTGATGTCCCTGGAGCCGGCCCCGTACTTGGAGGCCAGGTAGCGGACCTCGGCGCCGAAGGACGAATTGAAGATGTACCCCAGGCCAGCGCTGAAGCCGGGCTTGTTGCTGGTGTCGGAGACGCTGATCCCGGCGGCGGTGGCGTCCACCTTCCAGTGGTGGAGGGAGAGGCCGGCGGTCAGGTACAGGCCTTCCGGCTTCTCGGCCAGGAAGTAGAGGTAGTCGGCGCCGGCGCTGAGGCAGTTGACCTTGTTCTTGATGGCGGAGACGGTGGCCTCGGGGAAGAACACGTAGTCGAGCCGGGGCCGGACGAGGTGGCCGTTGCCCAGGTCGAAGGTGACGTGGGCGCCGCCGCCCACGCCGAGTTTGCTGTCGACGGCGTCCTTCAGGTCGCCGGTGGGGATGTTGCCGTGCACCTGCACGCCGAAGCGCGGATCCTCGGCGCGGGCCAGTCCGGCGGACAGGGCCAGGGCCAGGACGGCGAGGCGGGGAGTACGGAGCATGGGTCCTCCTTGAAGTCTGGGCAGACCCGCGACAGGCGGGTGCCTCCAGCCTACGGGTGGGGGACGGGACTGATTAGTTCCGGGCCGCCCAAAAAACGGCGGCGCCCCGCAGGGCGCCGCCGTTCGGGCCTGGAGCGGCTACTCGGCGGTCTCGCGGACTTCCTTGAGGCGGCCGGCCTTGCCGATCTTGGTGCGGAGGAAGTAGAGCTTGGCGCGGCGGACGCGGTTGTGGCGGACCACCTCGATCCGGTCGATCACCGGACCGTGCAGGGGGAACACCCGCTCGACGCCGATGCCCATGCTGACCTTGCGGACGGTGAAGGTGGTGCGCAGGCCGCCGCCGCGCAGACCGATGATGGTGCCCTGGAAGACCTGGATGCGCTCCTTCTCGCCTTCCCGGACCTTCACGTGGACCTTGACGGAATCACCGGGGCTGAGCCGGGGCAGGTCCTTCCGCATCAGGCCGGATTCGACCTTCTCGAAGATGAAATCGCTCATGTCTGCTCCTGGGGCCAGCGGTCCGGGGCATCCAGCGAAGGAAGGGACATGGCACGAAAGATCCCGCTCGGGGCCCTCCAGTCTACCGGAAAACCCTTGACCCGCAAGGGTGAAGCCGCGGCCTCACCGGGGAGCACGCGAAGAATCAACTGCGCCGAGGCTTCCGGCGGGGGTCCGGGGGTGTGCCGTTACGCCGGAGCGGCGAAGCGCGGGACCCCCGGAGAACATTAACCCGGCCAGCGCCAGCCCCGGGGCCTGGGCGCATCCAGGCACTCCGGGTGCTCCACCTGCCAGGCGCACCATTGCTCCGGACGGGTCAGATGCGCTAGCCGATCCCGGAGGAAGGCGTGCCAGAGCTCCGGCCGCAGGTCCCGGGTGCGGCGCATGGCCTCGCGGAGCCGCCAGAGCCGGATCGCCTCGTGGTTCCCCGAGCGGAGCACCGCCGGCACCTCGAGCCCGTCGAAGCACTCAGGCCGGGTGTAGTGCGGGTGGTCCAGGAGCCCGGAGGCGAAGCTGTCCTCGGCGGCGCTGTCCTCGTTGCCGAGGACCCCGGGCAGCCAGCGGCAGACCGCGTCGATCAGGCCCAGGGCCGGCAGTTCGCCGCCGGACAGGACCACCTCGCCGACGCTGAACTCCTGGTCCACCAGGCGCTCGACCGCGCGCTGGTCGAGACCCTCGTAGCGGGTGCAGACCAGGACGACCTGGTCCAGGCGGGCGAGGTCCAGCACGTCGGCGTGGCGGAGCGGCGGGGCGGCGGGGCTGAAGTGGACCACCCGCCGGGCTTGAAGGACCGGCAGGGAGGCCAGGGCGTCGCGCAGGACCTCCGGTCGCAGCACCATCCCCGGGCCGCCGCCGAAGGGGGCATCGTCCACGTGGCCGAAGGTGTTTCCGGAAAAGGGACGGAAGGAGTGGGCCTCGAGCACGTGGCCCAGTTCGCGGAAGGCGCGTCCGGTCACGCCCAGGCGGGCCACCTCGAAGAACTCGGGGAAGAGGGTGAGGGCGTCGAATCGCATCGGATCACCCTGCCAGGGCGCGCCAGAAACTCAGGGTCCAGTGGACGATCTGCTGGATCGAGAACGCGAAGTAGATGGTGGTTCCCAGGCTGCAGGCGGCGCCGAGCCAGGCCAGCAGTGGCCACTCCTCCAGCAGGGCGGCCCCGAGCAGGATCAGCGCGATGGCCGGCAGGACGTTGGCGAAGGGCAGCAGGAGGGGAAGCGAGGCGAGGAAGGCGCTCCAGGCCACCAGGAAGCCGGCGAAGCGCAGGCTCGGCTTGCGCCGCGAGGTGCGGCGGCGGAGCAGCCATGCCAGCCGGCGCTCGATGGCGGCGAGCAGGTTCTTGGTGCGCCCGTGGTGGAGGACCTGGCCCTGCAGCAGGCCGGGCAGCCAGGGGTGGGGCGACCCCCACAGCATCTGCAGGCCGACCACCAGGGTGGCCAGGCTGAGGATGTTCGCCACCCCCGGCAGGAAGGTCAGCAGGGCCAGGAACAGCACCGTCAGGCCCCAGACCTGCTCGCCGGCCTCGTCCAGGAGCCTGCCCAGGGTCAGGCCCGGGTGGCGGTCCAGCAATTCGTGGAGGATGCCGAAGAAGGGCCGTTCCTCGCCCTGTCGTTCGATGAGCGGGGCCACCAGGGCCAGCAGCCGCCGACGCAGCCGCGCATGGGGGGTGGATGGGTCGAGCCCGGTCCCGGCCCTGACCCGGAGCCGCCATCGGCCGGTGCTGTGCTTGGATTCGGCCAAGATCCCTTCCGTTCAGGGGGTTGGGGGGGACGGATGTCCGTGCTCCGCGCCCTCGGACCAAGCCTCTTCCTGGGAATCGGAGGGACTCGCCGGAATCCGGTAGGATTCCGCGCTCCAGGCGCCGAGGTCGCGCAGGCGGCAGCGTTCGGAGCAGAAGGGCCGGCTGGAGTTGCCCTCCCAGGGGGCGAGGGTTCGGCAGACCGGACAGGGGCGGGCGACCATGTCCCAAGAATAGGGGATTCCCCTGACCGAGCGCATTCAAGACCTCACCTGATTCTCAACAACACAAAAAATTTTAGTCTTTTAATGTAGATTGTCTTGACGGCCTCTGGGTGGAGGCCTATTGTGGGTCGGTGGCCCGAGTCCAGGGCCCCCAGGGAGGCAACCATGTCGAAGATCATCGGGATCGACCTCGGCACCACCAATTCGTGCGTTGCGGTCATGGAGGGCGGGGTGCCCAAGGTCATCCCGAACGCGGAGGGCAACGACACCACGCCTTCCGTCATCGGCTTCAACCCCAAGACCGGCGAGCGGCTGGTGGGCGCCACCGCCAAGCGCCAGGCGGTCGCCCAGCCGAAGAACACCGTCTATTCCATCAAGCGCTTCATGGGCCTGCCCTTCGCCGACAGCGACAAGGAGCAGAAGCTGGTGCCCTACACCGTCGAGCGCAGCCCCAAGGGCGGCTGCCTGGTGGACATCCACGGCGAGAAGAAGACCCCCGAGGAGCTCAGCGCCATGGTGCTCACCAAGATGAAGGAGAGCGCCGAAGCCTACCTGGGGCAGAAGGTCACCCAGGCAGTGATCACCGTGCCGGCCTACTTCAACGACGCCCAGCGCCAGGCCACCAAGGACGCCGGCGCGATCGCCGGGCTGGAGGTGATGCGGATCATCAACGAACCGACTGCCGCAGCCCTGGCCTACGGCCTGGACAAGAAGAAGGACGGCACCATCGCGGTGTTCGACTTCGGCGGCGGCACCTTCGACATCAGCATCCTCGAGGTGAGCGAGGGGGTGGTCGAGGTCAAGTCGACCAACGGCGACACCCACCTCGGCGGCGACAACGTCGACCAGGTGATCATCGACTGGCTGGTGGAGGAGTTCCAGAAGGCCGAGGGCATCGACCTCCGCAAGCAGGCGGAAGCCCTGCAGCGTCTGAAGGAGGCCTCCGAGAAGGCGAAGTGCGAACTGTCGGCCACCACCCAGACCGACATCAGCCTGCCCTACATCACCGCCGACGCCAGCGGACCGAAGCACCTGACCCAGACCCTGACCCGGGCCCGCTTCGAGTCGATGATCGAGCCGGTCCTGAAGAAGCTGCGCACGCCCTGCGAGAACGCCATCGCCGACGCCAAGCTGAGCACCAGCCAGATCGACGAGGTCGTGCTGGTGGGCGGCTCCACCCGCATTCCGAAGGTGCAGGAGCTGGTCAAGCAGATCTTCGGCCGGGAGCCTAACAAGAGCGTCAACCCCGACGAGGTGGTGGCGGTCGGCGCGGCCGTCCAGGGTGGCGTGCTGGCCGGCGACGTCAAGGGCGTGCTGCTGCTGGACGTCACCCCGCTGTCGCTGGGCATCAACGCCAACGGCGGCCAGATGAGCACGATCATCCCCCGCAACACCACCATTCCCACCCGCAAGAGCGAGGTCTACACCACCGCCGTGGACAACCAGCCCGGCGTGGACATCGAGGTCTTCCAGGGCGAGCGGCCCCTGGTGGAAGGGAACAAGCTGCTCGGCCAGTTCCACCTGGGCGGCATCCCCCCGGCGCCCCGCGGCCTGCCCCAGATCGAGGTGATCTTCGACATCGACGCCAACGGCATCGTCCACGTCACCGCCAAGGACAAGGCCACGGGCAAGGATTCCAGCATCACCCTCACCGGCACCACCGGGCTCTCCAAGGAGGAGATCGACGCCAAGGTCAGGGACGCCGAGTCGCACCAGGCCGAGGACCAGCAGCGCAAATCACTGCTGGAGGACAAGAACCACCTCGACCAGGCCATCTACCAGCTGGAGAAACTGCTCAAGGAGAACGCCGACAAGGTTCCCGAGGGAGACCGGAAGGACCTGGAGGCCGCGATCGCCGAAGGCAAGGAAGCCCTCTCCAGCCTCGACGGTGCACGCATCAAGCAGGCCCTGGAAAAGCTCAACGCCGCCTCGCACAAGATGGCCGAGCACCTCTACAAGCAGGAGCCTCCCACCCCCGGTCCGGGCGCCCCGCCTCCACCTGGAGGCCAGAAGAAGGATGACAACGTTATCGACGCCGAAGTCGTCAGCTGAGGTGGGTCCCTGGAGCGGCCGGGCGGCGCCCGGCCGTTTTCCTGGATGCGGAAAACCTTAGTCGAACCGGCGCAAATCTGCGCTAGAGTCTCGCCATGTCCCATCCCGACTACTACAAGGTGCTGGGTGTACCCCGCGGCGCCTCGGACGAGGAGATCAAGAAGGTCTACCGGAAGCTGGCGCGGAAGTACCACCCCGATCTGAACCCCGGCAACAAGGAGGCCGAGGCGCGCTTCAAGGAGTTGTCCGCCGCCAACGACGTGCTCTCCGACCCCGAGAAGCGCCGCAACTACGACCAGTTCGGCGATCCCGCCGGCCCGGCCGCGGCGGCGCAGGGCGGGGGTTTCCAGGGATTCGGGTTCGACGGCTTCGAGGACTTCTTCTCGGGTTTCGGCGGCGGCCGGCGCAGCGGCCCGGAGCGGGGGGAGGACCTCCAGCACACCCTCAGGGTGAGCTTCCGCGACGCCTTCCAGGGCACCAAGGTCAGCCTGTCGGTGCGCCGCACGGACGCCTGCAGGGCCTGCCAGGGCAGCGGCGAAGGGCCCGGGACGAAGTCCACCTGCCCCGGGTGCCAGGGCAAGGGCCACCTTGAGCGGGGCATCGGCTTCTTCAAGAGCCGCCAGCCCTGCGCGGCCTGCGGAGGATCCGGCAAGGCCGCGCCGAGGTGCCCGGACTGCCACGGCCAGGGCAAGGTGGGCGTCACCGAGACCGTCACCATCGGCATCCCCGCCGGGGTCGAGGAAGGAACCCGGCTGAGGGTTCCCGGCAAGGGCGAGGCAGGCCGCCGCGGCGGCGGCCCGGGCGACCTGTTCCTGCACGTGCAAGTGGAGGCCGATCCCCAGTTCGAACGGCGCGGCGCGAACCTCTACCTGACCCTGCCCGTGAGCTTCACCGAGGCGGCGCTGGGGGCGAAGGTCGAGGTGCCCACCCCGGACGGCCACAGCACCATCAAGATCCCCCCCGGCACCCAGAGCGGCAGCAAGCTGCGGCTGAAGGGCCAGGGCATGCCGGTCCCGAAGTCGGCCCAGCGTGGCGACCTGATCGCCGAGGTGCAGGTGGTCACGCCGCAGGTGCAGGACGAGCGCAGCAAGGAGCTGCTCCGCGAGCTGGGCTCCCTGAACGACACGGACATCCGACGGAACGCCTGGAGGGCATGATGCGACGGGATCCCAAGGCCGGTGCCTACATGATCGGCGTGGTGGCGGCCCGCTACGAGATCCATCCCCAGACGCTGCGGCTCTACGAACGGGAGGGCCTGCTGCTCCCCAGCCGGACCGAGGGCAAGACGCGGCTGTTCAGCGAGGAGGACCTGGAGCGGCTGGAGCTGATCCTCAGCCTCACCCGGGACCTGGGCGTCAACCTGGCGGGCGTGGAGGTGGTCCTCGGGCTGCGCGACCGGATCCAGCGGATGCAGACTGAGATGCAGGAGCTGATCGAGGCCTACGAGGCGAAGCTCCGCGCCGCGGGCCTCGACCCCGATCCCGGGGTCGGCAAGCCCAGCCCCACCGGACTGGTGAAGCTGACCAGCCATGGCCTCCTGAAGCGTTCCAAGTAGCCCCGCGCCGAATCTCCGCGGGGAACCGTCGTCGGCTATCCTGGAACCCTTCCTCTGGTGAACCGTGCCCGTCCGGCATCTCGAAGAGCGCGCGCTCGACAAGTACTTCGACTCGATCCGTGAGATGCCGCTGCTCACCCCGGAGGAGGAGCGCATCAACGGCCACCTCTGGCAGGACGAGCGCAACCCGGAGGGTCTGCGCCGGCTGGTGGAGGGCAACCTGCGCTTCGTGGTGAAGGAGGCGCGCAAGTTCGAGGGGATGGGCCTCGACCTGCTGGACCTGATCAGCGAGGGCAACCTGGGCCTCATCGAGGCGGCCAAGCGCTTCGACCCCACCCGCGAGAACAAGTTCCTCACCTACGCCTCCTGGTGGGTGCGCCAGGCGATCTTCCACGCCCTCGCCGAGCACGGCTCGAAGATCCGCCTGCCGCAGAAGGTGGCGGGCCACCTGGTCCAGCTCAACCGCCTCACCCACCAGCTGGCCCAGCGCCTGGGCCGGAGCGCCACCGTGCAGGAGATCGCCGACGCCGGGAACTTCAGCGTCGAGGAGGTGGAGCGCCTGCAGCTGCTGCAGCAGACCACCAGCACGGTGAGCACCGAGCAGGGCATGGGCGAGACCGACCTGACCGTGGGCGACAGCCTGGAGCAGGAGGTCGAGCCCAGTGCCATGGCCATCCTCGACCAGGAGGCCTTCCACCAGCAGATGCAGGCGGTCCTCGACAGCCTTTCGGAGAAGGAGCGGCGGATCATCACCCTGCACTACGGGCTGGAGAACCGCGAGCCCATGACCCTGGAGCAGATCGGCAAGGACTTCTCGCCGCCGATCTCCCGCGAGCGCGTCCGGCAGATCGAGGAGCGCGCCTTCGTGAAGATCCGCGACCGCCGCCGGGAGATCCTGGGGCAGTTCCTCCGCGGCGAGGCGTTCTAGTGGCCGGCAGGGCCGGGTGCCCGCACTGCGGCGGGACGGGCTTCCTCCTGGACCGCGACCCCCGGGTCCCCGCGCGGCCCTGCGCCTGCCAGCAGGACGCGGGCGAGCGCGTCGCCGGGGTGCCGGCCCGGTACCGCCAGGCCAGCTTCGAGGCCTTCTGGGAATGGTGGAAGGTGCAGTACCCGAAACCCGCCCTGCAGGAGCAGGTCCAGCGTGCGGAGGAGGCGCTGCGGCGTCCCGAGGGGGACGGCGGCCCCGGAGAGGACCTTCGGCGGATGCTCGACCACATCCTGCACAAGTGCCGCGCGCAGAACTCCCTGCGGCCGGCGCAGGAACCCAGCGGCTGGACCGGCCTGAAGGGCTGGGCGGCCCAGGGACGGCCGCCCTCCGACCTGTGGTGGATCGACGGCCAGCCCGGCAGCGGCCGCAGCAGCCTCGCCTGCGCCGCGCTGCGCTCCTGGTGCCAGCGCACCGGCCGGGAGGGCCGCTACGTGTCGGTGCGCACCCTCAGCCAGGAACTCAAGGACACCTACTACGACGTGCGCAGCTTCCAGAACGCCGACTTCCTCAGCGAGCGCGACCGCATCGCGCCGCTGATGGAGGTGCCCTGCCTGGTCCTCGACGACCTCGACCGGCTCGATCCGGACCTGCGCGTGTCCCGCGCCGTGGCCCAGCTCCTCGACCACCGCTACGCGCAGGAACGTCCGACGCTGCTGGTGGCCACCCGCTGGGTGGAGCTGCTCGCCGCCCAGGAGAACGGCGCCCTGGCCCGCCTGGACGACCCGAGCCTGCTGCACCGGCTGTCCCAGGCCCAGCGCGTGGAGCTGCGCCCGACCCTGGCCCGGATCATGGGCCGCCTGGACGCCGCCTAGTCCGATGAAGCGGCTGCTCCGCACGCTCCTCCGGCTGCACCTGCGCAAGCCGGCCGGCCTGTGGGTGGTGGCGGCCCTGGCCACCCTGCTGCTGGGGGCCGGCGTGCTGAGGGTGGAACGGCGGCTCGACCTGCTCAGCCTCCTGCCCACCGACCACCCGGTGGTCCGGGCCAGCCTGGAGGCCGGCGTGGGCCGCCAGGAACTGCTGTGGCTCGCGGCGGAGGGCGGCGCGGCGGACCTCGAGGCCCGCGAGGCCTGGGCCGAAAGCCTGGTGGCCCACCTGCTGGACGGGGTGCCCCTGAACGGGATGAGCGGCGAGGGCCGGCTCTCCGCCCCGCTCGCCGTGCCCGGGCCCGGCGGAGCCTCGCTCTGGCCGCCGCTGCTCGCGGCCGGAAGCCTGATCGACGGGGACCGGGTGGTCGAGCGCATGCTCACCGAACAGTTCTACGCCCTGGCGCCGGTCGTCCTGGGCGACCGCCTGGCGCCGCTGAACGCGCCGGGCGAGCTGGAGCGGCGCTTCCGCGCCACCGCCGCCGCCCTCGCCGGGCTCGATCCGGTTCGCGCCCGCTTCGCGGCCCTGGACCCCCTTCAACTGCGCGGCCTCCTGCCGGCCGAGGACCCCGCGGCCGAGCGCGCCATGCAGGCTGGGCGGGCCTTTCCCCTGCGGCTCAAGACCGGCTACCTGACCACCAAGGACGACCGGTTCGTGCTGCTGCCGCTGGTGCTGCAGTTCCCCAGCGGGGACGCGGCGGCGACGGCGCGGGTCCTGACCTGGCTCGGCCGGGGCTGCGCCGGCCCGCTGCCGGATCGGGCCCGGCAGGCGGACCTGCTCGCGGCGCTCGAGGCGAGCCCGGCGCGGCCCTTCCGGATCCAGGCCACGGGCGCCCACGCCATCGCCTACTGGGAATCCCAGCGGCTGGGCCGCGAGGTCGCAGCCAGCTTCCTGCTCAGCTTCCTGCTCATCGGCCTGGTGTACTGGATCGGTTTCCGGACCCTCGCCGGGTACGGGTTCGTGGTGCTGCCGCTCCTGGTCGGAATCCTCTGGTCCCTGGGCCTGGTGGGCTGGGTGCTGGGCCAGCTGAACCTCATGGCCGCGGCCTTCGGCGCGGTCCTGCTGGGCATCGGCGACGATGTCGGGATCCTGCTGTTCAGCCGCTACCGGGAGGAGCGGCGGGCCGGGCGGACCAAGGCCGCTGCCATGAGGGCCGCCCTGCTGGGGACGGGGCCGGGGGTGGCGGCCGGCGCGCTGGCGACCTCGGCCGCCTTCCTGGCCTGTGCCGCTGCGCCCTTCCCGGGCTTCCGGGACCTCGGGATCACCGCCGGCCTCGGCCTGCTCGCCTGCGCCGCGGCCACCTTCATCCTGATGCCCGCCGCGCTGCTCGCCCTGGACCGCGGCACCGGGGTGTTCGCGCCGGCCGCCGCGGCCAGGACGCCCAGGGACGCCTGGAGCCCGCGGCCGAAGGCGGCCCTGGCGGCGGCGGCGGTGCTTCTGTTCTCCCTGGGGGCGCTGCGCCTCGGCTGGGAGGAGGACCTGCGCCGCTTCCGCCTCACCGGGAATCCGGCCCTGTCCCTGCAGGAGGCCCTCGGCCGGCAGCTGGGAGCGGGCCTGCAGCCGCTGGCCCTGGACCTGCCGCTGGAGGATCCGGGCCGCCTGCCGCAGCGCTGGAACCGGATCGCCGGCCCCCTGCGCCGCGAAGGGCTGCCCTGGCCCGACTGGCAGGACCTGGACCCCGGCCTGAGGCTGGCCCTGGCGTCGCAGACCTGGCGGGAGGGCGCCCTGCGGGCCGCCTCCGCGGCCGGCCTGGACCCGGCCGCCCTGGAGCGCCCGCTCCGCGCCCTGCAGGCGAGCGTGGAGGACCCCATGGAGGCGGTGCGGTCCCTCCAGGCCCTCGCCAGCGCGCCCGCGCGCCCGTCCGCCCCGGAACCCTGGACGCTCTCGGCCTGGCTGCATCCCGGCCCGGTCCAGGTGGAACCCCCCGCGCCGCGGCTGCTGCTGCCGATCCGCCTGCCCGAGGCGGCACAGGACCGGGTGGCCCGGGAGGTGCAGGACGCCGGTGCCCGGCTGGTGGGCACCCGGCCCCTGTTCCAGGCGGTGAAGGAGGCGGCCCGCAGCGCCCTCAAGCTCAGCATCGCCTGGGCCCTGGTGGGGGTGGTCGGCGTGGTGGCGCTGTTCGGCCGCCGGCCGCGCTTCGTCGGGCTGGCGCTGGTGCCCCTGGGTGCGGGCGTGGCGGGGGCGCTGGGAACCCTGGGCTGGACCGGCGAACCGCTCACCTTCCTGTCCCTGGTGGCGATCCCGGTCACCCTGGGCGTCAGCGTCGACGTGGCCATGAACCTGCTCCACCGCGCCCGCCAGGAGCCCGAGGCCGGCCGGGCCGTGGCGCGGGTGAACGCGGTCTGCGCGGGTACCACCCTGGCCGGGTTCGGCGGACTGGCCTTCAGCAGCTACCGGGGGCTGCGCGGACTCGGGATCGCCTGCCTGGGCGGCGTCGCCCTGGCCCTTCTGGTCACCCAGTGGCTGCTGCCCTGGGCCCTGCGCCGCTGGCCCGTCGGGCCCACCCGCCGTGGCTGACCTCGCCGGGCTCATCCGCGACCGGCTGCGGGCCGGATCGATGCCGGCCGCGGAGGCCATGGACCTGGCGCTGTACCACCCGGTGCACGGTTACTACCGCCAGCCCGAGGGCCCCTGGGGCTTCGAGGGCAAGGACTACTACACCGCCCTGGATGTGGGACCGCTCCTCGGCCAGGCCCTCTGCCACCGGCTGGAAGGCGAATGGCGGCGCCAGGACCGGCCGGCCGCCTTCACGGTGCTCGAGCCGGGGGCCGGCCGGGGCTGGCTCGGCCGGGACCTGCTCGACGCCGCCTCGGGGGCCTTCGCCGAAGCGCTCCGCTACATCCACCAGGACGACAACCCCGCCGCACGGCGCGCGGCGGAGGCTGCGCTGTCGGGCCACCTGGATTCGGGCCGGGCGCGCCTCGCCGCGCAGGTGGACGTCCTCCCGCCCTTCGACGGGGCGGTGGTGAGCAACGAACTGTTCGACGCGCTTCCCGCCCAGCCCTGGCGCTGGGACGGCGGCCGCTGGGTGCGCGAGGTGCTGACCGCGGACGGCCCGGAGTGGGAAGCCGCGGATCCGGGGCCCGCCGCCGCCTGGTTCGCCGCCGCCGCGCAGGACCTGGAGCCGGCCGATGGGAGCACCTGGTGCGAAGGGCTGCCCGGGCTCGTCCGGACCCTGGCGGCCAGCCTCCGGCGCGGCCTGTTCCTGGCGGTCGACTACGGCGACACGGCGGCCGCCCTCCTCGGCAAGGGCGCGGGCCTGCGGCGGTTCCGGGCCCACCGCGTGGATGGCCGCTGGTGGGAGGAGCTGGGCGCCTGCGACCTCACCGCCGACGTCGACTTCAGCCGGCTGGCTTCCCTCCTGCAGGCCGAGGGCCTGGAGGTCCTCGGCCAGGACAGCCTCAGCCGCTGGATCCGCGAGCATGCGCCCCTGCGCCCGTGGGAGGAGGCCTGGCAGGACCTGCCCCCGCGGGAACGGATCCGCCGCACCGAGAACCTGCTTCAGCTCACCATGCCGGGCATGCTCGGGGAGCGCTTCCGGGTGCTGCAGGCGCGGAGGGGCTGAAGCGTCCCGCGCTACTTCTTGGCCTCGCCGGCCTTGACCCCGTGCTTCTCCTGCAGCTTCCGTCCGACCTCGGTCATGTGGGCCGAGAAGGCCTCGAAGGCCTTGCCCCGCAGCATCGCCGGGTTCTTCTCCGTGAGCAGGCGCATGCCCTCGGGCTGCTTCTCCAGCGCCTGCTTGAACTCCGGGCTGGCGAAGAGCTTCAGGAACGCCTTGATGTCCTCGTGAGAGTAGGCCTTGTCGTAGATCGGCAGGAGCAGCTTCTCGAAGGTTTCCGGGGAGGCGCTGTCCAGGTAGTCCTTCCAGTAGGCGGGGGGAAAGGCCGCCAGCTTGGGGTCCTTGGAGGCCGCGGTGATCTGCTTGCGCGCGGCCTCGCTGTTGCTCCGCGGCATCCCGAGGGCGGCCAGGAAGCGCTGGAGGTCCTGGGTCTTGGCCTCCCGGCTCTCCTTGGTGGCCGGCGCGGGGGCGGTCTTCTGGGTGTCCGCCGGCAGGATGCCGGACGCGAGGGTGGCGAGGACCAGGCAGAGCGTCTTCATGGGGGACTCCAGGGCTGGGGGCCGGTGTCGGGCCAACCCGTGATTCTCCCACAAGGCGCCGCGGGGCTCCATGCCCGATCCGCCGCCGTTCAGCGCGCCGGCCCCTCCGAAGCCCACCAGGCGAGCCCCTCCGCGACATCGGCCGCGATGCGCCGGCGCAGGGCCTCGACGTTCTCGAACCGCTGCTCCTCGCGGAGCCGGCGCAGGAAGTGCAGCTCCAGGCGGGCGCCGTAGAGGTCGCCCTGGAACCCCGGCAGATGGGTCTCCACAGTGAGCTCCTGGCCGCGGAAGGTGGGCTTCTCCCCGATGTTCGTCAGGCCGGGCATCGCCGCGTCAAGCAGCCGGCCCCGCACGGCGGTCACGTAGACGCCCCGGGCGGGGAGCTGCTCCTGCTCCCAGCGCAGGTTGGCCGTCGGGAAGCCCAGGTGGCGGCCCCGCCGGTCCCCCTCCTCGACCACCCCGGTCAGGACGTAGGGCCGGCCGAGCAGGGCCGCGGCCTCCTCGACGTCGCCCTTGTCCAGCGCCAGGCGGATGCGGGTCGAACTCAAGTGGTGGCCGTCTGCGGCGCGCAGGGCGTGGGCGCAGACCCGGCAGCCGCGGGCCTCGCCCCACGCCAGGAGGGTGCCGATGTCGCCCTGGCGGTCGCGGCCGAAGGCGAAGGCCCGGCCGACGTGCAGCTCGGCCGGAGGCAGCGCCCGCGCGAGGCCGTCGAGGAAGGGGAAGGGTTCCAGCTCGGAGAAGGTCCGGCTGAAGGGGATGACCCAGGCGAGGTCCATGCCGCAGGACTCGAAGGCCGCCAGCCGCTGGCCCAGGGTCATGAGCAGCCGCGGCTTCCGGTGGGGCGCCACGATCACCGAGGGGTGCGGGTCGAAGGTGACCACCGCCGCCGGGAGGCCCTGGGCGCGGGCGGAGGCCGAGGCGGCCTGCAGGAGCCCGTGGTGGCCGGCGTGGACCCCGTCGAACGTGCCCAGGGTGACGACGTGGGGGCCGGCCACCGGCGCGCTGGCGAGGTGGTGCCGCCAGACCTCCATCAATCCTCCCGGCCGGCCGCCGGCCAGAGCAGGCTGGTCGCGACCGAGACGGCCAGGAGCGCGGCGATGATGGCCAGGGACAGCAGGGTGGGGATCTTCACCCACTCGGCGATGCACATCTTGACGCCCACGTAGGCGAGGATCACCGCCAGGCCCGTCTTCAGGTGGTGGAAGCGGTCGACCATCTTGGCCAGCAGGAAGTACAGGCTGCGCAGGCCCAGGATGGCGAAGACGTTGCTCGTGTAGACGATGAAGGGATCGCGGGTGACCGCGAGGACCGCCGGGATGCTGTCGACCGCGAAGACCAGGTCGGTGACCTCGACGATGGCGAGGACCAGGAGCATGGGCGTCGCCATCCGGCGCCCGTCGTTCACGGTCCAGAAGTGTTCGTGCCCGCCGCGGGGATCGAAGGGCACGAAGCGCTGGAACAGCTGCGCCACCCGGCCCTTGGACGGGTCGCCCGCCTCCTCCTCGCGGGACAGCAGCATCCGCAGCCCGGTCCAGACCAGGAAGCCGCCGAACACCCAGACCATCCAGTGGAAGCGGTTCAGCAGGGCGGTTCCGGCGAGGATCATCACCGCCCGCATGAGCAGGGCGCCGAGCACGCCCCAGTAGAGCACCCGGTGCTGGTGCCGGAGCTCGACCTGGAAGCTCGTGAAGATCAGCACGAAGACGAACAGGTTGTCGACGCTCAGGCTCTTCTCGAGCAGGTAGCCGGTGGTCCACTCGAGGCCCTTGACCGGGCCCATCGCGTTCCACACGACGACGTTGAAGACCACCGAGAGAAGCACCCAGACCGTGCTCCAGGCCGCGGCCTCGCGGACGCTGGGCGCATGGGCCTTGCGGTTGAACACGCCCAGGTCGAGGGCGAGCATCAGGAACACCAGGACGTGGAATCCGGCCCAGGCCCACCAGGGCGCGGCCGCCGAGAGCGCGTTCAGCATCGGCCCAGTGTACCGGGGAGCCCGTCACCACCCGGCCGGGATTGCGTACACTGCGGGGATGGAACCGCCGTCCGCCCGGCCTGTGGCCACCCGACCATGAGCCTGCCGCGCCTGGCCGTCCCCGAGGGGGACCCCGAGGCCGGGGGTACGCTCCGGCTCGGCCCGGAGCAGGCCCAGCACCTCCGGGTCCTCCGGCTGAAGCCTGGAGCCGCGGTCGAGCTGCTGTTCCCCCACGGGCCCTGGCGGGCCGACTTGGCGTCCGTCTCCCGGGATGGCGCCGAGCTCCGCCTGGTGGCGCCCCTTCAGGAGGACCGCGAGCCCCCGCTCCGGATCGAGGTCTACCTGCCGATCACCGCGCAGTTGGCCCTGGTGGACGAGATGATCCCGCCGCTGGTGGAACTGGGGGCTTCGCGCCTGGTTCCCGTGGCTTGGGAACGCAGCGAGTACGATGCCGCGCGGACCCTGGGGCGGATGGCGCGCTGGCGCAAGCTCGTGGTGGGTGCGGCCGAGCAGAGCCACCGCAGCCGGGTCCCGGCCCTGGAGGAGCCCGCATCCTTCGCTGCGCTCCTGGCCTGCACCGCCGACCAGCGCTGGCTCGCCCACGAGGCCGGCAGCGGTGCGCCCAACCCGGTGCTGGGTCCGGGCGCGATCGCCCTGGCCAGCGGCCCCGAGGGCGGGATCACCGATGCGGAGACGATGGCCCTGGAGCGCGCCGGGTGGCGGCGGGTCACGCTCGGGCGGAGCATCCTGCGCGCCGTCACCGCGCCGGTGGCCCTGCTCGGGGCGGTCCAGTGCGACCTGGGCCGGTCCTTCAGCCCTTGACCATCACCCACAGGCCCACGGCAATGAACGCCGAGCCGGCCAGGTACTTGATCAGGCTTTCGGGGATGTACCGGAAGAGCGCCCCCCCCACCGCCACGCCGAGGGCGGTGGCGCAGACCAGGGCGGCGCTGGCGGCGAGGAAGACCGTGAGCAGGGCACCGCTGCGGGCGGTGGCCGTCATCGCCGCAAGCTGGGTCTTGTCGCCGAGTTCCGCCAGGAACACGGTGGCGAAGGTGGTCCAGAACAGTGATCCGCTGCGCATTCCTGCCCCCTCGACCATTCTGCCCGGCGCGCTTCCAGTCACAATCAGGGGATGACGCCGGAACGCTTCGACCTGCCGATCCACGCCGTGGACACGCCCGAGGCCCTTGCCGAGGCCATGCCCCACTGGCACCGGGCCAACCTGCTGGCGGTGGACGCGGAGTTCAGCCTCACCGGGATGCACCACTGCGTGCTGGCGCTCCTGCAGGTCGCCACCCACGACCGGGCCTGGCTGGTGGACCCGATCGCCATCCCGCAGTTGATGAAACCGGCCCTGGAGGCCCTGGCGGCGGTCCCCTGGATCATCCACGACTTCAGCGGGGACGGCATCGTCATCAAGCGGCTCTACGACGTGGTTCCGGACTCGGTGCTCGACACCATGCTGCTCGCCCGGGCCCTCGGCTACGAGCAGCCGGGGCTCAAGACCATGGCGCGCCTGAAGCTCGGCGTGGAGATCCCCAAGGAGGAGCAGGACAGCAACTGGATGATGCGGCCGCTGCGGCCCAGCCAGGTGAGCTACGCGGCCAGGGACGCCACCCTGCTGCTGCCGCTGCTGCGGGCCCTCGGCGACGAGGCCGAGGCCCGGCGAGGCGAGCCCGCGGTGGCGGCCGCGCTGGCCCGGCTCCCGGCGGAGATCGCGGCCCTCAAGGCGCGGGTCCGGGCCTACCGGCCCCCCGGGGGTTCGCCCATGCTCGACAAGATCCGCCGCATGGGACTGGGCGCGGAGGCCGAGCGGAAGGCGTCCCGCCTGCTGGACCTGCGCTACCAGTGGGGCAACGAGGGCGACGTGGCGGCGGTGATGGAGCTGGGCGCCCGCTGGATCCTGGCGCGGCTGCACCGCCCGCCGCGCAGCCGCGAGGAGCTCGAGCGGGTCATCCCGAACCCGCGCTTCCGCCGCCGCCGCCTGGAGGCGCTCTGGGAGATCCTCGGCGATCCCGATCCCGTGCGGGTGGTCGACGATGAGGCTGTCCCGGAGGAGGATTCGGCGTAGCCTGAGGGCACCTCCTGGACGGTCCATGAACGACGACGGCATCCTCCTCTCCTTCCCGCGCGGCCTGATCGGGTTCCCCGACCTCGGGCGGCTCCGGCTCTTCGAGCCCCTGGACGCCTATCCGCTGAAGTTCCTCCAGTGCGAGGACCGGCCCGAGGTGTGCTTCGTCGCCATCGACGTGGCCGGGATCCGGCCCGACTACCGGGTGCCCCTGTCCGACGACGAGGCCGCGACCCTGGCCATCGAGAAGGAAGGCGACGCCCTGGTGCTGACCCTGGTGGTGATCCCGCCGGAGGATCCCGGGCGGATGACCACCAACCTGGCCGGCCCCCTGGTGATCAACAGCAAGACCCTCGTCGGCCTCCAGATCGCGCTCAGCGGCGAGGGCTACCCGCTGCAGCACCCGATCCTGGGCGATGCCTGATGCTGGTCATCACCCGCAAGCCCGAGCAGTCCCTGGTCATCGACGGCCGGATCGAGGTGACCGTGCTGTCCATCAGCAAGGACGGGGTGCGCCTGGGGATCAAGGCGCCCCGGGACGTCCAGATCCACCGCCGCGAGGTCTTCGAGGCCATCGCCGAAGCGAACCGCGCCGCCAGCGCCCAGGGCCGGCAGCCCTTGCAGGACGCCGCCGCGCTGCTTCGGTCCCGGCTTCCCAAGGGCACACCGGGCGGAGACCGCTAGGCAATCCCAGCCTCTCCCGGGGAGTCCTTCCCCGGCCTACCTTGGGGGGGCCGGAGGCGCAGCATGAAGATCGAGGACCGCACCGTACAGAACCCGGCACCGGCCAGGCCTCCCGAACCGCCGCGGCGGCCGGCTGAGTCCCGCTCCGAGGTCCGCACCCCGGAACGCCCGCCCGATCCTGAAAAGGGCCGGAGGATCGACACCGAAGCCTGATCAGGCGGCGGGAACCACCTCCACGCTGAACAGAAAGCCCGGGTTCGAACTGGCCAGTTCGCCGGCCATGGCGGCCGCCTCCTCCCGGTTCGAGAACTGGAACGGCAGGCGCCGCCGCAGGCCGGTAACCGGGCTCACCTCTTCGATGACGAATTCGCTCATGCCGTCCCCACTCCCCCCCAGCATACCCATCGGCGGGTAGGCTGGTAGGTTCCTCATGATGAAATCGATTTAATCCCAACCCGACCCCCAGCGCCGGGGTGGATCCGGCTCCCGGGCAGCCTAGCTCCGGAACAGGTTGCCGAGCACGTAGGCCGCCATCATGGGGTTGCCGGCCAGGCGCCGCTTCAGGTAGTGGATGGCGTACTTCCACTCCTCGGCGAAGGGCAGGTAGATGCGCATGACCTCGCCCCGGGCCACGATCTCCTTCTGCAGGGCCGTGCGCGGCACCCCCAGCAGCATCTGGTACTCGTAGGCGTTGCGGGGGCAGCCGCGCTGGTCCAGGTAGGCCATGCAGCGTCGGACGAGGGCCTCGTCGTGGGTCGCGATCTCAGGGTAGTGCCCCAGGTCCAGCAGCTGGCCAACCTGCTCGAAGAGCTTCTCCTTCATCACGGCCTTGTCGGTATGGGCGACTTCGGCCGGCTCGGTGTAGATGCCGATGCAGATGCGCACCTTGCAGGGCCGGTCGTTCAGCGCCTGGATGTCGGCCGGGGTGCGGAACAGCCGCGACTGCAGCACGATGCCCACGTTGTCGAACTCGGCGCGGACCGCCTTGAACATCCGCAGGGTCACGTCGGTGAAGTGCCGGTCCTCCATGTCCACGGTGATGTGCAGCTTGTGCGCCGCGGCCTGGGCGACGATCTTGCGGATGTTCTCGAGGCAGTAGGCCTCGCTCTCGTGGATGCCGAGCTGGGTCGGCTTGAGCGAGATCGAGGTGTAGGGCATGTCCTTCTGCGCCGCGATCATGCGGAAGTAGAGCTGGACGGTGGCCTCGACATCCTCGCGGCGGAACACCTCCTCGCCGAGCAGGTCGACGGTGCTGTGCAGGCCGAGCTCGCGCTGCAGCTGCTCGGCCCGGCGCACGCCGCTCTCCAGGCCCTTGCCGGCCACGTAGGGCGCGGCGAAGGTTCGCACCAGGAACCCCGGCATCAGATCCACGGCAGCCTTCTTGATGTCCATGTGCCCTCCGCGGTGCAGCCCGCGGATCCATGATCCCAAGGAACGGCGGCGGCCCCTGTGAGCGGGGTCACCAGTCGGCGCGGGGGGTCAGCGGAGGTAGGGCTTCAGGAAGGTCCCGGTGATGCTGTCCTTGGCCCGGGCGACGGCCTCCGGCGTGCCCTCGGCGATGACCCGACCGCCTTCGGCGCCGCCCTCCGGACCGAGATCGATGATCCAGTCGGCGGTCTTGATGACGTCCAGGTTGTGCTCGATGACCACCACGGTGTTGCCGCTCTCCACCAGCCGGTTGACCACCTCCAGCAGCTTCTGGATGTCCTTCAGGTGCAGCCCGGTGGTGGGCTCGTCGAGGATGTACAGGGTGCGGCCGGTGGCGCGCTTGCTGAGTTCCTTGCCGAGCTTGACCCGCTGGGCCTCGCCGCCGGAAAGGGTGGTGGCGCTCTGGCCCAGGCGGATGTACCCCAGGCCCACATCCACCAGGGTCTGCAGCTTGTTGGCCAGGGTCGGGATCGGGGCGAAGCGCTCCAGGGCCTCCTCGACGGTCATGTCCAGGACGTCGCTGACGCTCCGGCCCTGGTAGTGGATCTCCAGGGTCTCGCGGTTGTAGCGCCGGCCCTTGCACTGTTCGTACGTGACGTAGACGTCGGGGAGGAAGTGCATCTCGATGCGGAGCACGCCGTCGCCCTCGCACTTCTCGCAGCGGCCGCCCTTGACGTTGAAGCTGAAGCGGCCCGGGGTGTAGCCCCGGGCGCGGCTCTCCGGAAGCTGGGCGAAGAGGTCGCGGAGCGGCGTGAACAGGCCGGTGTAGGTGGCCGGGTTGGAGCGCGGGGTGCGGCCGATGGGCGCCTGGTCGATGTCGATGACCTTGTCGATGTGCTCCAGCCCCTTGATGGCCTTGTGCCGGCCGACCACGTGGACGCCCTGGTGCAGCTGGTTGGCCAGGGCCTTGTAGAGGATCTCGTTGACCAGGGTGCTCTTGCCCGAGCCGGAGACGCCGGTGACACAGGTGAAGATGCCGATCGGGAACTTGACGCCGACCGACTTCAGGTTGTTCTCGGCGGCCCCGACCACCTCGATGTGCCCCCGGGCGCTCTTGCGGCGCTTGCGCGGCACCGGGATCTCGTCCCGGCCCGCCAGGAAGTCCCCGGTGACCGACGCGGCGTTGGCGGCGATCTCCGCCGGGGTGCCCTGGGCCACGATGCGGCCGCCGTGTTCGCCCGCGCCGGGACCCATGTCGACGACGTGGTCGGCGGTCTGGATGGTCTCCAGGTCGTGCTCCACCACCAGCACCGTGTTGCCGAGGTCGCGCATCTCCCGCAGGGTGTTGAGCAGCTTCTGGTTGTCGCGCTGGTGCAGGCCGATGCTGGGCTCGTCGAGGACGTACATGACCCCCTGCAGCTTGGAGCCGATCTGGGTGGCCAGGCGGATCCGCTGGCCCTCGCCGCCCGAGAGGGTGGCGGCGCTGCGGTCCAGGGTGAGGTAGCCCAGGCCCACGTCGTCGAGGAAGCCGAGGCGTTCGTTGATCTCCTTCAGGATCTTCTCGGCGATGGCGGCATCGCGGCCGGCCAGGGAGAGCGAGGCGAACCAGTGCCGCGCGTCGCGCACGCTGAGGCCGGCCAGGTCGGCGATGCTGCGGTCGGCGACGAACACCGACAGGACCTCCGGACGCAGGCGCCGGCCCCTGCAGGCCTCGCAGGGGATGACCCGCATCGACTCCTCCATCTCGGCGCGCATCTCCTCGCTGGAGGTCTCCCGGTAGCGCCGCTCGAGGTTCCCGACGACACCCTCGAACTCATGGAGGAACTCGTACTTGCTGCGCTTGCCCTCGTAGGTGAAGCGCATCGCCCGGTCGGTGCCGTGGAGCAGCACCCTGCGGACCTCCGCCGGCAGCTTCTTCCACGGGACCTCCAGGCTGAACTTCAGCTTGCGGGCGAGCTGCTCCATCATCTGGCTGCGCCAGCCGTCCTCGTTGACGCTGCGCCAGCCGCTGGCCTGGATGGCCCCCGCGGCGATCGAGAGGTCCGGGTTGGGGACGATCAGCTCTTCCGCGAACTGGCGCTTGAAGCCCAGGCCGTCGCAGGCCGGGCAGGCGCCGTAGGGGCTGTTGAAGGAGAAGCTGCGGGGCTCCAGTTCCGGCAGGCCCTGGCCCAGGCGGGCGCAGGAGGGGTTGCTGCAGGCCAGCCTGCTCGAGTGGAGCCGCTCCTGGCCGTCCAGGTCGACGAGGGCCGAACCTTCCGCGAGGTTGCAGGCGATCTCCAGGCTGTCCGCCAGGCGCGTGGAGAGCGCCGGGCCGACCTTCAGCCGGTCGATGACCACCTCGATGGTGTGCTTCTTCTGCTTGTCCAGGTCGGGCAGGCCTTCGGTCAGGTCGAGCATCTGGCCGTTCACCCGCGCCCGGATGTAGCCGCGCTTCATCAGGTCCTGGAGCAGCTTGCGGTACTCGCCCTTGCGGCCGCGCACGACCGGGGCGAGGATCTGCAGCCGGCTGCCCTCCGGGGCCGCGAGGATCTGGTCGGCCATCTCCTGGATGGTCTGGCTGGCGATGGGCTGGCCGCAGCCGAGGCAGACCGGCTTGCCGGTGCGGGCGAACAGCAGGCGCAGGTAGTCGTAGATCTCGGTGACCGTGGCCACGGTGGACCGCGGGTTGCGGCTGGTGGTCTTCTGTTCGATCGAGATGGCGGGCGAGAGGCCCTCGATGGAGTCCACGTCGGGCTTCTCCATCTGGTCCAGGAACTGGCGGGCATAGGCGCTGAGGCTTTCGACGTAGCGCCGCTGCCCCTCGGCGTAGAGGGTGTCGAAGGCGAGGCTGGACTTGCCGCTCCCCGAGAGGCCGGTGATCACCACCAGCCGGTTTCGCGGCAGGTCCAGGTCGATGTTCTGGAGGTTGTGCTCCCGCGCACCCCGGATCCTGATCGCGTCCATCCGCCCCCCTGGAGAGCCCAGCCTACGCCAAAAGTTCGCCTTGGGGCAGGGCCCGCAGCCAAGGCCGACTAGAATGGCGCCATGCAGCCACCGGATCCGGGCGTCCTGCTCCACCAGGCGATCGCAAGCCGCCTGGGGCGGATCCTGCAGCTCACCGGCGACCCGGGCTGGCCGGCACGGGTCCAGGCCGTGCACGATGTCCGGGTGGCGAGCCGGCGGCTGCGCGCCGCGCTGGACCTGGCCGGCCCCCAGCTCCCGCCGGGCCTGCGGCGGCTCCGGAAGCGGGCGAAGATCCTGGCGGCGGCCCTGGGCGCGACCCGTGAACTGGACGTCCACACGGAGCGGCTCGAGGGGCTGGCGGCAGCGCTCGGGGAGGACGGCAGCCGGGCCGCCCTGGAGCACCTTCTGGAGGGCATGGCGTATGACCGGTCCCGGATGGAAACCCGGACCGCCGAGGAGATTTCCCGGGCCGGCCTGCCGCGGTGGCCGTCCCTGCTCGAGGCTGCGCCGACGCTCCGGGACGGTTGCCCGGCCCCGACCTGGCGGAGCCTGCTGGAGCCGCGGCTGCGGGAGGCGCTGGAAGGGGCCGGGGCCCTGGTGCTGCAGGAGGATGCGGCGGCCCTCCACCGGCTGCGGATCGGGGCCAAGAGGCTGCGCTACGCCCTGGAGACCCTCCGGCCGGTGCTGGCGGCGGCCTCCGACGGTTGGCTCGAGCGCCTGAAGTCCCTGCAGGAGGCCCTGGGAGAACACCACGACTGGGCGGTGCTGGAATCCCTGCTCTGGGACCGCCAGGCCCGCCTGGCGGAGCGCCGGCGCGTGGCCCTTTCGGCGGGGACCCTCGCCCTGCTCGGCCGGGTGATCGAGCATCGGAAGCAGGCCTTCGGGGCGCTGCCCGCGGCGGTCGAGGGGCTGGAGCCCGACCGGGTCCTGGCCGACCTCGGCCTGGAGGTCCTGGTCCCATGAAGCGGCAGGCGCTGGCCTGGGTCCACAGCCTCCACGCCAAGCTGTTCCTGGTGACGGCCGCGGTCACCAGCCTGGTCACGATCGCCGTGGCGGGCTCCATCACCCGCAACAACCGCCTGAACTTCGAGGCCTACTCCAAGAACGTGGCGCTCGAGGCCTGCGACGTGGTGAGGAAGGAGATTCTCGAGCGGGATCCGGACTTCCTCGACCCCCGCAAGATCGAGGGCGTCATCGAGAGCCTGGCCGGGGAGAAGCGGAGCATCTTCCAGATCGATATCTTCCACCTCGAGCCGAAGACCCGCCAACTGGCGACACCGATCTCCTCGGGCGACGAGGCCAAGCTGGAGTGGGGACCGGAGATCCTCGAGCACCTCGAGCGGAACCAGACGCGGACCGAGCTCGTGGACCTGACCACCGGATTCCGGGCCTGGGAGATCCTCTACCCGATCCCCAATCCCAAGCCCGGCCGGCCTCCCATCGGTCTGATCCGGACCTACCTGGACCTGGAGCGGTGGGAGACCGTTTGGTCGCAGAACCTGCAGAGCACCATCCGGATCCTTCCCTTCGTGCTCCTCGGGGAGTTCATCCTCCTGTGGGTGATCATGGCGTTCTTCGTCAACGACCCGCTGCGCCGGCTGACCGATGCCATGGAGCGCCTCGCCAGCGATCCCGAAGCCCGGGCCCCGGCCCGCCGTGACGAGCTGGGCCTGATCGCCGTCCGGTTCAACCTGATGGCCCAGGAGCTGCAGAAGGTCGGCTCGGAGCGCGAGGCGCTGCTGGGCGAAGTCCGCGGCCTCAACGCCAATCTCCAGGAGCGCATCGACGAGGCGCTGGCCGAGGTCGCGGCCCTGGTGGAGCGCAACGCTCTGCTGCGGGAGGAGCTCAGCCAGCAGGAGCGGCTGGCGGTGGCCGGCCAGCTGACCGCGGCCTTCGCCCACGAGGTCGGAACCCCGCTGAACCTCGTCAACGGCCACCTGCAGCTGCTGCTGAGCCAGCCCGAACTGAGGGAACGCACCCGGGAGCGCCTGGAGGTGATCACCGCCCAGATCCGCCGTGTCGGGGACATCGTCCGCCGCCTGCTGGACATGACCCGGCGGCCGCAGCTCAACCAGGAGGCGGTGCCGCTGCCGGACCTGATCGAGGACCTCCAGCGGCTGTGGACGCCGACCCTGGCCGCCCATCACGTGGCCTTCGAGCTGACTGCGGAACCGGCGGTCCGCCTGTTCGTCGACCGCAAGCAGATGGAGCAGCTGTTCATCAACCTGGTGAACAACGCGGTCGACGCGATGCCGGAGGGCGGCCTGATCCGCCTGCGGGTCGAGGCGGAGCCGGACCACGGCGACCCGTCGGCGCGCTGGCGCTTCGTCCTCGAAGACACCGGGACCGGCATTCCCCAGGACGTGCTGCCGAAGGTCTTCAAGCCGATGTTCACCACCAAGCCGGAAGGGAAGGGAACCGGGCTGGGGCTGCCCATCTGCCGGGAGATCGTCCGCAACCACGGCGGGGAGATCCGCATGGAGAGCGAGCCCGGCAAGGGCTCCCGGGCGGTGTTCAGCCTGCCCGGTGCGCCGGCGCTGGAAATGGCCGGATGAGGCGGGTCAGAGCTCGACGATCTCCAGGTCGCCCAGGGGCTCCCCCAGGAAGCGGGAGCCGACCTCGCGCAGCCGGGTTCCGGCATCGGTGAGCAGGACCCTGAGGTCGCCGCGGGCGCTGGCGGTGCGGAAGCCGAGGCCGCCCCGCAGCAGGCGCTCCACGGCCAGGGCGGTGACCTCGCCGCTGTCGATCCAGAGGGTGCCGCTCCGGGCCCGCTGGAGGGCCGGCAGCAGCAGGGGGTAGTGGGTGCAGCCCAGCACGATCGTGGACACCCGCGCGGGCAGGGTGTTCAGGTAGCGCCGGCAGACCGCTTCCGTGATCGGATCGTCGCTCCAGCCCTCTTCCGCGAGCCCCACCAGCAGCGGGCAGGCGGCGCCGTGGACGGTCGCGGACGGGTTGCGGCGCAGGATGGCGGCCTCGTAGGCGCCGCTCTGGATGGTGGCGAGGGTGCCGATGACGCCCACCTCGGCGTGCGCCGAGGCGGCCTCGGCGCCGGGCTCGATGACCCCGACCACCGGACAGGGCACCGCGTTCTGCAGCGCGCCCAGGCCGTGGGCCGAAGCGGTGTTGCAGGCGACGACCATGAGCTTGGGGTTGAGCCGCTGCAGGATCGCTCCCGCCTGGACGGTGTAGCGCTCGATGGTGGCGTGGGACTTGGTGCCGTAGGGCACCCTTGCGGTGTCGCCCAGGTAGATGATGGATTCCTCCGGCAGGCGCCGGCGCAGCGCGTGCACCACCGTCAGCCCGCCGATGCCGGAGTCGAAGACGGCGATGGGGCGGTCGGCGGCGGTCATCCGGCGCGTTCGCAGAGGATGGCGATCCACTGCCCCTCGCGGAGGATGCGCTTCGGCGCGAAGCCCCCGGCAGCCAGGGTCAGGAGCGCCTCGTCCTCGCGCTCGGCCAGCAGGCCGGAGGCCACCAGCCAGGCGCCCGGGGCGGCGATCCGGCCCATGCCGGGCAGGAGTTCGGCGATGGTCTCGAGCAGGATGTTCGCGATCAGGCCGCGGAACGGGGCGCGGCGGGCGACCCGCGCATCCTCGAGGCGGCCGATGAAGCCCTGGAAGGGGGTCGCCCCCTCCAGGGCCCGGGCATTCAGGGTGACCAGTTCCTCCATGGCCGGCCCGCAGTCCGGATCGATGTCGAAGGCCAGGATGTCCTCGAACCCGAGGAGGTGGGCCGCCAGGGCCAGGATGCCGGTGCCGGAGCCGATGTCCAGGACCGGCCCCTGGAGCGGAACCGTTGCGGCCAGGTCCTCGAGCAGGCCGATGCACAGCCGCGTGGTCTCGTGGCCGCCGGTGCCGAAGGCGAGCCCGGGGTTGACCACCAGGGGGATCCGCCCGGACGGGGCCGGGGTGGCGTCCCAGGTGGGCCGGATGAAGAACCGCCGGCCCACCTCGAAATGGCCGAAGCCTTCCCGGCTCTTGGCCAGCCAATCCTCGTCCTCGAAGCGCTCTTCAGCGACCAGGGTCACGCCCGGGAGGGCGGACAGCCCGCCCGGGTCCGGTTGGCAGCCGGGCGGGAAATAGGCGTAGAAGGCCCGCGGCGGATCGGCCTCCCGGTAGGTGGCGCTGGCGCCCACGGTCTGCAGCCAGTCGTCGAGGCGCGCTTCGTCGGCCTCGGGCACGTCCAGGCGCCAGCGGGTGTGAAGGGCGGAGGCAGGCATCAACCTAGCCTAGCAAACCGCACCCGGGTTGGCCGTCTCCGCGGTCACTCCTCGGCGTCGCCCGGCTCGCCTTCGTCCTGCAGGTCGAGGCGCTTCATCTTCTCCAGGAAGGTGGTCCGCTTCAGCCCGAGCAGTTCCGCCGCCCGCTTCTTGTTGCCGCGGGTGATGGCCAGGCTCTGCAGCATGAGCTTCTTCTCCATGTCGGAGACCACCTGGTTCAGGTCCAGCCCGTCGGCGGGGAGGTCGATCGGCGCGGCCGCGGAGGGCGGCAGCGCGGGCGGTTCCGGAATCGGGGCGGCGCTTTCGGCATCCCAGGACGTCTCGCCGTCCTCGTTGCGGCCGGCGAGGAAGGCGAAGTCCTCCCGGGTCAGCACCGGGCGGGTTCCGGAGAGCACGATCGCCCGTTCGATGGCGTTCTCCAGCTGGCGGACGTTGCCCGGCCAGGGCAGGGCGATCAGCATCGGGTCCACGCTGGGGTGGAGCGCCTTGGGGTAGAGGCCGTGCTCGCGCGCCTTGCGGTTGAGGAAGTGCTGGGCCAGGAAGGGGACTTCGTCGCGACGGGCCCGCAGCGGCGGAAGCTCGATGGGCACCACCTCCAGGCGGTAGAACAGGTCCTCGCGGAAGGAGCCGTCCTTCACCTTCTTCCACAGGTTGGTGTTGGTCGCGGTGACCACGCGCACGTCGACCTTGACGGCCGGGCCGCCGCCCAGGGGCTGCACTTCCCGCTCCTGGAGCACCCGCAGCAGGCGCACCTGGGCGGCCAGCGGCATGGTGCCGACCTCGTCCAGGAAGAGCGTCCCGCCGTGGGCCTCGCGGAACTTGCCCGGCGTGTCCTTGCGGGCGTCGGTGAACGCGCCCTTGGTGTAGCCGAACAGCTCGCTCTCCACCAGGTTCTCGGGGATCGCGCCGCAGTGGACCGGGACGAAGGGCTGGTCGCGGTCGGCGCTCATCCGGTGGATGGCGCGGGCGATGACCTCCTTGCCGGTGCCGCTCTCTCCGGCCAGCAGGACCGTGGCGCGGGTCGCCGCGGCCGCCCGGGCCTTGGCGAGGACCTCCTTCATGGCCGGCCCGACGCCCACCAGGCCGAGGCCCAGGGCCTGGCTGGCCGAGAGGGGCGCCCGCGGGGTCGCGAGGGGCCGCAGGCCCTGGGCGGGCGGGTCCTCCTGCAGGAAGCCCCAGCGGACCGAGCCGAGGGCGGCCCAGCCTCCGACCAGGTCGGCGCTGACCGGCACGGAGCCGGGGTCGAGGAGGAGCAGGATGGGCAGGGCGGCGATTTCGGCGACGGCCCGGACCAGCGGCGGGGGCGGTTCCGGGGCGACCACGCTGATCGCCCAGAGGTCCGTGCTTTCCGGGGGCAGCGCGGGAGAGAGGCTGCGGTCCAGGGTGATGTCCCAGACCCCGGCCCAGCGGTGCTCCAGCCCGGAAGTCTGGGCTCCCAGGGTGGACCAGTGGAGTCGGGGGAGGTTCGTCATGGCATGGTCTTGGAAACAGGCTAGATCCGTATTGGCGGGGTGCAAGTCAAAAAAATGACGCAAGCACTTCCTGTGCTTGCGCCCTGCGGGCGGCCATCGCTTCGCGATGCCGTCCTATCCGCCAATCCGGGCGGATGGTGACCCAGGCCCGTCCTGGGCCCTCGCCCCTGCGGGGCGGCAATCGCCCTGCGGGCGATTCCGTCCAAATCGCCCTCCGCCGATCGCGGCGCGGTGCGCCGCTCCCGCGCGCTTCGCTTGCGGAGGCGGAGCCTCCCTGGCGATGGGTGACTTGGAAGCGGCCCGGGCCTAGATTTGGTAGCGAAGGGTGCCGGGAAGGGGCTGCGATGGTGTTGCTGGAATCTGGAGCGGGGGCCTTGGGACGTCCCTGCCCGGGATTCCGCCTGCCCGGGGTGGACGGGCGGACCTGGGACGCGGAGGCGTTCCGCGCGCCGCTGCTGCTGGTGGTGGTGATGTGCAACCACTGCCCCTACGTGCAGGCGGTGGACGACCGGATCAACGCGCTGGCGCGCGACTTCACCGGCCGCTGCGACGTGGTGGCGATCAACGGCAACGACCCGCAGGCCTATCCCGAGGACGCGTTCCCGGCGATGCAGGACCGGGCCCGGGCGAAGGGCTATGTCTTTCCCTACCTGCACGACCCCGGCCAGGAGGTGGTCCGCGCCTTCGGGGCCGTCTGCACGCCGGACTTCTTCCTCTTCGACGGCCAGCGCAGGCTCGCCTACCGCGGCCGCCTGGACGACAACTGGAAGGACCCGGCCCGGGTGACGCGCCCGGACCTCCGCCTGGCCATCGAGGCGCTCCTGGCGGGCGCGCCCGTGCCGCAGCCTCAACGGCCCAGCCTGGGCTGCAGCATCAAGTGGAGGCGGTAGCCGGAACCCTCTAGAGGCCGCCGCGCAGGTTGGCGATGGTGCTCAGACCGCCGTCCTTCTCCTTCAACAGGGCGACCAGCCGCTCGCCGTGGAGGGCTCCGATGGGTGCGGCGGGGTCCGGGAACCCCTCGGGCGGATCCCACAGCGGAGGCTCGATCCCGCCGAGGGCGATGGCCCGGCCGTGGGCCAGGTGGTCGGCTTCCACCGCGTCCAGGCGCCGGGTGCGGCACCAGGGCAGGAGGGCGGGGCCGGACAGGCGTTCGCGCAGGCCCGGGCCGGGGTCTTCCCAGGGCCCGATGGCGGTGCGCTTCAACGCGACCAGATGGGCGCCGCAGCCGAGGACGCGGCCCAGGTCCCGGGCCAGGCTGCGCACGTAGAAGCCGCCCCGGCAGGTGAGCCTGAGCCGGCTGCGGTCCGGCGCCTCGTGCCGCAGCCAGGCGGCCTCGTGCAGGTAGACGCGGCTGGGTGGGAGCACCACCTCCTCGCCCCGGTGGGCCTTCCGGTAGGCGGCCTCGCCGGCGATCTTCTTGGCGCTGGTGGCGGGGGGGATCTGCCCGGTCCAGCCGAGGAAGGGACCCAGGGCCGCCTCCAGCCGACCCGGGTCCAGGTCCACCGGCTGCGACGGTCCCACCGGCAGGCCGTGCAGGTCGCAGGTGTCGGTCTCGACCCCCCAGGCCAGCTCGGCCTCGTAGGTCTTGGGCAGGGGATGGATCAGCTCCATCAAGCGGGTGGCCTGGCCGACCAGCAGCAGCAGCAGGCCTTCGGCGAAGGGATCGAGGGTGCCGCCGTGGCCGACCGGGACCTTGCCCTGGCCGGATTCGCGCAGCTCCGCCACCGCCGCCCGCACCAGCTGGAAGCTGGTGGCGCCGACGGGCTTGTGGAGGAGGTGGAGGCCGGGCTGCATGGAGATCCAGGTTAGCGGGGGAATTTCGTCTGCACTCGCGGCATCCTGGGGAGACCTTCAGGAGGACCCATGAAACCCTGGCTGTTCGCCGCATCCCTGGTGGCGCTCTCCCTGCATGCCCAGGCCGGGCCCCGGCTCAAGCCGGGCGACCCAGCCCCGGCCTTCCGGCTGCCGGCCATCGACGGCACGACCCTGGACTCCAAGGACCTCAAGGGTCCCTTCGTGGTGGTCTGGCTCAGCACCCAGTGCCCCTACGTGCTGGCCATCGAACCCCGGCTGATCGCGACCGCCCAGGCCTACGCGGGCCGGGTCCGGTTCGTCGCCATCAACAGCAACGAGAGCGACAGCCCGCAGCGCAAGGACGAGGGGCTGCCGGGCATGAAGGCCCACGCCCGCAAGGTCGGCTATCCGTTCCCCTACCTGCGGGACGAGTCCCAGGAGGTCATCAAGGCCTTCGGGGCGGTGTGCACGCCGGACTTCTTCCTCTTCGACGCCGCCGGCCGGCTGGCCTACCGAGGCCGCCTGGACGACAACACCACCCCCCAGAAGGATGCGCCGGTCACCCGCCAGGACCTGCGCGAGGCCATGGATGCCCTGCTGGCGGGGAAGCCTGTGCCCGCTGAACAGAAGCCGAGCCGCGGCTGCTCCATCAAGTGGAAGGCCCAGCCGTGAGGCGGCTGCTGGTCGCCGCCCTGGCCCTGCCGCTGGCGGGGCAGTCCTGGGACCTGCGCTGGGAGGTGCCCTTCCCCACGGGCCAGAACCTGCCGCAGACCCTGATCACCGGCACCGGGCAGCTGCTCTCCGGCGACCTGGACACCGGCCGGGGGGCGATCCTCAGCCTGAACCGGCGGATGCTGGTGCTGGGACCGGTGCTGCGCTTCGAGGGCGGGATCGAGCTGTCCCGCTTCTCCGCCAGCGGCCGGGTGCTGCAGGGCCAGGCCACCGGCGCCAGCGACCTGCGCCAGACCGGCCTGGGGGTTTCGCTGAATGCCCAGTTCTGGGTCCCCTTCACCGGCGTCGGCGGCGAGATCGGCCTGGTCCAGCGCCTGCAGAACTACCGGTTCGAGAGCGGCGGCGCGGCGGTCGAGCGCAACCTCAGCCGCAGTTGGCTGCGGGTTGGCGCCCGCTGGCGGCTGCCGATGGCCGGCCTCCACCCCTACCTGGCCGCCAGCTACCAGCAGCCGGTCAGCCGCGATCGCCCGGTGCGCCTGTCCTCCGCCGCCGACCTGGCAACCTACCTGTCGGCCCAGGGCTCCGGGCAGGAATTCGAACGGCTCTGGACCTTCGGAGTCGGGGTCGGCTTCTGAACCGCGACCGGTCGACCATTAACGACAACCAAATCAGCGATAATCTTACAAAAAATTAACACCGAGGAGGACCGGTCAAGGGCAGAATCCCACCTACCCCATCGAGACCGTTTCTCAACCCAATCCCAGCCTGGCGATCCCTTCGCCGGGCTTTTTCGTGGAGGCCGCCCATGGCGCGTCGGTTCACCCCGGTCCTGTCTGTCCTGTCCCTCGCCCTGGCGGCACTCCCGCTCTGCGCGGCCGGATCCGTCGAGCCCGAGCAGGCGCGGCGGGACGCCCTGTTCCGGGATGCGCGGAGCCACCTCGCCAGCCGGGCCTTCGACTTCGGGCTCGACCGCGACCACGACTTCGTCCCCAAGAACGTCCATGCCGACGACAGCGGACAGATCGACGTCCGGGTGAACCAGACCTTCCGCGGGGTCCGGGTCTTCGAGGGCGAGGCCATCGTCCACTTCGTCGGCGACCGAGTCGCGCAGACGACGCAGGCCCTGATCCGCAACCTCGACCTGCAGGTGGAGCCGTCCCTCAGCGCCACCGAGGCCCTCGCGCGGGTCCACGAGGATCTGGCGCCGAAGGGCCCCTACGCGGTCGCACCGAGCGCGGAGCTGGTGGTCGCCCTGATCGAGACGGAAGGGTTCCGCGGCAAGCGGACCTCCCTGCCGCGCCTGGTCTACCACGTCCACACCGAACTCGAGAATGGCGCCGAGGAGACCCGCCACACCGACTGCTTCGTCGATGCCCACAGTGGCGAAATCCTGGAAAGCTGGGACAGCCTGCACACCGCCGGCGCGAACGGCTCCGGCAACAGCCAGTTCAGCGGCAGCGTGGCGCTGAACACCAACAGCACCGCGAGCGGCTTCGAGCTGCGCGACGTCGTGCGGGGCATGAACTACGCCACCTACAACCTCAACCACGCCACCTCGGGCACCGGCACCATCTACACCGACGCCGACAACGGCTGGGGCGACGGCGCGAACTACGTCGAGGGCTCCTCCACCACCGCCGCCAACGGCCAGACCGCGGGCGTCGACGCCCACTACGGCGTCGGCAAGACCTACGACTACTACAAGAACGTCCTCGGACGGAACGGCATCGACGGCACCGGCAAGGCCACCTACAGCCGGGTGCACTACAGCAACAGCTACGACAACGCCTTCTGGTCGGACAGCTGCTTCTGCATGACCTACGGCGACGGCAGCTCCTTCCTCACGCTGACCGCCATCGACGTGGCCGGCCACGAGATGAGCCACGGCGTCTGCGCCCGCACCGCCAACCTCACCTACCGCGCCGAATCCGGCGGCCTGAACGAGGCCAACTCGGACATCCACGGCACCATGGTCGAGTTCTATGCCCGCGGCGGGTCCGGCAGCAGCATCGGCAACACCGGCGGCAACTGGACCATCGGCGAGCAGCTCGCCACCCCCAGCTTCAACCGTCCGCTCCGGTACATGTACAAGCCCAGCCTGGACGGCTCCAGCCCCAACGCCTGGTCCTCCTCCCTCAAGCGCCTGGACGTGCACTACAGCTCGGGCCCGGCCAACCGGATGTTCTACTTCCTCAGCCAGGGCGCCAGCAACGTGTCCAGCTCGAACTATTACAGCTCCTACCTGCCGGGCGGGATGACCGGCATCGGCAACGACAAGGCCGCCCGGATCTGGTTCAAGGCGATGGTCTCCTACATGACCTCCAGCACCAACTACGCCGGCGCCAAGACCGCCTGCCTGAACGCCTGCGTGGCCCTCGGCTATCCGGCCGGCTCCACCGAGTACACCGCGGTGGTCAACGCCTTCAAGGCGATCAACGTCAACTAGACCCCTCCGACCGCCAAGGCACGGGCCCGGGTTTCCGGGCCCGTGCCTTGGCCCGGAGTGCTGCTTCACAACAATTCACAACGGCCTCCGGCGGAACCCTCGGGACAATGGAGGTCGCGGACCGGTGCCCGGCCGCCCCGTGTTCAGGACGTCCATGCTGCCCAGCCTCCTCCTCTCCTGTGCCCTGGCCCAGCCGGCCCCGATGGCGACGCCGGCGAAGGCGCCGCCGCGCAAGGTGGCGGCCCCGCGCCTCGCCGTCGAGCCGTCGGGCCGGGTCAACCTCGGCAGCGTCGGGCCGACGGAGGTGCGCACCCAGGTGTACACCTTCCGCAACACCAGCGACGGCCAGATCGCCCTGCGGGTCCTGGACCTCAGCCCGGGGGTGACGGTGGCCGGCCCGGCCCTGCAGGGTCCCATCGCCCCCCGCGCCAGTGCCCAGCTGACCCTGCGCGTCGACCCCTCCGAGTTCGTCGGCTGGCAGCCCCGAAACGTGAAGCTCGGCACCGACGATCCGGGCCAGGGCGAATACTTCCTGCCGGTGGGGATGACCGTGCGCCCGGACCTGACCGTCGACGCGGTGAAGCAGTCCCTCGGAGAGGTCGCACCGCACGAGAGCCCCCAGGCGGTGTTCCGGTTCCGCCGGGAGACCGGCCAGGCCACCAAGCTCTGGGTGTCCAGCCCGGTTCCGCCCTACCTGGACGTGGAGGTGGAAGCGCTGCCGGAAACGGCCCCGGCGGAAGCCGGCAAGCCAGGGCCGCGCGGCACCGAGGGCGCGCTGCGGATCACCCTCCGGCCCGGCAAGGTCGAGCCGGGCATGCGGGCCGGCCTGGAGACATTCACCGTGGAGAGCAGCGCGCCCCACCAGCCCAGGTTCCAGCTATACCTCGACTGGAAGCTGAAGCTGCCGGTGACCCTCAGCGCCCCGCGGATCGTGTTCCTGGAAGCCGCCGACACGTCCCGCAAGCTGGTCGTCGAAGGCCGGGAGGGGCGTACCTTCCAACTGGAATCGGCGCAGGTCGAGGGTGAAGGATTCGAACTGGGCCGCGTACCCACCGGCCCCCGGCGCCGGGCCGAACTGCTGGTGCACCGCAGGGCCGCCACCCCCGCCCGCGCCGTGCTGGTGCTCCAGCTCAAGGGCGAGCCCCAGCCGATCCGCGTCCCCCTCGCCTACCTGCCGCCGGGGCCGGCCCCGAAGTGACCGCCCCCGCCGCTACACGTCGGGGCCCTTGGCCTTGGGATCGAGGTCGCGCTGAATGACCACCTTGACCACCTTGCCCTGGCGCAGCACGTCGAATTCCAGGGGGGATTCGGGCTTCTCCAGCTCCAACTGGTCCAGCAGCCAGAGGTCGTTCTCGATGCGCCTGCCTTTGTAGCGGAGCAGGATGTCGCCCCACTGGGGCTGGCCGTCGGGGCCCACCAGGGTCGGCCGCAGCCCGGCGCGGTCGGCCGGGCTGCCCTTCAGAACCTCCAGCACCAGCAGGCCTTCGCGGATGCCGACCCGGGCGGCGCTGGCGGGGCTGGCGGTGACCACGTCGAAGCCCAGGGGCCGGACCTGGCCGTGGGCGATCAGCCGCGGCACGACGCTGTTGAGGGTGTCCACCGGGATGGCG
>JAYRFV010000056.1:0-23262 GCA_041908165.1 Holophagales bacterium | reverse complement strand
CGCCCGCGCGGCGGGGGACCCCCGGCCGCGCGGGGGGGCTCGCCGCCGAGCCGGGCGCCCGGCGGCGGGCCTCACGGCGGGCGCCGCCCTGGTCGAGGCCCGCCAGGCCGAGGCCCGGTCCTACCAGGACCTCACCCTTCCGACCTTGACCTTCCAGGCCTACGGAACCCGCACCGACGAACCGATGATGGCCTTCGGAATCAAGCTCAACCAGGCCCGCATCGGCATGATGGACTTCGATCCCCGCAGCCTCAACAAGCCCGACGCCATCGGCGCCTTCGGCGGCGGCCTCAACCTCCAGCAGCCCCTCTACGCCGGCGGCAGGATCGCCGCGGCCAGGGAGGCCGGCCGGCTGATGGCCGGGTCGGAGCAGGCCAGCCAGGAACGCCGCAAGCAGGAGGTGGCCCTGGCCATCGTCCAGGCCTACTTCGGCGCGCAGGTGGCCGAGCAGGCGCAGCGGTGGGCCGCCGAGACCCTGGAGTGGGCCGCCGAGATGGAGCGCTTCGTCGGGGCCCGGGTCGACCAGGGGCTCTGGCTGCCAAGCGAGCTGGCGCGGGTGAAGGCCTTCCGCGCCTCCGCCGAATCGCAGCAGGCGGAGGTCCAGCGCCTGCGCCAGACCGCGCGCTCCGGCCTGGGCCTGCTGCTCGGCACCGGGCCCGTGGACGCGCCGCTCTCGACCGCCATGGACAGCCCTGTCGCGGAGGCCCCGGCGGCCGGCGCCGGCCGGCCGGACCTCCAGGCCGCGGCCCTGATGGCGCAGGCGGCCGGCGAGGGCCGCAAGGCCGCCCGCGGCGCCCTGCTGCCGGAGATCGGCCTTGAGCTGGGCGCCGGAACCCTGCGCCACAGCCTCTCGGAGGGGGGCAGCTGGACCAGCGCCAGCCTCGGCCTCAAGTGGAAGCTGTTCAACCAGCCCGAGCGCCGGCGGGCCCAGGCCGCCGCCGCCCAGGAGCGGGCCGCCCAGGAGATGCTCGCCTTCAAGCGCCAGCAGGCCGACCACGAGGTCCGCGAAGCCCAGGAGGGCGTCGCCGCCGCCGAGGCCCGCATCGCCGCCGCGCGCAAGGCCCTGGCGGCCGCCCAGGACAGCAAGCAGCTGCGCGAGGCCCGCCACCGGGAGGGCCTGCTCCCGCTGATCGAGGTCCTCGACGCCCAGGCCGCCCTGGAAGGCGCCCGCACCCTCATCCTCCAGTCCCTCTACGACCTGCGCGTGAACCGCGCCCGCCTCGACCTCGCCAAGGGCCAGCCCATCGAAGGAGTCCTGTGATGAACCGCACCCCCCTCACCCTGCTGGCCCTCGGCCTCCTCGCCGGCGGCCTGGCCTGCGCCCGCAAGGAATCCACCGCCGCCGCCCCGGTGCTTCCGAAGGCGACCGTGCGGCTGGCTTCCGGCACCGCCGCGGACGGCGTGCTGAGCATCGCCGCCACCCTGCAGTCCACCCGCAGCGCCACCATCTCCACCCGCATGGCCGCCCAGGTGCGCCGGGTGGCCGCCCAGGAAGGACAGAGGGTGGAGGCCGGGGCCCTGCTGCTGTCGCTCTCCGACGACGACCTCCAGGGCCAGCTCAAGGCCGCCGAGACCGGCCTGCAGACCGCCGAGGCGTACCTCCGCCGGGTGCAGAACCTGCAGGCGCTGAAGGCCTCCACCCCGGCCGAGCTGGAGCAGGCCACCGCCCAGACCGAACAGGCGCGCGCCGGCGTGGCCGGGCTCAAGGCGCAGATCGCCTACACCCAGATCCGCGCCCCCTTCGCCGGCGTGGTCCAGGCCCGCCGGGTCAATGAAGGCGACTTCGTCGGGCCGGGCATGCCGCTGCTGGAGTTCGTGTCCGAAGGCCAGCTCGAGCTGGTCGCCTCCGTGTCCGAGGACGAGGCCAGGACCCTGAAGATCGGCCAGAAGCTGCCCTTCGAGTGCGAAGGGCGCCGCGGCGAGGCGCAGATCACCGCCCTCAGCCCCGGCGGCGACCCGGTCAGCCACCGCGGCACCCTCCGCGCCCGCGCCCTGGACGGGAAGGGCCTCCGCACCGGCGCCTTCGCCCGCCTCGAGGTCCCGGGCCAGAAGGTGCAGGGCCTGAGCGTGCCGAAGAGCGCGCTGGTCCAGCGCGGCGAGCTGTCGGGCGTGTACGTCGCCCGCGAGGGCAGGGCCGAGCTGCGCTGGCTCTCCCTGGGCGACGCCAGCGGCGACCGGGTTCCCGTCAAGTCCGGCCTGAAGGCCGGCGAGGCGGTCATCGACGCCCCCGGCGACCTGAAGGACGGCCAGCCGGTCGAGGTGGCGAAGTGAGCGGCGAACCCACCCGACTCGGCCTGGCAGGCCGGCTCGCGCAGGGCTTCCTGCGCTCCAAGCTGACCCCGCTCATCGTCCTCGCCTCCCTGCTGCTCGGCGTCCTGGCCGTGGTGCTCACGCCCCGGGAGGAGGAGCCGCAGATCGTCGTGCCGATGGTCGACATCTACGTGCCCATGCCCGGCGCCAGCCCCAAGGAGGTCGAGAGCCAGGTCACCACGCCCCTCGAGAAGCGGCTCTGGGGCATCCCCGGCGTCGAGTACGTCTACAGCATCAGCCGGCCCAGCGTGTCGCTGATCACCGTGCGATTCAAGGTGAACGAGCCCCAGGAGCCGAGCCTGGTGAAGGTCCACCAGGAGCTCTCCGCCAATCCCGAGCTGCTTCCCAGCTCCGCCATGAAGCCGCTGGTCCGGCTCCTGACCATCGACGACGTGCCGTTCCTGACCCTGACCCTCCACGGCGGGAATGACCCGGCTGGAACCCAGACGCCGGGCGGCCTCCGGGCCCTGGGCGAGGCCCTCGGCCGGGAGCTCTCGGCGGTGCCGAGCACCGCCCAGGTCAAGGTGGTCGGCGGCGCCCGCCGGATGGTCCGGATCGAGCCCGATCCGGACCGCCTGCGCGCCCTTGGCCTGTCCCTGGGCGAGTTGCAGCCGGCCTTGCAGACTGCCGAAATGCAGCTGCCCGCCGGAGCCCTGGTGGACAAGAGCAGGCGCACCGTCCTCGAGGCCACCGGCTTCGTGCTGGAGGCCCGGGAGCTCGACCGCCTGGTGGTCTCGGTGAAGAACGGCCGGGCCATCTACCTGGGCGACGTGGCCAAGGTCAGCGACGCCCCGGAGCCGGAGCCGCCGGTGGTGCTCTACGGCGACCGCGGCGGCTTCCAGACCGCCGTGACCGTCACCCTCTCCAAGCGCATGGGCACCAATGCCACCGAGCTCTCCGAGCGGGTCCTGGCCAAGGTGAAGGCCCTGCGCGGCGGCCTGATCCCGCGGGACCTCAAGCTCACGGTCACCCGCAACTACGGCGAGACCGCCGGCGAGAAGAGCAACGAGCTGATCGAGCACCTGCTGATCGCGACCCTGTCGGTGATCGCCCTGATCCTGCTGGCCATGGGCTGGCGCAGCGCGGTCGTGGTGGGCGTGGCGGTGCCGGTGACCCTGGCCCTGACCCTCCTGCTCACCTACCTGTTCGGCTACACCCTGAACCGGGTCACCCTGTTCGCCCTGATCTTCTCGATCGGCATCCTGGTGGACGACGCCATCGTGGTGGTGGAGAACATCCACCGGCACATGCACCTGCCCGGTCCGAGGCGGAGCTTCGCCCAGCTCGTGGTCGAGGCGGTCGACGAGGTGGGCAACCCGACGATCCTGGCCACCTTCGCGGTGATCGCCGCGATCCTTCCGATGGCCTTCGTGCGCGGGCTGATGGGTCCGTACATGCGGCCCATCCCGGTCGGCGCCAGCGTGGCCATGCTGTTCAGCCTGGTCATCGCCTTCGTCATCAGCCCCTGGGCCAGCCTGCACGTGTTCAAGTCGGAGGCGCACATCCCCGAGGTCGACGACAGCGGCCTGCACCCGGCAAGCGTCGACACCGCCCCGGCCGAGCCCCGCCGCGACCAGCCCGGCGACGTGCCCGAGGTGGCGCCCGAGACCGGGTTCTCTCGGCTCTACCGCCGGGTCATCCGCGCCCTCCTGTTCAAGCCGGCGGTGCGGTTCGCGTTCTTCGGCGGGGTGTTCCTGCTGCTGGTCGGCGCCATGGCCCTGGTGGGCAGCGGCGTGGTGAAGGTGAAGATGCTGCCCTTCGACAACAAGTCGGAGTTCATGGTGCAGCTCGACCTGCCGGCCGGCACGCCGCGCGAGGACGCCCTGGCCGCCGGCCAGGACATCGCCCGCCGCCTGCTGAAGGAGCCGGTGGTGCGCGACGTCCAGGTGTACGCCGGGGAGGCCGCGCCGTTCACCTTCGTCGGCATGGTCCGGCACAGCTTCCTGCGCCAGGAGGCCGAGATGGTCGACGTCCAGGTGAACCTGGTCGGCAAGCACGACCGCAAGGAGCAGAGCCACGACATCGCCGTGCGCCTGCGGCCGGAACTGGAGAAGATCACCAAGCCGCTCGGCGCCCGGATGAAGGTTGTCGAGATCCCGCCGGGGCCGCCGGTCATGGACACGCTGGTGGCCGAAGTCTACGGCCCCACCGAGGCGGAGCGCGAACGCTACGCCAAGGACGTCCTCGCCGCCTTCCATTCCGTGGACGGGGTGGTGGACGTGGACTCGACCCTCAACCCCACCGGACCCAAGGTCAGCCTGGTGCTCGACCGCGAGAAGGCCGCCCTGCACGGCGTCGCCCCGAGCCACGTGGTGCAGACCCTCTACATGGCCGGCCAGGGCCACGCCGCCGGGACCTTCCACGTCTCCCGCGGCAGCACCCAGGTTCCGGTGGTGGTGCAGCTGGCCCCCGGCAAGCGGCAGCGGCTGGACCAGCTGCTGCAGATGACCGTCCCCGGCATGCGCGGCCCGGTGCCGCTCTCGGCCCTGGTCGCGGTCAACGAGACCACCGAGGGCCCCGCCATCTTCCACAAGAACCTGATGCCCGTGAGCTACGTGTTCGGCGACCTCGCCGGCGCCATCGAGAGCCCGGTCTATGCCCTCGCCGCCCTGAACCGCAAGCTCGACCAGGTCAAGGGCAGCGATGGCCGCCCCGCCGCCCGGCTGGGCCTCGCCCACCCGGAGGACACCGAGAGGCTGGTCATGAAGTGGGACGGCGAGTGGCACATCACGCTCGAAGTCTTCCGCGACCTGGGCCTGGCCTTCGCCGCCGTCCTGGTGCTGATCTTCGTGCTGGTGGTGGGCTGGTTCGAGAGCTTCGAGATCCCCTGGGTGATCCTGGTTCCGATCCCGCTGTCGCTGATCGGGATCATCCCCGCCCACGGACTGTTCGGCGCCTTCTTCACCGCCACCAGCATGATCGGCTTCATCGCCGGGGCCGGCATCATCGTCCGCAACAGCATCATCCTGGTGGACTTCATCGAGCTCAAGTTGCGCGAAGGCATGCCCCTGGCCCTGGCCGTCGAGGAGGCGGGCGTGGTCCGCTTCCGGCCGATCCTGCTCACCGCCGCCGCGGTCATCGTCGGCTCCCTGGTGATGCTGGCCGACCCGATCTTCCAGGGCCTCGCCATCAGCCTCATGGCCGGCTCCGTCGCCGCGACCCTGCTGTCCGTGCCGTCGATCCCGATCCTCTACTACCTGGTCGCCCGTCGCGGCCGGGCCGCCGAACTGCAGCGCGAAGGCGCGATGAAATCCGGCAACCCATGACCACCAGGACACGAAAGTCAACCCGATGCCTTCCTTCGTGACCTTCGCGCCTTCGCGGTGAACCCTTCTTCCAGGAGCCTTGCATGAACGCCGACCGCATCGTCCACTCCGTCGCCGGGACCATGGTCCTCGCCTCCGCCGCCCTCACCACCTGGCACAGCCCCAATTGGATCTGGCTCACCGTGTTCGTCGGCGCCAACCTGCTGCAGAGCGGGCTCACCAACTGGTGCCTGCTCACCACCATCCTCACCAGGCTGGGCGTCCCCACCGAGGGGACCTGCGGCATCTCCAGGACCTGAAATGACCCTCCTCCTGCTCAAGCGCCTGGCCCTGGGCCTGTTCATCGGCGGCGGCCTCGGCTACGGCTGGCACAAGCTGGTCGGCTGCCAGACCGGCGCCTGCCCGCTCACCGCCACGCCGCTCCGGGGCATCCTCTACGGCGCCACCCTGGGCCTGATCTGGGCCTTCACCGGGCGATCCTAGGCGGGGATTCCGCGCTGGGCCGGTACGCCGAAGCGGCACAGCGCATCGGCGGACCGCCCCGCACCCCCGCGATCAGGGCCTTCTCCACGTTTGTTTCCTGAAAGGAACCAGCCATGTCCAACGTCATCCACCTGAACACCGCCGCCTTCCCCAAGGCCAAGGAATCAGGCATGCCGGTCCTGATCGATTTCTGGGCGCCCTGGTGCGGTCCCTGCCGCATGCAGGGCCCGATCCTCGACCAGGTCTCCGCGCAGGTCGGCGACCGCGCCATCATCGCCAAGGTCAATGTCGACGAGGAGCCCGAACTGGCCGTCACCTTCGGCGTCCAGAGCATCCCGACCCTGGTCGTGCTGAAGGGCGACGCGGTCCTCAAGCGCATGGTCGGCGTGCAGCAGGCCGGCACCCTGGTGGGCGCCCTCGAGGCGGCCGGGGCCTGATGAACCCCGCCCGGCTCTTCCTCTATGTCCTGGCGGCCTTCGGCGTCCTCCTGGTGCTGCGGATGATCCTGCGGCTGCGCGGGCTCCCCGCCGAGAAGGTGGCCGACCTGAAGGCCGCCGGCGCCCAGGTGGTCGATGTCCGCACCCGCGCCGAGTTCGCTTCAGGACATGCTGCCGGGTCGATCAACATCCCCCTGGACCAGCTGGAATCCCGTCTGGGCGACCTGGACCGCGGTCGGCCGGTGCTGGTCTGCTGCGCCACCGGGTCCCGCAGCGCCTTCGCCCAGTCGCAGCTGCAGCGGGCGGGCTTCACCGACGTCCACAATGCCGGGCCCTGGCAGCGGGTCCGCTAGGAGCCGCCATGGCCGACTACGCCCACCACCGGAGCTTCAGCCGCCCCTTCCCCGAAGTCCTCGCCCGCACCCGCACGGCCCTGGCCGCCCAGGGCTTCGGCATCCCCGCGGAGATCGACACCCAGGCGGTGTTCAAGGCCAGGCTCGAGCGTGACAGCCCGGCCCGGGTGATCCTCGGCGCCTGCCTCCCCGAGGTCGCCATCGCCGCCCTCGGGATGGAGCCGGACATCGCCGTGCTCCTTCCCTGCAATGTCGTGGTCCGGGAAGTCGAGGGCGGCACCGAGGTGGCGGCGATCGCCCCGAAGGTGCTCTTCACCCTGACCCGCCACGTCGACCCCGCCCACGCCGAGGTCGTGGACCAGCGCATCCTGGCCGCCCTCGATTCGATCTAGGAGTTCCCATGGAAACCACCCGCACCACCGTCGCCTGGAAGGCCGGCATGGCCTTCGACGTCGCCCTCGACGGCCACACCTTCACCGTTGACGCCAAGCCCGAGGTGGGCGGCGCCGATCTCGGGCCGCGGCCAAAGGGCCTGCTGCTCTCGGCCCTGGGCGGCTGCACCGGCATGGACGTGGTCAGCATCCTGGCCAAGATGCGGGTGCCGCTGGAGGGGTTCAGGGTCGAGGTGGAGGCCCCCCTCACCGACGAGCACCCGCGCGTCTATTCCGCGGTCCACCTCCGCTACGTGTTCAAAGGCAGGGACCTTCCCATGGACAAGCTGGAACGGGCCGTGCAACTCAGCCAGGAACGCTACTGCGGGGTCAGCGCGATGCTCGCCAAGGCTGCCCCGGTGACCCACGAGATCCTGCTGGAGGCCTGAGGGCACCCGTCCGGAACCCCTTCCACAGCGTCGAGCGCCGGGGCAAACCCGGCCTTCGGCGCTGTTATCGTTAATATTCGAAAAAATGATAGTTATGAATGAAATGCATTACTATTGGGTTATACATTTTCATTAGAAAATAATGTTGCACATCAAGGAAGATGATCCTATCTTCTTTGGGAAGGCCGGGGCCGCCCCGATTGAGGTCTCTCCGGTCTTCTTACCCGAAACACCGTCCAGCCGGGTGAAGGAACGATTCCCGGGCCGGACTCCCGCCTTCCCGATTTCCACCCATCCGGCGCGGCCTGCGCCTCCATCGAAAGGAATTCCATGCGTCTCAAGTCCCTCCTCACCCTCGCCGCCCTGGTCGCGGTGCTGCCCCTCGCCGCCGAAGAGAAGGGCAGCGACACCAAGGGCAAGTTCTACTTCAAGAAGAACTGCAAGTCCTGCCACACGAAGGGCGGCGCCGCCGCCGACCTCACCCCGCTGTCGAAGACCCAGGCCCAGTGGAAGAAGTACTTCGAGGCCGGCAAGCACGGCAAGGGCGGCGAAGCGATCGCCCCGAAGCTGGGAACGCCCGCCCAGGTGCTCGACATCAAGACCTTCCTGGTCAACCACGCCTCCGACAGCCCGCAGCCCGAGACCTGCGGCGGCTGATGCCCTCCAGGGGTCCCCGGCTGCGCCGGTGATCCCTTCCGGGGCGCAGCCCCGGACCTCCTTCCCTTCCGGAAACCCTCCTCGCCGCCGCGGTGTGCGCCGCGGCGGCAGGCTTCGCTCTGCTCCCATCCCCCCACAAGGAGACCCCATGCGCCCTTCCCGCCTCGCCTTCCTGCTGCTGGCAGGCCTCACGCCCCTGGCTGCCCAGGACACCGACCTCAAGAAGCAGCTCCAGGATCTGAAGAAGCAGGTCGCCGCCCTCGAGGAGAAGGCCAAGGAGCAGGACCGCACCCTGACCAAGGTCGAAACCAAGGTCGCCCAGAACGCCATCTCCTGGGGCGGCGACCTGCGCACCCGCTTCGACAGCCAGAGCTGGGGCTTCAAGCCCTACACCCAGTTCATGGGCTTCGCCCCGCAGGCCATGCCGATGGGCCCGGCGACCTTCTACATGCCGAGCCCCATGGTGATGCCGATGCCGGCCCAGGACTGGGACAACTCCACCCAGTGGTCCACCCGCCTGCGCCTGCGCATGGGCATCACCATCAGCGAGCACGCCAAGATCTTCGGCCGCCTGACCATGTACAAGGTCCACGGCGGCGCGGACGTCCCGACCTTCAACGGCTCGCCCAACACCGTGGCGAACTCCTTCAACAGCGGCAAGGTGCCCACCAACGACGTGCTGCACGTCGAGCGCGCCAGCTTCGTCTATGACTGGCCGGTGGGCGTTCTCAGCATCGGCCGCCAGAACACCTCCGACGGCCCGCCCTTCGAGGTCCGCGAGGGCGGCGAGCGCCAGGCGACGCCGCAGGCCCTGGCGGTCAACGCCTCGGTGGACGGGATCGGCTGGAAGTTCCACCTGGACGCCCTCGGCCTTCCCGAGAACACCCTGCTCGGGATCTGCTACGGCGTCGGCTACGAATCCGGCTTCGGCGGCGGCGGCTCGGTGAAGAGCAGCGCGGCGGTGGTGGGCTTCAACTTCTTCCCCCTCGCGAACGGCGGAACCGCGCTGGCCCCGGCCCAGTATCCCCAGCCGGCCCTGCAGGTGAACACCATCGGCCCGCTGAAGGACAGCACCGTGCTCGGCGCCATGTTCGACATGCCGCTGCTCTTCGAGGCCTTCGGCACCGTGCACTCGGCGAACCTCTACCTGGGCTTCAACCGCTTCGGCAACATGACCGACATCCCCTTCGGCAGCCTCAACAACTTCCCCGTCCCGGCGATGGCCGGCATGGGCGGCATGCCGTCCTCCCAGTACGTCACCGCCACAAACAACCTCGGCGACATGGACCAGTTGACCGCCACCTGGAAGCACCGGATCGGCGACGAGTTCACCTACTTCATCAGCGCGGGCCGCATCAAGAGCAACCCCAACGGCAAGATGAGCCAGTACGGCGCCTACTGGAACTTCCCGGCGCAGATGCCGGCCGGCTATCCCGCCGGGCCCAACGTGCAGCTGGCCGGCTTCGGCGGCCTGCTGGGCGATCCGGTCAACAGCCAGAGCGCCTCGGCCTACTACCTCGGCTTCCGCTACGACCCGACCCCCAGCCTGGGCTTCGGCCTCGAGTTCAACCACGGCTCGCCGCGCTGGTTCACCTACAGCCCCGCCACCGGCGAGGCCACCGAGAAGCTCAGCACCCGCGGCGACGTGCTCGAGGCCTACGTTCACTGGAGCTTCGCCAAGAACGTCGCGCTGCGCCTCGGCTACCTCGACTACAAGTACAGCCACGCCTTCAGCGGCTGGCACATCGCCCCCGGCGCCCAGCAGGGCACCTGGGAGGACGCCTACGACCTGGGCAAGAACCCCATGCTGCAGTACGGATTCCCGGCCACGATCAAGAACACCTACCTGGCCATCGAAGTGAAGTTCTAGTCCTCAATTCCCGGGGCCGGGCGTCCTGCGCCCGGTCCCGGCCCTTGCATCCTTCGCGGGGAGGTTCCATGGATCGACGACTGTTCATGCAGGTCGCGGGCGGCGGCGCGCTCGCCTCGACCGGCCTCGCCTGCCCACGCTTCTTCCGGAAGGGTGAACCCGAACCGGTCTTCCCGGCCGGCGTCCCCACCACCTGCGAACTCTGCCCCAACAAGTGCTCGGTGATCGCGGTTGTCGAGCATGGGAGGATCCGCAAGCTCAACCCCAACCCGGAAAACCCGAAGTCGCGCGACATGCTGTGCGCCCGGGGCAACGCGGCGATCCAGCAGGTCTACGACCCCGACCGGCTGAAGCAGCCGATGATTCGCGCCGGCGCCCGCGGCGAGGGGAAGTGGCGGGCGGTCTCCTGGGAGGAGGCCTGGGACTACACGGCCAAGAAGCTCAACGAGGTCAAGGAGAAGCACGGCCCCCAGGGCACCCTGTGGTCGAGCACCGAGGGCTTCCAGGAGGTCTTCTTCAAGAACCTCGGCATGGCCTTCGGCAGCCCCAACATCCTGCGCCACCCCAGCCTCTGCCTGGCCTCGGTGAACCTCGCCTACTCGATGACCTTCGGCACCGTGCCGAGCTTCGACCTGCTCAACGCCGACTACGTGATCATGGCCGGCGCCAACCGCTTCGAGAGCATCATCACGCCTGACACCATGGACCTCATCGGCGGGGTCATGGAGCGCAAGGCCAAGCTCATCTACCTGGACCCGCGCTTCACCGTCACCGCCTCCAAGGCCGACGAGTGGCACCCGATCAAGCCCGGCACCGACCTGGCCTTCATCCTGGCGATGATCCACGTCATCATCGCCGAGGACCGCCACGACAAAGCCTTCCTTGAGGGCTTCACGCTCGGCTTCGAGCAGCTCGTCGAGCATGTCAAGCCCTGCACCCCCGAGTGGGCCGAGCAGGAGACCGGGATCCCGGCCAAGGACATCGTCCGCATCGCCCGCGCCTTCGCCGACAGCGCCCCGCGGGCGGTCTTCTACGCCGGCCGCCGCTCCAGCTGGAACACCAACGACTTCCAGATGCGCCGCGCCCAGGCCATCCTCAACACCATCGTCGGCAACTGGGACCGCAAGGGCGGGATGGTGCCCAACCAGAAGGTGCCCAAGGGCGAGTACATGTTCCTGCCCTGGGACGATCCCAAGGCGCCGCGGGTGGACGAGGTGGAGAAGAACTTCCCCCTGGCCAGCGCCAAGGACGGTGTCTACCTGCCGCTCCGCGAGAATGTCCTCAAGGGCCAGCCCTACCCGGTGAAGGCCTGGATGGTCTACAAGCAGGACCCGCTGAACAGCGTCCCCGACCAGGGCAAGACCCTGAAGATGATCGAGCAGATGGACTTCGTGGCGGTGATCGACATCGCCATGAGCGACACCGCCTGGTACGCCGACGTGGTGTTCCCGGAGAGCCACTACCTCGAGCGCACCGACCCGATCGAGGTCATGCCCGGGATCTGGCCCGCCGCTGTGCTGCGCCAGCAGGTGGTGAAGCCGATCCACGACACCAAGCCCTGCCTGGACATCGTCCAGGGCCTCGCCAAGCGGCTCGGGCTCAGCGACTACTTCGACTACACCATCGACCAGTGGGTGGAGGCCGAGGCCAAGGAGCTGCCGGTGCCCAACGGGTTCGAGCACATGAAGAAGCACGGCGTGGTCGCCTTCCACGAGCCGAAGTACGGCGCCACCCGCAACCCGACCCACCGCTTCGTGACCAAGAGCGGCAAGATCGAGATCTACTCCGAGCGGCTCAAGGAGGCCGGGCACGACCCGCTGCCGAAGTACGCCGCGCCGGTGCAGCCGCCGCCGGGTCAGTTCCGGCTGGTGCTGGGCCGCAAGGCCACGATCACCCACGCCGGCCTGACCAACGTGCCCTGGCTGCATGAGCACAACAAGGTCAACGACCTCTGGATCCACCCGGAGCCCGCAGGCCGGCTGGGCATCCGCAGCGGCGACCTGCTGGAGGTGGCGAGCCCGGTCGGCCGGGTCCGCATCCTGGCGCGGGTCACCGACGAGATCCGCCCGGACTGCGTGTTCATGCTCCACGGATTCGGCAAGAAGTCGCCCTGGCTGAAGCTGGTGCACGGGGTCGGCGCCGCCGACGCCGTCCTGCTCGAGGCGGCCTGGGACAAGGTCAGCGGCAACGCCGCCATGCACGAGACCTTCGTGCGGGTCGCGAAGGCATAGGGGGGCAGCGATGGCACGCAAGAAGAGCAAGCGCTACGCGATGGTCCTGGACTCCAGGAAGTGCATCGACTGCAAGGCCTGCGTCGTGGCCTGCAAGGCCGAGAACCAGGTGCCCCTCGGGGTGTTCCGCAACTGGATCAACGTCGAGAAGTCCGGCGAGTACCCGCGCCTCCGGACCAGCTTCGACCCCGAGCAGTGCCACCACTGCGAGCACGCGAGCTGCGTGCGGGTCTGCCCCACCGGCGCGAGCTGGCAGCGCGAGGACGGCATCGTCCTGGTCAAGTACGACGACTGCATCGGCTGCAAGTACTGCATCATCGCCTGCCCCTACGACGCCCGGTACCACAACCCCGAAACGCACACGGTCGGCAAGTGCACCTTCTGCTCCCACCGGGTGGACCGGGGCGAGGAGCCCGCATGCGCCGAGACCTGCCCCAGCAAGGTCCGCGTCTTCGGCGACCTCGAGGATCCGAAGAGCCCCATCCACCAGCTGCTGAGCACGCGCCGCTACCGGGTGCTGAAGCCGCAGACGGGCAACGGCCCGCATCTCTACTACCTGCTCTAGGAGCCGACGATGCACGAACCGGTCTGGGAATTCCTCATCGTCAACTACCTGTTCTTCGGCGGCCTGTCCGCGGGCCTCTACTTCGTCTCCGGCCTTGCCACCTGGCTCACCGAGGACGGCATGCCGGCCTTCCCGCGGGTGGCCCGCTGGGGCGCCCTGCTGGCGCCCTGGCCGGTGAGCCTCGGCTCGGTGCTGCTGATCTTCGACCTCGGCAAGCCGCTGCGGTTCTGGAAGCTGTTCCTGCACTTCCGCTGGCAGAGCCCGATGTCCATCGGCAGCTGGCTGCTGGTGCTGTTCACCCTGCTCAGCATGGTCTACCTGTGGTCCTGGCTCGAGCAGGAGGAGCGCGACCGGCTCCTGGCGCGCATCCCCGAGCGGATCCGTGGCTGGATCCCGGCCCGGGTCATGGGCTGGCTGCGCCTCGACGCCTCCCCCTGGCGGCGCAACCTGGCCATCGCCGGCTTTCCGCTCGCCATCGGCGTGGGCATCTACACCGGCGTGCTGCTCGGCGCGGTGCAGGCGCGGCCCTTCTGGAACACCAACCTGGTGGCGCAGATGTTCCTGTTCAGCGCCCTCAGCACCGGCACGGCCACCATCCTCCTGGCCCGGATCTTCGACCGCCACGAGGTGGACCTGAAGGAGACCCGCTTCCTCTACAGCCTGGACATCGTCCTGATCGCCCTGGAATTCTTCATCGTCCTGCCCTACCTGATCCACGGCCAGTTGTCGGTGGAGGCGGTCAAGGAGGCCCTCGCCCTGGTCCTCGGCGGGCCGTTCACCTTCGCCTTCTGGGCGCTGTTCCTGGTGCTGGGCCTGCTGACGCCGCTGGTGATCGAATTGTGGGAGTTCAAGCCGGTCCTGCTCGGCAAGGGCAGCTTCCACCTCAACGAGCGCTGGGCCAGCACCGCCGCCGGCCTGGTCATCTTCGGCGGCTACGTGCTCCGCTACGTGTTCGTGTTCGCCGGGCAGTCCAGCGGCTTCCGATGAACGAGCCGAGCCTTCCGGACCTGCTGGAGGCCCTGGGCGAGGTCTTCCTCGTCCCCGGCGCCTTCGACCGGGACCGCTTCGAGGCCCTGGGAAAGGCCTCCTGGGTCGGACTCGGCATCACCCCGGCCCTCCAGGGCCTGATCATCGAGGACGCCGCCGACCTGAACGTGGCCTACACCGGCCTGTTCCTGCAGGGAGCGCCGACCCTGCACCTGCAGGCCAGCGCCCAGTTCGACGGCCGCCTGGCCGACCCGGAGCGTGAAGCCGACCTCGCCTCCATTTCCGCGGTGGTCCGGATCCGGCCGGTCCAGGGCGTCCAGCCGGACCACCTCGGGTCCATGCTGGTCCTGCTGGCCCACCTCCTCCGCGCCCTGGCCGAGATGGAGGGGAAGCGCGCGGCCTGCATCGAGGGCGCAGCCTCGGACCTGCTCTTGAAGCACCTCCTGCCCCTGGCCGAACGGGTGGCGACCGCCCTGGAGCCGGCCCAGGTGCACCCCTTCTACCGGGCCGCGGGCCGGCTGCTGACCCGGTCGCTGCTCCTCGCCAGGCGGGTCCTGACTTGAACTATCCTGTTTGACGACTCCGGCATCCACGAATCCCCCCTTGGAGGAACCATGAACCGCAAACTCCCCGCCCTGCTCGCGCTGACCCTCGGTGCCCCGGCCCTGCTCCCCGCCCAGGCCCCCGCACGGCCCACCCACGGGAAGATGTGCCTGCTCTGCCACCAGCCCGCCCCTGCCACCCTGCGCGGCAACTTCGACGCCCTGGCCTTCCAGAACGGCACGATGCAGATCAAGGTGGACGACACCATCGAGGTCCTGCGCTACGACCGCGCCGCCCTCAAGGTGGAAGGCAAGGAGAAGGCCGCCAGCGTGGAGGAGGCCCTCAAGGCGATCAAGAAGGGCCACGAGGTGCGCGTGGCGTACAGCGAGGCCAGCGGCGTGAAGACCGCGACCCTCGTCTCCGTCAAGCCGCCGGTGGAGGTGGGCTCCGCCGACCTCATGGCGCTCGACCAGCTCGAAAAGCTGGTGGCGCTCGGCCCCGAGAAGGGCAAGTACCTTCTGGTGGACTGCCGTCCCGCGATCCGCTTCAACGAGGGGACCATCCCGACCGCGATCAACCTGCCCTTCCCGGCCTTCGACAAGAACGTCGACAAGCTGCCCGCGGACAAGGGCGCCCTGGTGGTCTACTTCTGCAGCGGGAAGACCTGCAACATGAGCCCGGGCAGCATGGCCAAGGCCAAGAAGCTGGGCTACACCAACATCAAGGTCTACGTCGACGGCATGCCCGGCTGGTACGCCAAGCACCCCGGCGTCATCGCCCCCAAGGCCTTCCAGGAGACCTACCCGGCCAAGGCCATGCCGGCCATCGTCCTCGACCTCCGGCCCGACGCCGCCGCCGGAGCGATCCCGGGCGCCGTCGCCGTGGCGCCGGACAAGGTCGGGGCGCTCATCAAGGAGCAGCTGCCGGCCCCGAAGGTGAAGGCCCCGATCCTCGTCGTCGACGGCGAGGGCGGTCCCGCGGCCAAGGCTGCCGCCGACCAGATCGTCAAGGCCGGCTACGCCGGCGTGAACGTGCTGGCCGGAGGCATGAAGGCCTGGCTGGCCGCCGGCCTCCCCGTCCAGGCCGGGGCGCCGGCCACCCGCGTGGCCTTCGTGCCCAAGCCCAAGCCGGGCTCGATCTCCAGCGCCGAGTTCCAGAAGCTCGCCGGCCTGGCTCCGGCGGAGCGCAAGGACGTCCTCATCCTTGACGTGCGCACCGCGAAGGAGTGCAAGGAGGGCATGATCAAGGGCGCGGTCAACATCCCCCAGGAGGAGGTGGCCGGCCGCTTCGGCGAACTGCCCAAGGCCAAGCGGATCGTCGTCCACTGCTCGAGCGGCACCCGCGCCGAGATGACCTACGCGCTGCTGCGCGACCAGGGCTTCAACGCGACGTTCCTGAACGCCGAGCTCACCGTCATCGACACCGGCGAGTTCACGATCGACTGAACGGGAAGTCCAACCGCTGCGCGCGGGCGGCCCGACTTCCGGGCCGCCCGTGCGTCCGCCCAGCCCGGAGGCCCGCATGCGCCTTCCTGCCCTCTGCCTGCCGCTCCTCTGCGCGGCGCCGCCGCTCTTCGCCCAGTCCTCCGGACCCGCCTGGGACGCGTCCACGCGCGCCCGCGGGTGGGCCTTCGAGGACGTGGACGGATCCTTCCTGTTCCTCGAGCCCGCCCGGCAGGAATTCATCCGCTGGGATCCAGCCGCCGGGATGCTGGGAACCCGCCCTGCGCCGACGCTGGAAGAGCGCCTGGCCGAGGGCGCGGCCTCCGCGGACGCCGAGGACCCCTATTCCGCGGCCGCGCGGCTGCTGTACGGCGAGCGGCGCCCCTCGGCGCCGCGGACGGCGCAGGTCCGCCGGGTCTTCCCCGACCGCTGGATCCTGGATCCCAAGGACCACTGCTGGGCCGCGGTCGGAACCACGCTCCTGGAGACCGACCGGCAGGGCCAGGTCCTCTCGAAGCGCAGGCTGCCCGCGCCGGTGTCCGACATCGTCCGGGTGGGCGACGGCTTCTACCTCTGCTACCGCACCCTGAATCCCTGCGTGCAGAAGTTCAACTGGCGCGGCGACCCGGTCTGGACCCACCAGAAGAAGGGCCCCGTCCCGGCCGACACGCCCCTGCACCGCATCGTCGCGCACGGCGAGGACTCGGTCCTGCTGGCCTCGCTGGGCGACCTGTCCTTCACCGTGCTGGGTCCCGGAGCCTCCGGCCAGGTCTTCTTCACCCGAGGGGGCGCGGTGGCGGAGCCCCTTCCGGTCGGCAAGCGGGGCCGCGCAGGCATGCAGTACTGCCCTTCGCGGAACGCCGTCCTGGCCGTGTTCAACGCTCCCGTCCCGGGCGTGGACCAGGACACCGGCAGCGGCGTCGTCCTGGCCTGCTTCAACCTCGCGAAGGGGACCCTCGACTGGAGGCCCACCGGTCTCGGCGAAGGCCACCAGCTGATCGCCGTGGGCGCGAAGGGGGCCCTGTTCACGTCGCCCGCGGGCGGCTTCGCGGTCGTGCCGGTGCCGTGAAGGACACCCGTCGGGGCTACTTGATCGACTGGTAGGCGGACTTGATGCGGGCGGTCACGTGGCCGCACATGATGTCGCAGACCTGCGGGACGAGGGGGCTGACGGGACTGAAGAAGACGGTGTTGCCGTCCTGCCGCCGCTCCACCAGGCCGACCCGGACCAGCAGGGAGAGGTGCTTGCTGGCATTGGCCTGGGACAGTCCGGTCCCCTCCGCCACCTGGCCCTGGTTGAGCGGCTTCCTCGACTCCAGGAGGGCGCGCAGGATCTTCAGCCGGGAGGCGTCGCTGAGGGCGTGGAAGATCCCGCTGACCTCGTCGATCATCGGGTCGCTCATCGGGTACTTCGGCATGGGACCTCCAATCCGAGCATACGTCTATATTCCAAGTGCGCAATACTTCCATATGTGTGAATCTGGTCACGTCCTCGGGAGGCCCGGATGCGTTCCATGACTGCCTACGCCGAGCTCTGCCGGCCCACGGAGAGCGGCAGCCTTCGGCTGTCCCTCCGCAGCGTCAACAGCAAGGGCCTGGACCTGAGCCTGCGCCTGCACCCGGCGCTGTTCCCGCTGGAGTCGGGCCTCCGGGCGCGGGTCCGGGAGAAGGCGCAGCGGGGGAAGCTCGACCTCGCCGTGGACGTGCAGGACGACCCGTCCCTCGAGCCCCGCCTCAACCGCCCGCTGCTGCGCGGCGTCGCCAAGGCCTGGGCCGAGGAGGCGGAGTGGCTGAAGCTGCCGCCCTTCACGCCCGAGGCCTTCCTCCGGCTGCCCGGGGCCTGGATGCCCGCGGCCCCAGGCCTGGCCGAGCGCCTGGAACGCGACCTCGCCGAAGCCGCGGACGCCCTGCTGTCGGCGTGGAATGCCGCCCGCGAGGCGGAGGGCGCCCGCCTGCTTCCGTTCTTCAGCGACGGCCTGGGACGCCTCAAGGCCCTCCGGGACGCCCTGGCGGCCGAGGCCGAGGCCCAGGCGGCGGAACTGCCGGCGCTGTACCGCCAGCGGCTGCAGCAGGTGCTGGAGGACGCCCGGCTGCAGGGCCAGCTGCCCGAGGAGCGGGTGGTCGGCGAGGCCGCGGCCCTCGCCGAGCGCCAGGACGTGCGCGAGGAACTGGTCCGGCTGGCGGCCCACCTCCAGGACCTCGAGGAGAGGCTGGAGCGGAGGACCCTCGGCGGACGGGCCCTGGACATCTGGTGCCAGGAGGTCCTGCGCGAGCTCAACACCACCGGCAGCAAGTGCAAGCGCCTGGCCATGACCCGGCTGGTGATGGAGGCCAAGCAGGTGCTGGACCAGCTGCGGGAGCAGGGGGCGAACCTGGAGTGACCCGCGGCTACTGGCTGAGGTCCCACTCCAGGACGGTGCCCTCGGGCAGGGAGCTCCGCACCAGCAGCCGGCCCCCGTCGACCAGCTGCTTGACCTGGACGGAAATGCGCTCCGGGACCTCGTTCCGACCGAAGTCGTCGGCCGGGCTGATGCCGACCCAGGCATTGCGGCCGCCCCGTTTCGCGGCGTAGAGGCAGTGGTCGGCGAGATCGACCACCTGCTCCCAGCTGAAGGCTTCCGGGGGGTCCACCAGGAACGGGTAGAAGGCATAGCCGATGGAGCAGGTGCGGCGGATCGGCGCGTCCCCGCCGATGTCGAACGCGTGCTCCTCGACGAAGGTGCGGATCCGCTCCGCCAGGACCGTGGAGTCCCCCCGGCTGGCGTTGCGGGCCACGATCAGGAACTCCTCGCCGCCCCAGCGCACCACCGTGTCGGTGTCGCGGGTGGCGCGGCGGAGGATGTCGGCGAGCTGCTGCAGCACCATGTCGCCGGCATGGTGGCCGTGCTGGTCGTTGACCGACTTGAAATGGTCCACGTCGACCATGAGGAAGACCAGGTCGATGTTAAGGAAGGTGCGGTCGCGCTGGCCCCGGGTGAGGTTGCGGTGGGTGCGGACCACCTGGGCGATGTCCTCGGGCATGCAGACGCCCAGGTAGCGCCGGTTGCGCAGGCCGGTGAGCGGATCGGTGAGGCTCTGGTTCCGGAGCGCCTCGTTGGCCGCCTTCAGTTCCTGGGTGCGGGAGGCGACGACCTCCTCCAGGTGCCGGTTCTGCCGGCGAAGGGCCTCGATGCGCCACCACACGACCAGCCCGGCGAAGCCCAGGCCGAACACGGCCACCAGCCCCCGGAACCACCAGGTCTGCCACCAGGCCGGCTGGATGGTGAAGTCGAAGGTGGTGGCCGGCCCCCACTCGCCCCCGCCGATCCGGGACCGCACCTCGAACCGGTAGGACCGAGGCGGCAGGGCCGGGAAGCGCACCTCGCGGGTCTCCGTGCTGTGCCATTCGGGCTCGATGCCCACCAGCCGGGTCTGGTACTGGATGGCGGTCTCGCGCACGAAGCTCAGGCTGGCGAAGCGGCACTCGAAGGTGTGGGAGTTGTGGGGAACCGCGGGGGCGGCCGGAGGAAGGGCGTCCCAGGAGCGGTCGCCGAGCTTGAGGGACAGGACCGCGGTCTCCGGGGGCACCGGGCTGCCGGTCCAGGCCCGCGCGTCGAAGCGCGCGGCCCCGGCGCTGGTGCCCACCCAGACGTCGCCGTTCGGCTCCGCCAGGAAGGCCATGTTGTTGCAGTCCTCCCCCACCAGGCCGTCGCTGATGCCGAAATGCTCCTCGGCGCCGCCGGCGAGCATCAGCACGCCGACCCCGGTGCCGATCCAGATCCGGCCCGAGGCGTCCTCGCCCATCATGTAGACCTTCTGGCTGGCGAGGGACCTGGACTCCGACGATGCCGGACCGACCTTGAGTCGGCCCCCCTCGTAGCGGGCGACGGTGAGGCCCGCTGCCTCGAAGTAGGCGATGTAGAGTTCCCCCTTGCGGGTCGGCAGGGTGTAGGCGACATGGGTCTGCACCAGGCCGTCCCGGTCGGTGAAGCGCCGCCACTGTCCACCGTCGAGCACCGCCAGGCCGGAATCGCCCGAAGCCCACAGCCGCCCCTGGGCGTCGAGCGCCAGTCCGCTGACGTACTCGCCGGCGCGACCCCCGGGCAGGTCCACCCGGGTGAACCGCAGGGGCCCGCGGCCCAGGGCCGGAGCCATCAGGAGGCCACCGCCGTCGGTGGCGACCCAGAGGTTCCCGGAACGGTCGTACACGAGCCGGAAGATGCGCCGGCCGGATAGCCCCGCCTCCCGCCCGTAGCGCTCGACCCGGCCGGTGCGCGGATCGACCCGGAGCACCTCCACAGGAGATCCTGCCAGGCAGAGCCGGCCCTCCCGGTCCTCCGCCACGGAACGCACCACCGTGCGCTCGGTTCCCCGGAGGACTTCCCAGCCCCGCTGGGAGCCCCGCGCGAGGCCCTTGTCGGTGCCGATCCAGAGCCGCCCCTCGCGGTCGCGGTGGAAGGTCCAGGCCACCTCGCTGGGCAGGCCCTCGCGGGCGGTGTAGGCCAGCCAGGCGCCGCGGCCGAGCAGGCGGTGGACGCCCAGGCTGGCCACCCAGAGGCTGCCCTCCCGGTCCTCGAGGACGTCCCGGGTCCATTCCACCGGCAGGCCTTCCTTCTGACCCATCCGCTTCCACTGGTCGTCATCGAAGCCGAGGATGCCGTTGTCCGTGGGCACGAACAGGCCCCCCCGGCGGTTCATGGACAGGGCCGCGCGGGCGCTGATGGCCGTTCCCCAGGGGGTCTTCGCCGGCCTGAGGGCCTCGCCCCGAGGGGCCACCCAGAGGTCGCGCCTGGTGCGCGCCCAGAGCCGGCCCCGGGCGTCCTCCAGCAGACTGTCCACCCGCTCGGCCCAGCTCCCCCCGCTGCGCGGGAGGGGTTGCCACTGCTGCCCGTTGAACTGCAGGATCACCGCGTCCTTGCCCTTGGCGCCCTCGTGCCAGGCGGCGGCCCAAACCCGCGTGCTGCCGGGCCGGCAGAAGACCGCCGTGGCCTCGCCGCCGGTCCAGCCGGGACTGAGGGCGAAGCTGTTGTGGGCGCGGCTCACGAACAGGCCCTGGGCATTGGCCACCCAGAGCTGGTTGGCGGCATCCGAGGCCAGCCCTTCCACCGGGATGCGCCCGATCCCGTCCTCCGGCCTCACCGCCACGAAGGTCCGCCCCTCCAGGCGGGCGAGCCCCTGGTAGGTGCCCACCCAGAGCTGGCCCTTGGCGTCCTCGTGCAGGGCCGTGATGAAGGTCGAAGGAAGGCCGCTGCGCCGGTCGAAGGGCTGGAACCGCTGACCGTCGTAGCGGTACAGCCCGTCCTCGGTGCCGACCCAGATGTAGCCCTGACGGTCCTGGAGGAGGTGGCTGGGCGCGAGGTTCCCCAGACCCTGCTCGGTGCCGTAGCTGCGGAAGGCGAAGCGCCCGCGGGGCAGGGAATCCTCGGCCCGGACCTGGGCTCCAGGCCCGAGCAGCAGCCCGAGCGCCGCGAAGGCGGCCCTCAGGATCCGTCGGAGGGGGTGGGCGGCAGGCATGGGCGAGGAGATTCCCCATCAAGCCTATCGGTTCGGCAGGTGGGAAACATGGATTGCGGGAGATTTTTTTCCCGGCTTGGGGGGCGCTTCTACCGGAGCGCCGCGGCGCAGGGTTCCAGGCGGCGCAGGGCTTCGTCGATATCTTCCAGGGTCAGGTCGCGGTGGGTGATGAAGCGCAGGCAGCCGCCGACGGGCAGGGTCCGGATCCCGGCATTCTCCAGGGCTCGGACCGCCTCCGCGGGACGGGGGACCGGGAGGAGGAGGATGTTCGTCTCGGGCACCGGGGCCGGAAGGCCGAGCCCCGCCAGGCCCTCGGCGAGGCGGCGGAGCTTCCCGTGGTCCTCCGCGAGCCGGGGAAGGTGGTCCAGGGCCACCAGGCCTGCCGCGGCGACCACGCCGCCCTGGCGCACGCCGCCGCCGAGCATCTTCCGCAGCCGCCGGCCGGCCTCGACGAGGTCGCGGCTGGCGCAGAGCAGGGAACCCATCGGCGCCCCCAGCCCCTTGCTGAGGCACACGCTGAGGCTGTCGACGCCCCAGGCGAGGTCGGCCAGGCTGTCGCCGGTGGCTGCGGCGGCGTGCCAGAGGCGGGCGCCATCCAGGTGGACCCGCAGGCCGCCGTCCCGGGCGGCCTCGACCAGGGCCCGGTGCCCGGCGGCGTCGAGGCAGGTCCCGCCTGCGAAGTTGTGGGTGTTCTCCAGGCACAGCAGCGAGGTCCGCAGCACGTAGTAGGGCCCCGGTCCGCCCGCCGCGCGCCGGACCTGGCCGGGGGTCGGCCGGCCGGGCCCGCCCTCCCACGCCAGCGCCTCCGGCATCCCGCCGGCGAACCAGGCCGGCGTACCGAGCTCCGAGCCGAGCACGTGGGCCTGGGCCGGGGCGAGGAACCGGTCGCCGCGCTGCAGGTGAAGGCTCAGGGCGATCAGGTTCGCCATGCAGCCGGAGGGCACCCAGAGGGCGGCCTCGGTGCCGACCAGCTCGGCCACCCGCCGCTCCAGCCGGTCCATCGTCGGGTCCCGCTCGAGGACATCGTCGCCGACCTCCGCCCCCGCCATCGCGGCTCGCATCTCCGCGCTGGGCTGGGTGACCGTGTCGGAGCGGAAGTCGATGGGGCGCATGGCTCGATTCTAGGCTGGAGGCCGGCCCCTTTGCGCCCGGGCCCGGGTCCGGGGACCATGGACACTTCACCCGGAGCCCGGATGCAGCTTTGGCACGCCCTCCTGCTCGGCCTGATCCAGGGCCTGACCGAATTCCTGCCGGTGTCCTCCACGGCCCACCTGACGCTGGCGGAGCACCTGCTGCTCGGCAAGGGGATGCCCCTGCCCTTCGATGTGCTCCTCCACGTGGGGACGCTGCTCGCCCTGGTGGTCTATTTCCGCAGGGACCTCCTGCGGGTGCTGGCCGGGATGCTCGGCCGCGACCCGGGGGGCCTTCGCCTGGCCCTGCTGCTGCTGGCCGGCATGGTGCCCACCGGCGTGCTGGCGATGGCCACCCGGGCATTCAAGGAGCAGGCCAAGGCCCACCTCTGGGTCTACGGCCTCTGCCTCCTGCTCACCGCGGCCCTTCTCTGGACCGCCAACCGCCGGGCGGCCCTCCGGCCGGGACGCAACCTCGAGCGCATGGAGGTCCTGGATGCCCTGGCCGTTGGGGCGGTCCAGGGGCTGGGCGGCGGATTCGGCCTGTCCCGCAGTGGTTCGACGATCTCGGTGGGCGTCTTCCGCGGCCTCGGGCTGGCGGACGCCACCCGCTTCAGCTTCCTGCTCGGAATCCCGACCATCGCCGCCGCGGCCGCGGGGGAGTCGCGGCCGTTG
>JAYRFV010000055.1:0-8297 GCA_041908165.1 Holophagales bacterium | reverse complement strand
TTCACCGCCAGCCTGGCGGACCACCTGGACAAGCGCAGCCGGATCCGGGTGAAAGAAGGCGAGGAGGGCGAACCGGTGCGCGCCGGCTCCGTCTACATCGCCCCTGGGGGGAAGCACATGGTGCTGCGACGGCTGCCGGAGGGGGGCCTGATCATCGGCCTCAACGACCAGCCCGCGGTGAACAGCTGCAAGCCGTCGGTGGACGTGCTGTTCCGCTCCATGGCGGCGCAGGTGGACGGCCCGGTGCTGGCGCTGGTGATGACCGGGATGGGCAACGACGGCTGCGAAGGCGTCCGGACCCTCAAGCGGCAGTCCTGCTACTGCCTCTCGCAGACGGAGAAGTCCTGCGTGGTCTATGGCATGCCCCTGGCCGTGGACGAGGCCGGTCTGTCCGACGAACAGGTGCCGCTCGAGCGGATGGCGCAGCGGGTGGTCCAACTGGTCCAGAGGAAGGTGCCGCATGGCGAATGAGGGGATCAGCGAGGTCGAGTTCCGGCTGCTGCGGGACTACATCGAGCAGCAGTGCGGCATCGCCCTCACCGAGGACAAGGCCTACCTGGTGGAGACCCGCCTGGCCGGTCTGCTGGCGGAGTCCGGCTGCGCCGACTTCGGCAGCTTCTACCGGCTGGCCTCCGGCGGGACCAAGCCTGAATTGAAGGACAAGATCGTCGACGCCATGACCACCAACGAGACCCTGTGGTTCCGCGATGGCCATCCGTTCCGGATCCTGCGGGAGAAGCTGCTGCCGGAACTCGGCGAGCAGATCAAGACCGGCCGGCGGTTCCGCATCCGGATCTGGTCCGCGGCCAGTTCCACCGGCCAGGAGCCCTATTCCATCGCCATGGAGGTGCTGGAGTTCTGCCGGCGCACCGCCGGGCTGAATCCGGACCAGTTCGAGATCCTCGCCACCGACATCTCGCCGTCGGCGCTGTTCCTCGCCCGGGCGGCGCGCTACGACAATGCCGCCATCGGCCGCGGCATGACCGACGACATGAAGGCGCGCTACTTCACCCAGAACGGCCCGGTCTGGTGCCTCAACGACGAGGTCAAGAAGATGGTGACGCTGAAGAAGTTCAACCTGCAGGAGCCGCTCGGCCCCCTGGGGCGGTTCGACATCGTCTTCTGCCGCTACGTGACCATCTACTTCGCCGAGGCCTTCAAGAAGCGCATCTACGACGGCATCGCCCAGATGCTCGCGCCCGAGGGCTTCCTGATCATCAGCGCGGTGGAGAACCTCGGCGGCCTGACCAGTGCCTTCCAGAACCTCTCCCACAGCGGCGGGACCTATTACCAGTGCAGACCGAACGGAGTGGCGCCATGAAGACCAAGATCCTGTCCGTGGACGACTCGGCCACCATGCGCAAGGTGGTGGGCCGCACCGTGGCCGTGCTCGGCTTCGACCTGATGGAGGCCACCAACGGCGAGGAGGCCATAGCGCTGATCAAGGCCGACCCGAACGAGGTGGCGCTGGTGATCCTGGACGTGAACATGCCGGTCCTCGACGGCGAGGAGACCCTGCACCGGCTGAAGGCGGACCCCGACATGCGCGACATCCCGGTGATGATGCTCACCACCGAATCGGAGCGCAGCCGCGTGCTGGGCTTCATCCAGTCGGGGGCGGCCAACTACCTGATGAAGCCCTTCAGCCAGGACGACCTGGCGGCGAAGATCACGGCCAGCCTCGGGCTGGGGTTCTGAGCGCGGACGGCGGCGATGGACGGCGGTCCTTCGAAAGCGAACCCCGACCACGGCCACCGGACCCTGGGGCCGGCGGCCTGGGTCCTGGCGGCACTGCTGGGCGCCGTCGCCGCGGCGGCGCTGGCCCATGCTGCCGTGTCGGCCTACGTCACGCGGCGGGCCGACGACAACGTCCGCAACGTCCTGCTGACCCACCGGGGGTTGCACCACTACATCCAGCGGACCATGCACCCGGCCTTCTATGCGGCCCGGGACGCCGGGAAGGTGGCCCCGGACTACTATTCGCCGATCATCTTCTCCTCCTCCTACATCGTCCGGGTGATGCACGGCTTCTACAACGAGGAGCGGGTCAAGGACGGCCGGCTGCCCATCTACTACAAGCTCGCCTCGGACAACCCGCGCAACCCGGTCAACCAGGCCACGCCCATGGAGGCCAGGCTGCTGCGGATGTTCAACGCCGACCGGAGCCTGCGCCAACACCGGGAGGAGGTGGACGTCGACGGCCAACCGTTCCTCCTCCACGCCATCCCCTTCCTGGAAACCAACGCCGCCTGCCTGAAGTGCCATGGCCGCCGGGAGGACGCCCCACCCGGACTGCAGGCCCTGTATCCCGGCGAGGGAGGCTTCAACGAGCGGGTGGGCGTCATCCGCGCCGTGGAGATCATCCGCGCGCCGCTTTCCAAGGAGCGGCACACGGCCTTCCTCGCCACCGGCACCTTCATGGGAGGCCTGCTCGGCCTGGCGGGCCTGGTGCTGTTCAACGGCCGGCTGCGGAGCATGGTCCGCAGCCGCACCCAGGCCCTGGAAAACGAGGTGCATGAGCGGGCCAGGGCCGAGCGCGAGGTGCGCGACCTGAACCGCACGCTGGAACAGCGGGTGGAGGAGCGCACCGCCCAACTGCAGGCCGTCAACCGGGAGTTGGACGCCTTCGCCTATTCGGTCTCCCACGACCTGCGGGCGCCGCTGCGGGCCATCGACGGGTTCAGCAGCGCCCTGGAGGAGGACTGCGCGGAGGCGCTCGGCGCCGAGGGCATGGACCATCTTGGGCGGATCCGCAGGGGCTGCACGCGGATGGGGAGCCTGATCGAGGACCTGCTCAAACTGTCCCGCTTCACGCGCCGCGACCTGGACATCCAGGATCTGGACCTGTCGCGGATGGCCGGTGAAGTGGCTGTCGACCTGCGTTCCCGGGAACCGGCGAACCCGGCCGAAATCATCGTCCAGCCAGGCCTGCGCGGCCGCGGGGACGAGACCCTGATCGGCGCAGTCCTGGAGAACCTCCTGGGCAACGCCTTCAAGTTCAGCTCGAAGAAGGCCGCACCGCGGATCGAGTTCGGCGCCGAGGACCGCGGAGGCCGGCTCGAGTATTTCGTCAAGGACAACGGCGCGGGGTTCGACATGGCCTATGCGGACAAGCTGTTCGGGGCATTCCAGCGGCTCCACGCCATGGACGAGTTCCCCGGGACCGGGGTCGGCCTGGCCACGGTGCAGCGCATCATCCAGCGCCACGGGGGCGCGGTGCGCGCCGAGGCATCGCCTGGGCTCGGGGCGACCTTCTTCTTCACGCTCGGGGGGGACTGACATGGAGAAGTTCATCCTGCTGGTCGAGGACAACCCCGACGACGAGGCCCTGGCGATCCGCGCCCTGCGCAAGAACCACATCGCCAACAGGGTGGTCGTCGCCCGTGATGGCGTCGAGGCCCTGGACTTCCTCTTCGCCACCGGAACCCACGCCGGCCGCGACCCGCAGGACCTTCCCGAGGTCGTCCTGCTCGACCTGAAGCTGCCCAAACTGCACGGCCTCGAGGTGCTGCAGCGGATCCGGGAGAAGGAGGCCACGCGGATGCTTCCGGTGGTCATCCTCACCACCTCCAGCGAGGACCGGGACATGGTCGAGAGCTACCGGCTGGGGGCCAACAGCTACATCCGCAAGCCGGTGGACTTCGAGCAGTTCATCGAGGCCGTGCGGCAGTTGGGAATGTACTGGCTGGTGCTGAACCAGTCCGCCCACCGCGCCGGGGGCCCCGTGTGAGGGACTTCCTGGACCTTCTGCTCCTGGAGGACTCGGAGGACGATACCGCCCTGCTGGGACGGGCCCTGGACAAGGGTGGGCTGCGGGTCAGGCTGCGACGGGTCCATTCGGAGGAGGGGTTCCGCCAGGCCCTGCGGGAGCGCCCGTGGGACCTCATCCTGTCCGACTTCAACCTGCCCAGGTTCAATGGCGGCGAGGCCCTGCGGCTCCTTCGCGAGACCGACCCGGAAACCCCGTTCATCCTGGTTTCCGGCGAGATCGGCGAGGAGCGGGCGGCGGAACTGATGCGCCGGGGCGCCAACGACTTCGTGCGCAAGGACCGGCTCGACCGGCTGGCGCCGGCGATCGAACGCGAATTGCGCGAGGCGGGGGTGCGGCAGAGCCACCGCGAGGCCATGGACCGGCTGCTCCGGCTCGGCCAGGCCCTGGAGCAGAGCGGGGATGGAATCGTGATGGCCGACCCGGCGGGCCGCATCACCTATGCGAACGCGGCCTTCACCGACGCGACCGGCTTCGCCCAGGCCGAAGCCCTCGGCCATCACCCGCTGGACCTCCTGGGCGATCCCACGGAAGCGGAGCTTCACGAGGCGCTGATCAATGCGGTCCGCGGGGCCGGCGTCTGGTCGGGGCGGTTCCGGGGCCGCCGCAAGGACGGCGAGGTGGTGCTGCTGGACAGCCGCATCTCGGCCATCCGAAACGGCGCGGGGGAACTGATCGGGTTCGTCGGCACGCACCGCGACGTCACCCGCCAGGTCGAGCAGGAGATGCACCACGAGCAGGGCCAGCGGCTCGAGGCCATCGGCACCTTGGCCGGCGGGATCGCCCACGACTTCAACAACCTGCTGATGGCCATCCGCGGGTTTGCCGAACTCGCCCGGCTGCGGTCCGCCGAACCGAAGCTCCAGGACGCGCTCGAAGGGATCCTCACGGCCACCGACCGGGCCCGGGACCTGGTCCAGCAGATCCTCGCCTTCAGCCGGTCCAGGCCGCAGGAGCGCAAGCCCATCGAGGTCCAGCTGGTGTTCAAGGAGGCGCTGCGCTTCATCCGCGCCACCATCCCCAGCTCCATCACCATCCGCCTGCAGGCGGACACGCACGCCTGCGTGCTGGCGGATCCCGGCGAGCTGCAGCGGATCGTGGTCAACCTCTGCACCAACAGCGTGCTGGCCATGCGCGGAGGAACCGGGCTGCTGTCCGTCGTGCTGGACGAACGCGTCCTGGGCCCCGGGGCACCGCATGGCCTGAAGCCGGGGACCTACGTGCGCCTGCGGGTTGCGGACACCGGCTGCGGGATGGCGCCGGAGGTGGTCGCGCGGATCTTCGAGCCGTTCTTCACCACCCGGCCCACCACCGGCGGAACCGGGATGGGACTCGCGGTGGTCCACGGCCTGGTGGCCTCCATGGAGGGCGCGATCAGCGTGGAATCCGCACCCGGCCAGGGCTCCACCTTCGAGATCCTGCTGCCGGTGCACGCCGGCTCCGGAGGGGCGGAATCGGCCGAGCCCGGCGGGCTCCGGCACGGAAGGGGCCGGGTCCTGTTCGTCGACGACGAACGGATGCTCTGCGAGATGGCCGAGGAGATGCTCCGCAACCTCGGCTACACGCCTTCGGCCTGCACCGATCCGCTGGAGGCGTTGACCCTCTTCAAGCAGGATCCGGGCGGCTTCGATGTCGTGGTCACGGACATGACCATGCCGCACATGACCGGGGACAGCCTGGCCCGGCATGTCCACGCCGGCCGCCCGGACCTGCCGGTGATCCTGTGCACCGGATTCAGCGAGTCCCTGGACGAGGCCCGCAGCCGCCAGCTGGGGATCGCCCGGATGGTGCGGAAGCCCTTCGCCTGGGGGGACATGAGCCGGGTCATCGAGGAGGTCCTTCGTCCGGCGTGAGGCCACCGCCGCAGTCCTGGGTGGAGCGCGGCTGGCTAAACTGGGGTTTTCCGGGGCCGCCGTGAACCCGTCACCCGAGCGTTTCGCCGAGCGCACCGCGTGGATCCTGGTCGGCATGGGCCTCGCCCTCGTCCTCGCCTACCATCTGGTCCCCGGACTCCTGGCCGGGCTGCTGATGTTCAGTCTGCTGCACCGCCTCGACGGCCTGCTCCGCCGCGGCCGCCTGGCCAGCGCCGGGAATGCCCGGTTCCGCGCCCTCGCGGTGCTGGCGCTGGTGGGCCTGGCCCTGGCGGGGGCGGCGACGCTCGGCATCAGCCTGCTGTGGAAGGCCCGTGCGACCGCCCTCCCGGAACTGCTGGCCCGGATGGCCCAGGTGCTGGAAAGCACCCGGGCCTGGCTGGGCGGTCGCTGGATTCCTGCGGAGCTGGCGGATGCGGACACCCTGCGCGAGGCCCTGGCCGGCTACTTCCGGGGTCACGCGGCGGAGTTCAAGGCCGCGGGTGGGCAGGCGGGAAGGACCCTGGCCCACATCCTGGCAGGCCTCGCCATCGGCGCGCTCGCGGCCTTCCACATCCCGGATCCGGAGGGGCCGAAGCCCCTGGCGGCGGCCCTCGGCGGGCGCCTGAGGAGGCTGCTGGGGGCCTTCGACGCCGTGGTCTACGCCCAGGTGAAGATCAGCGCCATCAACACGGTGCTGACCGGTTTCTACCTCTACGCGGCGCTTCCGATGGCGGGCGTGCACCTGCCCTTGCGCTCGACCCTCCTCGGGGTGACCTTCCTGGCCGGCCTGCTGCCCGTCCTCGGCAACGTGCTCTCGAACACCGCCATCGTGCTGATCAGCCTCGGCGTGGGGCCCGGCGTCGCGGCGGCGAGCCTCGCCTACCTGGTGGTGGTCCACAAGCTCGAATACTTCGTCAATGCCCGCATCGTCGGATCGCGGATCCGGGCCCAGACCTGGGAGGTGATCGCCGCCATGGTCCTCATGGAGATCGCCTTCGGCACCGCCGGCCTCGTCCTGGCCCCGATCCTCTACGCCTACCTGAAGGGGGAACTGGCCGATCGCGGCTGGGTGTGACGGCCCCGCCCGGATTAATGCCGGCCCGGGGCCCCACCGATGGCTTGGAGGTCCGGCCCGCGCGGGCGGGACCGTTGGAGTACGGACCTCACGACCATGCGGCTCGTCCGAACGATCGCCCTCGCTGCCGCCACCGGCCTGGCCTGGCCGGCCCTGGGGGCCGACGCGCCCTCCGGCGGGCTGAGGGGCCTCCTGGACCGGGGCAAGGAGGGGATCGCTGGCGGCGTGTTCGGGCTCCAGGTGGGTGCCTTCGGCGATGCCCTCTGGGCGCGGGATCCGGAGACCGGTCGCGGCCGGCTGGACTGGGGTGCGGCCGAACTCGACCTGGGCCTGGACCTCCACCCCGACCTGCAATCCGCGGCGGCCGTGGTGTGGACCCGGGAGCAGACGCTGCTGACCGTGGGGTTCCTCGATTTCCATCTGCTCGGCGGGCGCATCGCGCCGAGGGGGCGGATCTGGGCCGAAAAGGGCTTCCACCTTCAGGCGGGCCGCTTCGACGTGCCCTTCGGCAGCGACTGGCAGTTCTTCGCCAGCAAGGACAGCGTGTCGATCAGCCGTCCCTTGACCACCTCCGCGATCATGGACGGCGGGTACAACGATGCAGGGGTGCGCGCGCTGGGGAACGACGGCACCTTCACCTTCCAGGTCTACGCCCTGCGCGGATTCAGCAAGGGCCGCCTGTACGGCGGGCGGATCGGCGTCATGCCCTTCGGGAACCCCTTCTCGCTGAAGGACGGACCCGCAGGCAAGGTGGCCGAGTTCGGGCTTTCGGCCTTCTACGACCGCGACGGCTCGGGACGCAGCCTGGGGCGGGCCCTGGCCTGGGATGCGGAATTCCGCGGGTCCGTCCTGCAGATCCGGGGCGAGTACCTCGACCGCCGGTGGAATCCCGTGGATGGCGAGCCGGGCCACGCCCTCCGGGGCTGGCACCTGACCGTGGAGGTGCCGCTGCAGGATCCCCTCGGCTGGCCCGTCACGGTGTTCAGCCGGGTCGAGCGCAACTGGGCCGCGCCGCCGGGCGAGGCCGATCCGGGGGATGCCCGGCTGGCGGCGGGGTTCGCCCTGCCCATCGCCGGCGTGCTGCAGCTGAAGGCGGAGGTCCAGCGCTGGACCGCGGTCTCGGCCGCCACCCGCGGGGAAGCCTCCCGCGGGGGCACCCAGGGCTTCGCCAGCCTCGTGTGGGTCTTCTGATGGGCGCCCGGGCCGGATCCGCGCGGTTCCAGCCGCTGGCCGTGGCGGTCCTCCTGCTCGTCGGCGTGCTGCTGCGGTCCGAGGAGGCGCCCTGCCTCCAGGGGCTTTCGATCCAGCGCTGTGCTGGCTGCCACCCCGAGGATGCCCCGTCGCGCTTCGAGCGGGACCTCCTCCAGCCCTGCGCGCCCTTCTGCCTGGCCTGCCATGCGCCGAAGGCGATGGAGAAGCACCACACCATCGGCACCCGGCTCGAACGGCCGCTGCGGCGGGACCTGCACCTGGACGCCGAGGGGCGGACGACCTGCGCCACCTGCCACCACCTCGGACGGCCGCGCACCGACACGGTCCGATGGCGGTCGGAGAGCCTCTTCGACCGTGCCTTCCGCCGGCAGGACCGGCACAAGACCTA
>JAYRFV010000054.1:0-27680 GCA_041908165.1 Holophagales bacterium | reverse complement strand
GTCCGCCAGGTCCTCTCCACCGCATCCGCCGGCACCGCCCTGCGCGCCCTGCTGGAGCCCCCCACCGCCGTGGAGGTCCAGGCCCTGCTGGAGGAGCTGCCGCCGGAGATCCTCCGCGAACTGCAGCGGACCCTCGCGCCCGCCGCCTCCCTGCCCGAAGCCGCCGAGGGGATCCTGCGCCTGCTCCGCGCCGCGCCCGCCGAGACCGCCGCCCTGCGCGCCCAGGTCCGCCAGATCCTTTCCACGCCGGCTTCCGGCACCGCCCTGCGCGCCCTGCTGGAGCCCCCCACCACCGTGGAGGTCCAGGCCCTGCTGGAGGAGCTGCCGCCGGAGACCCTCCGCGAACTGCAGCGGACCCTCGCGCCCGCCGCGCGGGATTCAGCTCAACCGGTTCGCCTGGCCGTCACGTTGGCATCCCTGCTGGAGGCCCGGGTCCCCGGCACGGACGCACTCGAGGCGCTCCGGGCCTTCCGGGCGGCACTGCCCACCGGCGCGACCCTGCCGGAATCGGCCCGTGCGCTCCTGGACGGGCTGCAGCGCCAGCTGCAGGTGCGGCTCCGCGAGAGCCCCGCCGGGCCGGGAGAAGGCCGGCCGGTCAGGGTCGAGGGCGCGGTCGCTGCGGACCCTCTGCCCTCCACGGGCCGGGTCGCAGCCCTTCTGAGGGACCTGCCCCGGCCGGTGCTGGCCGGCTTCGAGCGGATCCTCCTGCCCGGGAGCCCTGGATCGGCGTCCCTGCCCGAACTCGCCGAGGCGGTTCGCGGACTGCTCCGGATCCTGGCCTCCTCCTCGGCGCTCAAGACGGGCGGACCCCCGACCCTCCCCACGGAAGCCGTAGGGCCGGAAGAACCCCAGTCAGGAACCGGGCTGTCCGCTGCTTCCACGCGACCCGCCCGGACCCCTCCAGGGCAGGGAGCGTCCTTCGCCACCCTGCTTGAGCGTGTACAGGCGGCCTCCACCCTGCCCCCCGTCCCGCTGCCCGCGCTGGCCTTCCTCGGCAGCGGAGACCCCGCCCTGGAACCCCTCAAGAACCTGCTGCTGATCCTGTTGCGCCCCACCTTCGCCTCCGGGGCGGAGCCGTCGCCGGCGCCCGGGCTCCGAACCGCGGACCCGGGCCCGCCTTCCCCGTCGGGCGAACCCGGGAAAGCCCGCCAGGCCCAGGCACGCTCGACCGTGGATGGTCAGGGCCCGCGGCCGGCACTTCTTGCCACCGAAGGAATGGGGGAGATCCAGCCAGCCCCCTCCCGTCCTGCCCAGGCCCGCGATCGGGCACTGGAGGCCCAGGCCAGCCCCGGAGCCGCCTCCCGCCCGGGTGACCCGCCGGCGGTGGCCGCGAAATCCTGGGAGTCCTGGCTCAGCGCGGGGACGAGGGCCCTCTCGGACCCCCAGGTCTCGCCCCGGGAGGCGCCCTTCCACCTGGCCCAGGCCCGCGAAGGCACGGCCTTTTTCGAACTGCCCCTGCCCTGGGAGAACCCGGGCCGCAGCCTCCAGCTCTGGGTGGAGGAGGATCCCGGAGACCCCTCCCGCGGGGGGCGGGAGCGTACGGTCCGGGTGCTGGTGGGGTTGCACTTCAGCACCCTCGGGGACACCCGGGTGGGGATCCAGCAAAGCTCAGACCGGCTGCAGGTCCGGGTCTGGACCGAGCACCCCGAGGTCCTGCGCGCCCGCGAACGGGCCATCCTCGCCGAACTGGCGGACCTCGGCCCCGGACTGGATTTCCAGGTCTTCCCGCTCGGGGAGCCCGGCGAAGCCGTGCCGAGCCTCCGCGCCCTGGCGGCAGGCAGCGCCTTCAGCGCCCTGGGGTGAACGCCAGTGAAGTCGCTGGATTCCCGGGCCGATGAGCAGGGATACCCCGAGGAGGGCAAGCTTGCCGGTCTCCACCGTCCGCCGTCTGTCCCGGAAGCACCTGGAGCGGCTCCATGCCGGGCGGCGCGCCACGGACCGCCTGCTGGCCGCCATCCAGACCCTGCTCGGGGCCGGGGGAGGCGACGATCCGTTGTTCCTGGCGCATGGGCTGGACCTCCTGGTGGCCAACCTGGGCGCCGACCTCGCCTACCTGGTCTCGGTGGAGGGCACGCTTCACGAGACCCGGTGGTGGTCCCCGGACCGGGGCGAGAACGATCCCCCTCCGGTGGTTCCGCCGTTCTGCCGTTGGCTGGTGGAGCATCCCGAGCGGGTGATGGTGCTCCGCGACATCCCCCGGGAGGGCCGCCTGCCCGCCGCCGAGGAACGCGACGTGCAGGCGGCCCTCGGCGTCGCGCTGTGGCAGGGCGGGCAGGCCAGGAGCCTCGTCTTCGTCCACTTCCGCCGCCCCCGGTCCTTTTCCCGGGTCGAACTGGCGCTGTTCGGGTTCATCACCGGGCTGATGGCCCGCAGCCTGGAAATGGAGGACCTGAAGGCCGGCCTGGGCCGCCTGGAGAACGCCCTGGCGATCACCAAGGCGGTGATGGAGGACAGTTCGATCCAGGATCCGGCCACCGACCTGCCCAACCTCCGGTACCTGGACATCTGGCTGAAGGCGAACCTCGGCAGCGGCCGCAGGCCCGAACCCATGGCGGTGGCGCTTTTCCGGGCTCCCGCCAAGACCCGGAAGGACCTCGGCCGCCTTCGCCTCGCCGCGGAGCAGATCCGCGGGGCCGACCTGATGGTGGCCGCCGGTGAAGGCCGCTTCCTTGTCCTGCTGCTCGGTGCGACGAAAGGGCTGGGGCACATCCTGCTCATGCGCCTGCGCAACCAGCTGGACGGCGTGGCCATGGGTGCGACGCTCTGGGACCCGGACCTGGACGATGCCGGCCTGGAAGGAGCCCGGAAACGGGCCGAGGAAGCCCTGCGGGAAAGCGCGGCTGGCGAACCCGGAAGCATCGTGTGGAGGATCCCGGAAGGCCACGTGCCGCCGCCCCGTCCGCGTCCGGCCTCCCTCGAGCTTGACGCCGGCCCGCAGGAGCCCTCGGCTCCTCGGATCTGGCGCCCGAAACCGCTGTCCGCCCTGACCGAGGAAAGCGGAGCGCCCTCACCGGACCCGCGGGAATCGGCGATCATCCTGCCCAGCCGGAAAAGGTCCCGGGAACGCGCGTAGGCCGCCCCGCCCGCAAGGGCTCCCGGCTGCGACGAACCCGCGGCGAGGCCTGTGGATCGACCGGGCCTGGCCGCTACTTGGCGTTCTTCTGGATGAAGTCCAGCAGCGTTCGGACTTCCGCACTGTGCGCCCCCTTGGTGATCAGGCAGATCGGCCGGCCCAGTTCGAAATCCAGCTTCGGGGCCCAGACCTTCCAGTCGCCGGTGGTGGACAGGGGGCCGATGCCCATTGCCCCGGGAGTCTGGGAAATGGCTGCCAGGATCTCCGGCGTGGTTCCGGCCGTTCGCAGCTTCGCGGCCGGCGCGATGTTGTCCAGGACCTTCTCCTGGAACATCTTGTTGGTCCCGGGCACCTTGGTGCCCCAGACGATGGTGATGGGCAGGTCCGGGCCGCCGACTTCCTTCCAGTTGACGATCCTGCCTGCGAAGATGCCTTGCAGCTGGGCCTTGGTCATGTCCATCAGGGCCAGTTCAGGGTGCAGGAGCACGTGGATGCGGTCGGTGCCGATGACCGAGACCTGGTAGCCCTTCGGATCCTTGACCGGGTAGCCGCTGGCGGCCATCAGGTCGAGCCAGCCCTGGAAGCTCAGGCCGGCAGCGGCCGCGTCGAGCTTCCCCTGGTCGAGGTCGCGAAAGGAGGCGTCCGGCCCGTCGGGGCGCAGGTCCAGCTTGAGGCCCGTGGCCTTCTCGAAGCCGGCCTGGATCGGTTTCAGGATGTTCTCCATGGGCGCCGCGCCCCCGCCGATGCGCAGGGATTGGGCTCCCAGGGAGCAGAGGGAGAGGGCGAGGGCCAAGGTGGCGGCTTTCATGATGGGCTCCGGCTCCAGGTTGCGTAAGGGGTCCGCGCGAATGCGGGCAGCTCTGCGGAAGGGGGACCTAGCTGACGGGGACGCCGCCATCAGGCGGGTTCGCGCCGACCATCTGCGCGATCTTGGCGTTGACGAGGATCCTCCCGCCGGTTCCCGGCCCCACGGCGAAGACCGCCCCCTGTTTGGCGCCCGCTTCCGTCGTGGCGACGGTGGGGATCTTCTGGGTGGCCATCCGCTGGATCAGGAAGGTGGCCCCGGTCTGGCCATCGCCGGCCACCCGGTCGCCCGGGATCAGCAGCAGGACCTGGGCCTGCTGGGACATCAGGGCGCCGAGGGCCTTCCCCATGTCCTGCGGGTTCTTCACATCGATGACGATGATCCGTGCGCCGGCTCCGGCGGCGGCGCCGAGGGCATCCAGCTTGGCCTTGGCCGTGGTGGTGTCGCACACCACGGCCCAGGCGGTCCGGTCGGGCCAGGCCTTGCGCAGGGTGCCGACCAGCTGGTCGAACTCCCCTGCCAGCGCGGGCAGCGCAAGGGCTGCCGAGAGGACCACGCCTCGTTTCGAGATCGGCATGGGAAGGCTCCGGGTCCAAAGGGTTGGATTCAACCTTCCCTATCGATCCTCATTGCCGGAATCTTGAAAACCGGGCACCTGCATCCTGGTCCCTGGAAACGCCCGGGGGTGCGCGGCCTAGGTTTCCAGCCAGCGCAGCAGGGGCAGCCACTGCAGCAGGTCCCGTTCCACCCGCGCAGGGGGCAGGTCCCAGAGGGTGAGCCCCGATCCGGCCAGGTGCACGTACAGCTGGGTTTCGCGAAGGTAGCCGAGCACCGGCAGGCCGAGACCCTCGACGAAGTGGCGCAGGTCGTCGGCGCTCCGGGTGCGCAGGTCGACCCGCATCCCCACCACGCCGACCGGAAGGCGGCCCCTTCGCACCTCCCGCGCCTCCGCCAGGCGGGCCAGGAAGGCCTCGGTTGCGGCCATGTCGAAGGCGCTCGGCTGCAGGGGCACGACCACGCGGGACGAGACGGCCAGGAGCGAATCGAGCCGCTCCCCCTTGAGCCCGGCGGGCGTATCCAGGACGACGTGGGTGACGCCCTTCGGCGGCCGGGCGATGTGCTTGCCGTCGACCTCCCAGGTCTCGATGCGGGGCACCGAGCCGGGGCGAAGCGCCAGCCAGGTCCGGGCGGACCGCTGGCGGTCCGCGTCGCCCAGGAGGGTGCGGTGGCCGCGGTGGGCCAGGCAGCCCGCCAGGTTCGTCGCGAGGGTGCTCTTGCCCACGCCGCCCTTGGGATTCGCGATGGTGATCACCGGCATGGCCGCCTCCCCAATCCCCCGCGCGGGACACCCGCTGGGGCCCGGACCGGCAGGAGCCGGTCACGGACCGTGCGATCCCACTTCGACCTCGTCGAGGACCGTCTTCAGGTCCTCGAGGCGATAGGGCTTCTGGATGAACCCGGCCGGCTGCTCGTCGCCCAGCTTCGCCAGCGTCTCGGCCCGGTCATACCCGCTGCTGAGGACGACCGGGACCCCGGGCCGGAGGCTTCTCATTTCGAGGAATGCGGCGCGCCCGTCCATGCGCGGCATGGTGAGGTCCATGACCACCAGACGGAGGCGTCCCGCTTCCTTCTGGAAGGCGGCGAGGGCCTCACGGCCGTCCCGGGCGACGAGGACCTCGAAGCCCAGGGCTTCGAGCATGGCCCCGGAGGACTGCAGGATGATCTCCTCGTCGTCCACCAGCAGCGCCAGGCCGGAGTAGCCCCCGCGGGAGGCCGGCGGCTGGGGGAGGCCGGCCACCGCCGGCTCGGCCAGGGCCGGGAACAGGACGCGGATGGTCGTGCCCTCGCCGGGCCGGCTGAGGATCTCGATGCCACCCCGATGGCCGCGGAGGATGCCCTGCAGCACCGACAGGCCGAGCCCGCGGCCGCTGTCCTTGGTGGTGAAGAAGGGATCGAAGACCCGCCCCAGGGCTTCCGGGGCGATCCCGCATCCGGTGTCCACCACCTCCAGCACCACGAACCGGCCGGGCTTGAGGGCCTGGGTGGGGAACCGGCTCGCCAGCGGGCCTTCGTCGAAGGTCTCGACCCAGGTGCGGATCTGAATCCGGCCTTCGCCTCCCTGGAGGGCCTCGGAGGCGTTGGTGACCAGGTTCATGACCACCTGCTGGACCTGGGCACGGTCGGCTTCGATGGCGGGCAGGCCCGGGCGGAGGTCGAGCCGAAGATCCGCCCCTTTGGCGAGGGTGACCTTGAGCAGATCGACCATGTCCTGGACCGCCGAATTCAGGTCCAGGGGCTTCACCAGGAACCGGCCCTTGCCGGAATAGGCGAGCATCTGCCGGGTGAGCCCCGAGGCCTTTTCCACCGCAGAGCAGGCGCTGTCCAGGTGGAGGGCGACGGGCGCCGCCTCGCCCAGCTTCAGCCGGGCCAGGTCGAGGTTCCCGACGATGGCGGTGAGGAGGTTGTTGAAGTCGTGGGCGATGCCGCCGGCGAGCAGCCCGAGGCTCTCCATCTTCTGGGCCTGGCGCAGCGACTCCTCGGCCCGGTTCCGCTCGGTCACGTCCTGGCCGATGGCGATGACCACGCGCTGGCCGAAGTAGGTCCCGGGGAACAGCCGCACCTCCTTCGGGAAGACGTCCCCGTTGCAGCGCAGGCCCCAGAACGGGAATTGCTGGGGCTCGCCCTCGAAGGCCCTGTCCAGGCAGCCGGCCACCGCGGCCAGGTCGTTCTGCCCTGGAGCCGACAGGGCCTCGGGTGTGAGGCCGAGGAACTCGGCCCTGGGCCGCCCGTACATCGCCTCAGCTCCCGGATTCACATCCAGGAACCGGCCCTGGGCATCCAGGATGTAGATGGCATCCTTGATTCCGTCAAAGAGCCCCCGGTAGCTCCGCTCGCTGGCCCGGATCGCCTCTTCGGCCGCCTTCCGTTCGGTGATGTCCATCCACACGCCCACCAGGTGGTGCCGGCCGTCGGTCAGCGTCCGCACCGGGTAGGCGCGTTCCAGGAACCACCGGTAGGTGCCGTCGGACACCTGCCAGCGGTATTCGAGCTCGATCGGCTGGCCCAGGCTCGAGTGGTCGAAGGCGGCACGGATCTGCGGGCGGTCCGCAGGATGGACGCGGCCGAACCAGAAGCCCGGCTCCGTGACGAAGGGTGTGGGGGGGAAGCCGGTGCGCTCGCCGACGTTCGGGCTCACCCAGGTCGCGTCCAGGGGGGATCCGGTTTCCGCCTCGTAGAGCATCACCGGCAAGGCCTTGAAGAGGGTCTCGAAACGGACCTGACGCGACCTCAGTTCCTCCTCCTGCCGTTTGCGGATGATCGCGAGGGCGACCGTACCGGCCAGGGTGGAAGCCAGGGTGATCTCGTCCGGACCGAACCGGCCCGGGAGGTCGGAGTAGAGCATGAACTTCCCGATCACCAGGTCCTGGTGCAGGAGGGGAATGAAGGCCAGGCTCTCGATCCGCTCCTCGTCGAAAACCCGGTGGAAGGAGGCCAGCCCGGGATCCGTGGCAGCCTCGTCCACGATCACCGGCTGGGCGTTCGGAGAGGATGGCGTCCAGGGTGAATGGCCCTCGACAGCCTCCCGGTACCTCTGGGTCAGCCCGATCCAGGCCTGGAAGCGCATGCGCCCGGCCCCGTCGAAAAGCAGGATCGCCGCGCGGTCCACCCGCAGGGCTTCCGCCACCGCGGCCAGGGAGGTGGCGTAGAGGTCCTCCAGGGATGCGGAGGACAGGGCCGCCTCCATGACCCGGTGCAGGGCGCGAAGTTCCCGGTCCCGCGAATCCAGGGCGGTGCCTGGACACGGACCTGAAAGCCGGTCGCGCAGGTCAGGCTGGTGGGAGGGAGCGTCCACGATCCGTGCCCTGAGAGGAGGGTTTCGTGAATCCTATCAACCTTCCAGGCGCCCGCGAGGAGAGAAGCAGAACCGTCGATCCATGAGCGGTTTTCCGGGTCTGGACTCCCCGACGGACGGAGGCGCCTCTCACGCCTTCCGGCGCAGGTCCTTCAGCAGCTTCGGAAGCCGGTTCAGCGCCGCCTGGGCCTCCGCCCACTCGCGGTGGGGGCGGGCCGGGAAGCCGGTGACGAAGCTCCCTTCCGGCAGGCTCTTGGCGACCACGCTGTTGCCGCCGACGATGCTGCGGGCGCCGATTTCCAGATGCCCCGCCACCCCGACCTTGCCGGCCAGGGTCACATAGTCGCCGACCTTGACGCTGCCGCTGATCCCCACCTGGCTGACGATCAGGCAGTGCTTCCCGATCTGGTCGTTGTGGGCGATCTGGACCTGGTTGTCGATCTTGGTGCCGGCCCCGATCCGGGTCGGGCCGAGCACGCCCCGGTCCACGGTCACGCAGGCGCCGAGTTCCACATCGTCGGCGACTTCAACCCAGCCGGCCTGAGGCACCTTCTCGTGGCGGCCGTCCACCAGCACGTAGCCGTAGCCGTCGCTGCCCAGCACGGAATTGGCGTGGATCCTCACCCGGTGGCCCACGCGCGTCCGGCGGTACAGCACCACGCCGCTGAAGAATTCGCAGTCCTCCCCGACCTCGCAGTCGTCGCCGATGTGCACCCCGGGATGCAGGATGGTGCGCGCCCCGATCCGGCTGCGGGCGCCGACCGTGGCCCCCGGGGCCACCCGCGCACCCTCTCCCAGGCGGGCGCTGGGGTGCAGGGGCGCTTCGCTCCAGCCGGGTTCCGGTTCCGGGTGGAACCAGCCGATCGCCTGGGCGAAGGCCCAGTAGGGATTCGCCACCACGAGCACCGGGCGGTCGCCCAGGTCGGACTTCGAATCCACCAGGATCAGACCCGCGCCGCTCTCCTTTGCCTTGGCGCCGTACTTCGGGTTGGACAGGAAGCTCAGCGCCTCCGGCCCGGCCTCCTCCAGCGGCTTCACCTCGGACAGCGCGCGGTCCGGCGGGCACCGGCGCAGGTCCCCTCCCAGACGGACGGCGAGTTCCTGGGCGGTCAGCAGGGTCGGATCGGGGGCGGACATGGCGGGCCTCAAGACGAGACTAGCGCAAGGTGGGATTTTCGCCGCCGGCGCCCCAGCGGTTGATCACCTGCGCCAGCCGGTCCAGTTCGATCGGCTTGGGAAGGTGGTCGTCCATCCCGCTGGCCAGGCAAAGCTCCCGGTCCTCGTTGAAGGCGTTGGCGGTCATCGCCACGATCGGCGTGCGCGCGCGGCCCTCGGCCTGCTCCAGGTCGCGGAAGGCCCGGGTCGCCGCCAACCCGCCCATGACCGGCATCTGCATGTCCATCAGCACCAGGCCGTAGGTGCCGGACTGGAGCCGGTCCAGGGCGAGCTGGCCGTTGGCGGCGAGGTCGAAGGGGCAGCCGAGGCGGGCGAGCATGCGCCCCGCCACCGCCTGGTTCACGGCGTTGTCCTCCACGAGCAGGATCCGCACCGGCCCCCCCGGGCCGATCCGGCCCGGCTCCTGCGCTTCGGCAGGGGGGTGGTCGCCGGGGCTTGGGACGAGCGACCGCACCAGGGCTTCCAGCCGCGTGTAGGTCACCGGCTCCGCAAGTTCCGGCAGGCCCGGGTCGCCGCCGCCTCCCAGGACGACGGCGACGCAGCCCGGACCGGGCGCCGCCGCCCGCAGCGCCTCCGCGGTCCCGAACAGCAGGCAGGGCCGGGCCTGGGCGTCCGCTCCCCCCTCCAGGTCGGCGCCCAGCGCCCGCAGGTGGACCTCGAGCACCTCGACCAGGAAGGGTTCCCCGCCCAGCACCCGGGCACGGGCTCCCGCCAGCGGCCGGGGCCGGACCGGCGCCTGGGCCACCGGCGTGAGCTGCACGCGGAAGGTGAAGCGGCTGCCGCGCCCCACCCGGCTCTCCACCTGGATGTCCCCGCCCATGGCCTGGACCAGGTCGCGGGAGATCATCAGGCCGAGCCCGGTTCCGCCGTAGCGCCGGGTGATGGATTCGTCCGCCTGGCTGAAGGGCGTGAACAGCCGGGCCAGGGTGCCGGCGTCCATGCCGATGCCCGTGTCCTCGATGGTGAAGACGGCCGCGGACGGTCCATCGGGAACCACCCGGACGGTGACGGTGCCCTGGTCCGTGAACTTGATCGCGTTGCCCACCAGGTTGATGAGCACCTGGCGCAACCGGGTGGGATCCCCGAGCGTGGAGGTCGGCAGGTCCGGCGACGCGAAGAAGCGGAGGGCCAGCCCCTTGGCTTCGGCCCGCTGGAAGAGGAGGGCGGCCACCTCGTCCAGGCTGCGCACGAAGTCGAATTCGATGACCTCCAGGTTCATCCGGCCGGCCTCGATCTTCGCCAGGTCGAGCACCTGGTTGATCAGCTCGAGCAGGTGCAGGCCGGCCCGGTTGATCTCGCCCACGGTGCTCTTCTGTTCGGGCAGGAGGCCTTCGCCATCCAGCAGCTGGGCGAAGCCGAGGATGGCGTTCATGGGCGTGCGGAGTTCGTGGCTCATCCGCGAGACGAAGTCCGACTTGGCGCGGCTGGCCCGCTCCGCCTCCTCCTTGGCGGCGCGCATCTGCCGCCAGGCGAGGGTCAGCCTGCGGTTGGAGTCGCGGATCTCGCGGGCGAACAGGACCCCCGCCAGGGTCACGCCCACGACCACCAGGAGCACCAGCAGGTGCTCCAGGGCCTTGAAGCGGTTGCGTTCGGTGGCCAGCCGCCCCTCCAGCTCGGCAAGCTGGCGGCTGCTCTCGAAGAACAGCCGGTTGGCATTCTCCTCGATGCGGTGGAACAGCGGGGGCAGCTGCTTGACGTAGAGCGCCACCTCCTGGTCGGCGGCCATGAAGGCGGCCCGGTCCAGGCGGTCCAGGAGGACCGTCCTACGTTCCAGGAGCCCGCGGAGCTCGACGCTGCGCTTACGGATCTGCCCGAGCAGGGGCTGGATCTCGATGAGCTCCATCACGTAGGGCTGGGCGCCGGGCGGCGGGACGAACTGCACTTCGCGGACCATCTCCTCCTGGGCGGTCACGTTGAGGTTGATGTTCTGCCGCACCCGGCCGCCATCCCGGAGCACCCTCAGGTCGTGCTCCAGCCGGTCCAAGCGCTCGCCGACGATCCGCTCCTGCCGCGCCAGGGAGGCCGGGCCGTGGAGGTTGGTCATCAGGTAGACGTCCCGCTCCACCTGCTGCAGGTTGTGGATGATCTGCTCGCCGATGAACAGCCGCGCCTGCTCCTGGGTGCTGCGCCGTCCCAGGTCGTCATAGGCCCGGGAGAAGAAGGTCTTGAGGGCGACCACCGCAAGCAGGCCGAGCAGGAAGACCCCCACCAGCCAGAGCAGGCGGGACGGGGTGACCTCCCGGAGTTCATCGGCCTCCGGCCGTGGCGCGGGCGGCAGTCCGGGTTCGGGCACGGGGAGCCGCGGTCAGGGGCGGGGCTTGCTGTTGTCGAGGAAGCCCCAGCGCCGGAAGATCGCCTGGCCCTCCGGCCCGGCGGTGAAGGCCATGAACCGCTTCGCCAGCTCGGGATTCGGCGAGAAGGTGAGGAGGCTGAGCAGCAGCTCCTGGGGCCGGGCCTTCCGCGTGTCCAGGTCGATGACCTCCATCAGCGGCGCGTTCTCCGGGAAGAAGGCCGTGGCCCGCCAGTTCAGGATCACGTCGGCCTCGCCCTTGCGCATGGCGTTGGACAGGACGCGGGAATCCGGCGCCAGCAGGACCGCATTCTGCACCACCTTGCTGTAGATCCCCGCCATGTCCAGGACGTCCTTGGTCTCCTTGCCGACGCTGCCCGAGCGGGCGTCGCCGACGATCACCAGCAGGTCCTTGCGCAGCAGCTCCTTGAGGTCGCCCTTGAGGCCCTTCGGGTTGCCCTTGCGGACCACCATCGCCAGCTGGTTGTGGCCGACCAGGGCGACGTCCCCGAGGAGGCCCTCGGGCAGGTACTTGGTCCGGAAGGTCGGCTCCCCGGGCAGGTAGAGGTCGCCCTGGCGGCTGCCCTTGAGGCTCTGGTAGAGGTCCTCCGAGCCCCCCTGGGAGAGGGTGATCCGCACCGGCGCCTGGGCCTCGAAGGCCCGGGCGATCTCGGTCATCGGCCGGATCATGGTGATGCCGCAGTAGAGCAGCATGTCCTTGCGGGGCGGCTCCGCCCGGACCGGGGCTGCGCCGAGCAGGAGCGGGAGCAGGCAGGCGAGGATGCGGCCCAGCGGGACGGCCATGGGTTCTCCTGTGCGGTGACCGGCCCGCGGGCCGGTCACCCCCCTTCCATCGGCCACCCGCCGCCGCGCCCTGAATCGGGAGCGGTTCGGCTGGCTACCCGGCTCAAAGGAACTGGATCCACAGCCCCTTGAGCGTGAGCTTCATGTCGAGCGTGTAGGCGTCCGAGTGGAAGGTCCTCGGCCGGATCCACACGTAGGCGTAGTATCCCGGCTGCGGAGACAGGGTTCCGCCGGGGCTGAGGCGTTTCTGGATGGAGAGGAGTTCGGTGCCCGCGTTCTGGGTGTTCAGAACCTGCTGCTCCGAAGTGTTCGCCGTGCCGACCCAATGGATGTACTGGGTCGGGCTCCAGCTGTGCATGGCCACGCCCTTCGGATCCGTCTCGGTGCAGAGGAAGTCGACCAGGAAGCCGATCTTGACGTCGCGCGCGGCCGGGCCATCGAAGACGAAGGGCGGGTCTGGATAGAGGTGTCCCTTGAGGCTGATGTGGAAATTCTTGTCCGACCCCCAGGCGTACCCCGGCAGGGTCGACTGGATCCACTTCGGTTCCGGACCGGCCTGGGCCGAGGCCTGGAAGACCCCGGAGGCCATGTCCTTCGTGTAGTCGCTGGTCTTGTGCAGGCTGCCGACATCGATCCAGTCGTTGGCACCACCCCAGCCCGTGGCCACGAAGGGGTCCTTCCGGCACGGAACCAGCACCGAACCGAACAGGATGGCATTCTTCGTCCGCACCTTGGTCGACCCGTCGGCCTTGGTCACGGTCACCGGGTAGGTCGCGCCATCCACCTTGTTCATCTTGTCGTCGAAGTAGGCGATGGCGTCGGTCACGGAACCGTCGTAGGGCGTGGTGACGGTGACCGGACCGGGCGCCACGGCCGGCGACACGAACGAGGCTCCGGCCACGTTGTCGGCTTCGGAAAAATGCCCCTGCCCTGCGAGCGGGGGCCACTGGGCGTAGCTGGGACTGACGGGATAGGCCCGCAGGTTGGCCGGCGGCTGGGTGCCCGGGCCGTGGGCCCAACCCGGGAGCACCTGGAACTGCAGGGCACCCGAGGCCCAGGTTCCGGCGTAACTGGCCACCCGCTGGGGTTCTCCGACCACCCTCAGGACCAGGCGCCCACCGGAGGCGCCCCGCTGGGCCTCCCAGGTGGCGCGGACGAAATCCGCCCGCTTGAGGATCGTGGCGGCATCGGGGAGGAAGGAGGACTTGAGGGCGGTGGTGTCCGCGGTGCGGGCGACGATGCGTTCCGTGCAGGACAGGAATTTCTGGACCTGGGCCTCGATCTGTTCGGCGTACAGTCCGCCCATGTAGTCCTTGAGCGCCTGGATCGGGTCCTTTCCGGGGGGCAGGAAGGCGGCGGCGGGACTGCCGGGGTTCGCCTTCACCTCGTGGTAGGCCTCGCTCACCAGCGTGAGTCCCTGGGCCTGCACCGCCAGCAGGTGCCCGAAGTAGTACTCGAAGGCGAGGTAGGCGTTCAGGCGCGCGGCCGGGTCCGCGCTCCCGTTGGTCTTGCTGACCAGGTAGTCGGCCACCAGGTCGAGGACGCCATCGTCCCCGAATCCAACCACCTTGTCCTGGATCTTCTTCAGCAGGAACGGGACGCCGGTCCCGGTGTTGAGGATCTGGGCGGCGAAGGCGTCGGGGTTGACCTGCTGGCTCTTCAGCAGGGCCATCCAGGCGTCGATGGTGGTCAGCTCGTTGGCCACGTCGACCTTGGCGACGGCGGCCTTGATCTCGTCGGTGTTGGTCCGCGCCTGAAGGTAGAGCTTGGTGAGGTCGGCCTGGAGCTGGGTCATCTGGCCCTGGAGCTGGGTCAGCTGGCTCTGCATGTTCTTCAGGGCGGCGGTGGTGGCGTCGTCCGGTTTTTCGCCTCCGCTGATCAGCATGTTGAGGATCCAGCCGGTGACGAACTCGGCCCCGTAGAGGGCCGCACCCTCGACGGTTCCTCCGTGGATGGCCGCAAATACGAAGCTGGCGACCTCCCTGACCTCCGGGGTGGGGAGCGGTTCTCCGACCCCTGTGGCGGGCTGCACCACCGCCTTGCCCGCGCAGCCGAGCTGGATCCCCGGAAGGATCGTCAGCAGGAGCCAGGCGACGGATTGTCGAAGGTGTCGGTTCATGGTCGCGCGCTCCGCAGAGGGATTCGGAAAAGGAGGTTGGAGTGATCTTAACCAAAGCGACCAGTTAATCCAGATTGTCGTTTCACCTATTCCCCGCCCGGCCTCCGGGTCCAGGCCCGGGTCGATCCCGGTGCGCCGTCCCGGGACCCGGGTCCTGGCCTTTCCTCCCCACATGGGATCAAATGGAGGTCCGGGGAACGCATGCATCCAGTTCTTTTCCGCATTGGCTCTTTTGAAATCGGCACCTACGGCCTGCTGCTGGCGGCGGGCTTCTTCCTGGCGCTGGGCCTGACCGGGCGGCTGGCGCGCAAGGACGGCCTCAGCATGGAGGGGATCACCGACCTGGCGGTGACCGTCCTCATCGCCGGGGTGGTGGGCGCGAAGGTCCTGATGGTGGTGGTCGACCTCCTCAACGGCCGACCGGCCTCCGAGGCCTTCTCCTTGGCCACCCTCCGGGCCGGCGGGTTCATCCACGGCGGGGTCATCGCCGGGGCCGCGGCCTTCTTCTGGCGCATGCAGAAGAACCGCCTGCCCTACGCCGAGACCATGGACGCCCTGGTGGCCCCCCTCGCCCTCGGCCAGGCGATCGGCCGGATCGGCTGCTTCTTCGCGGGGTGCTGCTACGGCACCGCCTGCAGCCAGCCCTGGGCGGTGACCTTCACCGACGAGGCCGCCGCGCGCTTCAGCGGCACCCACCTGCACGTGCCGCTGCACCCGGTGCAGCTCTACTCCTCCCTCCTCAACTTCTCGATCCTCGGCGTGCTGCTCCTGCTGCACTGGAAGCGGAAGGTCAAGGGCTCGGTGTTCGGCGCCTACTTCGTGCTGGAAGGGCTCGCCCGGATCTTCGTCGAGACCTGGCGCGACGATCCCGACCGCGGCACCTGGCTGGGCCAGGCCTGGCTGTCCACCGGCCGGCTCACCGGCTTCCTGTTCGTGCTGTTCGGCATGGGCGTGCTCGCCTGGGCGGCCCGCCGCGCCCGCCCCGCCGGGGCCCCGTGACGACGCTGCGATGGACCCTCGACGGGCCGGCGCCACGGCTCGACCGGTGGCTGGCCGAGCAGGCCCCGGAATGCGGCCGCTCCCGGTGGGAGGCCTGGGTTCGCGGGGGCTGCGTGCGCGTGAACGGCGAGGTGGTCACCAAGGCGGGCAGCCGCCTGCGCCCCGGTGACGTGGTCGAGACCGAACGGCCGCCGCTCCCCGCGCCGCCGCTGCACCTGATCGCCGAGCCCATGGACCTGCCCACGCTGTTCGAGGACGAGCGGCTGTGGATCGTCGACAAGCCCGCCGGGCTGGTGGTCCACCCGGGTCCCGGGCACCCCTCGGGCACCGTCCTCAACGCCCTCCTGGCCCGGCTTCGCGCCTTCCCGGAGGCGCTTGAGCCGGTGGCCGAGCCCGCCGAGGCCGAGGACGACGAGCTTCCGGCCCCCTGGCCCGGGCTGGTGCACCGGCTCGACCGGTACACCACGGGCTGCCTGTGCATGGCCAAGGACACCGAGGCCCAGGCCGCCCTCCAGGCCCAGTTCAAGGCCCGCACGGTGGAGAAGCGCTACCTGGCGCTGGTGCGGGAGAGCCGGAAGCTCCCCGAACTCGGGTCCCTCCTGGTGGACGCGCCGATCGGCCGGCACCGCCAGGACCGGCTGCGGATGGTGGTCACGCCCGCGGGCCGGCCCAGCCGGACCCGGGTGCGGGTGCTGGCCCGAGCCCGCGGCCTGGCCCTGGTGGAGTGCGACCTGCTCACCGGCCGGACCCACCAGATCCGGGTCCACCTGAAGCACCTCGGGGCCCCGATCCTGGGCGACCTCACCTACGGCGGGCCTTCCAGCTGGCTCGACGCGGACCGCCAGCCCTGGGGGATCGACCACCCCCTGCTGCATGCCTGGAAGCTGGGCCTGGACCACCCGGGGGACGGACGCCGGATCGAGGTCCAGGCGGCGCTCCCGCAGACCTTCCGGCACGCCCTGGCTGCCATGGGCATGGAGGCGCCGGCCTAGCATAATGGGTACGAAGGAGGCGCCCATGCCCCCGTTCATTCCCGCCGCGCTGTCCTCGCCCGCCGGACCGTTGTTCGGGCTGACCGACCGGGAGCTGGTGACCCACGCTGGGCTGGCGGCAGCGCTGATCGCGGTGATCGTCTACCTGGCCGGCAAGCTCCGGGAACTGCCGCACGACCGCCGGGCCCGGCGCAATCCGACGATGGAGCCGCTGCAGGTGGAGGAACTCATGCAGGGCACCCCGCCCGTCATCGTCGACCTGCGGCCCCCGGAGGAGTTCAGCGGCAAGCTGGGGCACATCCGCGGCGCCATCAACATCCCCTTCAAGGACCTCAAGGCGCGGATCGACGAGCTCCGCGGCAGCACCGGCAACCGCCCCATCGTCCTGGTCGACCGGGACGACCGCCTCGCGCATGCGGTCGCCCCGATCTTCCGCTACGAGGGATTCGGGTGGTTCTATGTCCTCAAGGGGGGAATGAAGGCCTGGAACGCCCGCAAGCTCCCGGTCTACCGCTGAGGATCAGCCCGGCCCGGCGGGCACCTTGAGGTGGTAGGTGACCGAGCGCAGGGGCTTGCTGCCGGGCTCGAAGCTGCGGGCATAGTCCAGGGACAGGTCGGCCTGGCCGGCGGCCCGGACGGTGAACCGGAACACCTGGACCTCCGGCCCGCCGGGCGCGGGCTTGGCGGCCGGTTCGGTCTTCGCCTCGCCATCCTGGGCAAGTAGGGCTGCCGCCGGGGCCGTCACCCGCCATCCGTAGCCGGTGCCCAGCTGCGCGGGGAGGCGGACCTCCAGGGTCTCGCCGGTCTTCAGGACGATGGACCTGCCGGAATCCTTGGGGCCCAGCTGGCGCGGCGCATCCGCGGCCAGCGCCGCGACAGCGGCGAGCCCGCAGAGGATCGGGGTGCAGTATCGGCTGTTCATGGGATCCTCCCGGTGGGTCGGGCGTGGGAAGCGCCCTCCTGGGGACAACCTCGCATCCCGGAAGCGTCGGCGCCAGGCTTCCAGCCGCTTGTGACAGGCTTGTTACCTGCTGGGCGGGGGGCTCATTGCCGGGGCTGGTCCTGCCGAAGAGGACCAGGGGGATGCCATGCGCCTGGCCCTGTTCCTGTTCTGCTTTGCACTGGCCGTGGTCCCCTGGCTGCCGGGCGCCGGACGCTGGGTCGCGCCGCGGCTGTCCGGCGCCGGGCTGGACGGGCCGGCCGGCCGGTGGGCTTCCCTGGGACTCCTGCTCTGCGGGGCTGCCGCCCTCCGGCTGCACCGCGGGCACCGGGGCCGAGCATGGGCCCGGCTGGCGGGCGAATTGCGCGAAGCGGAGGCTGGCGTGCGGAAATACTCGACCTCCGCGGCGGCGACCCTGGATGACCTGGCCGAGACCGACCAGAAGCTCGCCACCGCCCTCTCCGACCTTGGACGCTCGCGGCAGCTCCAGGAGGAGGCCACCGAGGCCCTCCAGCGGGCCGAGTTCGAACGGGACCGCGCCCTGCGGTCCGTGGCCGCCGCCAACCTCGCCCTCGACCGCCAGCAGCTTCGCGACCCGCTCACCGGCCTCAACAACCGCAGCTACTTCGCCTGCCTCATCCCGGAGGAGGCGGCGCAGGCGGTCCGGATCTATACCGAACTGCCGGCGGAGGAGCCGCTTCCGAACCGCGACCTGGTCTTCTTCCTGGTGGAGGTCGACGGCTTCCGCGCGCTGCACCGGCGGCACGGCGAAGCCCTGGCGCGGTCGGTCCTGCAGCGCACCGCCCAGGCGCTGCGCCGGGCCACCCGCGAGTCGGACGCGGTGCTGCGCTGGGGGGAGGCGACCTTCCTGGTGCTGGCGCGGAGCACCTCGCGGGAGAGCTCGGCAAGGGTCGCCGACCGGATCCGGGGCCGGATCGGCGGCCTGTCGCTCGACCACGACCTGGGGACGATCCGCTGGACCTGCTCCCTGGGCTTCACCGCCCTGCCCTTCCAGCCCGCCGACCCCACCTGGATCGGCTGGGAGCGGACGCTGGAGATCATCGACGCCTGCCTGGCCGCGGCCCGCAAGGCCGGCGAGGGCAGCTGGGTGGGCGTCCAGCCGGCGCCGGCCCTGCGCAAGGAGATGCACGGCATCGACCTGTCGGCGAGGCTGCCGGCCCTGGCCGCCGCGGGCCTGGTCCGGGTCAGTTCCAACCGCCCGGACCCGCTGTCGGAGCGGACGGGGCAGGTGATCGGCTGAGCCCGGGCAGGTCCCTACAACCCGCGCCGCACCAGCGTCTCGCCCCGGTGGGTGGGGCGGTAGCGGCCCGATTCGCGCATCTGGATCAATTCCAGGTGGAGCAGGTAGGCCAGGTCCGCGGGGCCGACTCCCTTGATGGCGAGCGGTCTGTCCCGGGCCACCCCCGGGTGCTTGACCACCAACTGCAGGAGGGCGAGGCGCCCGGGGGAGATCGCCTGAATCATGCGGACTCCTGGGGGCGGGGTTTCTGCAGGCGCTGGGCCTTCAGCAGGGCCTGGATGGCGGAGTCGAGGGCCTGCAGGAACTTCGACCGGTCCCGCGCCGTGAACGGCGCGGGACCGCCGCCCTGCTCGCCCATGTCGCGCAGGAAGGCGCTGAATTCCCGGGCGGCGAGGGCATCACCGATGGAGTCCGGCGAGAACGCCCGGCCCTTGGGATCCAGGGCGCGGGCGCCCTTGGCCAGGACCCGCGCCGCCAGCGGGATGTCCGAAGTGACCACCACGTCCGCGCCGCCAGCCTGTTCGGCGATCCAGTCGTCGGCGGCGTCGAAGCGGCCGCTCACCACCTTCAGCTCCACCTGCGGATGCCGCGGCACGTTCAGGCGGCTGTTGGCGACCACGAACACCGGGAAGCCGTAGCGGCCGGCGACCCGGTAGACCTCGTCCTTGACCGGGCAGGCATCGGCGTCCACGAAGATCCGGATCGGGCCGGCGGTCGGGGGTTCGGGCATGCCTCCACCATGGGCGGGAATGCCCGGCCGGGCAATTCGCCGGTGCTATGATCCCGGGACTTTCCATCCATCCAGACGTCTAAATGGAGGTCCGCCCATGGGCGCACCGGTCACTGTGCCGCTGTGGCTGTTCGCAGCCCTGGCGGCGCTGTCGGCGGGCTTCCTGGCGCTGCACGTGCTCGCCCCGGGGGCGCGCTGGCTGTTCCGCCGGCGGGTCAACCGGGTGATCACCCAGATCAACGCCCGCTTCCGGGTGGAACTGCCCTCCTTCAAGCTCACCCGCCGGCAGGTCCTCATCGACCGCCTGTTCCACGATCCCCAGGTGCAGGCCGCGGCCGCGGCCTTCGCAGCCAGCGAGGGGGCGCCGCTGCCGGCAGTGTGGAAGCGCATTGACCGCTACGCCCGGGAGATCGTCCCCTCCTTCAACGCCTACCTGTACTTCCGGATCGGCTACGCGCTGGCGAGGGGAGCGGCGCGGGCGCTCTACCGGGTCCGCATCGGCCACGTGGCGGAGCCGGCGCTGGCCGCCATCGACCCGCGCTCCACCCTGGTCTTCGTCATGAACCACCGCAGCAACATGGACTACATCCTGGTGGCCTTCCTGGCGGCGGAGCGGGCCGCGCTGTCCTACGCGGTGGGCGAGTGGGCGCGGATCTGGCCCCTGCAGCAGCTGGTGCGGGCCATGGGCGGGTTCTTCGTCCGGCGCAACTCCGGCGACCCGCTGTACCGCACGGTGCTGGCCCGCTACGTGCAAATGGCCACCGAGGCAGGGGTGATCCAGGCGGTGTTCCCGGAGGGCGGCCTGACCCTGGACGGCCGCCTCCGTCCCCCCAAGCTGGGCCTGCTGGACTACATGCTGAAGGGCTTCGACGAGCGCGACGGCGGCGACCGCCGCGACCTGGTGTTCATCCCGGTGGGGATCAACTACGACCGGGTGCTGGAGGACCGCACCCAGTTGCTGGCCCTCCGCCCCGGCACGCCGAAGCCGGGCTGGCTGCAGGCGACCCTGCGCGGCACCGGCTTCGCCCTGGAGAACCTGGCGCTCATCCTCACCGGCCGCTGGCACCGCCTGGGCTACGCCTGCGTCAACTTCGGCGCGCCCATCTCGATGCGGGCCTACGCCCGCGACCGCGGGCTGCACTTCCCCGCCCTCTCGGACACGGAGCGGCGCGCGCCGGTGGCGGCGCTGGGCACCCTGCTCATGGACGCCATCGGCCGGGTGGTCCCGGTGCTGCCGGTCTCGCTGGTGGCTGCCGTGCTGGTCCGCGACCCCGCCCGGAGCTTCTCGGAACTGGAGCTGAAGGCCGGGGCCCTGGCCCTGCTCCGGGCCCTGGAAGCGGCCGGGGCCCACATCTACATCCCCCGCCAGGACCTGGACTACGCCTTCGGGGTCGGCCTGCGCATGCTCACCCTGCGGCGGGTGGTGCGGGAGGCGGACGGGCTGTTCCGCCCCGACCCCGCCCAGGGCGACGCCCTCGCTTACTACGCCAATGCCATCGCCCACCTGGTGGAAGTCGGGAAACCACCGAACGCGGCGGTCTGATCAGCCCGGCGGAGGCGGCGCCAGCAGGTCCTCGAGGAAGAAGGCTGCAAGCTCCGCGCGACCCTGCAGGCCCGCCTTCTTGTAGATGCCCTGGGCCTGCTGCCGGACCGTGGCCTCGCGGGTGTCCCGCAGGTCGCCGATCTCCCGGGTGGAAAGGCCCTTCAACAGCAGCAAGGCGACCTCCCGTTCGGCCGGCGTGAGCTGCCAGCGGTCGAACTGGTGATCAATGGCTTGCGAAAGCCCGCAGACCAGCTCCGCCGCCTCCTCCTGCCATCGGGCGGCCTCCTCCCGGGATGCCGCCAGCGCCCCTGACAGCCGCTGAACCTCTTCGCGGTTGGCACGGAGGGCCAGCAGCACCCAGCCAGCGGCGCCGAGCGCGCCCAGGGCGGCGAGGGACTCGACCAGCAGATGGGCGGGTCCAGTGGCATGCTGGGCCCGGTCGGTGGCCAGGTCGAGGACCAGGAGCACGGCGATGGCAGCGAGCACTGCGGCGAAACCGAGCCTGGGACGCCATCCGGCATCCGTTCGATCGCTTCTGGAACGGCCTTCCCACACGGGCTTCTCCTCCTTCCCTCCCTTTGTCGGATGGCGCGACCCCGGGGCGGGCTCCAGCCTGGGGTCCCAAGGAGGACAGCATGGCGGACAGCCCAGTATCCCCGACAACCCCGGTCAAGGAGGACCCGAAAGCCGGCCCAGGACTGCTCTGGGACTGGCCCACCCGGCTGCTGCACGGATCCCTCGCCAGCCTGTTCCTGGCCGCCCTGGCCGTGGCCAGCCTCGTCACCGAGCACAGCCCGGTGTTCCAGCTGCACATGCTGTTCGGCCTGCTGCTCCTGCTGGTGGTCCTGCTGCGGCTGGCCTGGGGACTGGCGGGTTCGCAGCCGTCGCGGTTCAGTTCCTTCCTGTACAGCCCCGCTGCGCTGGTCCGCTACGTCCGCGACGCCGCGGCCGGGCGGGACCGGCCGTCGCCGGGGCACAATCCAGGCTCGGGCTATGCAACCTTCGCCCTGCTCCTGCTGCCACTGGGGCTCGGAGCCACCGGCCTCGCCCAGGGACTGGGATGGCAGGCCGCCGAGGAGGTCCACGGCGCCCTGGCGTACGGCATGGCCGGGGTGGTGGTCCTGCATCTCCTGGGCCTGGCCTGGCACACGGTCCGCCACCGGGAGAACATCGCCGCGAGCATGGTCACCGGCCGGCGCCGTCTCCCTCTCGGCGCGGCAATTCCGTCCGCCCGTCCCCTGGCCGGGGTGGCCTTCCTGCTGGTCCTCGCCGCCGGGGCGGTTGTCCTTGCTGCCGGACTGGACCCGCAGGCCCGCCGCATCGACCTGCCTGGTATCGGCCTGTCCATCCCCCTCGGCGGGACCGAGGGGGTTCCGGGAGCCGGACCGCACCGCCGCGGAGAGGAGGACGATTGAGCAGGAATCCCCCGCTTCCCTTGACCAGGGCCGACTTCCCCCACCGTGGTCCGGGGACGTCAGAATGACCCCATGTCCTTCGTCCACCTGCACCTGCACACCGAGTACTCGCTGCTGGACGGCCTGACGCGGATCCCCGACCTGGTGGCGAAGTGCAGGGAGACCGGGATGCCGGCGGTGGCGGTGACCGACCACGGCAACATGTTCGGGATGATGAAGCTGCTGGACGCCTGCGAGAAGACCGCAGGCGAGGGCGGGTCCCCGGCGGTGAAGCCGATCTTCGGCTGCGAGGTGTACGTGGCGCCGCGCTCCCGCTTCGACCGCAAGCTCGACGCCCGCAATGCCGACACCGCGGAGGAGGGCCTGGAGGACTGCCTCGACCCCAGCGGCTCCCGCGACGCCGGCTACCACCTGGTGCTGCTGGCCAAGAACAGCGCCGGCTTCGGCAACCTCGCCAAGCTGGTGTCGAAGGGCTTCACCGAGGGCTTCTACTACAAGCCGCGGATCGACAAGGAGATCCTCCGCCAGCACAGCGAGGGACTGATCGCCCTCACCGCCTGCCTGGGCGGCGAGGTCCAGGCCAAGCTCCTGCAGGGCCGTCCCGAGCAGGCCGAGCGGGTGGCCAGCGAATTTCGGGAGATCTTCGGCGAGGACTTCTTCCTCGAGATCCAGGACCAGGGATTCGAGGCCGAGCAGCGGATCATCCCCGCCCAGCACGAGCTGTCGCGCAAGCTCGGCATCCCGCTGGTGGCCACCAACGACGCCCACTACCTGGACGCCGGCGATTCCGACCTGCACGACACCCTGCTCTGCATCGGAACCAAGACCACCAAGGCCCGCGAGCGGCGCATGCGGTTCTCCTCGGACCAGTTCTACGTGAAGTCCCCGGCGGAGATGGCCCGGGTGTTCGGCGGCCACCCGGAGGTCCTCGAACGCACCCTGGAGATCGCCGCCCGCATCGAGACCTACCCCATCACCCGCAAGCCGGTGACGCCGCGGTTCCCGGTCCCCGACGGCCACACCCTGGAGGACTACTTCGTCGAGGTCACCCGGGAGTGGTTCGAGCGGCGGGTGGCGGACTGCCGGCCGCTGTGGCAGGGCGGCCACCTGAAGCACGCGGAGGAGGCCTACCGCCAGCGCCTCGCCTTCGAGCTGGAGATGATCCTCAAGATGGGCTTCCCGGGCTACTTCCTGCTGGTCTGGGACTTCATCGCCAAGGCCCGGGAGATGGGGGTGCCGGTGGGGCCGGGCCGCGGCTCGGCGGCCGGCAGCATCGTCGCCTGGGCGCTGCGGATCACCGACATCGATCCGATGCAGTACGACCTGCTGTTCGAGCGCTTCCTGAACCCCGAGCGCATCACCATGCCCGACGTGGACATCGACTTCTGCCGCGACGGGCGTCAGAAGGTCATCGACTACGTCACCGAGAAGTACGGCCAGGACCGGGTCTCCAACATCATCACCATCAACCAGCTGAAGACCAAGGCGGTGATCAAGGACGTGGCCCGGGTGTTCGAGAAGGACTTCGGGTGGGCCAACAACCTCACCAAGCTGGTCCCGCAGGAGCCCGGCAAGCCGATCACCGTCGGCGAGGCGCTGGAGCGCAGCGACGTGCTCCGCGAGCAGTACGAGAAGGACCCGGACGTGCGCAAGGTGCTCGACGTGGCCGCGCGGCTGGAGGGGCTGGCCCGCAACACGGGGGTGCACGCCGCCGGGGTGATCATCGCACCCGAGGAGCTGACCCGTTTCGCCCCGCTCAGCGTCGACCGCGACCGCAAGGTGATGGTGCAGTACACGATGAACGAGGCCGAGCGCGCCGGCCTGCTGAAGATGGACTTCCTCGGCCTGGAGACCCTCACCCAGATCGCCAAGACCCAGCAGTACATCGCCCAGCGCCACGGACGGCCGGTGGACCCCCACACCATCCAGGCCTACGACGACAAGCGCACCTTCGACCTGTTCGCCGCCGGGGAGACCGACGGCATCTTCCAGTTCGAGTCCAGCGGCATGAAGCAGCTCCTGCGCGGGCTGCAGCCGGACCGCTTCGACGACCTGATCGCGCTGAACGCCCTGTTCCGGCCCGGTCCCCTGGGCGCCGGCATGGCCGAGGTGTACGTGAACCGCCGCCACGGCCGGGAGACGGTCAGCTACCCCTTCCCCGAGCTGGAGCCGGTGCTGGCGCCCACCTACGGCGTGATCCTGTACCAGGAGCAGGTGATGCAGATCGCCCAGAGGGTGGCGGGCTACACCCTCGGCGAGGCCGACATGCTGCGCCGCGCCATGGGCAAGAAGGACAAGGAGAAGATGGCCAAGGAGAAGGACCGGTTCATCGAGCGCGGCGCCGCCGCCGGCTTCGACGGCCGGCGGGTGGCGGACCTCTTCGACACCATCGAGTACTTCGCCGGCTACGGCTTCAACAAGAGCCACAGCGCCGCCTACGCGGCGGTGGCCTACGAGACCGCCTACCTGAAGGCGAACTTCCCGGTGGAGTTCATGGCCGGCCTGCTCTCCACCAAGAGCGGCCGCACCGACGACATCGTCAAGTACGTGCAGGACTGCCGGGAGCGGGGGATCCAGGTGCTCGGGCCGGACATCAATGCCTCCCACCTGGACTTCACCATCACCGGCGAGCGCCAGATCCGGTTCGGGTTCGCGGCGGTGAAGGGGCTCGGCGAGGCGGCGCTGGAGGCGATCCTCGGCGCCCGCACCGCGGAGGGCGGCTTCAAGGACTTCTTCCACGCCCTGAAGAGCACCGACCTCCAGCGGGCCAATCGCAAGGTCTGGGAGTCGCTGATCAAGGCCGGCGCCTTCGACAGCCTGGAGCCGAACCGCGCCGCCCTCCTCGCCGGACTGCCGGATGCGCTTTCCGCCGCCGCCCCGGGGCCCGCCGACCTCGGAATGTCCAGCCTCTTCGACGACGCCGAGATGGCCAGCCTCAGCGCGGGCTGGAGCCTGCCCGATGAGGTCGAGCCGATGCACCGGCGGGACCGCCTGCGCGCCGAGAAGGAGACCCTCGGCCTGTACGTGTCCGGCCATCCCCTCGACGAGTACGCCGACATCCTCAAGGTCCACACCGTGGGTTCCATCGCCGCCCTGCACAAGGCCGTGCAGGAGGGCCGGCTGAAGGAGGGCGACGAGGTGGCGATCGGCGCCATGGTATCGGACGCGGCCTTCAAGACCACCAAGCGCGGCGAGCCCATGGCCATCCTCAAGGTCGAGGACGCCCTCGGCAAGCTCGAGGTGCTGCTCATGGCCAGCGCCTTCAACCCGGTCACCAAGCAGCGGACCCGGCCCTTCGAGGCCCACCGCCACCGGGTCGAGGCGGACGCCCTGCTGCGCATCAAGGGCGAGCTGAAGGTGGAGCGCATCGCCAGCAACGGCGCGGCCGGCAACGGCGCGGCCAGCAACAGCACCGCTGAATCCGAGGGCGAGGAGGACGAGCAGGAGGTGCTGAAGATCTTCGCCCACAGCCTGGAGCCCCTCGAGGGCATCCAGGGGCAGGGCTTCAGCGGCGCCCTCGTCCGCCTGCCCGCCGGCGAATGTCCGCCGCGCCTGTTCGCGATGCTCGGGGAATTCCCCGGCAGCCTTCCGGTGTACTTCGACTTCAAGTCCAGGGAGGGGCTCACCGCCCGGGTGAAGGCCGGCCCGGACCTGAAGCTCCGGCACGACCCCGACCTCGCCGACCGGGTGCACCGGGAGACCGGCTGCGCCCTCAGCTGGATGTTCTGAAGGTCCATTCCCAGCGGGGGTTCATCGCTGTGCGCGCACCCCCGCGCTCGGGCTTGGCATGGCCAGGCCAGTGCCTGCCTCAAGCCTGCAGGCTCCAGCCTCCTACCGCATCTCGCTGCGGAACCGATCCAGGTCGCGGCGCAGCGCGCCAGCCTGGTTGCGGGCCTCGGGGGTCCTGAGCTTCGGCAGCAGTTCGGCGAGGGACCGGTCCAGGCGCTCCAGTCTCGCCAGGGGGACATCGGTGATGCCGGAGGTGTCCATGCCGAAGGTCTGGGCGCGCCCCGCGGCCTGCCACTGCTGGCGGATCTGCCCGAGTTCCTGCTGCAGTTCGGCCACCTGCTCCTCCTCCCTGGACATCCCCACCCAGGGCAGCCTGCCGGTGGTGGCGTAGTAGCCGCCGACCCCGGCGCCGCCCAGGACCAGCACGGCCACGATGAAGCGCTTCATGGAATCCCTCCCCGCTGGGCTCCCCGGATTCTAGCCGGACTCCGCACCCCGGTCCCGGGATGCGCTCACATCGCCACCGGGGTGGGACGCACCAGCCGGGCGAAGTCGCGGTACGCCATCCGCATCACCTCGCTGTGGCTGCCTGCCGTGAAGGCGATCGATTCATCCTCCGCCAGCGCCGGATCCACCAGCACCTCCATGCTGAAGAGGTTGCCGAAGGGCGGCATGGCCCCCACTTCGCAGTCCGGGAAGTCGAGGCGGAACGCGCCCTCCGGGGTGATCCCGACCCGCCGGGCCCCCAGCGACCGGCGCAGCTGTTCCAGGTCGACGTGGCGGGTCGCCGGCAGGACCGCCATCGCCCGGCGGCCATCCACCTCGACGATGACGGTCTTGGCCATCTCCCGGCCGCGGACGTGGGCGGACTGCGCCACCTCCAGGGCGGTGAAGGCCTGGCGGTGGGGGATGGTGGCGTAGGACACCTCCTGGGCGTCCAGGAAGTCCTTCAGGCGCGGAGAAAGCATGGTCCACCTCCCGGTGCGCAGGCGCGCAGCAAGCATCGGTCCGGCGCCAGTCCCGGACAATCGGACGGAAATGCGAGGCAGCGGGATATTCCCAGGAAATTCCGGTCGGGGGTCGCCGCGCCCACGGGAGCAGGATGATTTTTCCCCCATCGGCCGCCGAATCGGCCATGCTGGAAGCAGGAAATCCACGCTTCGTGGACCTTCTTCGCCGAGCCCGTCCTTGTCTCGACCCGCTCCCAGCGCACGACCTCGAGACAATTCAGGACACCATCATGGCTCAAGGCACCGTCAAGTGGTTCAACGCCGAGAAGGGTTACGGCTTCATCACCCCCGATGGCGGAGGACCCGACCTCTTCGTCCACCACACTGCGATCCAGGGTTCCGGCTTCAAGACCCTCGACGAGAATCAGCGCGTCAGCTTCGACACCGGCCAGGGTCAGAAGGGCCCGCAGGCCATCAACGTCGCCAAGCTCTGATCCCTGCCGCATGACCAGGCCCGCCCCTACCAAGGCGGCGGGCCTTCGTTTTTCCTGGAGCAACTCTTGGCCCGAGTCAACTACCAGCGAGACAAACGCCAGAAGGACCTGGCCCGCCAGCGCAAGCAGGAAGAGAAGCGGCAGAAGCGCCTGAACCGGGACGCGAAGCCGGACGCGGCGGAGGAGACCCTCGCGGAGCCTCTGGAGGGCGAGGCCGGGACCGAAACCCCCGAATAGCGGTCCTTCCCCTCCACCCACCATGCCGCAGCCGCTCACCGACGCCCGTTTCCTGGTCTCCGCTTCCGACGCGAGGACCCTGGGGGTCTGCCACGCCGAGGTCGCCTTCGTCGGCCGCTCGAACGTCGGCAAGAGTTCCCTGCTCAACGCGCTGGCCAACCAGCGGCAGCTGGCGCGGGTCTCCAAGACCCCCGGCCGGACCCGGCTGATCAACGTTTTCCTCACCGGGCCGGACCGCTGGATCGTGGACCTTCCGGGCTACGGCTTCGC
>JAYRFV010000053.1:0-3107 GCA_041908165.1 Holophagales bacterium | reverse complement strand
CTCGGCGGCGGCGCCATCACGGCCGGGACCGCCCTGGTGAAGATCCTGCTCGGCGGCGCGCCGCTGGCGCCCGGGCCCCTGGGCCTGGCCTTCGCCCTCAACTACGCGGCCAGCTTCGTGCTGATGCAGTTCCTGCACTTCTCGCTCGCCTCCAAGCAGCCCGCCATGACCGCCGCTGCGCTGGCGGCGGCCCTGGAGCGCGAGGGCGGCCTCGCCGCGGAAGTGGACCTCGCCGCGGCCATCTCGCGGGGGCAGGTCGCTGCCACCCTGGGCAATCTGCTGGCCGCCCTGCCGGTGGCCTTCGCCGTGGACGCGGCGGTCGTGGCCGCCACCGGCCACAACCTCGCCGGCGACGACAAGGCCCTGCACCTCATCGCGGAGCTCCACCCCTTCGCCTCCTGGACCCTGCCCTTCGCCGCCCTCACCGGGGTCTTCCTCTGGATCGCCAGCCTGGCCTCCGGCTGGGCCGCCAACTGGAGCGCCTACCGCGGACTCCCCGCCGCCGTGGGCCGCAGCCCGCTGCTGCTGCGGACCCTCGGCCGGCACCGCACCGGCCGCCTGTCCAACCTGCTGGACGTGCATTTCTCGGGCATCCTCGGCTACTTGGTGCTGGGCCTGCTGCTGGGCTTCATGCCGCGCCTGCTGGCCTTCGCCGGCCTGCCCCTGGACGTCCGCCACGTCACCCTGAGCGCGGCCAGCCTCGGCTTCGGCGCCTCCCGCCTTCTCTGGACCGGCGCCTGGGACGGGGCCGCCGTCGCCTGGGGCCTGGCCGGCGTCGGCCTCATCGGCCTGTGCAATTTCGGCGTCTCCTTCGCCCTCTCCCTGCGCCTCGCCGTCCAGGCCCGCGGCCTCGACGGCCGCGCCCAGCGGCGCCTGCTGGCGGCGCTGGGACGGGCCATGCTGACTTCGCCTTCGCGGTTCCTTTGGCGGGGACAGCCGGAGCCGCAGGGGACGGAGGCGGGGGGCCGGTAGCCCGAATCAGGGGGCCGCGAGGGAGATGCGTTTCCTGGAATACCGTGCGCGGTGGCGGCATCCCATCCGCAATGGCTGGACAGCCGTGTCCCATGACGGTGCAATGATCCTTCCGGTGAACCCATGCGCTTCTTGAAATCCCTGTTCCTGCTCCTCCTGGTCCAGGCCGCCGCACGGACCCAGGGGGCCTTCGACCCCGAAAAAAGCGTCTCCGTCACCTTCGCCAAGGGCGTGGTGACGGTGGCGGCGCCCCCGGGGGCGCACCTGAAGCAGAGCTTCATGAAGGTGGAGCTGCAGTCGAAGGGCGGCCGGCTGGTGGTGGGGCGGATGACCCCGCCCAACGCCAAGGACGAGCTGGACGACGCCATCTGGCACGGCGCGGTGAAGATTCCGGTGAGCGGCGAGGGCCTGAAGGACCCGGTGGAGGTGGCGGTGACCTACCAGCCCTGCACCGAGGGCGAGGGCGGCGTCTGCTTCCCGCCGACCACCAAGGTCCTCAAGGTGAAGGCCGCGGACATCCCGGTGGCGAAGGCCGAGGCAGCCACGCCGGCAGGCGCGAAGGCGTCCGAGCCGGCCAAGGTCGAGACGGCAGCGCCGGCGCCCGCGCTGGCGCCCGCGCTGGCGCCCGCGCCGGTACCCAAGGTCGAAGCAGCCCCGGCCCCCGCTCCGAGCCCTGGATCCGCGGACCCGGGCCTGCCGTGGACGCTGCTGCTGGTGTTCCTGGCGGGCATGGGCGCGAGCCTGACGCCCTGCGTCTACCCGATGATCCCGATCACCATGGCGATCATCGGCGCCAAGGGGAGCGGTAAGGCCCGCGGTCTCCTTCTTTCGGCGACCCTCGTCCTGGGGATGGCGCTGACCTATACCGTGCTCGGTGTCCTCGCGGCCCGCGCCGGTGCTGCGGCGGGGGCCTGGGCCCAGAAGCCGGCCTTCCTGGTCCCGGTGTCGGTCCTGTTCGCGGCCTTCGCACTGTCGCTCTTCGGCGCCTTCGAGATCGCCCTGCCCGCGGGCCTCACCGGGCGGCTGCAGGGCAGCGGAGCGAAGAAGGGCTTCGGCGGCGCCTTCATCATGGGCATGGTGCTCGGGCCGATCTCCGCGCCCTGCGTGGGGCCGATCATCGGGACGGTGCTTCTCGACATTGCCCAGAAAGGCGAGGTCCTCCTCGGCGGAGCCAAACTGTTCACCTTCGCCCTGGGCATGGGGGTGCTGTTCCTGGTGGTGGGAACCTTCGCGGCGGCCCTGCCCAGGAGCGGCGACTGGCTGACCCGCTTCAAGCAGGTGATGGGGCTGGTGGTGCTCGGCTTCGCCGCCTGGAACGTGCGGCTGATCGTGCCGGAATGGGCCAATTACGGGATGTGGGCGCTGGTGACCCTGGTGGGCGCGGCCACCTTCGGCGCCTTCGAAGCCGCCGAGGGCTTCGTCGCCCAGCTGCGCAGGGGCCTCTCGCTGCTGCTGCTGGTCTGCGGCGTGCTGCTGGGGGTCCGGGCGATCGAGGGTGGCCTCAGGGTGGACCTGCTGCCGAAGGGCGGCGGCTCCGCGGCCCCGAAGGAGGAGCACGCCGGCTGGCTGATGCAGGACTACGAAGGCGCCCTGAAGCAGGCCAAGGCGACCGGCAAGCTGGTGCTGGTGGACATCTACGCCGACTGGTGCGCGCAGTGCAAGGAGCTGGACGAAAAGACCTGGCCCGATCCCGCGGTGAAGGCCTGGATCGCCGCCCACGCCGTGCCCCTACGCCTGGACACCGATGCCCGCCGCAAGGACCTGTTCGCGCCCTTGAAGGTCCAGAGCTACCCCACGGTGATCCTGCTGGACGGGGACGGCAGGGAAGTGCGGCGGATCCTCGGCTTCCACAAGCCGGAGGGGATGCTCGGCTTCTTGAAGGGGAATTAGGAAAACACGGAGTTCTTCAACACAGAGGCACAGAGGCACAGAGTTGGAAAAGCCAGGTAGGGCCTTTTTCAACGCAAAGGCGCAGAGGCGCCAAGAAATGCAATTCAGAAGGCAGGGGGCCCGCGGAACGCGGGCCTCTCGCCTTTGGCGAGAGCGGGAGGGGGGGGTTGGGGGGGGGGCCGATCGCGCCCCCCCCCCCACCCCCCCCCCCCCCCCCCCCCCCCCCCCGGGGGGGGGGCCGTTGT
>JAYRFV010000052.1:0-14043 GCA_041908165.1 Holophagales bacterium | reverse complement strand
GGCCCTGGCCCGCACCGAGGCCTTCCCGGACGCCGCCAAGCTCAAGGAGCGCCTGCAGGAACTGCGCGAATCCTGGCGCGGCCACGGCCGGGTCTGTCTGGACATGCGCGGGCTCCGGGAGGGTGCCGAGCAGGTGCTCGCCACCGCCCGCGAAGCGGGAGTCGCCTTCGTCCTGCACACGTCGGAACTGAACCTGGACGCGGAGACCCTGAGGCGCAGCCCGGTGCCCCGGGTGGCGGTGGTCGCCACCGTCCAGGAGGCCGTCCAGGCCCGCCGCAACGGCGCCCGGGCCCTGCTGGCCGATGCCGGCGCCGTCGCCGCCCTGCAGGCGGTCGGCCTGCCGGTGCTGGCGGCGGTGTCCAGCCCCGCCGAGGCCAGGGACGCCCTCGCCGCGGGTGCCGTCGGCCTCCAGCCGCGCTCCCCCAGACTGCTGGAGGACCCGGTCTTCGCGCCCTTCGCCGCCCGCCTCATGGACGGCCTGCCCGCCGCGGAGCAGCGGGCCCTGCAGCAGGGTCCCCAGGCCCTGCCCGGCCTGCGCATCCGGAACCTGGACCTGCCCTACCCCATCGTCCAGGGCGGCATGGGCGTCGGCGTCTCCTGGGAGGGCCTCGCGGGAGCGGTGGCCCACGAAGGCTGCGTCGGCCTGGTCTCGGCGATCGGCACCGGCTACCATCCGGCGGCCCGGTCGCCGCGCCTGCAGGGCCGGCCGCAGGGGGCCTCCTCGCTGAACCCGCCGGAGACCCTCGGCCACATCCTGCGCGAGGCGCGGCGGCGGTCGGGCGGCCGCGGCGCCGTCGGCGTGAACATCCTCTGCGCCATCCAGGGCTACGAGGCGGCGGTGCGCAGCTCGGTCGAGGCCGGCGCCCAGCTGATCGTCTCCGGCGCCGGCCTTCCGCTGAACCTGCCCGGCATGGTCGGCGACGCCGACGTCGCGCTGGTCCCGATCGTGTCCTCCGCCCGCGCCCTGTCGGTCCTCTGCCGCCAGTGGTCGCGCAAGTACGACCGGCTGCCCGACGCGGTGGTGCTCGAAGGGCCGAAGAGCGGCGGCCACCAGGGCTTCAGCGTCGAGCAGTGCGAGGATCCCGCCTTCGCCCTGGAGGCGATCCTGCCCTCGGTGCTGGAGGAGCGCGACCGCTGGGGTGACTTCCCGGTGCTGGTCGCCGGCGGCGTGTGGGACCGCGCCGACATCGAGCGCTTCATCGCCCTCGGCGCCGGCGGGGTGCAGATGGGCACCCGCTTCGTCGGCACCTTCGAGTGCGACGCCCACCCGCGCTTCAAGGACACCCTGCTGCAGGCCGGCGAGGAGGACATCGTGCTGATGAAGTCGCCGGTGGGCATGCCCGCCCGCGGCGTGCGCACCCGGCTGCAGGCGCGCATCGAGACCGGCACCGCGCCGCGGATCGCCTGCATCAGCCAGTGCCTGATGCCCTGCGAGGCCGGCCGGGGGGCGCGCGAGGCCGGCTACTGCATCGCCGACCGGCTCGGCGACGCCTGGAACGGCGACCAGGAGACCGGGCTGTTCTTCTCCGGCTCCAACGGCTCCCGGCTCAAGGAGCTGGTCAGCGTCCGCGACCTGGTCGAGGAGCTCACCCAGGACCCGGGCCTGAGCCGGCGCGGCTGAGCCGCCTCAGCGCATCCGCACCCGCAGGTCCAGCAGCGGCTGGTCGGCGGCGCCGATGCGGGCCAGCCCACGGCGCGGACGCTTCAGATCGACGATCACGGACACGGTCACCGCGAGGATGAGGGCGAAGCCTGCCGGCAGGGCGCCGGCCAGGGCCCCGAGCCTCGCGTGGACCCCCTGCGGTGGATGCAGTCGGCTGGCGTCAAGGTCGATCCGATCGTCCAGGGCCGGCACCACCGGCATCGGCGCGGCGGGCAGCGGCGCCCGCGCCAGCGACTGCAGGGTGGAGTCCAGGACCGGCCCCCGAGGACTCCTCCATTCTGCAGGCTTGACGGAACCGCGCGCGCCCCCGACACTGGGGCCCACATGCCCAGCAACCTCACCGGACTCCTGCTTCCCGCCCTGGCGCTTCGCGGCGCAGGGGAGGCATGAGCCGGGCGATCCACCGCACCGAACCTCGAAACCCTCTCCCGCGCAACCCGGAGGGGGTTTTTCGCATTCCGCCCCTCCACCCGACCCCCTGGAGGTCCCCGTGAAGGCCCATCGCTACCGACCCGTCCCCACCGTCGACCTGGACCGGCGCGCCTGGCCGGACCGGGTCCTCACCGCCGCCCCCAGCTGGTGCAGCGTGGACCTGCGGGACGGCAACCAGGCCCTGATCGAGCCCATGGGCTCCGACCGCAAGCTGCTGATGTTCGAGACCCTGGTGAAGCTCGGCTTCCGCGAGATCGAGGTCGGCTTCCCGGCCGCCTCGCAGACCGACTTCGACTTCGTCCGCCAGTTGATCGAGGAGGGGCGCATCCCACCGGGTGTGCGCATCCAGGTCCTCACCCAGGCCCGGGAGGCGCTGATCGCCCGCACCGTGGAGGCCCTGCGCGGCGCCCCGGACGTGATCCTGCATCTGTACAACTCCACCTCGACCCTCCAGCGGCGGGTGGTGTTCGGCCTCGGCCGCGACGAGGTGCGCGACCTGGCGGTGCAGGGCACCCGCTGGGTCAGGGCCGGGGCCGCGGCGTTGTCCGGGTCCAGGATCGGCTTCGAGTACTCGCCCGAGAGCTTCACCGCCACCGAGGTGGATTTCGCCGCCGAGGTCTGCGACGCGGTGGTGGAGGCCTGGGACCCGGCCCCGGACGAGAAGGTCATCCTCAACCTGCCGGCGACGGTCGAGATGACCACCGCCAACCGCTACGCCGACCAGATCGAATGGATGCACCGCCACCTGCGGCACCGCGACCGGAGCCTGATCAGCCTGCACACCCACAACGACCGCGGCTGCTCGGTGGCGGCCACCGAGCTGGCCCTGCTGGCCGGGGCCGACCGCGTGGAGGGCACCCTGTTCGGCAACGGCGAGCGCACCGGCAACGTCGACCTGGTCACCCTGGCCCTCAACCTCTACACCCAGGGGATCGATCCGGGCCTCGACCTCAGCGACCTGCCAGCGCTGGTGAAAGTGGTCGAGCACTGCAACCGGCTGCCGGTGCCGGCCCGCCATCCCTACGCCGGAGAGCTGGTGTTCACCGCCTTCAGCGGCTCCCACCAGGACGCCATCAAGAAGGGCCTGGAGGCCCTGGAGCGGGAGCGCAACCCGTTCTGGGAAGTCCCCTACCTGCCGATCGACCCGGCCGACGTGGGCCGCCAGTACGAACCGATCATCCGCATCAACAGCCAGTCCGGGAAGGGCGGCGTCGCCTTCATCCTGGCCCAGGACCACGGCTTCGCGGTGCCCAAGGCCCTGGCCCAGGAATTCAGCCAGGCGGTGCAGCGGATCACCGACGCCAGCGGCGAGGAGCTGACCTCGGACCAGGTGCTCGCCGCCTTCGAACGCGAATACTTCGCGCCCGGCCGGTTCGAGCTGGTGGACTTCGAGACCCGCCGGGCCTCCCGCGACCACTGCACGATCACCGCCAGCCTGCTCGACCAGGGCCGGCCGGTGGGCCTGGCGGCCGAGGGCAACGGCCCCATCGACGCCTTCCTGCACGCCTTCCAGCGATCCTTCGGGCTGGACGTGCACGTGGCCGACTACAGCGAGCACGCGCTCGGCGGCGGCGAAGGGGCCCAGGCGGTGGCCTACATCCAGCTGCGCAGCGCCGGGGGCCGCAGCCGCCACGGCGTCGGCCGCCACGAGGACATCGTCGAGGCCTCGCTGCGGGCGATCCTCGGGGCGGCCAACCGGCTGGTCCAGGCGGAGCGCCCGGCCGGCGCCGCCTGAACGGCTACAGTCCCCGCGCCCACTCCGGGCGCAGCCGTGCCCGGCCCGCCAGCGCAACGTCGACGGCAGCCAGGATCGCCTCTCGATCGCGCGGCAGCCGGCCGCCGATCGGCAGGTGGTTGGAGGCGTGGTTGCTGCGGAAGATGGCGCCGCTGGGCCGGGCCTCCTCGATGAACCAGCGCAGTTCGGTGAGCAGCCCGCGGACGTCCGGCAGCTCGAAGGCGCCCCGTCCTTCGAGGGTGGCGATCGGAGTGCCCGGCACCACCGTGAGGGTGAGCGTGGACAGGAAGCGCGGATCCATCGCAGTGGCCAGCCGGCCCGAGGCCCGGGCGTGGATCTCGCTGTGGTCGCGGCCGCCGGCGCCGAGCAGGAAGATCAGCGACTGCTCCATGCCGGCCTCGCGGGCCCGACGGGCCGCTTCGACGTGGTCGGCGGCGTCGGCACCCTTGGCAATCCGCCGGAGGGTCTCGTCGTCGCCGCTCTCCGGTCCGATGTAGAGCAGCGTCAGCCCCAGCTCCCCCAGCCGCCGCAGTTCCGCGGGCGTCTTCTCCAGCAGGTTCCGGGCGGTGGCGTAGGTGCTCACCCGGCGGAGCCGCGGGAAGGTGGCGGCCAGATCCCGCAGGATCGGCTCCCAATGGTCCAGGTCCATGCCCAGCGGATCGCCATCCGCCACGAACACGTGCCGCACCGACTCGGCCCAGGGCGCGGCGGCGGCGATGTCCTCCAGGATCTCGGCCAGCGGCCGCACCCGGAAGCGCTTGCCTCGGTACATCGCGCAGTAGGTGCAGGCATTCCAGGAACAGCCCACGGTGGCCTGGAGGATCAGCGAGTCGGCTTCGCTGGGCGGGCGGAACAGGGGTTCTTCGTAGCGCACGGTCCATTGTCGCGCGGCCTTCAGTGGCCCGGATAGCGGACCCGCACCATCCGGGCTTCGCAGCCCCAGGCGGTGAAGCGCCGCAGCCAGCCCTCCTGCTCGGGCCTCAGGGAGTCGCCGGGTCCCTTCACCTCCCAGAGTTTCCAGTCCTGGCTGCCGGGCCGGTACAGGAACAGGTCCGGGAAGCCGCTGGCGAAGGCCCGAGGCTGGCGGGCCAGGACCTCCAGCACCGCGCAGAGCACCTCGGCGCCGACCCGCGGCAGGGCTTCCGCCAGGTGCCCCGCGTCGAACCCGCGCCAGTCGATGAAGGCGTTGGCGAGGCCGCGCTTGCGCTCGGCCACCGCCAGCAGTTCGGGAGCCGGGTCCGGCACGGCCCGGAGCGCCGCCAGGCGCGCTTCGATCAGCGGCCGGCGCTGCAGGTGGAAGCCGTCCCCGCCCAGATCGAGCGGGGCGTTCTGGAAGCGGTGCTGGAAGGCCCCGGGCACCGCGGCGAACAGCACCTCCCAGAGGGCCAGGCCGAAGCAGGCCCGCCACAGGCGGTTCTCGGCGAAGAAGCCGTCCCAGCCTTCCGCTCGGGCGGCCTCGAGGGCGGCCTGCTCGACCCCCAGCGGGTGCGGCTCGGCCGATACCTCCAGGGGATCCGCCAGGGTCGGCTCAGGGTGCGCCCCCAGCCAGTCCTCCACCCCGGGGACCATCCGTCGGTGGCGTTCCAGGAAGGCCCGGGCGAAGCGAGCCTCGCCCTCGTCGCCGGGCGCCTGGACCGCCTCCAGCGCCAGGAGGCAGGCCGGCTCCGGATCGCCGCTCCGGGCCAGGATCCGGATGCGCCGCTCCCGCGCCGGCGGGCGCCCCGAGCGGGCGTAGCATTCGAGTGCCCGCTGCGGCTCCTGCCGGCGTTCCCAGGCCCTGCCGAGCCCGTTGAGCAGGCGCTGGAAGCGCCGCTGGAGACGGACCCCGGGGCGCGCCTCCATGGCCAGGACGGCGGCGCTCAGGACCTCCAGTTCCTCCCCGTCGGCGCCCTGCTCCAGCCGGTCCCGCAGGTCGCGCAGGGACAGCAGGAAGTCCACGTCGGCGCGGCTCTCGAAGGCGCGCAGGCCGGGTTCCACCGGGTAGGCCTCGTAGCGCACCAGGCCGCGGTCCGCCACCACGAAGGTGACCAGGTCCTGCTCGAAATTGCCGAAGAACATCAGGAACAGCCGGGTCCAGAGCGCGTCGTGGAGCGGCCGCACCGGCCTCAGCCGCTCGCCCAGGATGGCCCGCAGCGACTCCGCCGGCACGCCCTCCAGGAGCGCCCGGACCAGGGCCTCGCGGCGGGCGCCCTTCGGCGCGGGCCGTCCGGCCTCCGCCAGCGCCTGCATGAGGTCACCGCGGCGCAGCAGCGGCAGCAGGTCCGGCAGTTCGGCCTGGGTGGTGCAGAACCCCTGGGCGGCCAGTTCCGCGATCGCGGGGCCCGGATCGCCGATCTCGCCATAGACCAGCGCACCCGCCCGGAACCACGGGCCGCGCCGGGTCAGCATCCGGACGTACAGCCGCTGGGCGGGCCGGGCGAGCGTCCGGAACCGGCCCAGCGTCTCCCGTTCCGGCTGGACCAGCAGGTCGCCGCAGCGGTCCTCCGCATCCTCCAGGACGGCGAGGAAATTGGCCAGGTAGTAGCCCTCGGGCAGCGGCGGCAGGTTCACGGGCCGCTCCAGAACGCGGCCACGTCCGCCAGGATTCCACGGGAGACCGCCTCGTGCGGCGAGGCCGCGAACCAGTCCGCGGGGAAGCAGGCGGCGAAATCCGGGTGCAGGAAGCGGTCGTCGAGGAAGGCCAGCAGGCCGCGGTCCTCGGGCCCGCGGATGACCCGGCCCGCCGCCTGGATCGCCTTGGCCATGGCCGGGTAGGTGCTCGTGAAGGCCTCGCCGTCCTCGCCGCGGCGATCAAAGTAGGCCCGGGCCAGGCGCCGTTCCAGGTCGTGGGGCGGCAGCGGGGGACCGACCACGACGCAGCCGATCAGCGCCTCCCCGGGCAGGTCGATGCCCTCGGCCAGGGAGCCGCCCTGCACCGCCAGCACCACCAGCCCGCGATCGGACTGCAGCCGCCGGAGCAGGTCCTGGAGCTCGCCCGCGCCGGCCCGGCGCGGCTGGGCGAGCACCTGGAAGCCGGGCAGCGCCAGCAGCGGCCGGGTGCGTTCCAGGAACTCGAAGCTCGGGAAGAACACCAGGTAGTTGCCGGGCCGGAGCGGCAGCACACGCTCCAGGAAGGCGGCGATGCGCGGCGCCTCCCGTTCCCGCCGGCGGTACCGGGTGGAGATCTGCGGGACCATGAGCAGCCGGCGGTTGGCCGCGGGGAACGGCGAGCCGACCTCCTCGCAGCGGGGATCCTCCAGGCCGCAGCGCCGGGCCTGGTAGGGGAACGGCTTCAGGGTCGCGGAGAACAGCACGGCCCCGGCCGCGGCGGCGAAGCGGGCGGCCAGGTGGGCCGACGCGTCCACGCAGGTGATCTGCAGGCGGCCGGGGGGCACCCAGGTCAGCAAGTGCGCGTCGGTGCGTGCGCGCAGCCCCTCGCAGAAGTCGGTCCAGCCGCGGTGCAGCTGCACCAGCGGGTGCCCCGGGGCGAGTTCCTGGCCATCGGCCGCGGCCTGGGCCAGCAGCGTGCGAAGCCGCTGCTCCTCCTCCTGGAAGGCCTCCGCATCGACCTCCACCTCCCGGTGTTCCCCGGCGCAGCCGGCCACCCGCCCGATGCAGCGGTCGAGCTGGCGCAGGAAGCGCCCCTTCAGGCCCACCCGCCGGCCCTTCCATCCGCGACCGAGGAGGGCCAGCTCGGCCAGGTCCAGGGCCGGGGAGAACCAGGCCGCGGCGCGTTCCGGCAGGTTGTGGGCCTCGTCGATGCAGAGCAGGTTGCGGGCCTGCGCCGCCTCGTCCCCGAAGAACCGCGCCAGGCCGACGCCGGGCGCCAGGGCGTAGTTGTAGTCGCCGATGATCACGTCAGCGCCGCGGGCGGCGTCGAGGGCCAGTTCGAAGGGGCAGAGCTGGTGGGTGTCGGCCAGCCGCTGAAGGGTCTCGGCGTCGGCGCAGCCGAGGGCCGCGAGTTGGTCCAGGGCCGCGGATCCTGCCAGCCGGTCGTAGTGGCCGAGGGCCCGGGGGCAGGCATCCGGGTGGCAGTGCAGCACCGGTTGCGGGCAGACCTTCTCCTTGGCGCGCAGGGTCACGGCGCGAACCGGATGGCCCGCCTCCAGCAGCCGGCGGACGAAGGCCTCGGCGACCCCGTGCTGGCTGTTGCGGGGGGTGAGGTGGAACACCCGCAGGTCCTCCGCCAGCGCCTTGCGCAGCGCCGGGAACAGGACCGCCGCGGTCTTGCCGAGGCCGGTGGGGGCCTGCACCAGCAGCCGCGATCCCGCCGCGAGGGAGGCATCCACCACCGCCTGCAGCCGCTCCTGGCCCGATCGCGGCGCCGGGAAGGGGAAGGACAGGTCCTCGCCGATCCGCCGCCGCTCCGCGCGGCGTGCCAGGGCCTGCAGGTGCTGCCGGTGCAGGCCCCGGCCCTGGGCCTCGACCCAGGCACCGAAGGCCTCCAGGTCCAGGGCGACCGCCAGCACCGCCTCGGTCTCGTCGAGCAGCGACGCCACCCGCAGGCGGCACCGCGGGATCCCCTCCCCGCCGGCGGCCAGCATGAAGGCGTACATCCGCACCTGCTGCAGGAACGGGTGCTCCGGGTCGGCGGCCAGGTCCCGCAGCAGGGCCTGGGGCCGCAGGGTGGTCTTGATCTCCTCCAGGATCGGCTCCCGGCCCGGGACGAACACGTCAGTGCGGCCGCGGACCAGGCAGGCGAACCCCTCGGCCTCGTAGGTCCAGGCCAGGCTCCGCTCGGCCTCGAGCTGCGGGTGCTCGCCGGCCAGGCGCTTCTGGATCCGCCCGTGCAGGCGGGTCCCCTGGACCGCCGCATCCTCGTCGAGACGGAAGGACCCGCCAGCCTCCAGGCTGCCGCGGGGGACCAGGGGCTGGACGAAATCCCGGACCGAGCGGACGAGGCGCTCCATCAAGGCTCCAGGTCCGCGAACAGCCCCAGGGGCGGCTCGGCGACCCGGTCGGCGGGGGGCGCCTGCAGGGGGTACTCCGCCTCCTTGACCAGGCTGCCGGCGCGGATGCCGAGCAGGCGCAGGTGCCGGCCCAGGTCGACCCGCTTGAGGTTGGCGCGGGCGGCCTCGCGCAGGGCGGCGGCATCCGCCACCGGCCGCGGCAGGGCGTGGTCGCGGGTGACGGTGGTGAAGTCCTCGTAGCGGAGCTTGATGCCGACGTTGCGGGCGAGCATGCCCTTGCGCGCCAGGTCCCGGGCGAGCCGCACGCAGAGGTCCAGCAGGATCTCGGACAGTCGGCCGCGGTCCAGCCTCGGGTGCAGGTCCCGTTCGAAGGTGGTCTCCCGGCTGATCGACTTGGGTTCCCGGCTGAAGGTCAGCGGCCGGTCGTCGCGGCCGTGGGCCGCCTCGTGCAGCCAGGCGCCGTAGTGCCGGCCGAAGGCCGCCACCAGGGCATCCGGGTCGGCCCGGGCGAGGTCGCCGAGGGTGGGGAGGCCGAGCTCCTGCAGGCGGGCGGCGGCCTTGGGGCCGATGCCGTTGACCGCGGCGCAGGGCAGCGGCCAGATCCGTACGGGGATGTCCTCCAGGCCCAGGATGGTCAGGCCGTCCGGCTTCTGCAGTTCCGAGGCGATCTTGGAGAGCAGCTTGTTGGGCGTGATCCCGATCGAGCAGGTCAGGCCGGTCGCCTCCAGGACCGCCGCCTTCAGCCGCAGCGCGAGGTCGCGGCTGCCGCCCTCGACCTCGGTGAGGTCCAGGTAGATCTCGTCGATGCCGCGGTCCTCGATGCGCGGCGCGATCGCCGCGGCCGCCGCCTTGAAGGTGCGCGACACCCGGCTGTAGGTCTCGTAGTCGCCCCCCAGGAGCAGGGCCTCGGGCGCCAGCGCCGCAGCCTTCATCAGGCCCATGCCGGAGCGCACCCCGAAGCGCCGCGCCTCGTAGGTGGCGGTGGTGACCACCCCGCGGCCCACGTAGTCGCCCAGCCTGCCGACGCCCTCGCGGCGACGGCCGCCGATCACCAGGGGCAGGCCCCGCAGTTCCGGCCGGCCCAGCAGTTCCACCGACGCGAAATAGGCATCCATGTCCAGGTGGGCGATGCGGCGGGGGCGGAGGTCCACGGTTCCTTCGGGAAAGGGCTGGCGAAATTATAGCGAAAAACCTCCGCCGCTAGAATCCAATCATCGAAAGGACCCGGCCGGTGGCCCAGCAGCGCGACATCCTCATCCACGGGGCGGAGACCCACAACCTGCGGGGGCTGGACCTGCGCATCCCCCGCCGCAGCCTGACCGTGGTGACCGGCGTGTCCGGCTCCGGCAAGTCCTCGCTGGCCTTCGACACCCTGTTCCGGGAGGGCCAGCGGCGCTTCCTGGAGACCCTGCCGGCCTTCGCCCGGCGCTTTTCCGGGAGCTTCGCACGGCCGGCGGTGCGCGGCATCGACGGTCTCGGTCCGGCGGTCGCCCTCGGCCAGCGGGCCGCCCAGACCAACCCCCGCTCCACCGTGGGAACCCTGACCGAGGCCTGGGACCTCCTGCGCCTGCTGTTCGCCCGGCTGGGCGAGGCGCCCGATCCGATCCGCCCGAGCCGCGGGCTGTTCTCCTTCAACCACGAGAGCGGCGCCTGCCCCCGCTGCCAGGGCCTCGGCGTGGAGGACCGCCTCGACCCAGGGCTGCTCGTCGCCGATCCCCGCCGGAGCCTGCGCGAGGGGGCCCTGCGGGTGAGCACCCCGAACGGCTACCTGATGTACTCCCAGGTCACCCTCGAGGTGCTCGACCAGGTGCTGCGCGCCCATGGCGGCTCCGTGGACCAGCCCTGGCAGGACCTCCCGGAGGAGGTCCGGCAGGTGGTGCTGCACGGATCGGAGCGGCTCAGGGTCCCCTACGGCAAGCACCCGCTGGAGTCCCGGCTCAAGTGGACCGGCATCACGGCGCGGCCGCGCCCGGAGGGCTTCTACCGCGGCCTGCTGCCGGTGATGGAGGAGATCCTGCGCGGCAAGCGCAACGACTCCATCCTCCGCTTCGTCCGCAGCGCGCCCTGCCCGGCCTGCGCCGGCACGCGGTTGCGGCCGGAGGCGCTGGCGGTGACCTGGCACGGCCACCGGATCGTCGATCTGGCCGCCCTCAGCGTCCGCGAACTGCGGGCGGTGCTGGCCGGCATCGCCCCCCGGACCGCCGAGGCGGCGGTGCTCTCGCCGATCCGCGCCGACCTGCTGGCCCGCTGCGACCTGCTGGAGGAACTCGGCCTGGACTACCTGGCCCTGGCCCGCCCCGCCCCCAGCCTCTCCCGCGGCGAGTTGCAGCGGCTGCGCTTGGCCGGACTGGCCCTGGGCGACCTGCGAGGCCTGCTCGTGGTCCTCGACGAGCCCTCCGCCGGCCTCCACCCCAGGGAAGTGGCGCGGCTGCTGAACGTCCTGCGGCGGCTCCGCGACCAGGGCCAGACCGTGGTGGTGGTGGAGCACGACGCCTCCCTGGCCCGCGCCGCCGACTGGCTGGTGGATCTCGGACCCGGGCCCGGAAGCGCCGGCGGCCGGCTGCTCTACAGCGGCCCGCCGGCGGACCTGCTGGCCGGGGCCGGCGGGGCGGCGGCCGCGGCGACCCGGGCCTGGCTGGCCGGGGCCGACCCCGCCCCGGCCGCCCGGAGCCGGCCACACGCGGAATCCTTGCCGATCGCCGACCTCCACCACCACAACCTCCAGGGCCTGGCCATCGAACTGTCCCTCGGGGCGCTGAACCTGGTCTCCGGCGTCTCCGGGGCCGGCAAGACCTCGCTGCTCGACGCGGTCGAGCAGCGGCTCCGGGGCGCGGCCGGACCGCCCTTCCGCCGCATCGTCCGGGTCGACGCCGATCCCATCGGCCGGACGCCGCGCTCCAACCCGGCCACCTACAGCGGCGCCTTCGACCTGGTCCGCGACCTGTTCGCCGCCACCGAGGAGGCCCGCCTCCGGGGCTTCGGCAAGGGCCAGTTCACCTTCAACACCGCCGGTGGACGCTGCGAGGCCTGCGAGGGCGCAGGCGTGATCGAGGTCGGCATGCGCTACCTGGGCAGCGTCGAGCAGGCCTGCGGACGCTGCGGCGGGCGCCGCTTCCACGAGGAGGTCCTGGCGGTGGCCTGCCGGGGCCGCAGCATCGCCGACGTGCTCGAGGGCAGCGTCGCCGAGGCCGCGGAGCTGTTCGCCGACCAGCCCAGGCTGCGGCGCATCCTCGATCCGCTGGTGGCGGTGGGCCTGGGCTACCTGTCCATGGGCCAGCCGGCCACCACCCTGTCCGGCGGCGAGGCCCAGCGGGTGAAGCTGGCGGCCGAGCTGGCCAAGGTCGGCCAGGGACCGGCCCTGCTGCTGCTGGACGAGCCCAGCAGCGGCCTCCATGCCCATGACGTGGGGGTGCTGCTGGGGGTCTTCGAGCGCCTGCTGGAGGCCGGCCACACCCTGCTGGTGGCCGACCACGACCGGCAGCTGCTGCGCCGGGCGGACCGGATCCTGGACCTCGGACCGGGCGGCGGCCCCGAAGGTGGACGCCTGCTGGTCGCCGGCACCGCCGAGGACCTCGCCGCCTGCCCGCACTCCGCCACCGGTGCGGCCCTGCGCCCGGCACCTCCACCTGCCGCTGCGCCCGCCCCGGCCACCGAGGAGCCGGCCATCGAGCTGCGCGGCGTGCGCACCCACAACCTGCAGGGCTTCGATCTGGCCCTCCCGGTGCACGGGCTGACCGTGGTTTCCGGTCCCTCCGGCAGCGGCAAGTCATCGCTGGTCTTCGACACCCTGCTGGCGGAGGCCCGCGCCCGGGTGGCCGACCTGGTCTCGCCCTGGGCCCGCCGGCTGCTTCCGCGCACCGGCGCCGCCGACCTGGCTTCGGCCAGCGGGCTGCAGGTGACCATCGCGGTGGCGCCCGGCACCGGCCGCCGCAACCCGCGCGCCACCGTGGCCACCGCCACCGAGCTCGACGCCCTGTTCCGGCTGCTGTTCGCCCGCGCCGCCGCCCGGCCCTGCCCGACCTGCGGCGGGCCGGCGGTGGGCGCCCGCTGCGGCTGCGGCGCGGCCCTGGCGGCCCCGTGGGCCTCGATGTTCTCCGCCAACGGCGAGGCCGGCGCCTGCCCGGCCTGCCGCGGACTCGGCTTCCTGCAGCGCTGCGATCCGGAACGGCTGGTGAGCCACCCGCACCTACAGCTGGCCGCCGGCGCCATGGCTGGGACCCGGTTCGGCGCCTATCTGGGGGAGGCCGAGGGCCAGTTCATCGCCACCCTGCGCACCGCCGCGCAGGCCGCTGGGCTCGACCTGGAGCGGCCCTGGCGGGAGCTCGGCGCGGAGGCGCGGCACCTCGCCATGCAGGGCAGCGGCGACCGGATCCACGAGGTGGCCTGGCGCTACCGGCGCGGCCGCAGCGAAGGTCTGCACACCCTGCACACCCCCTGGGCCGGCTTCGCCCATCTGGTGGACCGCGAGTACGAGCGCATCCACGCCGACGCCAAGGGCGAGGAACTCGCGTCCCTGATGGCGGACGCCCCGTGCCCGGCGTGCGCCGGGGCACGCCTGAACCCTGCCGCCCTGGCCTTCCGTTTCGCCGGCCTGGACCTGGCCGGGTGGTCCGCCCTGCCCCTGGAGGAGGTCCGCGGCCGGCTCGAGGCCGTGGCCGGGACGCCCTGGCCGGGGCCGCTCCAGGGGGCGGTGGTCGCCCTGACCGGGGACCTCCTGCGCCGGCTCCGGGCCCTGGCCGAGGCCGGCCTGGACCACCTCTCGATGGGCCGCGAGATGGCCAGCCTGTCCGGCGGCGAGGCCCAGCGGGTGCGGCTGGCGGCGGCCCTCGGCGGCGGCCTGGTGGGGGTCACCTACGTGCTCGACGAGCCCACCCGCGGATTGCATCCCCGCGACGTCCAGCGGCTGCTGGGGGTGCTGAAGGGACTGGCGGCGGCCGGCAACGCGGTGGTCGTGGTCGAGCACGATCCGGCCGTCCTCGCCGCCGCGGACCAGGTGGTGGAGCTGGGGCCGGGCTCCGGCCCGGAAGGCGGCCGGCTGCTGGCGGTGGGCCCGTCCGGCCCGCCGGCGCCGCCGCCGGTCCCGCCCGCGCGGCCGGCACCCGCCGGGCCCTGGCTGCGGATCCGCGGCGCCCACCGTCACAACCTGCAGGACCTGGAAGCGGCCTTCCCCTTCGGCGGCCTGTCCGCCCTCACCGGCGTGTCCGGGTGTGGCAAGTCCACCCTGCTCCTGGAGGTGCTGGCCCCCTCCCTGGAGCGGCACCGGCGCGGCCAGGGCCCGATCGGCTGCGCCGCCCTCGAACTGCCGGTGGAGCCCGGCGACCTCC
>JAYRFV010000051.1:0-11953 GCA_041908165.1 Holophagales bacterium | reverse complement strand
GGAGGCCCGGGTGCGGGTCCGCGCGGCGCGGGGGGCGGCGCTGCCCTCGCAGAGGTGCAGCGCCACGCCCTCGGGGAAGGCCGCCGGCGCGACCCAGGGATCCTCCTGGAGCTGCATGGGCAGCTCGAACCAGAAGGTGCTGCCCAGGCCCGGGGCGCTGTCGGCTCCGATGCGGCCGCCCATCAGCTCCACCAGGCGCTTGCAGATCGCCAGGCCAAGGCCGGTCCCGCCGAAACGGCGCTGTGTCGAGGGGTCGCCCTGCCGGAAGGCGGCGAACAGCTGCGGCAGGACCGACGGCCCGATGCCGATGCCCTGGTCCTTCACCGCGAACCGGATCCAGCTGCCGGCCCCGCTCGGCCCCAGTTCGGTGACGCTGAGCACCACCTCGCCGGCAGGGGTGAACTTGATCGCGTTGCCGATCAGGTTCACCAGGATCTGCCGGAGGCGGGCGGGATCCCCCACCACCTTGTGCGGCAGCTCCGGAGCGAAGTCGCCCACCAGCTCGAGCCCCTTGCGCTGGGCCGGCTCGGCCATCAGGCCCAGGCACTCCTCCACTTCGAGAAGGAGGCTGAAGGGGACGCGCTCCAGGTCCAGACGGCTGGCCTCGATCTTGGAGAAGTCGAGCACGTCGTTGAGGATGCTCAGCAGGTTCTCGGCGGAATTGCGCAGGGTCTCGGTGTAGTCGCGCTGCTCCGGCGACAGCGGCGTGTCGGAGAGGAGCCCGGCCATGCCGATGACCGCGTTGAGCGGGGTCCGGATCTCGTGGCTCATGGTGGCGAGGAAGTCCGACTTCGCGCGGGTGGCGGACTGCGCCTCGTCCCGCGCCGCCTGCAGGTCCGCGACCGCGGAGGACAGGGCCTCGGTGCGCTCCTGCACGCGCCCCTCGAGGACGCGGGTCTGGCGCTGCAGCAGCCGGGTGCGCCCCCAGACGGCCAGGACGACGGCCCCCAGGGCGGCGAGGCCGTAGCCGAGCCGGGCCCACCAGGCCTGCCAGGGCGGCGGCTGCACCCTGAAGGCGAAGTGGGCCGGCGCCGAGACCATCCCGGCGTGGTCCTTGGCCCAGGCGGTGAACCGGTACTGCCCGGCGGGCAGCGTCGGATACTCCCGCTTCATGTCCCGGCTCCAGCCGGTGGGCGCGGGGTCCAGGCCCTCCAGCTGGGTGTTGTAGCGGATGTCCTCCTCGCGGGCGTGGCTCATCAGCGCGAACTCGAAGACCAGGCCCCGGTCCTTCCATCCGAGTTCGCTGCCTCCGGACAGGGGGAGCTCCCGGTCGCCGACCATCACCCGCTCCAGCAGCAGCGGCCCGGGTCCGCCCGGGGACCCCTCGGCCGCCGGGTCGAGGACCGCGGCCCCGGAAACCGTGCCGGTCCAGACGCGGCCGCCGGAGTCCACCATGGAGGAGCCCTGGGTGCAGCCGTTGGAGGGCAGGCCGTCGCCGGTGGTGTAGGTCTGCACGGAGAAGATCGCCGGATCCTCGGGGGACGGGTGGCGGGGTGACAGGCGGGCCACCCCCCGGTTGGTGAACACGTAGATCCGGTTCCGGGCGTCCTTCTGCAAGGTGTAGACCAGCTGGCTCGGCAGGCCGGGCAGCCGCTCGCCGCTCAGGGATTCCCAGGCGGCATCGGCGCGGTCCAGCCGCAGGCGGCTGATCCCGTGGTAGGTCGCGGCCCAGAGCCAGCGCGCGCCGCCCGCGTCGGTGACCTCCAGCAGCGACATGGCGCGGTTGTCGCAGAGGCCCTGCTCCACCTGGTAGGCCACCCAGATGCCGCCCTCCCGCTTGAGCACGCCGCCCCCGCGCACCGCAGCCCAGAGCTGGGGCTGGCCGGCGGGCCCCACCGTCTCGTGCAGGGCCATGACCGGGTCCCGCGCCAGGTGCCGGGCCTGCAGCGACCACCGTGCCCCGTCCCAGGCGGCGATCCCCTTGCGCGTGCCCACCAGCAGCTCCCAGGGCCGGCCCGCCCCCCCGGACTCCCGGATGCTGTAGATCCAGCCATCGGGAAGGCCGTCCTTCTCGCTGAAGCGCAGGCTGCTGCCGTCCCGGTAGCGGAGGATGCCGTTGCGCGTCCCCACCCAGACCGCGGGTCCCCCGGGCCCGCCCCGCGTCTCGAGGATCGCCATCGAGTGCCGGTCCGGAATGGGCGACTCCGGTCCGAAGGCCGTCCAGCGGCCCTGGGCGAAGCGCGCCACCCCGCCGCCCAGGGTGCCGACCCAGAACCCCGGCCGCACCCGGGCCTCGCAGAACGCGAACACCACGTTGTCCGGCAGTCCCGAGCGGATGTCCAGGGTGGTCCAGGTCCCGGCGCGCAACCGCACCAGCCCGCCGAAGGTCCCGGCGAACACGGTGGGAGCCTTGCCGGAACCCCCGATGATCAGCAGGCTGCGGACCACCTGGTTGGGCAGGCCGTTCCGCATCGTCAGGCGCTGCCACCGGCCGTCCTCGAGCCAGAACAGGCCTTCATCGGTCCCGAGCCACACCGTCCGCTGCCCGTGCACGTTGTGGGCCTCGACGATCCGGCTGATGACATTGCCGGGAACGCCTTCGGTGCGGCCGAGGGGGGTCCACCTGCCCTGGCGGAACCGGGCCAGGCCCCGGCCGGTGCCCGCCCAGATCTCGGGTTCCGCCTCGGTACCGGTCGCCAGGACGCTCCAGACCACCGCCGAGGGCAGGCCGTCGGCCTCGCCGTACCAGGTCCAGCGCCCCTCCGCCACCCGCGCCAGCCCCCTCTGGGTGCCCATCCAGAGCGTCCGGCCGTCCGCGGATTCCTGCATGCAGTACACCGGGTCGGCCTGCCTCCCGCCGGGGCCCTCCATCCGCCGCCAGCGTTCCCCGTCCTTGACGAAGACGCCCTGGGATGTCCCCGCCAGGAGGCTGCCATCCCGCCGCTCGAGGATGCGGAAGATCGAGCCCGGGGGAAGGCCGTCGCCGACCGAGAAGCTCGTGAAGGCCCCATCCTGGTAGCGGCAGAGGCCGCCCTGGTCGCGGCCGAACCACAGGCTGCCGTCGCGGGCCGGGATCGCGCAGCGGATCCACTGGGAGGAATCGACGCCGGGCATGCGCACCTGGGTCCACTGCCGGCCGTTGTAGAAGGCCGCTCCGTCCTGAGTGCCGATCCAGAGGCGGCCCCGGCGGTCGATCAGGATGTCCTCCACCGAGTTCTGGGGCAGCCCGTCGCGGTCGGTGAAGACCCGCATGGCCGGCACCCCGAGGCGCGCGGCCTGCTCGACGTCCGGGCCTTCGGCGGCCGCCGGCAGGGCCAGCGCCAGGACGGCCGCGACCGCCCAGCACCGCCACCCGCGCCCGCCGCCTGCCCTCACGCCCCCTCCATGCCGGGTTCCGGCCCCGGCTCAGTCCCGGCCCTCCAGGAACCGGGCCAGCGCCTCCGGGTAGAGCTCCATCTCGGCGGCGTAGACCCGGGCCTGGAGGTCCTCCGGGGCATCGCCGGGCAGCACGGCCACGGGACGCTGGGCCAGGATCCGGCCGTGGTCGTACTCGTCGTCCACCAGGTGCACCGTCGGCCCGCTGACCGTGGCGCCGGCCTCGAGGACGGCGCGGTGGACGTGCATGCCGTACATGCCGGCGCCGCCGAAGGCCGGCAGCAGGGCCGGGTGGATGTTCAGGATCCGCCCCTGCCATCGGGCCGGCAGCACCAGCTTCTTGAGCCAGCCGCAGAGGCAGACCAGCTCCGCCCCGGCCTGTTCCGCCCGCGCGAGGCAGGCCTCCGAAAAGGCGGCATCGTCGGCGAAGCCGCTCCGCAGGATCACCTCCACCGGGAGGCCTTCCGCGGCGAGGCGGTCCACGCCGGCGGCCTTCGAGGAACTGCAGATGGCGATCACCGGCCGCGCCGGGACCCGCCCCTCGCGGCAGGCCCGCAGCAGGTTGGAGGCGTTGCCGCCTCCCCCGGAAAGGAACAGGGCCAGCGGGGTCACGGCGCCTCCTGCCCCATCAGGAAGGCCAGGGGCGCCACCGCCGTGCGTTCCTGGAAGACCTCGGCGAGGCTGGGCACCCCCGAACTGCGCTCGTCCAGGTAGAGGTTCTCGACGCGGTGCATGGGGATGAAGCGGGTCGAGAGCGAGACCTGGTCGGCCTGGCCCAGGCGCACGAGGGCCAGCACGTCCTCCCAGGGCGCCAGGTCGAGGCCGCGCAGGGCCAGTCCGTGGCCTTCGAGGCCCAGCAGGGCGCCCCACAGGCGCTCCCGCGGGGAGTGGAGCACCACGACCACCAGCTGGCCGCGGAGGAAGGGAAGCTGCAGGGTCATTCGCGCCACTCTAGAACAACCAGGCCAGCCAAGGCCAGGACGGATCCCGTCCGGCGTCCCGCGGGCGCCAGATCCAGCCATCCCACTCCAGGACGAGGGTCCGCGCCGCCTCCTGCCCCGGTGCGGCGAGGCCCGCCGGGCGCGGGAGCCTGAGGCCGAGGATCGGGGCCGCCCGGACCAGGGCCGGATCCGGATCGGACCAGGTCCAGCGGACCCGGTAGTCGATCCGGCAGGTGGTCCGTCCGCCCTCCCGGGTCTCGGCGGAAACCGCCACGATCTGCGCGGTTTCCAGGTGGCCCGCGGGGACGCGCAGGTCGGTCCCCTCCACCGTGCCGGACCGGATCGCCTTGGCGGTCCAGCCCCGTCCGTCCCAGAGGTCCATGAGGCGCGCCTGGGCCTCCGCGCTGGTGCCCCGCCCGGGGGCGGGGAGGCGCGCGAACACCGGCGCCGGCGCGCCCCGGTGCGCCCGCAGCAGGGCCCGGGCCTGGACCGGGAACAGCGCCGGCGCCGCCGGCCCCCCGAGCAGCCCCGGTCCGTAGCGCCAGAGGGCCTTCCACGCGAGCGCGGCGAGGCAGAGCCCCAGCAGCACCAGGGGCCAGCGGGAGCTTCGTCGGGAGGGGGGCATGCCTCCATCATGCGCCCGTCCGGATGACCCGCAGTCCCAATCCAGCATGCACAGAATCAAGTCCTGGCCCCGGTCCTCCGATGGCCTGGGAAGAGGTGCTCCATGCCGAGTTCCGTCCGCTGGACAAGGAAGGTTCCCCTTTCCTGGAAGCTCTACGGCCTGCTTGCCGTGATGGCGCTGCTGGTCATACTGCAACAGGTCCTCTTCCTGCTGCCGTCGGTCAAGCGGCAACTGTTCATCAAGCGCCAGGATGCGAACCAGTTCGTCGTCCAGGTGGCGCACGGTGTCGTGGCCCACTTCGGCGACCTGGAACGCACCGGCAGGCTCCCCCGCGAGGAGGCCCAGAAGCGCGCGGTGGAGGTCCTTCACGGGCTCCGCTACGAAGGTTCCAACTATTTCTGGATCAACGACCTCCAACCCGCCATGGTGTTCCACCCGACCCGCCCCGATCTGCTGGGAAAGCCCCTTGGCGGGATCCAGGACCCCAACGGTGTCGCCTATTTTTCGGAATTCGCCCGGGTGGCCCGCGAAAGGGGTGAAGGTTTCGTCCCCTACAGCTTCTCCAAGCCTCCCACCGGCGCGGTCGTGCCCAAGGTTTCCTTCGTGAAGCTCTATGCGCCCTGGGGCTGGGTGGTGGGCAGCGGCGTCTACCTCGACGAGGTGGAGGCGGAGGGCCGCGCCCTGGCGTGGAAGCTGGTCGGCGCCCTGCTCGCCGCCATGGCGGTGGCGATGGCCCTGGGGAGGGCGGTCATCCTCGCCATCCGCCGCAGCCTGACAGGGTTCGGACGGACCCTGGGGGGCCTCGCCGCCGGGGATGTCAGCGCGCTCGCAGAGGTGCACACCCGCGATGAGATCGGGATGCTCGGCGATGCCGTGAATGCCACCATCCTGCGGTTGCGGGAAATGCTGGGCGAGGTCCAGGGCGCCACCCGCGCCATCGGCGGAGCCACCGGCGAGATCGCCCGGGGCAACCACGACCTGGCGGCCCGCACCGAATCCCAGGCTGCGAGCCTCGAGCAGACGGCCAGTTCCATCGACACCTTCGCCAGCAGCGTCACGGCCACCACGGAGAACGCACGCAACGCCGTGGCCGCCGCCTCCCAGGCGGAGGCCATCGCCCGGGACGGCCTGTCGAGCACCGCCCGGCTGGTGGAGATCATGGATGGCATCCATGCAGGGTCGCGGCGGATCAACGACATCACCGGGGTGGTGGACGAGATCGCCTTCCAGACCAACCTCCTGGCGCTCAACGCGGCTGTCGAGGCGGCGCGGGCCGGCGAGCAGGGACGCGGGTTCGCGGTCGTGGCCGGCGAAGTCCGGGTGCTGGCCCGCCGTTCGACCGAGTCGGCCCGGGAGATCAGGGCCCTGATCTCGTCTTCCGTGGAACAGGCCCGGCAGGGCCACGAAGCCGCCGGTCAGGCGCAGCGGACGATCACCTCCGTGGTGGACGAAGTCAACCGCGTGGCCGTGGCGATCCAAGGCATCTCGGAGGCGGCGCGGGAACAGGGCGCGAGCCTGAACGAGATCAACAAGGCCGTGGCCCAGCTCGACGAGGCGACCCAGCAGAATGCAGCCCTGGTGGAGGAGGCCGCTTCGGCCTCCGAAAGCCTCGACGACCAGGCACAGGGGCTGACGCGGCTGGTCCATCGCTGGAACACCGGGGCGGCGGGGAACCGGACCGTCGCTGCGGACCCGGCCCGCTGATCCGAGCCCCGCCGTCCTCGGCTTCCAGGTCCGGAACCGCGTCCGGGCACCACCCGCCGGGCGATCCGAGGTCGCCGCCGAGCCTGCGGTGTTCCTGGTGGCAACCGGGGGTCGGCGTTGCAGAAGAACGAGGGGCCTTGGAGGGAATCGACCCATGACCCGGCGCTGCCTGATCGGCGACGCCGACCTGCAAGGGGAGCCCGGCGCTTCCCTGCGCCCGGGGGTCCCGCCGGACGCCGCCAATTCTCATGTCGCCCCCCGCGGCGTTCGATGAGACCCCCGGCACCCTGCTTCGAGGATTCCCATGCCGGCGATCACCCTGCGCACCAAGCTGTTCGGCACCGTGCTCCTGGCGGGCGCCACGCTCCTGGTCGGCGGCCTGGTGGGGATCCTCAGCCTCCGCCAGAGTTCGCGGGACACCGAGGCGATCTTCCAGACCACCACCCGGCCCCTGATGCACCTGGAGTCCATGGGCCGGCACCTGGGCGCGATCCGGGCCGAGGTCCTGGGCCACATCCTGGAGTCCAGCCCCGAGGCCAAGGCCCGGCTGGACGCCTCCATCCGCGACCGGGTGGCGAAGATCCAGGAAGCCGGCCGCGGCTACGCCGCCCACGACATGGAACCCGACGAGCGGGCCGCGATCCAGGAATTCGATGCCGCCGTGGCCGCCTACCATGCCGCGCGCGAGTCGAAGGTGCTGCCGGCAAGCCGGGCCGGCCGCCGGGAGGAGGCCATCGCCGCCGCCACCGGCGAGGTCAAGCTGATCTACCAGAAGGCCCGGGACATCATCGACCGGATGGTGGCGGCCACCACCGCGGAAGGCCAGGTGGAAGCCGCCCAGGCCATGGAACACTACGCCACCCTGCGCAACTGGATGGCTGCCCTGACCCTGCTGGGGATCGCCCTGGTCTCCGCCGCCGGCTATTGGGTGGCCCGCACCATCACCACCAAGGCCGAGCGGGTCCGCGCGCTGACCGCCGACCTGGCCAGCGGCGACCTCACCGCCCGGATGGACCTGGCCCCGGGCGAGGAGGGCGACGAACTGGGCCAGATCGGCAACGCCCTGAACGTGATCATGGGCACCTTCCAGGAATCCCTGCAGGAGGTCCAGCAGGCCACCCGGTCGGTCAACCAGGCCGCTGCCGAGATTGCCGCCGGGAATGCCGACCTGTCGGTGCGGACCGAAGGCCAGGCCGCCAACCTCGAGGAGACCGCCAGCAGCATGGAGGAGTTCGGCTCCACGGTCGAGGCCACCGCCACCAACGCCGCCCGGGCCGCCACCGCCGCCGGCGAGGCCGCGCGGATCACCCGCGAGGGGCGCGGCGCCGTGGGCAGCCTGGTCGGCTCCATGGAGGAGATCAACCAGAGCGCCCGCAGGATCAACGACATCATCGGCGTGGTCGACGAGATCGCCTTCCAGACCAACCTGCTGGCCCTCAACGCCGCCGTCGAGGCGGCCCGGGCCGGCGAGCAGGGCCGCGGGTTCGCGGTGGTGGCCTCCGAGGTGCGCTCCCTGGCCAAGCGCAGCGCCGACGCCGCCAAGGAGATCAAGGGCCTGATCCGCGAGGCCGTGCAGAAGGCGCAGGAGGGCCGGGAGACCGCCACCCGCACGGATGGCATCATCCAGGAGGTCGCCGAGAACGTCCAGCGCACCGCCGACGTGATCGCCGAGATCGCCTCCGCCACCCGCGAGCAGAACACCGGCATCGGCGAGATCAACCGGGCGGTGGCGCAGATGGACCAGGGCACCCAGCAGAACGCCGCCATGGTCGAGCAGGCCGCCGCCGCCGCCGAGAGCCTCAATGAGCAGGCCCTGACCCTGGGCGCCGTCGTGGCGCGGTTCAAGACCGGCGCCACCAGCCAGGGCGGCATGCGCAGCGGTTCGCTGGACGTCCAGTCCGCCATCCATGCCCATTCCCGCTGGTTGATGCGGCTCAAGGGCTTCGTCGAGGGCTTCAGCGAGCAGGACCTCGATGCCGACACCGTGGGCCGGGACGACCTCTGCGACCTCGGCAAGTGGATCCACGGCACCGGCAGGGCGGAGACCGAACCGGCCCTGTACGCGGAGCTGAAGGACCAGCACGCCGCCTTCCACGTCTGCGCGGGCGGCGTCATCCGCACCCACCGCAGCCGCGGCAAGGCCGCCGCGGAGCAGCTGCTCCTGCCGGAGTCGGAGTTCATGCAGTTGAGCTCGCGGGTCATCCGCCTGCTCCAGCAGGGCCTGGGACGCAAGGCCCAGGGCCGGGAGGAACGCCCGCCGGCGCCGCCGGTCCGGAAGGCCTCCGTCCGGCCGGCGCCCGCGCCCGCCCTGACCCGGAAGCCCGCCCCCGCCCTGCGCGGCGAGCTGGCCTCCGGCAAGCCCCTGGTGACGCCGCCCGAGGACGACGGCGACTGGGAATCCTTCTGACCGCCCGGAGCGAACCATGGCCCAACCGATCACCTCCGTCCAGGCCCCCCAGCAGGTGCTGTGCTTCGCCCTCGCCGGGGAGAGCTACGGCATCCCCATCCTCAAGGTCCGGGAGATCCAGGGCCAGACCGTGGTGACGCGGATCCCCCAGGCTCCCGACTACCTCACGGGGGTCATCAACCTGCGCGGCGCCATCGTCCCCATCGTCGATCTGCGGGTGCGCTTCAGCCTCGGCGACCCGCCCGAGGGCACCCGCCCGGTGACCGTCATCGTCGAGGTCCTGGGCCGCACCCTGGGGATGAAGGTGGACATGGTCTCGGACGTCGTCGACCTGAGCCCGGAACAGCTCAAGCCTGCCCCCGAGTGGGCCGACGGCGCGGCCCTCGGCCGGGAGTTCATCGCCGGGCTGGCCAGCCTGGGCGAGCCCGGCGACGCCGCCATGCTGATCCTCCTCGACCTCGACCGCCTGCTGTCCATGGACGAGATGAGCAGCCTGGCGGCTGCGGGACTTTGAGGAGCACGGCATGACCCAGCAGCGCAGCAGCCTCAAGCTCCAGGCCCTGGTGGTGGGCCTCGTCAGCCTGGTCATCGTGGCGGCCTTCACGGCCGTGGCGGTGGGCATGCGGACCCGGCTCCGCGCCATCGTCGTCGAGGAGGAGATCTCCAAGGCCCGCTCCGTGGCCCTGCAGGCGGAAAGCGTCCGCGACTACATGGTCAAGGTCCACGAGGCGAACATCTATGACGGGAAGAAGCTGCAGGGCGACGTCAAGGCCCTGCTCAGGACCGTGCCCATCGTCGCCGCCTTCACCACCGCCGGCCAGAAGGCCAAGGAGGCCGGCTTCGAGTTCCGCGTGCCCAAGGAATTCCCGAGGAATCCCGCCAACCAGCCCGACCCGCAGGAACTGGCCGTGCTCAAGGGGCTGCAGGCCCGGGCCGGGGAGCCGGGCAATCCGGAGCACTGGTTCGAGGACACGAAGACGAACGCGATCCGCTACTTCCGCGGGATCCGCCTGACCCAGGACTGCCTGATCTGCCACGGCGACCCCGCCACCAGCCAGGCGCTCTGGGGCCGCGCCGACGGCACCGACCCGACCGGCGCCCGCATGGAGGGCTGGAAGGCCGGCGAGGTGCACGGGGCCTTCGAGGTGATCGCCAGCCTGGACAAGGCCGACCAGACCCTGGCCTCGACCACCTGGTGGATCGCCCTGGCCTCGCTCCTGGGCTGCGCCGGCAGCATCGCCATCATCACCTGGGCGATGCGCCGCTTCGTGTTCCAGCGGCTGCACCACGCCGCCGCCCGGATGCGCGACGTGGCCGCCGGCGACCTGACCGCCGAAGTGGCGGACGAGCGCCGGGACGAACTCAACGAGGTCTTCGACGCCTTCAACGCCATGACCCGGGGGCTCCGCGACCTGGTCGTGCAGATGCAGGAGAGCGCGCAGACGATCTCCGGCGCCTGCGGCGAGATCTCCCTGGGCAACGCCGACCTGAGCCGGCGGACCGAGCAGCAGGCGGCCAGCCTCGAGCAGACCGCGAGCAGCATGGAGGAGATCGCCAGCAACGTCACCCACACCGCCGACACCGCCCGCGCCGCCAGCGGCGAGGCCTCCCGGACCCGCGAGCAGGCCGAGCGCGGCGGCGAGGCCATGAACCGCGTCGTCGGCGCCATGTCCGACATCAACCGCAGTTCCCAGCGGATCGCCGAGATCATCGGCGTGGTGGACGAGATCGCCTTCCAGACCAACCTCCTGGCCCTCAACGCGGCCGTCGAGGCGGCGCGGGCCGGCGAGCAGGGACGCGGGTTCGCGGTGGTCGCCGCGGAGGTCCGCAGCCTCGCCAAGCGAAGCGCCGACGCCGCCAAGGAGATCAAGGCCCTGATCGCCGAGAGCGTCGCCATGGCCTCCGGCGGGGCGGAGGTGGCGCAGCGCGCCGGGGAGACCGTCGAGGCCACGGTGTCCAGCGTGAAGCGGATCGCCGACCTGATCGGGGACATGGCCCACGCCATCCAGGAGCAGAGCACCGGGGTGAACGAGATCAACCAGGCGGTCAACCAGATGGACGAGGCCACGCAGCAGAACGCCGCCCTCGTGGAGCAGGCCGCCAGCGCGGCCGAGTCCCTGGAGGACCAGGCGCGCGCCCTCGCCGAGATCGCCGCCCGGTTCCGCACCGGCCGCACCGCCGCCGCCGCGGCGGTCCGCCGGGAGCCCGCGCCGGCCCTCGCCGGCCGGGCACCGGCCCGCCTCGGGTTCAAGAAGGGAGGCCGGCGATGAAGGTGCGGGACGGCCGGGACGCGCCGCAGGTGCTCACCCTGGAGGGTGACCTGGACATCTTCGCGGTGGCGCGGGTGTGGGAATCGATCCACCGGGCTCCGGACCGGCCCTGCGCCTCGATCGAAGTGGACCTGTCCCGCACGGAGGACATCGACCCGTCCGGCCTGCAGCTGCTCCTGGCCCTGCGCAGGTCCTGCCAGGAACGGTCGCTGCCGGTCGCGTTCAAGGCGGTTCCGGTGGCCTGGGGCGAGCGGCTCCGGATGCTCGGTGCAGGCTCCGCCCTCGAGGGAGGTGTTCCATGAGCGGCCCCGCCGAACCCCAGGCCGGGGGCGTGTCCCCCGTCCCGGACCTCGTTCCGCTCCTGGCCCGGGTCGCCGAGCGGGAGGGCCGCGCCCTGGTCGACCACGCCGAATTCCTGCGGGCCGAGATCGACCGGGTGGACACCCTGGTGGCCGACGCCGGGGGCATCCTGACCGGCTCGCTCCGGGCCCTGGACGGCCTGGTGCGGCTGCAGCACGGGCTCGCCCTGCAGGTGCAGGAGACCATGCGGCTCCACGCCGGCGAGGACGACGCCGACCAGATGGAGATGGAGGACTTCAGCCGCTCCATGCTGGAGACCCTGAGCACCTTCACCGGATACATGCTGGAGATCAGCCAGTCCTCGGTGCGGCTGGTGGACGAGGTCGAGGTC
>JAYRFV010000050.1:0-53013 GCA_041908165.1 Holophagales bacterium | reverse complement strand
GAGGTCGGCCTGGCCGGTGCGGGTGGCCACCACCTGGAAGGTGCCGCCCACCCGCAGCCCGTCGAGGATGAAGCAGCCCTGCAGGCGGGTCCCCTTGTCGCCGGGCAGGGGGCCCTGAAGCTGGAAGGTCGCCAGTTCCTGTTCGGTGGAAAGGCCGATCAGGTTCGCGGTGGCGCTGCGCCCGCGGTCGTCGGCGAGGGTGAAGGGGGTGCGCACCCGCTGGGCGTCCTCGAGGTAGGCAAGCACCAGGTCCGGCGACCCTTCGCCTTTTTTCTCTTTGCCGACCCCGAAAAGGGCCATGGTCTTCCTGTCGAAGTCCTTTGATCTATCGTACCTGCCTCCGGAAAGCTTGATTGCGGGAAGCCGGGTAGTCTGGGCTTCAGCACCACCCCGGAGTCGGCCCGCCCCCATGAGCACCCATCCCACCTGCTGCTACCTCCTGGCCCGGCAGGATCCGGACCAGCTGGAATGGGCCGTCTCCGAGCACCTGGTCGAACTGGCCGAGCTGGTCCATGCCGCCGGCATGGAGCCCGTGGGCAGCCGGGTGCTGCGGCGGGCCGCGGTGGACGCCCGGACCTTCTACGGCCGGGGGCAGGTCGAGGAGGCGGCGCGGGAGGCCAAGGCCGCCCTGGCCACCCTCCTGGTCTGCGACGACGAACTCACGGGCGGCCAGGTCCACGCGATCCAGAAGACCACCGGAATGGGGGTGCTGGACCGGACCGGCCTGATCCTGGCCATCTTCGAGCAGCGGGCGCGCAGCCAGGAGGCCAAGGTGCAGGTGGAGCTGGCGCGCTGCGAATACGAGCTGCCGCGCCTCAAGGGCGCCTGGACCCACCTGGAGCGCCAGGTGGGCGGCGTCGGGGTGCGCGGCGGCCCCGGCGAGACCCAGATCGAGGTGGACCGGCGGATCACCCGCCAGCGCATCGCCCAGCTGAAGAAGGAGCTGAGGCACCTGGAGCAGGTGCGCGAGACCCAGCGCCAGGGGCGGATCCCCGGGGTGCCCCGGGTGGCCCTGGTGGGCTACACCAACGCCGGCAAGACCAGCATCCTGCGGGCCCTGACGGGCGAGGGGGAGCCCCAGGACATGCTGTTCGCGACCTTGGACACCACCACCCGCCGGGCCTGGCTGGGGTCCGACCCGGAGACCGGCCGGCCGTCCTTCGCGCTGGTCAGCGACACCGTGGGCTTCATCCGCAACCTGCCGCACCAGCTGGTGGCGGCGTTCCGCAGCACCCTCGGGGAAGTGCGCACCGCCGAGGCGCTGGTGGTGGTGGCCGACGGCTCCAGCCCCGAGCTCGAGGAGCACCTGAAGGTGGTCGGCGCCACCCTGCGCGAGATCGGGTGCGGCGACCATGAGCGGCTCCTGGTGCTCAACCAGGTCGATCGCCTCACCCGGCCGCGCCGCCTGGACCTGAAGCGCCGCCACCCCGGGGCGGTGTTCACCTGCGCCATCTCCGGCGAAGGCGTGGCCGACCTGCGGCAGTGGCTCCACGATAGGGTCCCCGGGCCGCCCCGGCCGCGGGTGCCAGAGCCCTGGGAACTCCCCGACCCGGAACCCGGGCGCTGAGATCAGCCGCCCTCGGCCGGGTCCTTGCGGGCACCCAGCCCGGGCAGGAACGGGATGCCCGCCGCCAGTCCGGCGGCCAGCAGCAGCCGGAGGACGAAGAACTGGGTGGAGAACTTGTGGGCCTTGCGGTGCGCGGCGCGCTTGGGGTGCCGGGGGGCCCGCGCCTCGATCGGCCGGGCTATCGTGGCGCGGATCTCCTGGATGCGCGGGGTGATGATGAAGCTGCTGGCCAGGCACAGCAACAGGGCCGCCAGCGCGCCGGCGCTCCACAGTCGAAGCGGGCCGACCACCTCGCGGTCCTGGAGTTCCGCCAGCCAGCGCGGCAGGTAGCTCATCAGGAAGGCGCCGCCGAAGGCCAGCCAGGCGGCCCAGTCGAGGCGGACCACGATGCTGCCGGCCACCTGTCCGGCCAGGTCCCGGCTGGGCAGCAGCTTGAACAGCAGCGGCGCGCTGAGGGCGCCGAAGCCCAGTCCCATGCCGGTCCACAGCAGGAGCAGGGCCGCGGCCCCGAGGTCAAGGCGGCGGAGGGTGGCGTCGTCCATGCCTCCAGGATGGCACGGCGCGGGCTTCCTCCTACCAGTCGCTGTAGGGGATGTTGTCCTCGCTGAGCTCATCGGAGCCGCTGCGGATCCGGATGATGCCGGGTTCGGAGTCGCCGCTCTCGGAATCCATCGTCTCGTACTCGGCCCGCCAGGTCTCCTTGGACTTGGTGAACGGGTCCACCGGGATCGAACGGACGTACTCGCGCTGCTCGAGCTGGGCCACGCTGGTCGGGTAGCGGCCGCGGTCGGCCTTGAACTGCTCGAGGGCGTGGTTGAGGATGAACAGGTTCTCCCGGAGCACCGCCTCCTTGGTGGCCTTGACCGAGTGCCGGTAGCCGACGATGCCGACGCTGGCCAGCAGCGCGATCACCGTCATGACCACCAGCAGCTCCATCAGGGTGAAGCCCCGCGAGCGCGCCCTCCTCGTTGAACCGACCTGCGCCATTCATCCACCTTACCACCTGGAGGAGTGCCCCGAACCGCCCCCAGGTTGCACCTACGCGGAACCTTGCCCTCCCGCAGCGCGGAACCCCCGGGGAGAATCAAATGACCCCGCGCCGCTGCTGGTCCAGCTCGATCGAGTCGTAGAGCGCCTTGAAGTTGCCTTCGCCGAAGCCGCGGTTGCCCTTGCGCTGGATGATCTCGAAGAACAGGGGCCCGACCTGGTCCTCGGTGAAGATCTGGAGGAGGTATCCCGTCGGGTCGCCGTCGATGAGGATGCCCAGTTCCTGCACCTGGGTCAGGTCTTCGCCCACCCGGTAACCCCCGGCCTGGATGCGGCCCGGCAGCAGATCGTAGTAGGTCGACGGATTGACCAGGAAGCGGAAACCCTCCCCGCGCAAGGTCGGCAGGGTCGACAGGATGTCGGCGGTGGCCATGGCCACGTGCTGGACCCCGGGGCCGCGGTGGCGGTCGACGAACTCCTGCACCTGGCTTTTCCGGTCGGTGGGCTCGTTGATGGGGATGATCACCCGGCCGTTGGCGCTCTGCACGACCTTGGAGGTGAGGCCGGTCCCCAACGCGCCGCGGATATGGAACTCGCGCACCACGGCGAAGCCGTAGATGCGCTCGTAGAACTCCACCCAGCGGTCCAGCTCGCCCACCCCGACGTTGTTGGTCAGGTGGTCGATCCGCAGGAGCCCCGGGTTGCAGCCGCAGGGCCCGGGATCCGGATCCAGGCCCGGCAGAAGGGGCCCGCTTCCCTCGCGGGCGACGAACAGGTTCCAGACATCGCCGAAACCCTGGATGGCGGCTTCGGTGATCGCCCCGCCGTCGAACTCGGTGCGCTTCGGCTCCATCCGGACCTCCGCCCCGCGCCGGGCGGCCTCCTGCAGTGCGGCGGGGACGTCCTCGACCTCGAAGGCGAGGGCGCACACCCCGGCGCCGTGGGCGGCCGCGTAGCGCCCCTGAAGGCGGGAGGCGTCGGTTTCCCCGAGGAGCAGGTCCATGCGGTTCTGGCGGAGGTGGCGCCATGCCCCCCAGGTCCCCTGGGCCGAGGCCACGCGGGAAAAGCCCAGCCGCCGGCAGAGCGGCTCGAGGGCCTCCAGGCCGCCGCACACCTGCAGGTGGTCGAGGCGCACCAAGCCCAGCGGGTTGCTCGCCTGGGCGCCTGCAGGCGCGTGAACGGAAAAGGTGGGGGTGGCCATGGGGGCTCCGGGAGGCGTCCCAGTGTCGACGATGGACACGTCCCGGGCAACCCGGAATCCCCTGATTCCCGGCGGCTTAAATGACCGTGTCGTCTGCGAATCCCGCGCCCCGGGACCCCACTCCTCCGGAGGGAGGCCCTAGCCGAGGGTGGTCGCGGCCACCTTCTCGCGGGTGAAGAACTCGAGCAGGTCGCCTTCCTTGAGGTCGTCGAACCCATCAAGGGAGATGCCGCAGTCGAGGCCGTTCTTCACCTCGTGCACGTCCTCCTTGTAGCGCTTGAGGCTCTTCAGCGATCCGGTCCAGAGAACCTCCCCGCCACGCTTCACGCGCGCCAGGAACGGCTTCTGGACCTTGCCCTCGGTGACGAAGGAGCCGGCGATCACGGTCTTACCGACCTTGAACAGCTGGCGGACCTCGGCGAGCCCCTGCACCGTCTCCTTGATGGTCGCCTCCAGCAGTCCGAGCATGGCCGCGGCGATCTCCTCGGTGACCTTGTAGATGATCTCGTGGAAGCGCAGGTCGACGCCCTCTTCCTGGGCGAGCTCCTCGGCCTTGCGTTCGGCCTTCACCTGGAAGGCGATGATCGTCGCCTTGGAGGCTTCGGCCAGCAGCACGTCGTTCTCCGTCACCGTGCCGGCGGCGGCGTGGATGATGCGGACCCGCACCCGCTCGGTGCCGAGCTTCTCGAGGCTGCCCACGATCGACTCCACCGAACCCTGGGTGTCGCCCTTGACGATCAGCGGCAGCTCCTTGATCTGGCCTTCCTTCAGGGTGCTGAACAGGTTCTCGAGGGTCACCCGCTGCTTGGCGAGCGCCGCGGCCTTGACCTTCTCCTGGCGGAAGCTGACGATCTGGCGGGCCTTGCTGTCGTCCTCGACCACCTGGAAGTTGTCGCCCGAGGAGGGCACGGACTCGAAGCCGAGGATCTGCACGGCCATGGAGGGCGTCGCCTCGGTGATGCGGGCGCCGCGGTCGTCGAACATGGCCCGGACCCGGCCCATGGTCGCGCCGGCGACGAAGACGTCGCCCGCCCGCAGGGTGCCCTGCTGGACCAGCACCGTGGCCACCGGACCGCGGCCGCGGTCGAGCTGGGCCTCGAGGATGCTGCCCGCGGAGGGGCAGTCGTAGACGGCGGTGAGGCCCTTGAGGTCAGCCATCAGCAGCAGCGTCTCGAGCAGGTCGTCGAGGCCGACCCGCGACTTCGCCGAGACGTTCACCGAAGGCACCTCGCCGCCGAAGGCCTCGGTCTGGACGCTGTGCTGGAGCAGCATCTGCTGCACCCGGTCGGGATTGGCGGCGGGCTTGTCGATCTTGTTGATGGCGACCACCAGCGGCACGTCGGCGGCCTTGGCGTGGTTGATGGCCTCGATGGTCTGCGGCATGACGCCATCGTCGGCGGCCACCACCAGCACCACGATGTCGGTGACCTTGGCGCCGCGGGCGCGCATCTTGGTGAACGCCTCGTGGCCCGGGGTGTCCAGGAACACGATGCTGCGCGGTTCCGTGCGGTCGCCGAAGGGCGGCAGGTCGACGTGGTAGGCGCCCATGTGCTGGGTGATGCCGCCGGCCTCCCCGGCCGCCACCTTGGTGGTGCGGATCGCGTCCAGCAGGGAGGTCTTGCCGTGGTCGACGTGGCCCATGATGGTGACCACCGGCGGCCGGGTCAGCTTCTCGCCCTGCAGTTCGCTGCTGTCCTCGGCCGTGAGCTGGACGTCCTCCTCGAAGGACACGATGTCGGCCAGGAAGCCGAACTCCCGGGCGATCTCCTTGGCGAGATCCGGATCGAGGGGCTGGTTGATGGTGGCGAAGATGCCCCGGTGCAGGAGCTTGGCCATGACGTCCTTGGCGGGACGGTTGCACTTCTCGGCCAGTTCCTTGACCGAGACGCCTTCGGAGAGCATCACGATGCCGATCTCGTCCTGGACGAACTCGTCGGCGACCATCTGGGCCCGCGAGCGCGGCTGCCGGAGCTTCAGTTCGAGTTCCTGCTGCTCCTTGCGCTCGTGCTTGCCCTTCTTCTTGCCGTGCTGGGGCCCGCGGCCGGGACCCTTGCCCGCGTTCGGGTCGATCGGACCCGGGGCCGGCCCCATGCCGGGGCGGCCCATGCCGGGGCGGCCGGGACCGCCGGGCCGGGGACCCATGCCGGGGCGGCCGGGGCCGCCGGGCCGGGAGCCCATGCCAGGGCCTCCGGGACGTCCGCCCGGGCCGGTTCGACCGGGGCCGCCGGGACGGCTGCCGGGGGCGGGGCGGGCCTGCGGAAGCTGGATGTAGCGGGGCGGCTGCTGCGGCCGGGGTGCCGGGGCCGGCGCATCGGCCATCTTGATGCGGGAGAACCCCTGGTCCGGGCGAAGGTCGGCAATGGAGGGCAGGGCGGAAAGCCGCTTCGAGGTCGCCGGGGGCACGGCCTCGTGCTTCATGACCTCGCCCTTGCCGGTGTTGCTGGCCATGGGCAGCACGGTCTTCTCCGGCTGGGGCATGCCGGAACGCTGGACCTGGGAGGACGGCCCGGGACGCTGGACCATGGGCTTGGCGCCGGGCTCCGGTCGCACCTTGGCGGGTGCCTGGGGCGGCAGCTGGATGTACCGGGCGGGTTCCTGCGGACGGGGCGGAGGCGCACTGGGCTCGCTGACCCGCAGCTTCGAGAAGGTCGGGGCGGGGGCCTCGGCGGGAGGGGCGGCAGGGGGTGGCGCCGCGGCGGCCGGCGCTTCGACGGCCGGGGCGGCGGGGGTGGCCGGCTCGGCCACGGGCTCCGGCGGCGCCGCCTGGGCTGCGGGCTCGGGTTCGGGCACGGTAGGCTCAGCCGGCTTCGGCTCGGCCTTCTTGAGCAGGATGACCGGCGGCCTGGGCGGCGGCGGCGGTTCGGGCGCGGGCTCGACCGGCTTCGGGGCGGACTTCACCACCTTCACCGCGGCGGAGGGCTTGTGCCGTCCGAGGGGGGCGGACTCCTCCTCCCCCCGGCCTTTCCCGTCGAAGATGTGCCTGAGCTGCTGGACCTGCTCATCGCTCATGTTGGAGCTGTGGCTTTTTCCCATCACGCCGAGGCGCTTCTCGAGGAGATCGAGGATCTCCTGGTTCGGGACGCCCATTTCTTTGGCGAACTGGTTGATGCGGAGCATGGCGGGGTCTACCTCTGGGGCCGGGATGGCCGTGCGGGCTTCAGCGGTCGAAGCGCGCGTGGACGCTGTCGAACAGGCGGAAGGCGAGGTCCTGGGACATGCCTTCCAAGGTCATGAGCTGGTCGACGGTCACAGTGTAAAGGGATTTCGCATCGGGATATCCGGCGCTTGCGAGCTTTTCGGCCATGGCGTCGTCGAGGCCCTCGATCTCTCCCAGCTCCTCGAGCAGGGACGGCGCCGGCGCGATCGGGGCCGCGGCGGCCTCGGAATCGGCCTCCGCCGGCGGCAGGCTGAGCCCCATGGCGGCTTCCGCCTCCCGGCGCTTCTCCAGCTCGCTGCGGACGTCGATGTTCCACCCGGTCAGCTTGGCCGCGAGGCGGACGTTCTGGCCGCGCTTGCCGATGGCGACGCTTAGCTGCTCGTCGTCGACGATGACCTCGACCCGGCGGCTCTCGGGGTCGGCGATGTTGACCCTGATCGCCTTGGCCGGGTTCAGGGCGTTGGCGATGAAGTGGGAGATGTTCTCGTCGTAGCGGACGATGTCGATCTTCTCGTTCTTGAGCTCGCGGATGATGGCCTGCACGCGGCTGCCCTTGAGGCCCACGCAGGCGCCCACCGGGTCGACGTCCGGATCGAGGCTGTGGACCGCGACCTTGGCGCGGTCGCCGGCCTCGCGGACGCAGCTCTTGATCACCACGGTGCCGTCGTGGATCTCGGGGACCTCGTTCTCGAACAGCTTGATCAGCAGCCGCGGGTCCGTGCGGCTCACCTGGACCTGCGGGTCCTTGGCGCTCTTGTCGACGGCGGAGATGACCACGCGGATCCGCTGGCCCTTGTCGAAGCGGTCCCCCCGCAGGGCCTCGCTGCGCTTGAGCATGGCCTCGACGCGGTCGATCTCGAGGATGATGGCGCTCTTCTCGAAGCGCTTGACCTCGGCCACCACCACCTCGCCGAGGCGGTCGGCGAACTCGGTGAAGATCCGCTCGCGCTCGGCCTCGCGGACCTTTTGCACCAGCACCTGCTTGGCCGCCTGGGCGGCGATCCGGCCCAGCTGGCTGGTGTCCTGCGGCAGCCAGAGGGTGTCGCCCTCCTCCGCGTTGGGATCCAGGTCCTTGGCTTCCGCCAGGCTGATCTCCAGGTCGGGCTCCTCCATCTCCGCGACCACCTGCTTGAGGGCGTAGACGTGGAACTCGCCGGTCTCCCGGTCCATCTGGGCCTGGAAGTTTCCGTAGAAGTCCTGGGCCTGGAAGAACTTCTCGGCAGCCTTGACGAGGGCCTCCTCCACCGCGTGGTAGACGTCCTCTTCCTGGATGCCCTTCTCGGCCGCGATCATCTTCACGCTGTCGAAGAACGAGGTTGCGACAGTTGCCATGGTTCAAGCCTCCGTTCCGGCGCTTGTCTCGGCGCCGTCGTCTTGCGGCAGTGCGGTCGTCCGGGCCGCCACGTGCCTGGGTTGCGGGGTCTTCGCCTCATCGAAGGGGGCCAGCCGGGCCTTCTGGATGTCGGCCAGGGGAACGGTCTTGAGAACGCCGTCCTCTTCGAGGGTGACGGCCTCGGCCGTGCAGCCCGCGATCCAGCCCTTGAAGCGCTTCTGCCCGTTGAGCGGGCGCGCGGTCTGGATCCGGCAGAGCCGTCCGGCGAAGCGGCGGAAGTGGTCGGTCTTGACCAGCGGGCGCTCCATGCCGGGGCTGGACAGCTCCAGGCCCACCTGCTCGCGCAGGTCGGGGAACTCGACCTCGATCCAGGGCAGGAGTCCCTCGTGCACGGCGGCGCAGTCGTCCAGGGTCACCTTGCGTCCGGTCTCCTCGGCATCGAGGTGGTCCAGGTAGAGCCTAAGGACGGTGTCCCGCCCTTCCCGGGCGGCCTCGAGGTGCACGAGCTCGAAGCCCAGTCGGGAAAGCTGGGCCTCGAAGGCGGGTTGCAGGGCGCGAAGGTCCAAAAGGCTCCGGCAAAAAAAACAGGCGGGACGAACCCACCTGGAGAGGGCCGCCCCGCGCACGAGCCGGCCAAGGAAGAATTCAGTCCTCCAGCGTATCGAGAAGGGCGAGGAAACTCAATCCATTCCTCGGCCGGGAAGGCTGCTGAAATGGACCGGGGGTGTGGCCATGGCGCAGCTTCTGGACGGGAAGGCCCACGCGCAGCGGATCCTCGACGAGGTCCGGACGCAGGTCGCCGGGCGCGCGTCGGCGGGGGCGCGGCCGCCCTGCCTGGCGGTGGTGCTGGTGGGCGAGGACCCGGCCTCCCAGGTCTACGTGCGCGGCAAGGTGAAGGCCTGCGCGGAGACCGGGATCCGGTCCCTGGAGTTCCGGCCTCCGGCGGAGCTCCCCCAGGCCGAGCTCGAGGCCCTCATCGACCGCCTGAATGCCGATCCCGAGGTGGACGGCATCCTGGTGCAGCTGCCCCTGCCGGGGCACCTCGACGCCAAGCGGGCCCTGCACCGCATCGCTCCCGCCAAGGACGTGGACGGCTTCCACCCGGTCAACCAGGGCCTGCTGCTGGAGGGCCTGCCCGGCCTGCGTCCGTGCACGCCGAGCGCCTGCATGAGGATGCTGGCCGCCCACGGGGTGACCTTGAAGGGCCTGCACGCGGTGGTGCTCGGGCGCAGCGAGATCGTGGGCAAGCCGATGGCGTTGATGCTGCTCGAGCAGCACGCCACGGTGACCATCGCCCACAGCCGCACCCGCGACCTGCCGGGGCTGTGCCGTCAGGCCGACCTGCTGGTGGCGGCGGTCGGCCGCCCGGGGCTGGTGGAGGGCAGCTGGATCAAGCCCGGGGCGGTGGTGGTGGACGTGGGCATCAACCGGATCGAGGATCCGGAGCTGGGCCGCAGGATCTTCGCCGCCGAGCCGCGGAAGCTGGCCACCCTGCTGGAGAAGGGCGCGGTGCTGTGCGGGGATGTCCGCTTCGGCGAAGCCATGGAGGTGGCTTCGGCGGTGACCCCGGTCCCGGGCGGGGTGGGCCCGTTGACCATCGCCGGGCTGATGGCCAACACCCTCCAGGCCAGCCTACCGGGTTGAGGAACGCCCCTGGGGCCGCGCTTCGGCGAGGGCTTCGGCGAGGTCCCCGAGCAGGTCCTCGCGCATGATCCGGTCCGCGCCGGGCTTCTTCACGTCCCCCAGGTAGGAGTTCACGAAGGCCCTGCACAGGTCCGGGTCCGCGGTGCGCACCGCCCTCTGCCCGGGCTTCTGCGTGTAGATGCTGCCGTTGCGGATCCAGATGCGGGTCTCCTCCCCGCGCTCCAGGGGGGTATCGAAGAAGGGCAGGAAGCCCTGCAGGGTGGGCGAATCCTTGCGGAACCCCGGGCCCGGCCAGAAGATCCCGAGGTTCTCCAGGAGGAATTCCACGCGGCGCTCCTTGCCTACCCCCTGGTCGAAGCGCGTGAGGAAGCCCTGCGAAACCCTGCCGGCCGCGAGCACCCGAGCCGCCTCTGCCACCGTGGGAGGGGCCGCTCCCAGCGCCGCCCGAAGCTCCGCCAGGTTCACGTAGTAGGCGAGCGTGTAGAAGGGGATGCCGTTGCGGCTGCGGACGGCGCTGCCGACCAGGCGCAGGCTGGGCCGGCCTTCATCGAGGAAGGGGCGGAGGCGGGGAAAGGGCGCCGACCGCGGCGCGCCCTCCTGCAGCCCGGGCAGGCCCGGGGCGGCTGCCAGCAGGAGCCACAGACACCCGAGCCGGAATCCCCGTCGCATGCCCCTGCTTCGGCCCGCGCAGGGTCCGGCTTGAATCGGGCCTACTGCACGGTGATCTGGACCTCGGCGAACAGCGCCGGATTGTAGAGGCTGGTGGCGCGGATCCGGTAGACCCCGAGCGCATCGGGGGCGGTGAACAGGCCCGCCGGGGTGATGGGCGAGGGATCCAGCGCCAGGCCTCCGACCCGGGCGGTCCAGGTCACCGCGGGGTCCGGGACGCCCGTGACCTGGGCGCTGAAGATCGTCGTCTGGGCCGGGTGCACCGGAATGGGCACCAGCGGGGTGACCAGGATCTGGCCGACGGTGACGACCGCGGAGGCGACGACCGATTCATCCGCCACGGCGGTGGCGGTGATGGTGTCGGATCCGGGGACGATGGGGGCGGTGTACACGCCCGCCGCGTTGATCTTGCCGCCGGCGCCATCGCTGAGCACGGCCCAGGTGACCCCGGGCGTGCGGGTGCCGCTGACGGCGGCCGTGAAGGAGGCGGTCCCGCCGGGAAGGAGCACCACGCCCTGGGAGGGCTGCAGGGTCACCACCACCGGTCGCACGGTGATCGTCGCCAGGTCCTGGGCCAGCGGGTTGGCCGCCGAGGCCGCCTGCAGCAGGTGGGTTCCGGCCGACGCCGGCGCCGTGAACGCGTAGGGTCCGGTCTGCCGGACGGCCTCGGAGGAACTGCTCAGGAGCTTCCAGTCCACCCGCATGTCGGTGGTTCCGGTGAGCGTCGGGGTGAAGATCCGCGACTCGCCCTGGTCCAGGGTGGCGGTGTGGGCGTCCAGGGTCAGGGTCACCAGGCTGACGGTGACCTGCGCCTGGCCGTAGGCCGCCGGATTGGCGCGGGAGGTCGCGCGGACCACGTAGGTCCCGGGCGTGGTCCCGGCCGTGAAGCCGCCCGCCGCGTCGACGTGGCAGCCCCCCTCGACCCCGACGATGCTCCAGTCCACCCCGCTGTCGGCGGTCCCCGTGACCGCGGCGGCAAAGGTGGCGGTGCCGCCCGGCAGCAGGCTGGTCACCGCCGGGCTCACCGTCACCCGGACCGTGTCGCCGACGTTGACCGTGGCCGTGTCGCTGCGCGTGGGATCGGCGACCGAGGTCGCCACCACGGTGAAGACCCCGTAGCCGGCCGGGGCGGTGTACAGGCCGCTGGTGCCGGCGAAGGAACCCGAATCGGCGCCGATGGTGGACCAGGTGACGGCAGGATTGGCCGAGCCGGTGACGTTGGCGTTGAACATCTGCGAGGCGCCGGGCTTGAGGGCCACGGTCTTCGGCGTGATGGCGACGCTCAGCGGCGTCGGCACCAGCACGATGGCCAGGGCCGCCTTGGTCGGGTCGGCGTTGCTGGTGGCGAGGATCCGGTACTCGCCGGCGACCGAGGGCGCGGTGTACAGCCCGGTGGCTCCGCTGAAGCTGCCGTTGGCGGTGCCGCCGAGCACCGACCAGGTGACGGTGCGGTTGCTGGCGCCGGTGACCTTGGCGGAAAAAATGACCGTCCCGCCCGGGGAGACCATGGAGACCTGGGGGTCGATGGTCACCTCCACCGCCCCATTGGCGGCCACCAGGTCGGCGCCCCCGCCGCAGCCTTGGAGCAGCGGCAGCACCAGCAGGAGGGTGAGGAGGCGGAAGGGGAGGGACATGGCGATCCGTACCAGAGGCCCTGCCGGTACAATTTCTGCGCCGGAGGGATCCTCCCTTGAATCGGCAGAACCTGCCGGGAACTTCAGAGGCCGTTTCAGAATGCGGCGTGTCCCCGCGCGAGGCGCCGGGCAAGCGGGACAATGCAACCGAGGTTCCGGCGCTGCGGCGCCCTCCCTGCGGCGCCTCCCGGCTGATTCCCCACGCGGGCCCGTCTCATTCTGAAATGGGCGCTCAGTACCGGTAGGTGATTCCGAAGCTCATGGCCGTGGCGGTGAACTGCGGGTCGATCTTCCCGCCGTTGATCCGGATCTCGGCGTCGAAGGACTTGCTGAACCGGTAGCCCAGTCCCAGGCTGCCCCCCAGGTGGATCACCCGGCGCGTCACCGCGAGCCCGTCCACCGGGTCGGTGCTGCTGGCGTTCCACCCGTAGGCCCCCAGGCCGAACACGAAGTAGGGACCGAAGAAGCCGTCCCGCTGCTCGGCGCCGAGCATGCGGACCCCCTCCAGGCTGACGTGGCCGACGGTGACCTTGCCCTGGACGCCGCTGCGGTCGAGGGCGCTGCCGGGGCCCCACGCGTCGTAGCCCAGCACGAGGCGGGCCCGCCAGGCGTCCTGGATCTCCGATTCGGCGTCCAGGCTGATGCCGAAGCCGGCCTTGCCCCCGACCATGTCCTTCAGGTTGTCGGAGGGACGGCTGCCGCGAAGGGTCAGGCCCATGGTGGTCGGTTCCTGGGCGGCGGCGGCCAGCGCCGCGAGGAGGATCAAGGCTGTTCGCATCAGGGACCGTCCTGGAAGCGGGCCAAAAGTCCGGCCCAGAGGTCCTGGGCTTTCAAGATTCGTTCCGCCGCTTCGCGCAGCACCCCCCGGCCGCCGGCCGACGCGAGCACCAGCGGGCAGGCGGCCCGCACCTCGGGAACGGCGTCGGCGGGGCAGCAGGCCAGCCCGACCCGGCGCAGCACGGGCAGGTCCTGGAGGTCGTCGCCGAGGTGCGCCACCTGGCCGAGGCCGAGCCCGTGCTTGGCGCAGATCGCTTCCAGGGCCGGCAGCTTGTCCAGCTGTCCGGTGATGCAGTCGTCGACCCCGAGGTCCGCCGCACGACGGTCGGTGGCGGGGGAGGCCAGGCCGGAGATGAACACCACCGGGATGCCGGCAGCCTGCAGCCACTTGATCGCCGCGCCGTCGCGGACGTTGAAGTTCTTGGTGTGGGGCCCGGCCCCGTACACCAGGGTGCCGTCGGTGAGGACGCCGTCCACGTCGGTGCAGAGCAGGCGGACGGATCGCAGCCGGGTTTCCAGGTCGATCATGGTGGACTCCGCAGGCATTGTGGCAGCAAGAGTCCGGGCCCCGGTGCCATCATGGGTCATGCCGTCTCCGGAAGCCGCCTCCGCCCGTCCGATCCGCATCGGCATCCTCACCGTCTCGGACCGGGCATCCGCGGGGACCTACGAGGACCTCAGCGGACCGGCCATCCGCCAGACCATGGACGCCTACCTGGCCCAGCCCTGGGAGGAGGTCTACCGGCTGATCCCGGACGAACGGCCGCGGATCGAGGCCGCCCTGAAGGCCCTCTGCGACGAGGAGGGCTGCTGCCTGGTGCTGACCACCGGCGGCACCGGCCCGGCCCCGAGGGACGTCACCCCGGAGGCCACCGAGGCGGTGTGCGGCAAGCTGCTGCCCGGCTTCGGCGAACGGATGCGGGCCACCAGCCTGGCCTACGTCCCGACCGCCATCCTCAGCCGGCAGACCGCCGGCGTGCGGGGCGCCAGCCTGATCATCAACCTCCCCGGCAAGCCCAAGTCCATCCGCGAGTGCCTGGACGCCGTCTTCCCGGCGGTGCCCTACTGCATCGACCTGATCGGCGGCCCGTTCCTCGTCACCCGCGAGGACGTGGTCAAGGCCTTCCGACCCAAATCCTAGGTGGGGGTCCACGCTGTGCTCGGACCCCCACACCCCCGCGCCCTTCGCAGGCTGAGCCTGCTCCGGGCTTTGCCTAGGTGGAGGTCCACGCTGTGCCCGGACCCCCACGCCCCCGCGCCCTTCGCAGGCTGAGCCTGCTCCGGGCTTTGCCTAGGTGGAGGTCCACGCTGTGCCCGGACCCCCACACCCCCGCGCCCTTCGCAGGCTGAGCCTGCTCCGGGCCTTGCTCAGGAGCCTCCCGTGCCCGAACAGACCTACAAGACCCACCGCCGCTTCGACCCCGCCTACCACTTCGTGGGCTTTCCGCTGTACCTGCTGTTCCTGGTCATCAGCATCGCGGCGCTGTGGCGCACCCCCAGCCCGATCACCCTCGGCCAGCTGGCCCTGGCCCTGCTGCTGGGGATCCTGTTCCTGAAGCTTCGGCTGTACGCCCTGACCGTCCAGGACCGGCTGATCCGCCTGGAGGAGACCCTGCGGATGGAGCGCCTGCTGCCGGCCGAGCTCAAGGCGCGCATTCCCGACCTGAAGCGCGACCAGTTCGTCGGCCTGCGTTTCGCCGCCGATGCGGAACTCGCGGACCGGATGCGGGAAGCCCTGGCCGAGTCGCTGGACGGCGAGGCCGTCAAGAAGCGGATCCAGGCCTGGCGGGGGGACCACCTGCGGGTCTGATCCTGCACGCCAGACCCCTGGGAACCCCCTCCTTGCGAGGGGGTTTTCATTGATTTGGTTCAAATTGGAAGAATTTTTCTGGCCCTCTTGACAATCTTCCAAACAACACGCATATTTTTTGTACCAGAACACAGCAAGTGTTCCGGACCCGAAAGGAGACCCCATGAGCAACCTGCTGACCCTTCGTCCCACCAGCCTGTCGCCGGTCATGGAGCCGTTCCGCCTCATGCGCGACTTCCTTCGCTGGGACCCCTACCGCGACACCCAGCTGGAGCCGGAGGCGAACGCCTACTTCCTGCCCAGCTTCGACGTCAAGGAGACGCCGGAAGCCTACCTCTTCCGGGCCGACCTGCCGGGGATCCGGCGCGAGGACCTCGACATCGACCTCACCGGCAACCGCCTGGCCATCAAGGGCCGCCGGGCCGCCGACGTGCGTGCCGAGGGCGAGACCTTCCATCTCGCCGAGCGCGCCCACGGCGCCTTCGCCCGCACCTTCACCCTGCCCGAGGAGGTCCTCGCCTCGGAGGTGCACGCCGAATTGAAGGACGGCGTGCTGAACCTGAGCATCCCCAAGCGCCCCGAGGCGAAGCCCCAGAAGATCAAGATCCAGGGCTGAGCCGGGCCGGGGTTGACGCGCAGGGCGGACCGGGTCCGCCCTGCGCCTGTGGAAGGGCGCCGGGCAGGCGCGGTTCAGTCCGGGTGCCGGGCGTGCCTGGCGAGGATGGCGGCCACCACCTGGTCCCGGTCGAGCTCGCTGGAGTCCAGCAGCCAGGCGTCCTCCGCCGGGCGCAGCGGAGCCAGTTCCCGGGTGCTGTCGCGGTGGTCGCGTTCGGCCAGTTCCGCCCGCACCCGCTCGAATTCGGCCGGCTGGCCCTTGGCCTGCAGTTCCAGCTGGCGGCGCCGGGCCCGGGCTTCGGGGCTGGCGGTGAGGAACACCTTGCAGCAGGCGGCCGGGAACACCACCGTGCCGATGTCGCGGCCGTCCACCACCCACCGGCCGCGGGCGCCCAGGCGCCGCTGCAGGGCGACCAGGCTGTGGCGCACCGCCGGCAGGGCGCTCACCGGACTGGCCATCCGGGTCACCTCGGCCCCCCGGATGGCCTCGGTGACGTCGTCGCCGTCCAAGGTGAAGCGGCTGCCCACCTGTTCGATGCCGGTCCGGGCCAGCAGCTCCGCCATCCCGGCGTCGTCCAGCGCGGCCCCGGTCCGGAGCGCCGCCAGGGCCGCGCAGCGGTACATGCCGCCGGTGTCCATGTAGTCCCAGCCGAGCGCCTGGGCGACGGCGCGGGCGGTGGTGGACTTGCCGACCCCGGAGGGGCCGTCGATGGCGATCAGGGGGAGCGGTGGCATGGCGTTCATTCTGTCACTTCCCGCAGCAGGCCCAGGAAGGCGTCTCCGTAGAGGGCCAGCTTCTTCGGTCCGACGCCGTTCACCGACAGGAACTCCGCGTCCGTGGACGGGAGGAGGCGGGCCATGTCGATCAGGGCGGCGTCGCTGAACACCAGGTAGGCGGGCACCCTGCGCTCGTCCGCGAGCCGCTTGCGCAGGGCCCTGAGGCGGAGCAGCAGGTCCGGCGGACCTTCCTCCCCGGCCCACGCCGCAACCCCGCGGGCCGGGCGTTTCGCCGCCCCGGCGCGCGCCACCGCCGGGGCCTCGTCGAGCACCCGCCGGCCGGAGCACTGGTCGCAGGAACCGAGGCAGCGGCCGATGGTCTCGCCGAAGTGGCGGGCGAGGGCCTGGTGGCGGCATTCCGCAGACTCGGCGAAGCGGAACATGGCGCGGACCTGCGCCTGCTGGGCCCGGGCGCTCTCCGCGTCGAGGCCGTCGAGGAACCGCTCCAGGCCGATGACGTCGCCCCAGCCATAGAACAGGATGCAGTCGGAGTCGGCGCCATCGCGCCCGGCGCGGCCGATCTCCTGGCTGTAGCCCTCGATCGATTTCGGCAGGTCGCGGTGGATGACGTAGCGGATGTCGGGCTTGTCGATGCCCATGCCGAAGGCGATGGTGGCCACCATCACGTCCAGCCGGCCCTGGCGGAAGGCCTCCTGCGCCTCCTCCCGGGCCTGGCGGTCCAGCCCGGCGTGGTAGACGCCCGCCGCCACGCCCTGCGACTGCAGGAAGGCCGCGGTGCCTTCCGCGGACTTCCGCGACAGGGTGTAGACGATCCCGCTCTGGCCGCGGCGCGCCTGGACCAGGCGCAGGATCGACCCGCGCAGGTCCTTGTCCTTCTTGACCGCATGCAGGTGCAGGTTGGGGCGGAAGAAGGAGCCTCGGACCACGAGCGGGTCGCGCATCCCCAGCTGGGCCTGGATGTCGCCTGTCACCTGCTCCGAGGCGGTGGCGGTGAGCGCCAGCACCGGCAGCCCGCCGAAGCGCCGCTTCAGCCCGCCGAGGTTGCGGTAGCTCGGCCGGAAATCGTGGCCCCAGTGGCTGATGCAATGGGCCTCGTCGACCGCCACCAGCCTGAGGTCGACGGCCTCGAGCAGTTCGGCCAGGTACAGCTCCAGCCCCTCCGGGGCCGCATAGACGATCTCGAACCGGCCGGCCTTGAGCCCGAGGATGCGCTCCCGGCGGGTGGCCTCGTCCAGGCTCGAATTCAGGACGGTGGCGCGCAGCCCCGCCTCGAGCACCGCGTCGAGCTGGTCCTTCATCAGCGAGATGAGCGGCGAGACGACCAGGGTGGTGCCGCCCAGCAGCCGCGCCGGGATCTGGTAGCAGAGCGACTTGCCGCCGCCGGTGGGGAGGATCGCCAGGGCGTCGCGGCCGGCCAGCAGGGCGCGGATGATCTCCTCCTGTCCCGGTCGGAAGCGGTCGTAGCCGAACAGGGATTTCAGCAGCGGCAGGAGGTCGGCGGAGGCCGCCTCTCCGAGCCGGGCGGCGAGCTGGCGCAGGGCCTCCACGGTGGCCGGGCCGAACCGGCCCGGATCCGCACGGTAGCCGGCACGCAGGTCGTCCAGGCAGCGCCGGGCCGGCCCCAGGTCGCCGTCGGCGAGCAGGGCACGCAGCCGGTCGACGGCGGCTTCCACCTCCAGCACCGCGGACCTCAGCAGCCGCAGTCGAGGATCGGACCGGCCGCCTGCCAGAACGCGGCCATCTCCTCGGGTTTGCCGAAGGTCACCCGGACGTGGTTGGGCAGGCCGTAGGCCTGCATCGGGCGCACGATGACGCCCTTGGCCAGCAGGGCCTGGTAGAGGTCCTGGGACGGGAGGGCGCTTTCGAGCAGGATGAAGTTGCCGGCCTCCCCGGTGGCGCGGCAGCGGTGCCGCGCGGCCTCCTGGAGGAAGGCCTGGCGGGCCGTGCGGTTGCGGTCCCTGCACCGGGCCTCGAAGGCCAGGTCCTGCACCGCCACCTCGGCGGCGACCTGGGCCAGGTGGTTGGTGTTGAAGGGGCTGCGCACCCGCTCGAGCAGTTGAAGGAGGTGCGGGCTGCCGAGGGCGTAGCCGATCCGCAGCCCGGCGAGGGCGTGGATCTTGGAGAAGGTGTGCAGCACCAGCAGCCCCGGGCGGTCGGCCAGGAACCGGGCGGCGTCGGGATAGAGGCCGGGCTCCTCGTACTCGGCGTAGGCCTGGTCCACCACCAGGACGACGTCCTCGCGCAGGCCGCGCACGAGCCGCTCCAGGTCCCGGGCCGGCACCAGCACGCCGGTGGGGTTGTTGGGGTTGCCCAGGTAGACGATCCGGGTGTCCGGGCGCACCGCGGCGAGCAGCGCGTCCACGTCGACCCGCTCGGTGTCGGCGGGGGTCTCCACCACAGTGCCGCCGACCCCGAGGGTGGCGATGGTGTAGATGGCGAAGCTGTGGCGGGGGATCAGGGCGGTGCCCCCGTCGAGCAGCGCCGCCTTGGCCGCCATCTCGAGGATCTCCGAGGAGCCGTTGCCGAGCAGCACCTGCTCGATCGGGAGTCCGCGGCGCGCGGCGATGGCCCGCCGGAGGTAGTAGCCGTCGGAGACGGGATAGAGGCCGAGGGCCTCGTCGTCGGAACCCGAAACCGCGGCCAGCACCCGGCGCTTGACCGCCTCGGTGGGTCCCCAGGGGTTCTCGTTGCTGGCCAGCTTGACGATCCGCTCGAGGCCGAGTTCCCGCTGCACCTCCTGGATCGGCTTGCCGGGCACGTACAGCGGGATCCGCTGCAGGTGCTCGGCGGCGAAGGGCTTGGCGAGGGTGGCCATCGGCGGGGCCGCCGGTCTAGGCGGGGCGCTCGGTGAGGACGCGGTCGATGAGCCCGTACTGGAGGGCCTCCTCGGCACTCATGAAGTAGTCGCGGTCCATGTCCTTGGCCAGCTTCTTCAGCGGCTGCCCGCAGTGCTTGGCGACGATCTCGGTCAACATGTCCTTGAGCCGCTGGATCTCCTTGTAGGTGATCTCGATCTCGGTGGCCTGGCCCTGGGCGCCGCCGGAAGGCTGGTGGATCATGATCCGGCTGTTGGGCAGGGCGAAGCGCTTGCCCTTGGTGCCGGCGCAGAGCAGCAGCGCGCCCATGCTGGAGGCCTGGCCGATGCAGTAGGTGACGATGTCGTTCTTCACGAACTGCATGGTGTCGTAGATGGCCAGGCCGGCGGTGACGCTGCCGCCGGGGGAGTTGACGTAGATCTGGATGTCCTTCTCCGGGTCCTCGCTCTCCAGGAACAGCATCTGCGCGACGATGGCGTTGGCCACGTCGTCGTTGATGGCGGTGCCGAGGAAGATGATGTTGTCCTTCAGCAGCCGCGAGTAGATGTCGTAGCTGCGCTCGCCGCGGGGGGTCTGCTCGATGACGATGGGCGGGTAGTAGCTGGTGGGCATGGCGGGCTCCTGCGGGGCGGGCTCAAGGATAACAAAGGGGGGCCCGCCTGCGGCGCCGCCGGTGCCCCTTCCGGTCTCTGCAGGTCGGACGTCGGACTACTCGGCCTTGCGCTTGGCGGGGGCCTTCTTCGGCTTTTCCCCGGCGGCATCGGCGGCCGCCTCGGCCTTCCGGGCGGCCTTCTTCGGCTTGGCCTCGCCAGCCGGCTCCTCCGCGTCGTGGTCGCAGTCGGGGCCGTGCACGTGGGCCTCGGCCGCCACGGGAGCCCCACCCTCCTGCTCCTCGAGGTCGCCGCCCTCGACGCCGCCGGCGTCGAAGCGGTTGACCGGTTCGCCGGCTTCGCGCTTGCGCTCCAGTTCCACCAGGGCCAGGAAGGCCTCCTTGCCGAGCACCTCCTCGGTGACCGAGGCGGCGGCGAGGAGCTTGTCGAAGATCTTGTCGGTCCGGATCCGCCCCTTGATCTCGGTGGTGGTGCCGCGCCGCTCGAGGTCCGCCTTGAACTGGGCGAAGGGGGTCTGGATGGCGTTCTCCTCCATGTAGGACCGGATGTCGCGGTCGATCTCCTCCTCGGCCACCTGGATGTCCTCGGCGTTGCCGATGGACTGCAGCAGGTAGCCGCTGCGGACCGCGCGCTCGGCGTCCCGCAGCCGGTGCTGGCGGTAGCCCGCCCAGTTGATGCGGCGCGGATCCACGTTCTGCTTGGCCACCTCCTGGGCGAACTCCTGGCAGTAGTCGTCGAGCTGCAGCGCCACCATCGAGGTGGGGACCTCGAAGGGCGCGGCGTCCAGCAGGGCGTCCAGCAGGCGGGACTGGACGCGGACGACGGCATCGCGCTCGGCGGCCTCCTCGAGGTCCTTGCGGACCGCGGCGGTCAGCGCGGCCAGGTTGTCGTAGGCGCCCATGTCCTTGGCGAATTCGTCATTGAGCTCCGGGACCACGCGGCTGCGGAGGTCCTTGAGGGTCGCCTCGTAGTGGACCGTCTTGCCGGCCAGGGCGCGGTTGGGATCGTCCGCCGGCACGGTGATGTCGAACTTCCGGGTGGTCTCGTTGACCATGCCGACGAGCGCGGCGTCGAAGGGGCGCTTCGGGTCGAGCTGCACGACCTGGTCCTGGTAGGGCTTGGCCTTCATGCCCTGGGGCTTCACCCGGATGTCGAGGGTGGCGTAGTGGCCCTCGGCGGCGGCGCCGTCGACCGGGATGAACTTGGCGGCGCGCTCGCGCAGGCCCTCGAGGTGCTCCTGCACCGCCTCGTCGTCGATCAGGCGCTTCTGCTTGGTCAGCTTCAGGCCCTGGTAGGCGGGGAGGGTGACCTCCGGGGCCACGTCGAAGTGGGCCTTGAACTGCCCGTCCTGGTCCTCCTTGAGGGTGACCTTCTCCAGCGCGGGCTGGCTGATCGGCTGGGTCCCGGCGGCCGCGGCGGCGTCCCAGAAGTGCCGCTGGACCAGGCTCTCGGCGACCTCCTGCTCGATCTCCCGGGAGAAGCGCTTGAGCAGCACGCTCTTGGGGGCCTTGCCGGGACGGAAGCCGGGGATGCGGACCTTCGGCGCCATCCGCTGGATGACCTCCTGGAAGGCCGCGTTCACCTCGGGCGCGGGAATCGTCACCTCGACGGACTTGCGGGTGGTCGTGTGGTGGGTGAGGGTGACCTGCATGGCGACTCCTGGAGACTGCGGCTGGGTGCTGGGTGGGACCGGGCATTCGGATGGGGAGGGCCTCGCTGCGCTCGGCGCTGGAAGGCCAGACGGCCGAGGCGGCTTCGCGCGGCCGGCGTGCGTGGGCACCCCCTCGAGACTCGGGCGCATCCTGTGCCCTCGCCCTTCGGGCGGCCGTCGGCTGCGCCGATTCCGTCCTGATCGCCGCATCGTCGATCGGGGCGGTGCGGGGAAGTCCGCTTGCCTGCCTTCGTGACTCGGGCACGTCCTGTGCCCTCGCCCTTCGGGCGGCAATCGGCTGCGCCGATTCCGTCCTAATCGTCAATCCTGACGATTGGTGCGAACGGTGGGACTCGAACCCACACGGCGTGGGCCGCTGGAACCTAAATCCAGTGCGTCTACCAGTTCCGCCACGTTCGCGTTGCCCGGTTGTCAAGGATGTTGCGGGTGGTGCGCCCGGAGCGACTCGAACGCCCGACCCTCAGGTTCGAAGCCTGATGCTCTATCCAGCTGAGCTACGGGCGCACGCCCAAACCGCCATTGTACCGTTCCCCCGGGATCGGATCGAGCCCAGAATCGGCAGGTTGGGTCGGGCGGGTGCCAGGGGCGGCTCCGCCGCAAATCCAGCTGAGTCCCGCCTATCGGACAGCGCACCGCGCTGTCCTCCTGCTCAAGGCCTCCAGCCTTTCGCAGAGGCGGGAGCCCTTGGGCGCACGCCCAAACCGCCATTGTACCGTTCCCCCGGGATCGGATCGAGCCCAGAATCGGCAGGCTGGGTCGGGCGGGTGCCAGGGGATCAGGCGGGCCGGAGCCTTCCGGCCTGGCACCAGGCATCTTCGGCCGCGTGCCGGCGGAGCCGGGTGAGCTCCTCCTCGGTGAGGCCGAGGGCGGCAGCCGAGGCCCACTCGGAGGCCAGGTCGCAGGGCATCACCCCGGGGTCGTCGGTGCCGAGGGCGCAGCGGACACCGGCCCGGAGCAGGGCGGGGAGCGGGTGGCTTCCCAGGCCGGCCACCAGGTGCCGGTTGGAGGTCAGGCAGGTGTCCACCGGAACCCGGCGATCCGCCAGGAGCTCCAGGACGGCCGGGTCGCCGGCTGCCCGGACGCCGTGGACGATGCGCTCCACCCCGGCCTCGACCACGGCCTCGCGGACGTGCGCGCCCGGGCCGTTCTCGCCGGCGTGGGCGGCCAGGCGCAGGCCGGCGGCCCGTGCCCGGTCGAAGACCGGCGCCCAGTCCCGGAACGGCGTGCCCTCCTGGCCGCCGGTGCTGAACCCGCGCAGCCAGGGCGGGCGTTCGGGGAGCACCAGGTTCAGGGTCGAGTGGCCGTGCAGGGGGCCCAGGTGGTTCACCGCGTCGACCACCACGGCGATGGACACGTCCGGCGCATCCGCCATGCCGGCCTCGATGCCGCGCCACAGATCCTCGAGGCCGATCTGCCTGCGATGGACCACGAGGAAGTGCGGCGAGACCCAGAGGTCGATGCCGCGCCCGCCGCCCGGGGGAAGCCGGCGCACCGCTGCGGCCACGGCGGCCTGCACGGCCTCCCGGGTGTCGAGCAGCGCGGCTCCGAAGAGGAAGGCCTCGATGAACGGTTCGAAACCGACGGCGTGCCCGCGCCAGAGCGAGGCCAGGCTGTCCGGGATGGCGAGACCCCTGCGGGCGGCTTCCGCCCGGACCCAGCCCGGGTCCAGGCTGCCCTCAAGGTGGGTGTGGCGATCGACCAGCGGGGCGGGAAGGGCCGAGGCGGGCTCCCTGGCGCTACTCGTCGTAGTCGTCCATCCGCAGGTCGCCGGGGTCGACACCCTCGGTGCGCGGCGCCGCGAAACCGAGCCCCTCCTCGAAGGTGTCCTCGGCGATGGGTTCGCCCTCGATCTCCGGCGTGAAGTCATCCTCGATCAAGTGGACGGCCTTGTCCTTCTTGGCGGCCTTGGGCCGGGCAGGGGCGTTCTTCTGGTTGGTGCCGCATTTCGGGCACAGCGCTTCCGGCTTGCCGAAGTCGTAGAACTTCGTCTCGCACTTGAAGCAGGTGTACTTCTTCCCCAAATTGGCCATCTCGTCCTCGGTTCTGCGTCATCCAAAGGTCAATGGATGTACCAGATCCGGAGCCCCATGTCACCTGTTTTATGGATGGGCCGCGATTCAGGCCGGTTTGGGAGCCCAGGGTGCCGGGCCCAGCCGGGCGACGTCGCCGCCGCAGAGCTGCTGGACGATGGTGGTGGAGAAGATCCGGTGGTGGGCCTCGGTGTCCTCCCCGAACCGGTCGATGAAGGTGGCCCGGCTGCGGTCCAGCTCCTCCTTCAGGACGCCGTAGAGGTTGCCGGACTGCTGGCCCTGGGTGACCTTCTGCGGGAAGTACAGCTCGATGTCGCCGACCAGGACCCTGGCGAGCCGCTCGGCCGTGGCCCGCACCTTCGGATCGAGCGGCGGTGCGCTGTCCTGGATCGGCTGCACGATCTGCTGGGTCGGGTGGTGCGGACCCGCCTCGGCGGGACCGCGGTCCTCCTCCCGGAGGCCGGCCAGGTAGGACAGGCAGGACTCGGCCACGTGCGCGAGCGCACGGACCTCCGCGGGGTGCTCGAGGGCCTGGCGCAGGCCGCTGTCCACCATCAGGAGGGCCACCGCCCGCCGCCGCAGGCGGAGGGGCAGCACGAGGGCATCGCTGGCCTCGAAGCGGCTGAGCGGCACCATCAGCGATCCATAGGTCTCGCCGGTCTCGCGAACGCTGTGCAGCCGCCCGGCCAGCAGGGCCTCGGCCTTGGGGGTCGGCATGATCGGGGCACCCAGCTTCGGCCCCTCGGTCTCGAATCCCCGCGCCGCGTACAGGTTGGCGATGCCCTGCTTGACCACGTAGAGGGCGCTCCGCTCGGCGAAGGGGTGCAGGCCTTCGAGCAGGGCCTTCAGGACCTCCGCCTGGCTCGGCGCCGCCTCCATGGCGTCGATGGCCTTCCCCAGCTCGGCCCCCAGGTCCGCCGGGGCGGTGGCGAACAGGTCGTCCGGGGGGTCGGCTGCCGGCGCGGCCTTCCGGAGCTCGGCGAGCAGGGCGTCGTCCGGCTCCAGGCCGGCCATGCTGTCCTGCCAGGTGACCATCACCCGCTCAAGCAGCGCCTGGTGGCGCTGGTTGATCCACTGGTGGAGGACGGACTTCAAGGCGTCGGAGGCGTCCATGGCGGTCCCGGGTCAGTGCCTTGAGCGTACTCCGAATCCGGATGGCTGTCCCCACACCCGCGCCGCGGGGTCCGGCGGCTCCGGCCGCGCCGATTCTGGTAGCATGGGCCTCCTTGGGAACGGAGCCTCCGATGGCAGATCTATCGATCCAGGTCCGCGAAGTGGACGGGGTCGCGGTGCTGGAGCCGGCCGGCTTCATCAATGCCCACACCGTGCGCCAGTTCGAGGAGTCCATGGAGCGGCTGGTCGAGGCCGGGAAGTTCTCGATCCTGCTCAACTGCCGGGAGCTGGCCTACATCAGCTCGGCGGGGCTCGGCGCCATCATGGGGCTGATCGAGACGGTGCGCGGCAATGGCGGCGACATCCTGCTCTGCGACCTGCAGGAGGGCGTGTTCGCCATCTTCGACACGCTCGGCTTCACCCAGCTCTACAAGGTCTTCCCGGACGAGGCCGCGGCCCTGGCCGATCTGGCCGGCAAGGCGTAACGTGAAGGCCGGTCCCGAGACGTCCGAATTCAGGCTGGTCATCCCCAGCCAGACGCGCTACCTCAACCTGGTCACCGCGGTGGCCAAGCGCGGCGCGGTGGCCGCGGGCTTCGACGATTCCGCAGCCGCGAAGGTCTCGATCGCGATGGACGAGGCGGTCACCAACGTGATCCTCCACGCCTACCACGGGGAGCCCGACAAGCAGGTGGAGATCGAGCTGCGCTTCACGCCCACCGCCCTCGAGATCCACATCTGGCACGGTGGCGACGGCATCCGCGACGACCAGGTGGTGCTGCCGGATCCCAAGGAGTACGTCAAGCACCCGCGCAAGGGGGGCCTGGGCCTGCTGCTCATGAGCCGGTTCATGGACGAGGTCCACTTCCTTGAAGGCGCCGGGCGCAACGAGTGCTGCATGATCAAGCACCTCGGCTGAGGGGAGTGGCCGTGGAAACGCCCTTCGACCGGCTCCGGGCGCTGGCCCTGAGCGTGCGCGGAGGCGCCCAGGAACTGCTGCCGATCATCGACTTCCTGGAGGCCTTCCCCGAACAGGTCACCGAGGAGGCCCTCGTCCACTTGGTCGGGGTCACCGCCCTGGGCATGGCCAAGGCCTCCCAGGGGGGCATCTGGGACGGCCGCACCTGGATCTTCCGGCGCGGCGAGGCCACGGCGTTCCCGACCAACCCGGGCAAGGGCTGGATCAGCCTGCCCTGGGTCCACGGCGACGACACCTTCGGCCACCTGGCCCTGCGGGTTCCGGAAGCCCCGGCGGCCCTCCCCCTGCTGCTGTCCATTTCCGCCCCCCTCCTGGCCTGGAGGCGGCTGGAGGCGCTGCGGACCGACCAGAACCGGGCGCTGGCCCTGCAGCTCTCCCGGCTCAACACGCTGTTCGACCTCACCCACAGCCTCGGCCAGGTCGAGACCCGGGCCGAGCTGATCCGCCTGATGGCCAACACGATCATGGGCGAATTCCGGATCCTCCGGCTGCTGGTGGTCGGTCCCGGCGGCGAGGTGATCTTCGGGAGGGGCCTGGGCACCCTGCCGCCCAGCCTCGCGGTCCAGGAGCTGAAGGATCTGGTGGAGGGTCGCGAACTCGTCCACGCGGTGGAACTGCAGGGTGCGGACCACAGCCACGGCTTCGCCTACGCCGCCGAACCTGCGACCGGGGCCCTGACCGACGACGACGGCCTGTTCCTCCAGACCCTGCTCAACCTCACCGCCAGCCACCTGACCAGCCTGGAACTGCACGAGGCGCGCCTGCAGGCGATCCGCATGGAGAAGGACCTGGACCTGGCCCGCAACATCCAGCGGCGGATCCTGCCGAAGCGGCTCCCGGAGCCGCCGGGCTGGCAGTGCACCGCGGCCAACCTGCCCTACCAGGCGGTCGGGGGCGACCTCTACGACCTGTGGATGGTCCGGGACCCGGCCCAGGGCGACCGCCTGCACCTGGCGGTCGGCGACATCTCCGGGAAGGGCATCCCCGCCGCGCTGATGATGACCCAGCTCTCGGCGTTCCTGCACGCCATGGGCGACCAGCGGGTCGGCGACTGGGGGCGGCTGGCCCACCGGCTGAACGACCGCATGAACGAGGTTCGCGACCGCAACCGCTACGCCACCCTCTTCGCCGGCAGCCTCAACCCGGAGGACGGCCGGCTGCGCTACGTCAACTGCGGCCACAACCCGCCGCTGATTGTGCCCCGCGAAGGGGCGGCGCGCCGGCTCGGCTCCACCGGTCCGATGGTCGGCCTGCTGCCGGGGGCGACCTGGGAGGAAGGGGTGGACCGCCTCGACCCCGGGGACGCGCTCGTGGTCTTCACCGACGGCCTGGTGGAGGCGGAGAGCCTCCAGGGCGCGGAGTTCGGGGACGAATCCATCGTGCAGCAGGTCCAGGGCGCCCCGGACCTGGACGCGGACGGGCTCCTGGAGCGGATCCTGGTGGCCTGCTTCAAGCACATGGAGGGCTGCGGGTTCAAGGACGACGTCACCCTGCTGGTGGTGCGGAGGGCCCAGGTTCCGTGACGGTCCGGCCCCGGCTGGCCACCGTTCGGCGGCAGGCGCTCGACGGCGCGGCGGAGGACATAGAATGAGCCTGGAGAGGCTGCCATGAACGGTTTCAAGTCCTTCATCCTGATCGTCGGGCTGACCGCCCTGCTGGTGGCGATCGGCAACTACCTCTACGGCGAGGTCGGGCTGGTGATCGCCCTCGGCGCGGGCCTGCTGATGAACGCCGCGGCCTACTTCTTCTCGGACAGCATCGTCCTCGCCAGCTACGGGGCCCAGGTCGTCAGCCGGGCCGAGGCGCCGGAGCTTCACGCCATGGTGGCGACCCTGGCCGACCGGGCCGGCCTGCCGATGCCCCGCATCGCGGTGATCGCGGACGACAGCCCGAACGCCTTCGCCACCGGCCGCAACCCGGACCACGCCGTGGTGGCGGTGACCGAGGGGTTGATGCGGTCCCTCTCCCGGCAGGAGCTCGAAGGCGTGCTCGCCCACGAACTGGGCCACGTCAAGAACCGCGACATCCTGATCGGCAGCCTGGCCGCGGTGCTCGCCCAGGCGATCCTCTTCCTGTCCCAGATGGCCTACTGGTTCACCCCCAGGGGAGACGACGAGGAAGGCACCAACCCGATCGCCGTGCTGGCGATCATGATCTTCGGCCCGGTGGCCGCGATGCTGCTGCAGATGGCGCTCAGCCGGTCGCGCGAGTACATGGCCGACGCCTTCGCCGCCCACATCACCGGCCGGCCGGACATGCTGGCCTCGGCCCTGGCCCGGATCGCCGGGATCGGCGCGCAGGTGCCCTTGCACGGCGCGCAGCCGGCCACGGCCCACATGATGATCATCAACCCCCTCCGCGGCGACGGGCTGATGAGCCTGTTCAGCACCCACCCGTCGATCCAGCGCCGCATCGAGCGGCTGCAGGCGATGCCCATCGAGGCCCGCTGACAGAGTTCAACCGGGCGCGGGGGCTGCCGATAGGACAAGGACGGCGGCCCCCCCTTGCGCGATCGGATTGGCAAATTCGAGATCCTGAGGCTCCTCGGCAAGGGCGCCATGGGCGAGGTGCACCTGGGCCGGGATCCCCTCCTCGGCCGCGAGGTGGCGATCAAGGTGATCCAGCAGGACACCGCCTTCGGGTCCGAGGCCAAGGCGCGGTTCGCCCGCGAAGCGCAGGCGGCGGCCTCCCTGAGCCACCCGAACGTGGTCACAGTGTTCGAGTTCGGCGAGGACGACGGGCTGCTCTACCTGGCCATGGAGTACCTGCAGGGGGAGGACCTGGAGCGGCTCATCCGCACCGGCGGCCGGACCAAGGCCCAGCAGCTCGAATCCCTGGTCCAGGTCTGCGACGGGCTCGGCTACGCCCACGACCGCGGCATCGTCCACCGGGACATCAAGCCCGCCAACATCTTCGTCACCACCCACGGCCACCGCAGCACCGCCAAGCTCATGGACTTCGGGGTGGCGCAGATGGGCTCGGCCCAGCTCACCGAGGACGGCACCTGGATGGGGACGGTCAGCTACATGGCCCCCGAGTACCTCGACAGCGGCAAGGCCGCACCGAGCTCGGACCTCTTCGCCCTCGGCGTGGTCCTGTACGAGGTCCTGAGCGGCGGTCGCCGCCCCTTCGAGGGCGATTCCCCGACCCTCGTCCTCAACAGCATCCTGCGCAAGGAGCCCCAGCCGCTGCAGCCGGCCGACCTGGCCGGGCTCAGCCCGCGCCTGCAGGCGGTGGTGGACCGGGCGCTGGCCAAGGATCCGGCCCGGCGCTTCGCCGACGCCGCCGCCCTGGCGGGGGCCCTTTCCGAAGCCCTGTCCGACGACCTGGCCCTTCCCGGGTCCGGGGAGCCCGCCCCGGACCCGGCCGCCGACAGGGTGGAGGCCTCCCGGACGGTGCTGACCGTGGGCCGCAGCGGCACCGGCCGCTTCCTCAGCCTCCGGGTCGCCCTCCGCCACGCCGCGGCGGGGGCGACGATCCAGGTCCAGCCCGGGTGCTACCGCGAATCCGTGGTGATTGACAAGGCCGTCCGCGTCGTCGGCATGGGCTCCGCCTCGGAGGTCGTCGTCGACGGCGGTCGCGAGGCCGCGCTGGTGATCCATGCGCCGGGGGCCACGGTGCAGGGCCTGGGGTTCCGCACCGAGCGGAGCGACGGCGGGCCCTGCGCGGACCTGGTCGGTGCTGGCCCGGCCCTGGACGGCTGCCGCTTCGAGGGTGGGGGTGAGGCCTGCGTCCGGGTCGGCGGCGGGGTCCAGGCCGTGCTCAAGGACTGCGAGGTGCGCAGCAGCGCCCGGTTGGCGGTGGAGGTCGCGCCGGAGGGCCAGGCCGTGCTCGAGTCCTGCACCCTGGAGGGGTTCCGCCGGGCCGGGCTGAGCCTCGGCCGCGGCGCCCTGGCCCGGGCCACGGGCCTGCGCGCCGGCCCCGGTGCCGGGGTCGGCGTCCACGTCCAGACCGGGGGCAGGGTCCAGCTGGAAACCTGCGAGGTGTCAGCGGCGGAGGCCGGGGGCGTCGAGGTCGACCCCGGGGGCCGGGCGGACCTCCTGCGCTGCCGGCTGACCATCAGCCGGTTCGCCGGCGTCCTCGCCCTCGATCACGCCGAGGCGGCCCTCGTCGAGTGCGAGGTTGGCGGCCACCTCTGTGCCGGCGTCCACGGCCAGCCCGGGGCCACCCTGGACCTCCAGCGTTCCCGGATTTCCGGCAACGGGGGCTACGGGATCTCCCTCCTCCAGGGCTCCGCGGCCTCCCTCGAGGGTTGCGAGGTGAACACCAACGGCCTCGCCGGCTTGCGGGTGCAGGCGGCCTCGGCCCGGCTCCGCAACTGCCGGCTCGCCGGGGGCAAGGAACGGGGCGTCGCCGTGGCCGCAGCAGGGCAGGCCACCCTCGAGGGCTGCGAGATCGAGGGGAATGCCGGGGCCGGCGTGGAGGTCGACTCCGCGGACGTCGACCTCCTCGGCTGCACGTTCAAGGAGGGGCGCGACGCGGGCGTGGTCCTGCATGCAGGGGGCCAGGCCCGGCTCGAAGGCTGCGACTCCAGCGGACATCCGAGGGGCGGCCTCCGCCTGGCCCCGGGGGCCGCGGAACCCGAATTGCGCGGGGTCAACCGGATCGAGGACGGGGTGGTTCGTGAAGGGGCCGGACCGGAACGGGGCCCGTCACCCCGGCCCGGCTGATCCATCCGGGGCGCCCCATCCGTCGAGCACCTCCAGCCACGCGCCAGCGGCCGACTCCGGCAGCAATCGCCAGGACCCCTGCTCGGCCAGGTCGGTCAGGGGGTCCGGTTCGCTCGAAAGGAAGAGGGTCGGCACCCGGCTCCAATCGCCCAGTGCCTGCTGGGCGGCGCGGACCGTCGCCAGGGTGCCGGGTTGCGGGTCGAGCAGGACCACCAGCAGCGGAGCGGGGCCGCCCCCATGCGCCCCGCATTCGGGCAGTCCCTCGGGGGAGGTCAGCACGCCGGTCCTGACGTAGCCGGCGCTCTGCAGGAGGTCTGACAGGCGTGCGCGGCCCGCCTCCGGGCCTGCCACCAGCCACAGGTCCCGGGTCCGCCGGCCCAGCATGCGGAGCGGCGCCGGGGCTTCAGGTTCCGGTGCCTCCTTCGGCGCCGCAGGCGGTCGAGCCGGCCGCTGCTCCGCCTGGGGACTTGGCCCGGCGGAGGCGCCCGAGGTCCGCAGGGCCCGTTCGCGGATGTCGAGGACCTGCTGCAGGAGTGCGCCGTTCTCCGGGGAGAGGTCGCCGAAGGCGATGCCCACCAGCACCTGCCCATCGATTTCCTGGGCGTGGGCGATGCTGCCCCGGGCCTCCAGGAGGGGGACCTTGGGCAGGTTCAGGATCCGCAGCAGCGGCAGCGCCCGGCCCCGTTCGAAGAAGGCGGTCGACGGTGGAATCCGCAGGCCGCTGTCCAGCCTCACGATCCGGTCCACCCTCAGACACAGGCCGCCCAGGGACAGGTTGCTGAGGGGACCGGTCAGGCCGTGGCCGGGCACGGCCCCGTCCTGGGCCAGGACGTCCACGCGCTCCCGGGGCCGGAAGGGGTGGCGCTTGTGGCGCCGTCGGTCGCAGAGCGTCAGCTGGGTCGGCACGGTGAAGCGGTAGGTCAGGTAGGCCTCGCGCTTCTGGAAGGAGACCAGGCCCTGGAACCGCTGCTCCCCGGCGCTGAACACCATCTCGAACAGGGCCCCGGCCGCGAGTTCGTGGGGCAGCGGGCGGATCAGCTTGAGGACCAGCCCGCCATCGACTTCCACCACCTCGCTGGCGTAGGGAAGGGTGTGGGCCCCCTCGACCTTGATCGGGAATTCCACCCGGCCGGCTTTCAGGTCCTGGAGGCACTGGAGGATGAAGGCCGGATCCTGGCCCGGCCCCGGGTCCCCGTTCGCCCCATCATTCCTGCCGTAGGTCGCCACGCATCCTTCCTGCCTTCAGCATCGGCCCGCGGCCGCCGTTCCTGAGAATCTGGTGCCGGCGGGGACGGCCTGGGAAGGAATTCCCATCCAGCATCTTGCGCAACGGGGATCCATATCCTACCTTCGCGGGTGATTCCGGGAGGATTTCATGATCGTTCGCGCCGAATGGCCGGGCTATGTGATGGATGTGCTCGTCCGCATCGGCGAGGAGGTCGAGGAGGATCAGGCCCTCATCCTGCTGGAGGGGACGGACGCAGGCCACACCCCCTTCTACGTCAATGCACCGGAAGCCGGGCGGGTGCGGGAGCTGCTGGTGGAGGAAGGCGATTTCGCCGACGAGGACGACGACCTCGTCTCCCTCGGCGAGTACGACGGAGAGTAGCCGGCCGGCCGGGAAGCCGCGGCACGGGGGCTATACTTCCCCTTTGCCGGGAGGGTTCTGCATGGGCCAGGTTCGAGCGGAGATGGCGGGCAAGGTCATCCAGGTCTGCGTCGCCGCAGGCGATGCGGTGGCCGAGGACCAGGACCTCATCATCATCGAGTCGATGAAAATGCAGATTCCCGTGGGCAGCCCGGAGGAGGGAACGGTCGCCAAGGTGTACGTGGCCCCCGACCAGTTCCTGAATGAAGGGGACCCGATCATCGACCTGGCGTGAGGTGGCGCGTGCGAACAGCCTTGGGTGTTGAGGTCTTGCGTATCCCCGCAGGGGATACCAAGAAGATGCAGATTCCCGTGGGCAGCCCGGAGGAGGGAACGGTCGCCAAGGTGTACGTGGCCCCCGACCAGTTCCTGAACGAAGGGGACCCGATCGTCGACCTGGCGTGAGGAGGCGCGTGCGAACAGCCTTGGGTGTTGAGGTCTCGCGCATCCCCGCAGGGGATGCCGAGAGGATGCAGATTCCCGTGGGCAGCCCGGAGGAGGGAACGGTGGCCAAGGTGCACGTGGCCCCCGACCCGTTCCTGAACGAAGGGGACCCGATCGTCGACCTGGCGTGAGCATGACCGAGCTTCGAATCCAGCATCTCGAAGGCAGCGACCGCGGGATCGTACTTCTCGGGTTGTGCCGTCCGGAGGCGAGGAACGCCCTGGGGCGGCAGCTGCTCGGCGAGCTGGAGGCGGTCCTGGCGGCCCTCGCGGAGGACCCCGCCGCGCGGGCGGTGGTGATGCACAGCCTCGTCCCCGGCGTCTTCAGCGCCGGAGCCGACCTCAAGGAGCGGGCCGGCATGACGGCGGAGCAGGCCGAGGCCTTCGTGGACCGTCTGCGGAATGCCTTCACCGCGCTGGCCGCCCTGGCCCTGCCCACCGTGGCGGCGATCGAGGGCGCCGCCCTGGGCGGCGGGCTGGAACTGGCGCTGGCCTGCGACCTGAGGGTGGCCGGGGCGGAGGCGCGGCTGGGCCTGCCCGAGACCTCCCTGGCGATCATCCCCGGCGCCGGAGGGACCCAGCGGCTGCCCCGGCTGGTCGGGCCGGCGCGGGCGAAGGACCTGATCTTCACCGGCCGCCGGATCGGCGCCGTGGAGGCGCTCCGCATGGGCCTGGTGGACCGCGTCGCGGAGGAAGGCCAGGGACTGGGCATGGCCCTGGACCTGGCACGGCAGATCTCGCCCAATGGCCCGGTGGCCCTGCGCGCCGCCAAGGAGGCCATCGATCACGGCCTCGACCTGGACCTGGAGCGGGGCCTGGAACTGGAGCGCGCCTGCTACCGCCGGGTGCTGCCCACGGAGGACCGGCTGGAGGGCCTGGCGGCCTTCCGGGAACGGCGGCAACCCGACTACCGGGGACGATGAGCATGGTCGATGGCCACGCCCACGACCACGGACCCTCCACGCCGCGGCGCCTGGCCCTGAGCGCCCTGCTGTTCGGGGCCAGCGCCCTGATGCAGGCGGCCGGCGGGCTCTGGACGGGCTCCCTGGGGCTGGTCAGCGACAGCCTGGAGAACCTCAACGACGTCCTCGTGAACCTCCTGGCCCTCGCCGGCCTGACCCTGGCCAGCCGGCGCGAGCCCTGCGACCGCTACGCCTACGGCTGGCACCGGCTGGAGATCCTCAACATGGTCCTGGGCGGCCTGCTGCTGCTCGGGCTCGGGGCGGGCATCCTGCGCGAGGCCTGGACGCGCTTCCACAATCCGCCGGCGATCCTGACCGGCTGGGTGCTGGCCTTCGCCCTGGGCGGGCTGCTGCTCAACCTCGCGGCGACCCTGGTGCTGCGTCCACGGCACGCACACCAGCTGGAGCGCGACGCCAGCCTGAGGACCGCCTACCTGCACGCCTTCACCGACTCGCTCACCAGCCTCGCGCTGGTGGCCGCCATGCTGGTGATCCGCTGGACCGGATGGCGCTGGCTGGACCCGGCCGTGGCCCTGGGGATCCTGGCGCTGATCCTGCGGGGCGCGGTGGGGCTGCTCGGCGACGCCCTGGGCATCCTCATGCACCGGGCCGCCTTCGACCACGCCGCCGCGCGCGCCCGCCTGCTCACCCTCCCCGGCGTGGCGGCGGTGGAGGACCTGCGCTCCTGGCGGGTCTGCAGCCACCTCAGCGTCTGCACCGCCCACGTGGCCGTCGAGGCCGAGCGCCTCGAGGACACCGCCACCCACCTCCGGGAGATCGAGGCCGTCCTGGAGCGTGAATTCGGCGTCCGCCACCTGACGGTGCACTTCGAGACCGCCGCCATGTCCCGCGCCCACCACCACCGCTTCGTCCACACCCACGACCTGCCCGGCCGGGAACACCAGGACTAAGGCTGCGGAGAAGACCCGCCGATGGGGCCCCTGAGGCTGCGATGGCGCCTGAAATCCTGGTGGTCGACGACGAGCGCCTCGTACGCGCGTTCCTGCAGGCCGCCCTGGTGGCGGCCGGCTACCGCGTCTGCATGGCCGCCAGCGGCGAGGAGGCCCTGGAACTCCTGACCGCCGGGCCGGCCCGCTTCCACGTGGTGGTCCTGGACCGCAGCATGGGCGGCCTGGACGGCCTGGAGGTGCTGCGGCGGATGAAGCGGGACAGCCGGCTGGGGGCGCTGCCGGTGGTGCTGCAGACGGCGGCAACGCATCCCGAGGAGGTGCTCGAGGGGCTCCGCGCCGGCGCCTTCTACTACCTGACCAAGCCGGTGGCGCCGGAGCTGCTGAAGACCGTGGTGCGGACCGCGGTCCAGGACCACGTCCGCTACCGCGAACTGCAGGAGGTCATCCGCTCGAGTTCAAGGACCTTGACCCTGCTCGACTCCGGGACCTTCCGCTACCGCACCCGCGAGGAGGCCGAAGGCCTCACCCAGCTGCTGGCGAACGCCTTCCCGGATCCCTATTCCGCCGGCCTCGGCCTGTCCGAGCTGCTGGTGAACGCGGTCGAGCACGGCAACCTGGAGATCGGCTACGACGCCAAGGGGCGGCTGGTGGAGGCGGTCGAGCTGAGGCAGGAGGTGGAGCGGCGGCTGCAGGACCCGGTGCTCGGCGCCCGCCGGGCCACGGTGGAGGTGCAGCGGGACGCCGACCGGCTGCGGATCACCATCACCGACGAGGGCCCGGGCTTCGACTGGCCGCGGTTCCTGGCGCCGGATCCGGAGCGGCTGCTGCACAACCACGGCCGCGGCATCTTCATGGCCGCCGCCAGCGGCTTCGACCGGATGGAATACCACGGCCGCGGCAACCGGGTGACGGTGGAGGCGGCCCTTCAGGTCCCGGCCTGAGGGTAGCTGCCGAGCACCTTCACCAGTTCGCAGTGCGCGCCCATCGCCGCCAGCACCGAGGCCAGCGGTTCGGCCTGCTGGTGGCCCAGGACGTCGAGGAAGAACACGTTCTCCCAGGCCCGGCGCCGGCTCGGGCGGCTCTCGATCTTGGTGAGGTTGAGGCCGGCCCGGGCGAAGGGCTCGAGCATGCCGTGCAGCACCCCGGGACCGTCCTTGGTGATCGCCAGCAGCGAGGTCTTGTCGCGGCCCGTGGGCGCCGCCTGCTCGCGGCCCAGCACCAGGAAGCGGGTGGCGTTCCCCTTCAGGTCCTGGATGCTCTCCTTCAGGACCACCAGGTCGAACAGGTCGGCGGCCAGGTCGGAGGCGATGGCTCCCCCTTCCGGGTCCTCCCGGGCCATCCGCGCCGCCTCGGCGGTGCTGGGGGACTCGATCCGCACCGCCTGCGGCAGGTGCGTCTCCAGCCAGCCGCGGCACTGGCCGAAGCCCTGCGGGTGGCTGTAGACCCGCTGGATCGCCGCCATCGCGAGCCCGGGTCGGGCCAGCAGGCACTGGTCCACGTCCAGGATGATTTCCGCCGAGATCTTCAGCCCGCTGTCGAGGAAGGTGTCCAGGGTGTGGTTGACCACCCCCTCGGTGCTGTTCTCCACCGGAACCACCCCGAATTCGGCGCGGCCCTTGTCGACCTCGTCGAACACCGCGGCGATGGTGGGGGCGGCGATGCCGTGGGCGCTGAGCCCGAACTGGTGCTTCATGGCCTGGTGGGTGAAGGTCCCCTCCGGGCCCAGGTAGGCGATCCGCAGGCCCTTCTCCAGGGCCAGGCAGGCGCTGAAGATCTCCTGGAACACCGGGCGCAGGGAATCGGTGGGGAAGGGCCCCGGGTTGGCCTGCTGCAGCCGGCTGACGATGGCGCGTTCCCGGCTCGGCACGTAGAACGCGGCCGGACCGCCGCGCTTCAGTTCGCCGACCTGCCCCGCCAGCTCCGCCCGCTCGTTCAGCAGGCGCAGGATGGCGTCGTCGATGGCGTCGATGCGGCCGCGCAGTTCCGGGAGGTCAGGAAGTTCCATGGGCCAGGGTAGCAAGAATGGACATGCCGGTTCCTCGCCCCTTGCCACGCACCCGTGCATTGATTCGAACAGCACATTCCGTCGAACCGCTGGACCGACGAGGAAGTGGCCTCGTCCAACGCGCGAGGTCAGCCCGGGTCTTCCTCCCATGCCAGAGCGTCCGCTTCGATTTTCGCCAGCAGCTCCGTCGCTTCCTTGATGCCGTTTTTCTCGGCCAACGTGAGCCAATGCCTTCCCCCATCGATATCTATCGAGGTTCCCAGTCCGTCGATCAGGCAGGCGCCATACATGAGCATCGCCCGGCCGTTGCCGGCTTCCGCCGCTTTCCGGACCCAGGTCAGCCCCACCCGCTTCTCATCCGGGGTGGTTCCCTCTGTGACCAGCAGGTGGGTTCCGTAATAAAGCTGTCCAAGGACGTCCCCGCCTTCGGCGCTGGACTTGAAGCAGGAGACCGCCTTCACCATGTCCTTCTCGACCCCGAGCCCATCCTTGTGGCAGAGCCCCTGCATCCGCAAGCCCCAGGAACTGCCCTGGGTTGCGGCCTTCTGGAACCAGGTCCATGCGGCAGGGTGGTCGACGGATCCATCGAGCCCGTTGAGTTTGACGATCCCCATTGCAACCTGGCCATTGGCATTACCCATATCAGCCGCCTTCTGGTACCAGGCGATCGCCGTTTTCATGTCAGGGGCCAATCCCTCGCCTGTTTCGTGCATCTGGCCGAGGGCGAATGCGGAAGTGGACTGGCCCGCTTGCACGGCACGCTGGTAGAGATCCACAGCCTTGGACGCATCCTTGGAGCCGCCGAGGCCGAAGCGGAGGCAGTTTCCGAAGGCAGAAAGGCAGGCGGCGTTGCCCAGCGCGGCCCCCTTCTCGTACCAGTTCCTGGCGACGGCCATGTCCTTCCGGACTCCATTGCCTTCCTCATGGAGCAAGCCGATCTGGAACATGGAGGCAGCATGCCCGAGCCTTTCTGCGGAGAGGAACCACTCCATCGCCTTGGACGGGTCCTTGGCCGCCTGGATGCCACGCAGGCTGATCATGCCTGCGGCGTAGAGCCCGTCCCCGTATCCGCGGCGCGCGGATTCCAGGTACCAGCGGACGGCCTCGTTCATGTCCTTCTTCGTCCCCTTCCCGAATTCGCTCGCCTCGCCGAGGAGGTACGAGGCGCGGCCAGCGCCCTTTTCGGCGGCCTTCTTCAGCCACGGGATGGCACCTGCTTGATCGGCCTTGATTCCGAAGCCGTTCAACAGGCAAATGCCGTAGGCCAACTGGCCATCCGTCGAACCTGCCTCCGCGGATCGGCCGTACCACGCAGCCGCCGCCACCGGGTTCCGGTCGGTCCCGATTCCCTGCTCAGCGTTCACTCCGAGGAAATACAGTGCACGGCCGTTGCCGAGTTCAGCGGCTCGCTGATAAAGACGATTGGCTTCGACGGGGTTCTTATCGGCACCCTTGCCTTCCTCGACCAGAAGCCCCCACTCGACCATCGAATCGGGTGCGCCCGCCTCAGCACCTCTCTTGAATGCGTCCAGCGCGCCAGGAAAATCCGGTTTTCCGTCCTTTCCTGATTTCCTGAGCAAGCCAAGGAGATACCAGGCCCTGACGTATCCTTGAGCCCCTGCCTTCAGGTACAGGCTTTGGGCCTCAGGCAGATCCTTGGGGCCGCCCTTCCCCTGCTCAAGCATGATCCCCAGGTTGGCCGTGCTTTCAGGATCGCCAGCCGCCATGCCCTTGCGGTACCAGGAACCCGCTGCGCTGAAGTCCTGGGGAAGCACCTTCCCCTCGAAGTGCCAGTTGCCGAGCACACGCATGGCAGGGGCATGCTTCAAATCCGCGGCCTTTTCGAGCAGTGCCCGGCCCTGGCCGGGGTCTGCGGCGACGGCAATTCCCTCGCCGAGACTGACACCAAGTTCGAACATGCCCGAGGGCTCGGACAGATCTGCTGCCTTTCGGAACCAATCCCGTGCTTTCGCAGGGTCCTTGCCCGTACCCCAGCCGTTCTCCAGACACCGGCCGAGGTAGACCATTGCCTTGGCGTGACCTGCATCCGCTGCCCGGGTGTACCAGGCGACGCCCTCCTTCTCATCCTTTGGAGAACCTTCTCCGTAGAACCGGCAAATCCCGTAGTCGAATTGGGCACTCGTGAAACCTGATTCTGCTGATTTGCGCAGCCAGTCACTGGCAGCCTTCAGGTCCTTTCCAAGTCCTTTGCCGAACAATAGGTTCATTCCGATATTCCATTGCCCCCTGGGATTTCCAGCCTCTGCCGCCTTGAGAAACCAGCGATTTGCCAGTGATTGATCCGGCGAGGTGCCAATCCCGTTCTCGTAACAGACGGCGAGGCAGGTCATGGCTTCCCCGTCCTCGTTTTCCGTGGCGCGTTGGTACCACCTGAAGGCCTCTTTCGGGTCCTCTGCAACCCCCCGCCCGCCCTCATGGCGCAGCCCCATTTCTCGCTGGGCGGGGCCATAGCCTCCTTCGGCCGCCTTGCGATACCAATAAAGGGCATCAGCTTCGCTCTTGGGAACCCCGTCCCCGTTCTCGCTGGCAACGGCCAGGGACCACTGGCTTTGCAAAACGCCTTTGGCTGCTGCGACCCGCCAGAGACGGATGGCCTCAGGAAGGTTTTTCGGAGTTCCCGAGCCTTCGTAATGAGCAAGAGCCAACTCATGAATGGCGTCAAGGTCCTTTTCCGAGGCCAGCGTGAACCATTTGAAGGCCTCCTTGGGGTCCGGGTCCATCCCGACCCCTCGGCGCGCGTAGATGCCCATGAAGAACTGGGCAATGGGATAGCCTTGGTCCGCTGCCCTGCGCGTCCAGAGCAGGCCCAATTTCGGGTCCACCGGGGTTCCCACGCCGTCCAGGTAGCAACGGGACAACGTCCGCATGCCCTTGAGGTTCCCCATTTCCGCGCTTCTGCGGGCGAGCCTGAACCCTTCGGCAGAATCCTGTTGGACCCCGTCTCCCTCGATCAAGGAAACCGCCCAGGCATTCAGTCCGTAGGCGTCTCCTGCATCCGCGGCCTTCTTGAACCAGCGGTTGGCTTCATCCCTGTCTCTTCCAACCCCCACGCCCCGGCTATAGGCCAGGCCAATCCGGTACATCGCCTCGGGTTCCCCCGCGGCGGCACGTGCTCTCATTTCCTGGGTCGGCGTCCCGGGTTCGATCAACGGTGGAGACTGGGCGGACAGCAGGAGGCATAGTGCGGAAAGGGCAAGGGATGGGATGCTCATGCGGCCTCGATTTCTGGGCAATCCTATCCTGAAGAACCGGGCCCACCCCGGTTCACGGATCACAATCCCCTTGCGGGAGATCGTGTTCCGGGCGCCGCCCATCGCCGGTGGCCCGGAAAGCCAAAGGCCCGGCAGAGCCGGGCCTTTGCATCAAAAAGGAACGAAGACCTCAGCCGCCCATACCGTGCTTCTTCATGATCGCGCCGCGCTGGGCGTCGAACTCGGCCTGGGTGATGAGCTGGGAGTCGAAGAGCTCCTTCAGCTCGGTGAGCTCCTCCTTCAGCGTCTTCGCCGGCGCGGCCGGCGCGGCCTGCGGCTGGGCCGTCCCCTGCGGGAAGGGCTGCTGGCCCATCTGCTGGCCGGCCATGCCCATCTGCTGGCCCATCATGTTGCCCATGCCGAAGCCGAGGCCGACGCCCATGCCCATGCCGGCGACGCCGCCCGGGTTGGCGGCGGCCAGCGGCATCGAGTCGGCCACCTGCATCTGGGTGTAGGCGCCCATCACCGGCGCCATCATCCCGACGCTGGTGCGCTTGTCCAGCATCGCCTCGACTTCCTCGGGCAGGGTGAACGGCTCCACCACGAGCTTGGCGAGGCTCACGCCCATGGTGAGGAACTCGGCCTGCAGCTTCTGCTTCACCGCGTCGGCGACCTCGTCGAGCTTCATGTTGAGGTCGAGGGCGCCCATCTTGAGTTCGGCGAGGGTGTCCGCCAGCTTGCTGCTGATGGTCTTGCGCAGCTGGTTGGAGCAGTCGTCGATGGTGTAGGTGCCGTTGGTGCCCACCAGTTCGCGGATGAAGGTCTTGATGGCTTCCTTGTCGCGCGGGACCTGGATCGAGAAGATGCCGTGGGCGCGGATGCGGACCATGCCGAAGTCGGGGTCGCGCATCATCACCGGGTTCGGCGTGCCCCAGCCGATGTCATTGAACAGCTTGGTGTTGATGAACACCACGTCGGACTTGAAGGGGCTCTCGAAGCCGTACTTCCAGCCCTTCAGGGTGGCCAGGATCGGCAGGTTCTGGGTGGTCAGGTTGTAGGTGTTGGCCTCGACGAAGATGTCGCCGAACTTTCCCTCGTCCATGAACGCCGCGGCCTGGCTTTCGCGCAGCACCAGCTTGCCGCCGTTCTGGATCTCCTGGCCGCGGAAGGGGAAGCGCCAGGCCATGATGTCGTTGCTGTCGTCCAGCCACTGGACGACATCCAGGAATTGCGCCTTGCCCCAGTCCATCAAGCTCATGTTTCCTCCGTCGGGTCACTGCCGTGACCCCAAGTGTACGCACCTTGCCGACTTTGTTTAGACCCCCGGGATTCCTCCGGCGAACGGCAAAAAAGCGATGCCCAACGGGGCCCGGGCGGGGTTCAGCCCCGGCCCTTGCCGCCCTTCGCGGGCGGATTGGGGATCCGGTCCTTGGTGTGGACCTGGCGGGTGTCGCAGTCCACCATGCAGCGCCAGCCGCGGTCCTCCTTGGGCATCCGCACCTCCACCTCCCAGCCGCAGGAGGCGCCGTTGAGCCGGGTCTTGCGGGCGTCGACCGCGATGCCGCCGGTCTCGGCCTCGGCGATCTGCTTGGCCTCCTTGGCGCTGCGGACCGGGCCGACCGAGGGCCTGCGGGGCGCGCCGAAGGACGGCAGCGCCGCCAGGACCAGCAGGAGGGGGAGGATGCGCATGGGGATTCCGGGAGGTTGCCCTAGGATGCCGCCCCCGGGTGCCCTCCGCAATGCCCCCTGGCGGGCCGGCCGATCAGGGCGGCGAAGCGCGGCGGGTGCGGGGGACTTCCGGGAAGTAGGCCTCCATGCAGTCCGGGCACATGCCGTGGCTGAAGGTGGCCTCCGATTTCGCCGAAATGTAGCCTTCCAGGACCTGCCAGACCCCGCCCTCGTCGCGGATCTTCTTGCACCCGGCGCAGATGGGAAGCAGGCCGGAGAGCTGCTTCACCTCCGCCAGCGCGTGGCGCAGCTGGCTGACCGTGCGCTCCAGTTCCCCCTCCGCTTCGACCCGCCGGGCCAGTTCCGCCTGCAGGGCCTGGGTCCGCCGCTTGACCAGGCGGCGCAGGGCGAAGGTCCAGGCCAGGTGCACCAGGAACCCGGTCACCAGGAAGGCCGGAACCAGGAACCAGGCCAGCTTCTGCAGGGCCGTCCGCAGCGGCAGCTGGGACCGTTCCAGGCGGCCGAGGTGGCGGTCGTGGATCCGGTCGAGCTCGCCCGAGCCCTTCAGCGCGAAGATCCCCTCGTTCAGCCGGGCGAGCAGCGCCGCATCGCCCTTCTGCACGGCGAAGCAGACCCGGTGGGGGTAGATCTCCGCGGGAACCTCCTGGAGGCCGCCGAAGCCGCCCTGCCGCGCCAGGTGCAGCCAGGTGAACCTGGGCACCAGGGCGGCGGTCCCCTCGCCGGCGGCCAGCGCCCGCAGGCAGGCTTCGTAGCTGACGAGGCCGCGGGTCCGCAGGCCCCGGGCGGCGGCGTAGCTGGCCATGTGGCTGCGCTGGAGGACCAGCACCTCCTTGCCGAGCAGGTCCTGCTCCGAACGGATCCCCGGCCCTCCCTTGCGCACCAGCAGGCCGTAGGGCAGGGTGGCCAGGGGCACCGAGAAGTCCATGGTCCGGGTCCGCTCCTCGGTGTGGACCGCGCCGCTGACGATGGCCACCCGGCGCTGATCGAAGGCCTCCCAGACCTCCTGGTTGGACATCGGCTGGAAGGCCAGGTTCAGGGCCTGGTGCCTGGCCACGGCGCTGAGGACCTCCACGCAGAATCCATCGAGGCCGCCACGGTCGTCGAGGAATTCATAGGGCGGCACGTTGGTCCGGGTGCCGACGGCCAGGGCATTGGAGGGTTGGCTCCAGGCAGCCAGGGTGGCCACCAGGCCTGCGAACAGGACCGCCCAGCGGCGCCGTGGCGCCCGGGTGGGGACAGGGGCGGGCGGCACGGACGGGCGCCTCAGGCTTCCGGCAGGCCCAGCGCCCGCAGCAGCGCTACCTGCTCGGAGGGGCGCTCGATCCGCTCGCCGCCGGTCCGCAGGGCCACCACCCGGAGGGCGCCGTCGGCGAAACCGAGCAGCACCCCGTCGGCGGTGGCGCGCAGGCAGCCCTGGGGGCAGGGGGCCGGGGTGGGCAGGGCCCAGGCGACCTTCACCATGCCCTGGCCGGTGCGCAGGAAGGCGTTCGGCCAGGGGTCCGCCACCGCCCGGACCAGGTTGAAGGCCTCGGCCACGGTCATGTCGAAGCGCAGTTCCCCGTCCTCCGGCTTGCGGCCGCCGAAGTAGGTCGACGGGCCCAGGGTGCGCTGCGAGATCCGCGCGGCGCTGCCGTCGACGATCCGCGGGACGGTGGTCCGCACCAGTTCGCGGCCGGCCGCCGCCGCCTTCCGGGTGAGGCTGAGGGCGGTCTCGTCCGGGTCGATGGGGATCCGGGTCTGGCCGACGATGTCGCCGTCGTCGGGCTTGGGGGTCATGGCGTGGAGGGTGACGCCGGTCTCCGCCTCGCCCTTCACCAGCACCCAGTTGATCGGCGCCCGGCCGCGGTAGTGCGGCAGCAGGCTGCCGTGCAGGTTGTAGGCGCCGAGCCGCGGCAGGTCCAGGAAGCGGGCCTGGATCATCTCGCGGAAATAGAAGCTGAAGAGGAAGTCCGGGGCGAGCGTCCGGATCGCCTCGAAGACGGGGTCCTCGTTGAAGCGCGGCTCCATCCGCACCGGGATCCCCAGGCGTCCGGCCAGGGCCGCGGGAGGCTCGAACCAGGCGTCCTCCTCGGCGTGGGGGTAGGTGTACAGGGCCTGCACCCGGACGCCGGCCTCGAGGAGCCCCTCCAGGGCCTCGCGACCCACGTGGGCGTAGGCGCAGACAACGGCGGTGGGGACGGGTGCGGCCATTCCGCCCCAGCATGCCACGACTTCCCCCCGGGGGCCTTGTCCTTCCCCGGAGCCGAAGTACCTTGGGTCCTGGAAGGAAGCCCATGAACCTGCTGCGCCCCATCCTCCTGCTGCTCGGAACCGCCCTCTGCGGCCAGCCGGACCCCTTCGCCCTGCCGGTCGAGGCCCAGAGCTGGGCCCGCCGCGCGGTGCTGCAGCACCAGGGCACCAAGCAGAAGCTCCAGGGCATCCTCGACGCGGTGTTCTCGGCCCCCGCCCCGGCGGGACTCGGGCTCGGGATGGTCTACGACAATTCGCGGACCCGCTCGGTCGAGGAGGTGTGGACCGAACGGCGGGCCAACTGCCTGTCCCTGACCGCCTTCTTCGTGGCGGCCTGCCGGGCCGCGGGGATCGAGGCCAAGTACGCCGAGCCGACCAACACCAACCGCTGGCACCGGGTCGGCAACCTGGTCCGGCTGGAACGGCACGTGGTGGCCCTGGTCCCCAGCCCGCCTCTGGACGACGTGGTGGCGGACTTCCTCCCGCAGCTGCGCCGGCGGGTCGGCGTGTACGTGGTGACGATCCACTCGGAGGCCCGGTTCAAGGCCCTCTTCCACAGCAACCGAGCGGTGGAGATGCTCGACGCCGGCCGTCAGGAGGAGGCCCTGGCCCAGGCGAACCTGTCGGTGGCCGCCGACGCCTCTTGCGCGGTCGGCTGGAACGTGCGGGGCGTCGTCCACCAGGCGATGGACCGGGACACCGAGGCGGAGGCCTGCTTCCGGAAGGCGATGGCCCTGGACCCCAAGGACGGGACCCCGGTCGGGAACCTCGAGCAGTTCATGCGCGGGCGGGGGCGGCAGGACGAAGCCCAGGCGCTGCGGACGCTGGGGGGCGGAACTGCGCAAGAAGGACCCCTTCTTCCACGCCTTCCTGTGCGAGGAGGCCATGGAGGCGGGCGACTGGGACGAGGCCCAGCGGGCGATCAAGGTGGCCCTGAAGCTGCAGCCCTTCGAGCCGGAATTCCACCTGGCCCAGGCCCGCATCCACCTGCAGCGGGGCAAGGACGAGGCCGCGGTGAAGAGCCTGAAGGAGGCCCGGCGTTGGTCCATCCCCAAGGAGCGGGAGCGCTTCGACGCCAAGCTGGCGGCTCTGGTGAAGTAGCCTCGGCCTACTGGCTTTCCAGCTCGGCCAGCCGCCCCTGGGCATCGGCCGAATCCGGGTGGTTGAGCAGGCACTCGCGCAGGTAGCGGACCGCCCCCGGCCGGTCGTGCAGGGCCAGGCGCGATTCCGCCAGTTCCAGCAGGGCCTCCTCGCAGGCGCCGTCGATCCGCAGGGCCTGCTTCCAGTGGGCCTCCGAGCGGTCCCACTCCTCCAGGTCCGCGCAGGCCCGGCCGGCATCGAGGACGAAGCGCAGGCTGCCGGGATCCAGGGCCGCCGCGCCCTCCAGGGCGTCCCGCGCCTCCGCCAGCCGGCCCCGGCCCGCCAGCAGGCGGCCGCGCAGGTGGAGGAATTCCGGACGCTGGCGGGTCTCGGCGTCCAGTCCCTGCAGGTGCGAATCCAGCGCGTCCCAGTCCTCCAGGCCGGCCAGGCACTCGGCGTGGAGGCCGGCCAGGCCCGCATGGCCCGGATGGCGACCTTCGAGCTGCCGCACCGCTTCCAGCACCTCGGCCTGTTCCCCGAGCGCCGCCCGCAGGTGCAGCCTCAGGGGCGGCACCTCGCGCGCCTCGCCCCCGCGATGCTCCGGCGGCACCCGGTCGAGGTGGTGGAGGGCGGTGCGGGCATCCCCGTCCACCCACCAGGCGAAGGCCGCGCGGCGGCCCTCCCATTCCCAGAGCCGGGGGTCCTCGGCCTCCCCGAGGCACCGGCGCGCCTCTTCCAGGTCGCCGAGGGCATCATCGAAAGCCCGGTCCTCCATGGCCAGGGCGTGCGACTCCATCCACAGCCGGAAGTCGCCGGGGTGCTTGGCCAGGCCTGCATCCACCGCCGCATCCGCTCCGTCCAGGTCGCCGAGCCCGCGTCGCGCCGCGGCCTCGACGGCCCAGATCTCCGGGCCGGTCCGGGCGGAGGCGGGCACCGCCGCCACCAGGGCGGCGGCCTCCGCCCGCCGACCCTGGCGCAGCAGGAACGCGGCCCCGGCGGCCCGGTCCCAGGGCAGCCGCGGATCCTGGTGGCGCTCCAGCAGGCGGTCCAGGGCGGCGCCGGCAAGGTCCTCCTGTCCTTCCGCCAGGGCGGTCAGCAGGACGTCCTCGAGCAGGAGCGGGTCCTCGCCGGCCAGGTGCACGGCCCGGTCCAGGTGGTGGTGGGCCTCCGCCCGGGTCCGGGGATCCTTCAGCCGGAGGGCGGCGGCCCGGTGGTGCTCGCGGGCCGATTCCGGCCTGCGCGACAGCCCGCGGGCCGACCACAGGCGCGGCAGCAAGGGCAGGCGGACCCGCTCGGCGGCAAGGCCGGCCCTCCAGGCCTCCTCCCGGCAGCCCATGGCGAACAGGACCCGGACGCGCAGCAGCTGGATCCGGTAGCCCACCTCGCCCCGGGCCAGCAGGCCGCGGTCCAGCAGGGACGCGACCTGCGCAGCGGGGGCCCGGCCGTCCCAGAGGCGCTCCGCCCGGCGCAGCAGGGCAGGGTAGACCCAGGCCTGGCGCACGGCCCAGCCCGCCCAGCCGCCCAGCGGCGCCGCGGCCATGCCGGCGAGGAGGGCTGCCCAGGGCGGCAGGTGGAGCGGCGGCCCCGCCAGCATCCAGGCGAGCAGGACCCCGCACGCACCCAGGACCGCCAGCAGCGCCAGCGCCCCCACCTGCCGGCCCAGCTGGGCCCGGGTCGTCTCCATCACCCTCCCAGTATGCGAAAAAAGCCCCGGCCGCGGGCCGGGGCCTGCCTGCGGGCGGGTGCGGTCAGAGCTTGTTGACGTTGGACGCCTGCGGCCCCTTCTGTCCCTGGGTGACGTCGAAGGTGACCCGCTGCTTCTCCTCGAGGGCGCGGAAGCCCTTCATCTGGATCGCGCTGTGGTGGACGAAGAGATCGGGCCCGCCGTCGTCGGGGGTGATGAAGCCGTAGCCCTTCTCGGCGTTGAACCACTTGACCGTGCCTTGGGACATGATGACGTTCCTTGGGGCGCTGGGGCCCCACGTGCCCGGCATTCGATGGACCGCGCTGCGCCTGCCGGGCGCAGGGGAGGCGCGGGGGAGGGACTCCGTTCAAACATTCGGGGCGACGCGGCCCCTTCCCGGCTGCCGGAGCGGGGGCTCCAGGCGAGGGATTCGGGCCAAGAGTAGCGAAACAAAAGCCACAGGATCAACCGCCCGGAGAAAAAAAACGGCTGGCCGGCGGAGGTCCCGGGTGGGCTTCAGTTGCCCTGCTGGATCTCTTTGGCAATGACCAGACGCTGGATCTGGTTGGTGCCTTCGTAGATCTGCAGGAGTTTCGCATCGCGCATGCACTTTTCCACCAGGTAGTCCTTCGAATACCCGTTCCCGCCGAGGATCTGCACGGCGTCGGTGCTGACCTCCATGGCGGTGTCGGTGGCGAAGGTCTTGGCCATGGCGCTGTGCTTGGAGTTCTTCAGGCCCTTGTCGGTCATCCAGGCGGCCATGTAGGTCAGCAGGCGGCTGGCCTCGATCTTCTTGGCCATGTCGGCGAGCATGAAGCTGATCGCCTGGTTCATGAAGATCGGCTGGCCGAACTGGATCCGGGTCTTGGCGTACTCGAGGGCGATCTCGTAGGCGGCACGGGCCACGCCGACGCCCCCCGCCGCCACCGCGGCGCGGGTCTGGTCGAGGGTCTTCATGGCGATGACGAAGCCCATGCCCTCCTTGCCGAGCAGGTTCTCCACCGGCACCTCGGCGTCGTTGAAGTACAGCTCCACCTGGTTGGAGGCGCGCTGGCCCATCTTGTCCATGGCCTTGCCGACCACCAGGCCGGGGGTGTTGCGGGGCACCACGATGCAGCTGGTGCCGCGCGCGCCCTTCTCCGGGTTGGTGCTGCAGAACAGGGTGTACCATTCGGCGTAGCCGCCGTTGGTGCAGTAGCACTTGGTGCCGTTGATGATGTACTTGTCGCCCCGCTTCTCGGCGCGGCAGCTCATGCTGCCGGCGTCGCTGCCGGCGTTCGGCTCGGACAGCGAGAAGGCCGCGAACAGCGGCGCCTCCGCCAGCATCCCCAGCCACTTCTTCTTCTGCTCGGGACTGCCGGCCACCAGGATCGGCGTCATCGCCAGGCCGTTGGCCATGATCGAGGTGTACAGCCCGCCGCAACCCCAGGCCAGCTCCTCGCAGACGATCGCCTCCTCGACCTGGTTGGAGCCCGGCCCGCCGCAGTCCTCGGGCACCAGCGCCTGCAGGAAGCCGTAGTCGAAGGCGGCCTTGTAGACGTCCACCGCCCATTCCCCGGTCTCGTCGTACTTGCGGGCGACCGGGCGCATGATCCGCTCGGCGAATTCGTGGGCGCGGGCCTTGGTTTCGAGCTGCTCGGGGGACAGGGAGAAATCAAGCACGAGGACCTCCGGGAAATTGGGAAGGGCGGGGAATGGGCCAGTCTATCGCCTGGCAGCGGAGCCACCAATGGTGGACCTGGGGTAGGTGCCCAGCGGGGTCGGCCTCGGCCGCGGAAGTCGGATTCGGCCGCGGCCTCTCACCCCCGCGGGTGCGTCAGCCGCCACAGCATCGCCTGCACCCGGTCCAACTCGGCCTCGGCTGTCGGCGCCGCCCCGATCATCCCCCAAGCACGGGCCACATCCAGGGCGGCCCGAACCTCGGCGGCGCTGCCGGCGGCGATGCGGAAGAAATGCAACCGATCCTTTCCCGTCCGCCGATTACCCTCCGCGATGTTCAGGACGACAGATGAAGCGGCTCGTCGCAGCTGGTCCACCAGGGCACGGTCCCGCTGCTTGAGCTGCTCCAGCACCGGCCGCAACGCTGCCACTAAGGCGAGCGCCGCATCGTAGGCGTGAAACCTCTGAGCCATTTCCATCCTCCTCTCCGGCAGCCCACCGAGGACCGCCCTCACCCACATGGGCGGCCGCAGGGGGGATGCCGGAGAGGAGGAATCAAAGCGCTTTCGTCCTGTCTACGATGCAGCGCGGAGAAGGTAGGACACATGCCGAATCGGAATCCGAAACCGAATCGGAATCCGAATCGGAGTCCGAGTCCGAATCGGAATCGGGCCACGGCCTCGACCTCGGTGGTCGGATTCGACGTCGGCCTCGAGTCCCGTCACCACCCCCGCCTCCTGGATTCCGTCCGCGCCACGCGGCCCCGCAGCGGGGTGAGGGCCGCGCGTCGCGGCCGGACCCCAGGAGGCTACGTGATGGAATCCTTCGATCGACAGAACACCCTGCAGCACGAGCGGCTTGACGCCTACTCGGTGGCCGTCGAACTCGACGGCGCGGTGGTGGGCATCACCCGAAAAGCGGGTCGCGGCCACGCCTGGATCGCCGATCAGGCAATGCGCGCCAGCGCAAGCGTGGTGCTCAACTTGGCCGAGGCCCTCGGCCGCGAAGGCGCCGACCGCGCCCGGGCTCTAAGGATTGCCCGTGGATCGGCGCTGGAATTGGACGCGGCGCTGACCCTGATGCGGCACCGCGGCGCCTGCAGGGATTCGGAACGGAACGCAGCCAAGGGCCTCACCGTGCGGGTGGTGGCCATGCTGACGGCGTTGCGGAACAGGGCGGCGCCGTGAATGGGGCGCGTCAGGCCATTCGCCTTGACGAAAAAACGAAAATAAAACGAAATAGGTTCAATGTACCCTGCCCGCACCTATGCCTCCCGGCGCGCGGACCAGACCATCCTGCATCGCTGCGTCCACAGGTTCTGGCCGCGGGTGCGGGATGGCTGTGAAGCCCAGGGTCGGCCCCTGCCATCCTTCGTGCGCCGGGAATTTGAGGCGTACCTCCGCTGTGGGGACCTGAAGGAAGGTTTCGCCCGCATCCACTGCTTTGGCTGCGGCCTCGACCGGCTTGTGCCGTTTTCGTGCAAGGGGCGGGGCTTTTGTCCCTCCTGCGGCGGACGGCGCATGCACGAGGGCGCCACCTGGTTGTGTGAGCGGGTGCTGCCCCCGGTGCCCCTGCGCCAGTTCGTGCTCAGCCTGCCCAAGGTGCTCCGCTACCTGCTCGCCTACGACGGCAAACTCTGTCGGGCCGTTGCGAAGACAGCCATCCAGGAGATCTGCCGCTTCCAGCGCCTCCATGCACGGAGGACGCTGGGACTGAGTTCCACCCGCCAGGCCCTCACCGGCGCGATGGTCGCGGTGCAGCGGTTCGGCAGTGCCTTGAATCTGAACATCCATTTCCACGCACTGGTGCTCGATGGCGTCTACGTCCTGGACGCCTTCGGGCATCCGGCCTTCGAGCAGCTCAAGCCGCCCACCCTTGATGACCTCAATCATCTGGCCGCGCGCATCGCCCAAGCGGTGCTCGACCTCCTGCGCCGCCGCAGGATCTGGCTCGACGATCTGGACGGGGATGAGGATCCGGTCGCGCAGCGCAGTTCTTCGCTGGCGGGGATGGCCCGGGCCAGCATCGCGGGCACGCTGGTGTTCGGTCATGCCGGTGCGAAACCGGTCCGATTGCAGGATGGACGGCCTTGGGTCGCACCGCAGGTCGAGCGGGCAGGCAAGGCCTTGGGTTTCGTCCTGGATGCCGAGGTGCGGGTCTCGGCCCACAATCGCCTCCATCGCGAACGCCTCTGCCGATATCTGTTGCGACCGCCGCTGGCGAAGGGGCGCCTGCACGAAACATTGGATGGCAAATACGCGTTCGAACTGAAGACTCCGTGGCCGGACGGGACCCGGGTGATCTTCTTCAGCGGCGAGGAACTGGTCGCCCGCTTGACGGCGCTGGTCCCGCCGCCACGCATGCACCTCGTGCATTACTTCGGTGTCCTCGCACCCAACGCCAAGCTACGAAGGCTCGTCGTGCCAGCCCCCCCAGCAGATGATGGCAACGATCCCTGCGGCCACAGCATTGCCTATGAGCAGACAACCACCGGGAGAAGCGTCAGGAGGCGATGGATCCCTTGGGCGACCATGCTGCTCAGAGTGTTCGCCATCGATGTCCTGGCCTGCCCGCACTGTCAGGGACGGATGCAGCGGATTGCCTGGATCACGCAGTCTCGCGTCATTCACGCCATCCTTGCTTCAGTCGAGGCCAAGCCCCAGCCGCCTTGAATTGCAGGTCCCCTATTTCCGCTGGATTTCAGTGCCACGTATGGGCTTGACCCTGGCGAAGCCCTGCCCCACCGTGGTCACATATTTCTTTGAAAACTCGGCCACAGGGCTTGGGGTTCGGAATGGCGGGCCGTTTTTGCCGAAAATCGGTTTTCGACATTCTTAGACCACAAGGCCACTCTTCCCTTCTGGGAATGGACCCCATCCATCGACTCAAATGAAGCCTTTAAATTCCCTATACACAATCGCCGACAAGATTCGCGAATTTTTTCGCTAGAGCCACCCAGCAAAGGAGATCTCAATGACCATCACCCGCTTCAGAAACTGGCGTATCCAGTACAAGATCATGACCATTTCGGTTATCAGCGTCGCCGTCATGATGCTCGGTCTGTTCCTGTACCTGCTGCCACTGATTGAAAACCGGATCATCAACGAAAAGAAGGACGCAACCCGCCACGTGGTGGAAATGGCCATGGGGATACTGGAGCACCATGAGGCAGCGGTCAAGGCCGGCAAGCTGCCGCTGGAGCAGGCACAGAAGGATGCGGCGGCCCAGATTGCGCGGCTTCGGTACGAAAAGAAGGAGTATGTCTGGATTAATGATCTGGGGACGCCGGTGCCTAAAATGATCATGCATCCGACTGTCCCGACGTTGGACGGCAAGGTCCTGGATGACGCCAAATTCAACAAGGCCACCAGCATGAGTGACGGCCTGAACGGCGCCCCGCAGAAAATCGACATGAAGAACCTGTTCGTCACCTTTAACGAGGTGGTGAACCGCGCCGGCGAGGGCTTCGTGAACTACGAATGGCCGAAGCCGCTGGCCGGCGGTGGCGCCACCACCGAGCTCTACACCAAACTTTCCTATGTGAAGAAATTCGCTCCCTGGGGCTGGGTCCTCGGGAGCGGCATCTATATCGACGACGTCCAAAAGGCCGTCGATACGGTCAAGTGGACGCTGGTGATCCTCAACCTGCTCTTTGCCCTGTTTATGCTGACGCTCTGCTATTTCATCAGTCGCGGGATTACCAAGACCCTTGGCTATGTGGATCAGAGTCTGCGGGAAATGGCCAGCGGCGACGGGGACCTGACCAAACGGCTGATCATCGAACGGGACGATGAAACCGGGTCCCTGGCCGGCTCATTCAACAACTTCCTCGACAACCTGAAGGAAATCGTGCTCCGGATCAGCCAGAATGCCGTGGAAGTGGCATCTTCAGCGGAACAGTTGAACGGCACGGCAGCCACCATTGCCAACGGCACCGAAAAAGCGGCGTGTCAGTCCAATGCGGTGGCCATCGCCTGCGAGGAGATGGCCGCCACCTCCTCGGAGATCGCCAAGAACTGCGTCCGGACGGTGGAAATCTCCAATCAGGCAAGCCAAACGGCCAATAACGGCTCCGAGGTGGTCAGCCATGCCGTGCAGAGCATCCAGCGCATCGCCCTGAAGGTGCAGGAAACCGCCAAGACTATCGAATCCCTCGGCACCCGTTCCGATCAGATCGGGGCCATCGTGGCCACCATCGAAGACATTGCCGATCAGACCAACCTCCTGGCCCTCAATGCGGCCATCGAGGCGGCCAGGGCCGGCGAACAGGGGCGGGGATTCGCCGTTGTCGCCGACGAGGTGCGCGCCCTGGCGGAGCGCACGACCAAGGCGACCCGTGAAATCGGCGAGATGATCAAGGCGATCCAGCACGAAACCAAATCAGCGGTGGCGGCCATGGAGGAAGGGGTCCGCGAGGTGGACCGCGGCACCGAGGACGCAGCCCGCTCCGGCAAGGCGCTGGAGGAAATTCTCGATCAGGTGGCGGACGTCACCAGCCAGATCAATCAGATTGCCACGGCGGCAGAACAGCAGACCGCCACCACCCAGGAAATCAGCAAAAGCATGCATGAGATCTCCCAGGTTGTGGGTGATGCCTCCAACAGCTCCCAGGGCACTGCCGCCGAAGCCAGCCAACTGGCCCGGATGGCCGACGACCTGAAGAAAATCGTGGCCCAGTTCCGGATGTAGCGGCCTCGGCTCACCAAAACAAAAGGCGGGCCCCCGTTTGGGAGCCCGCCTTTTTTCGTGCAGTGGCGTTTTCTCTTCGGAAAGGCGCCCTTTCCTGGTTACATCATGCCGCCCATGCCGCCCATGCCGCCCATACCGCCCGGCATTGCCGGCATCGCCGCCTCATCCTTCGGCTTCTCGGCGATCAGCGCCTCGGTGGTCAGCATCAGGCCGGCTACGGAAGCAGCATTCTGCAGCGCACAACGGGACACCTTGGTCGGGTCGATGATACCGGCAGCCAGCATGTCGACGTACTCGTCCTCGGCAGCGTTGTAGCCATAGGCATCCTTGCCGCGCTTCACCTTGTCAACCACGATGGAGGCGTCGATACCGGCGTTATCGGCAATCTGACGGATCGGCGCTTCGAGGGCCGCCTTGATGACGTTGACGCCGAACTGCTGCTCAGCCTCAAGCTTTACCTTGTCCAGGGCCTTGAGGGCGCGGATGTAGGCAACGCCGCCACCAGGGACGATCCCTTCGTCAACCGCAGCGCGGGTGGCGTGGAGGGCGTCTTCAACGCGGGCCTTTTTCTCTTTCATTTCGGTTTCGGTAGCAGCACCGACCTTGATCACGGCAACGCCGCCCACCAGCTATACACAGTCCGCGAGGGCGGGATCGGCTCGAGTTTCCCGAGGTGGTCCCCCACCGGGACCAGCTTGGCCTCGGGCACGGCGTAGGCCGGGACGTCGTTCGGGAGCAGGGCGGTCATGGACGCCTCCACGGATAAAAAAACCGCCCCGG
>JAYRFV010000049.1:0-1713 GCA_041908165.1 Holophagales bacterium | reverse complement strand
CTTCGCCCCGATGAAGACTCCTGGAACCCTGTCCCCATCCCGCTGGCTCCGCGACACGCTGGTCGCCTGGGAAGTGCTCGCCATCGTGCTGGCGGTCACCCTGGTGGCCTGGGCGCTGGCCTCGCGCCAGGTGGCCCGGGAAGCCCGCTGGCACTTTGAATCTGATGTTGCGCGGATGGGTCTCGTGCTGAAGGCCAGGCTCGACGCCCCTCTGGTGGCCCTTGATGCCTCCCGGGGCCTGTTCGATGCCCCCCGCGAAGTTGACCCGAAAGGCTGGCAAGCCTTCGTCGGGCACATTGATGTGCAGAACCGCTTTCCCGGCATGCGCGGGATGGGCTACGCCCGGGCCGTGGACGGGCCCCAGGGCCTGCCCTCCTTCCGTGAGTACACCCTCCGGACCCTGGGCGAGGCCCTGCCCCTGACCCTGGATGCAGAACCCGGACGGAACTTGCCTGCACTCCCGATCCTGTGCTTGGAACCCAACCTGCCGAATTTTCGCTCGGTCGTCCTCGGGGCCGAGCTCCTATTCGAACCTTCGCGCCTCGATGCGGGTCGGCAGGCGGTGCATTCCGGGAAGATGGCCGCAACCGGTCCCGTGCGGCTGCGCTCGAGCATCGCTCGAGGCGACGAGGCCCATCCGAGCATCGTCCTCTACCTCCCGGTCTTCGCACGAGGTCTGCCAACCACGAACCATGGCGAAAGGCTGCAGGCCCTGCGGGGGATGGTGTTCGCCTCGTTCTTCGTCGACGTCCTGCTGAAGGACGCCTTCAACCAGGGCTCCGACCTGGAGGTGAAGGTCTGGGATCCAGCGGTGCCGGGACCCGACCAGGTCCTTTACGAATCCGCTCGCGGTCGACATTCGGGGGAACGTCGAGGCTGGAACTTCGAACGCGTAGAGAAGGTCGAATACGGCCAGCGGACCTGGCTGGTGCGCTACCGTCCGGCTCCGGCCTTCGCCCTGGGACTCCGCGAATGGGCGCCCTCCCTGGTGCTGCTCGGCGGCCTGGCGGTCTCCGGGATCCTGTTCGGCTTCACCCGCGCGCAGATGGTGGGCCGGGCCCGCGCCGAGGCCCTGGCCAAGGCCCTGGAGGACAGTGAGGACCGTTTTCGCAGCCTGGCCGACACCGCCGCCTGCGTGATCATCCTGTTCTCGGACGTCATCGAGTACGTCAATGACTACGCGCTGGCGCTGCTCGGGTACAACCGGGAGGAAATCCTGGGGCAGCCGTTCTGGGCCCACGTGCATCCGGAGGACCAGGCGCTGGTCAAGGCCCGCGGCGAGGCGCGGCTGCGCGGTGAGACGGTGCCCGGCCGCTACGAGTTCCGGCTCGTGGGCAAGGACGGCGCCGCCCGCTGGATCGACTTCACCGCCGGGAAGATCCGCTGGGGGGGAAGGACCCTCGGCCTGGCCACGGCCTTCGACGTCACCGACCGCGTCCGTGCCGTCGAGGAGCGCCTCCAGCTCGAGCGGAAGATGCTCGAGGCGCAGCGCCTGGAGAGCCTGGGTCTGCTGGCCGGCGGCATCGCCCACGACTTCAACAACCTACTCGGGGCGGTCCTGGGCCACGCGGCCCTGGCCGAGGACGGCCTGCCGGAGGCATCGCCCGCGCGGGGCCACCTGCAGCGCATCCGCGGCAGCGCCCAGCAGGCCGCCGAACTGTCCCGGCAGATGCTCGCCTACTCCGGACGCGGCAGCTTCATCGTCGAGCCGCT
>JAYRFV010000048.1:0-10816 GCA_041908165.1 Holophagales bacterium | reverse complement strand
CCGCGGAACCCGGCGGTGTGGTACGTCGCGGTGGCCTCGGGAGGCCTCTGGAAGACGATGAACGCCGGCACCACCTGGCAGCCGCTCTTCGACAAGCAGGGCAGCTATTCCATCGGCTGCGTGACCATCGATCCGAAGCGCCCGGCCACCGTCTGGGTCGGCACCGGAGAGAACAACTCACAGCGCTCGGTGGGGTTTGGCGACGGCATCTACCGCAGCCAGGACGGCGGGAAATCCTGGGAGAACCTGGGCCTGAAGGGGAGCGAGCACATCGCCCGGATCCTCATCGACCCGCGCAGCAGCGATGTGCTGTACGTGGCGGCCCAGGGCCCGCTGTGGAAGGAGGGCGGCGACCGGGGGCTGTTCAAGACCGTCGATGGCGGCCGCACCTGGAAGGCGGTGCTGACCGTGGATGCACACACCGGGGTGACCGACCTCGTGCAGGATCCCCGCGATCCGGATGTCCTGTACGCCGCGACCTACCAGCGCCGCCGCCACGTCTGGGGCCTGGTGAACGGGGGGCCGGGGAGCGCCGTCTGGAAGTCGGTGGACGGCGGCGGCACCTGGAAGAGGCTGGCCGAGGGTCTGCCCAAGGAGGACCTGGGGAGGATCGGTCTGGCGCTCAGCCCGGTCGAGCCCGGCGTGGTCTTCGCTACCGTCGAGGCCGCCGGAAAGGCCGGCGGCTTCTTCCGCAGCCTGGACGGCGGCCAGACCTGGGAGCGCCGCAGCGAGTGGGTGTCGGGCGGCGGCCAGTACTACCAGGAACTGGTTCCCGATCCCAAGGACCCGGAACGGATCTACGCCATGGACGTGTTCCTGAAGGTGACCGAGGACGGCGGCAGGACCTGGAAGAACGCCGGCGAGAAGAACAAGCATGTCGACAACCACGCACTGTGGATCGATCCCGCCAACCCCGAGCACCTGATCAACGGCAACGACGGCGGGGTCTACGAGACGTGGGATCGCTGCAGGACCTGGGCCTTCCGGGGCAACCTCCCGGTGACGCAGTTCTACCGGGTGGCGGTCGACCGGGCGGCGCCCTTCTACCGGATCTACGGCGGCACCCAGGACAACTGCAGCCTCGGCGGTCCCAGCCGCACCGACAAGGCCCACGGGGCCACCAACGAGGACTGGGTCGTCACCCAGGGAGGGGACGGCTTCTGGCAGGCCTGCGATCCGGAGGACCCGTCCACCGTCTATTCCGAGAGCCAGCACGGCGGACTGGTCCGCTTCGACTGGACCACGGGGGAAGCGGTTCCGATCCAGCCCCAGGAGGCCCCTGGGGAGGAACCCCTGCGCTGGAACTGGGACGCCCCGATGATCCTGTCCCCGCATTCCAGCAAGCGCCTGTACTTTGCCGCCAACCGGCTGTTCCGCAGCGACAACCGGGGAGATGCCTGGCGTGCCGTGAGCCCCGACCTGACCCGGCGGCTCGACCGGAACACGTTCAAGATGATGGGAAGGGTCTGGCCGGTGGACGCGGTGGCGCGGTTCGCCTCCACCAGCTTCTACGGCAACATCGTCAGCCTGGCGGAGAGCCCGAAGCAGGAAGGGCTGCTCTACGTCGGCACCGACGACGGGCTGATCCAGGTCAGCGAGGACGGCGGCCGGGCCTGGCGGAAGATCGAGACCTTTCCCGGCGTGCCCGACCTGACCTACGTCAGCTGCCTCAGCGCCAGCCCGCACCAGGCCGGAACCGTCTACGCCGCCTTCAACAACCACAAGAACGGCGACTTCAAGCCCTACCTCCTGCGCAGCCGCGACCGCGGGCGCACCTGGGAATCCCTCGCCGCCAACCTGCCGGACCGCGGCTTCGTCCACGTCGTCAAGGAGGACCCGGGCCGGGAGGGCCTGCTCTACTGCGGCACCGAGTTCGGCTTCTACTTCAGCCTGGACGCCGGGCGGAGCTGGGTGAGATCGACCAGCCTTCCCACCATCCCGGTGCGCGACCTGGCGATCCAGGAACGCGAGCGGGACCTGGTGCTGGCCACCTTCGGGCGCGGCTTCTACGTGCTCGACGACCTGACACCGCTGCGGGAGGCGACCGAGGAGATCCTGGGCCGCCAGGCCCACCTGTTCGGTCTGCGTGCGGCCCTGGCCTACGTGCCCAGGGTGCCCTTCGGCGGCAGCGACAAGGGCTTCCTCGGCGAGGCCCTGTACACCGCCGCGAACCCCTCCTTCGGCGCGGTATTCACCTACCACGTCAAGGATGAGCCCAGGACCCGGAAGAAGGCCCGCCAGGAGGCGGAGAAGGACATCCTCAAGGCCGGCGGGACTGTGAAGATCCCCTCCTGGGACGAATTGCGCCAGGAGGACCGGGAGGAGGCACCGGCGGCGGTGCTGACCATCAGCGACGCCCAGGGCAGGGTGGTGAACCGCGTCCAGGGCGACGTCGCCGCTGGACTTCAGCGGATCGTCTGGGACCTCCGCCTCGCCGATCCCACGCCGGTCGACCTCGGGCCGAAGAAGGAGCGGATGCCCTGGGAGTACGGGCCGCGCGCGCCGATGGCCCCGCCCGGGACCTACCGCGCCACCCTGTCCTTCAAGGTGGACGGAAGCCTCAGGCAGGTGGCGGACCCGGTCTCCTTCGAGGTGAAGCCCATGCACGGGGGACGACCCTGGGCGGAGCGCGCCGCCTTCGAGGCGCAGGCGCTGGCCGTGCTCCGGCAGGCGGAAGCAGCCGTCAAGGTGCTGGCCGAGGCGCAGACGCGGCTGGACCACGTGCGCCAGGCCCTGCTGGCCTGGCCAGGCCTGGACCCGGCGCTGCTGAGCAGGGCCGCTGGGCTCTCCGGGGGATTCAGGGACCTCGAGGCGGAACTTTCGGGCGACACCACGGTTTCCAGCCGGCACGCTCCCGTGGTGCCGGCCCTGCTGAGCCGCGCGCGGGTGGCGGCGGACACCTGGACCACCACCCAGCTGCCCACTGGGACCCAGCGCCAGGACATCGCCTGGGCCCAGGCGGGGCTGGCCGCCTGGCGGCTCCGCTTCGAGGACGCCCTGGCCCGGCTCCAGGAGCTGGAACGGGCGCTGGATGCCGCCGGGGCTCCGCACACGCCCGGACGGCGCCTGCCGTCCGGCAGCTAGGCGATTGCGGACATACTGGAACCATGGTGCAGCATCCGGGACGTCCCTCTCCGCTGGGCCGGCGCATGAGCCGGCGGGCGGAGCACGAGGCGCGCGGCGAGGCGCCAACCTGAAGCAGGGGTCACCGCTTCGCTCGGACCGCTTCGGCGGACCGCCCCGCACCCCCGCGCGATGCCGAGGCGAAGCCCCTGCCTCGCTTGCTCGCCATCCCATTCGTCCATGCTTTCCTTCCAACTCATCGATTGATTCCGGAATCCACACAGCGGATTCGGGATGAGGAGAACGGCCCATGCCCCACAGCATCATCGAACCTTTCCGCATCAAGAGCGTCGAACCCATCCGCATGACCAGCCGCGCCGAGCGCGAGAAGACCCTGGAGGCGGCCCACCTGAACGTCTTCCTGCTGCGCGCCGAGGACGTGCTGATCGACTTCCTTACCGACAGCGGCACCGGCGCCATGAGTGCCCGGCAGTGGGCCGCCATCATGGAGGGGGACGAGAGCTACGCCGGCGCGCGCAGCTACTTCAGGCTGGAGTCGGTCCTGCGCCGGATCACCGGGTACCCGTTCCTGATCCCCACCCACCAGGGCCGAGCCGCCGAGCGGATCTTCTTCGCCATCGCCACCGAGAAGGGCCAGCTGGTCCCCAACAACACCCACTTTGACACCACCCGCGCCAACCTCGAGTACGATGGCGTCGAGGCGGTGGACCTGGTGATCCCGGAAGGCACCCAGCCGCACACGCTCCACCCGTTCAAGGGCAACATCGACCTGGACAAGGTCAAGGACCTGCTGGAGCGCGAGGCCGGCCGCATCCCCTTCGGCATGCTCACGCTCACCAACAACAGCGGCGGCGGCCAGCCGGTGAGCATGGCCAACCTGCGCGCCTACAGCGCCCTGCTCAGGGAATACGGCAAGCCGCTGGTGCTGGACGTCTGCCGCTTCGCCGAGAACGCCATGTTCATCAAGCTGCGGGAGGAGGGCTATGAATCCCGCAGCATCGAGAGCATCGTCCAGGAGATCTTCGGTTACGCCGACGGCTGCCTGATGAGCGCCAAGAAGGACGGCATGGTGAACATCGGCGGCTTCATCGCCCTCAAGGACGAGCGCTGGGTGGAGGCCGCCCGCAACCTGCTGATCCTCACCGAGGGCTTCCCGACCTACGGCGGCCTTGCCGGCCGCGACCTCGAGGCGCTGGCCGTGGGCCTGGAGGAGGTCCTGCAGGAGGACTACCTGCGCTACCGGCTGCGCACCGCCGAGTACATGGGCGAGCAACTCAAGGCGGGCGGCGTCGGCATCGTCGAGCCCACCGGCGGGCACGCGGTCTACCTGGATGCCCGCCAGGTCCTGCCGCACCTGAAGCCCGAGGACTACCCGGCCTGGAGCCTGTGCAACGCGCTCTACCTGGAGGGCGGCATCCGCGGTGTGGAGATCGGCTCGGTGATGTTCGGCAAGCGCCTGGAGGACGGCACCGAGACCTACCACGCCATGGAACTGGTCCGCCTGGCCTTCCCGCGGCGGGTCTACACCCAGAGCCACTTCGACTACGCCGCCGAGGTGATCTGCGAACTGAAGCGCAAGGCGGACCAGGTGCGGGGCGTGCGGATCACCAAGCAGTCCAGGTTCCTGCGCCATTTCACCGCGCAGTTCGCCTGGGCCTGAGGCTGCGTTCGGACCCGCAGCCCCCAGGCGCGGGGGGCTGCGGGAATTCCGGTCCGCACGGTAATCTGGACGGATGACGTTCGAACGCTACGACCCCTCCACCCTTGAACCCAAGTGGCAGGCCTACTGGGCCGAGCACGGGACCTTCCGCACGCCGGAGGACCCGGCCCTGCCCAAGAAGTACATCCTCGACATGTTCCCCTACCCGAGCGGCGCCGGCCTGCACGTCGGCCACCCCGAGGGCTACACCGCCACCGACATCGTCTGCCGCTACCTGCGCGCCAAGGGCTACGCGGTGCTACATCCAATGGGCTGGGACGCCTTTGGGCTGCCGGCCGAGCAGTACGCCATCCAGACCGGCACCCACCCGGCGGTGACGACCCAGGCCAACATCGCCACCTTCAAGCGGCAGATCCAGGCGCTGGGGTTGTCCTACGACTGGGAGCGGGAGGTCGACACCACCGATCCGGCCTACTTCAAGTGGACCCAGTGGATCTTCCTGCAGTTGTTCAAGCGCGGGCTGGCCTACCAGAGCGAGATCCCGGTGAACTGGTGCCCGGCCCTGGGCACGGTGCTGGCCAACGAGGAGGTCATCGACGGCAAGAGCGAGCGCGGCAGCCATCCGGTGCTGCGCATGCCGCTGCGGCAGTGGATGCTGCGCATCACCGCCTACGCCGACCGGCTGCTGGACGACCTCGACCTGGTCAGGTGGCCGGACAGCACCAAGACCATGCAGGAGGAGTGGATCGGCCGCTCCGAAGGCGCCGAAGTGAAGTTCCCCCTGGAAGACGGCAGCGGCGTCCTGGAGGTCTTCACCACCCGCCCCGACACCCTGTTCGGCGCGACCTTCATGGTGGTCGCACCGGAGCATCCCTTCGTGGAGCGGCTCACCACCCACGACCAGAAGGCGGCAGTGGAAGCCTACGTGCACCAGTCCATCCACCGCTCCGACCTCGACCGCAAGGCGGCCAAGGAGAAGACCGGCGTGTTCACCGGCGGCTACGTGATCAATCCGGTGAACCAGCAGCGGGTGCCGGTGTGGGTCGCCGACTACGTGTTGATGGGCTACGGCACCGGCGCGATCATGGCGGTGCCCGCCCATGACGAGCGCGACTTCGAATTCGCCCGGACCTTCGGCATCCCGGTGGTCCAGGTGGTGAGTCCGGACGGCCGACCGCAGGACGGCGAGTTGGAAGCCGCCACCACCGGCGACGGCCTCGCGGTGAATTCCGGCCCCTACGACGGCCTGCCCACCGCCGAGTTCAAGCGCCGCATCACCGCCGACCTCGAAGCCAGGGGCGCGGGCAAGAAACGCATCGAGTACCGCCTGCGCGACTGGGTGTTCAGCCGCCAGCGGTACTGGGGCGAGCCGATCCCCATCTACTTCCCGGTGGAGACCGACGGCGATCCGCGCACCGGCGCGGCGCACACGATCCGCTACGACCTGCCGATGGCGGTGGACGTGGCCGAACTGCCGCTGCGGCTGCCCGACCTCGAGGACTTCAGTCCGGGCGACGATCCCGCCGGCGCCCTGGCGCGGGCCGCGGACTGGCGCTACTTCCAGCGCGACGGCCAGTGGTACGCCCGCGAGACCAACACCATGCCGCAGTGGGCCGGCTCCTGCTGGTACTACCTGCGGTTCATGGACCCGCAGAACCCCGAGGCGGCCTGGTCCAGGGCCGCGGCCGACCGCTGGCTGCCGGTGGACCTTTACGTCGGCGGTGCCGAGCACGCCGTGCTGCACCTGCTGTACGCGCGCTTCTGGCACAAGGTGCTGTTCGACTGCGGCCACGTCAGCGCCCCCGAACCCTTCGGCAAGCTGGTGCACCAGGGCATGATCCTCGGCGAGGTCGAGTACACCGCCTTCAAGGCTGCGGGTGCCTTCGTGCCGCGGGACCAGGTGCTGGCCCATCCCGATGGCGGGTACCGCCACAAAGGCACCGGACAGGACGTGGAAGCGGTCCGGGTGTCTGAGGATGCCGTCGAGAAGCGCGGCGCCGCCACGGTCCTCAAGGCCCAGCCTGAAGTCTCGGTCGATGCCCGGGCCTTCAAGATGAGCAAGTCCCGCGGCAACGTCATCAACCCCGACGACGTGGTGAAGGCCCACGGCGCCGATGCCCTGCGCCTCTACGAGATGTTCCTCGGCCCGCTGGAGGCGGTGAAGCCCTGGAGCACCAGCGGCATCCAGGGCGTGGCGCGCTTCCTCGACCGCACCTGGGCACTGGCGCAGAAGCCCATGTCCGGCGCCGCACCGGAAGGCGAACTGCTGCGCCTCATGCACAAGACCATCCGCAAGGTCGGCGAGGACATCGAGGGGCTGCGCTTCAACACCGCCATCAGCACCCTCATGGTGTTCCTCAACGAACTGGCCAAGGCCAACCCCCTGCCGAAGGAGGCGGTGGAGATCCACGTCCGCCTGCTGCATCCGCTGGCGCCGCACCTGGCCGAGGAACTCTGGGAGACCCTCGGCCATGCGCCCTCGATCCAGCAGGTGCCCTGGCCCAGTTATGATGCCGCCCTGTGCGTCGACGAGGCCGTGACCGTGGCGGTCCAGGTCAACGGCAAGATGCGCGGCACCATCCAACTGCCCGCCGGCGCCGACGAAGCCGCCGCCATGGCCGCAGCCCAAGAACTTGAGACAGTGCAGCGCCAGCTGGACGGCAAGTCTCTGCGCAAGACCATCTGGGTCAAGGACAAGCTGCTGAACCTCATCGCCGGATAGGGCAAGGACTACGTTTCAACAAAATAATTTTGGTTATCGTAAAAAATAATCACAAAGAGTAAAAAAAGCCATTAAACAAGATATACAGGATGGGCAGGATATTTGTTTTTATCCTGAATATCCTGCTCATCTTGTTGATTTATTTTGTACTTTGTGGTCTTTGTGTTTAATTTTTTCATCTCCTTCATCCTGGTTAATAAATTGAATTTTTTTAACAAGGACAAGGGGGATGCAAGGGATGAAAAACAAGAAAATTTTAATCCGAAATTTTTAATTCACTGAAAATTTATTTTGGTCATTAATTTGGTAAAATTTATTAGGGCAATTTACTGCAAAGTACCTTTCACAGAAATACGGAATGCTCCAACCTTCGGATCATTGCAGGAGAAGTGGAAATACCCTTCGTGGGTACCTGTAGCAACATTCCCCCCATGATCTCTCTTGTACAACGTGATGCGCAGGGTCTTAGAGGTTCCTGGGAGGATCTTTATTGCACCGTGGGTGATAGCAACGATGCTATCATATCCAGTAACCCACCATCTACCAGAACTCCCGCGGTCAACCGAAGCTGAAGTCGTGTAATCTGGCATCACATTCCCTCTCACTTCCAGCTCCGATACACCATCGTTCTTAATAAGAACGTCACAATACTTATTCTCTCCAGAAACTTCCGAAGCAAGCAAGGGGACCTCTCCTTCCTCAGAAAGAGAAATACAACTAATGACTATTTTCGGCGTGATCATGGGGTCTGGCTTCTTCATGGCAATCGTTGGGTCGCCAAAATATGCCATCTCATGCTTGTACAAACCGCCGTATTTCTCAATGGCATAAAATCGACGTCCGACTCCGAGAGAGAAATCATTATGGTACGCATGGTAAATACTTGCATAAGAAACACTGGCAATGGACTCGTTCGCTGCAGAAACAAGGAGGGTATCCCCGGAGGTAAGCAATCGAGTTGCCATTGATTCACCGACTAGGTAAGTATAAGGCGCAACAAAAAACCCAATATCACCAGCACCACAGGAATCAATATGAATATACCGAGCCTGTGAAGTAAGTGGCGTTTCTGAACGAGAATCAAAGTACGATGTACCATTAAAATTCAACCCGTTCACTCCCCCATGACTACTAACGCGAACATACGAGGAGTTGCCAAGTGCCGCAAGGAATGCGGCCTTACCCGTCGACCCAGTGATGTCGTACGAGAGCGCAAATGTCCCAAAGGGATGATTTGCATATGCAGCTCGCACCGCAGATGCATCGTATGTTCCATGAAAATCAAAGGCCTCGATATACGACAACGTCTGGGGTAGCGTTAATCCAGTATTCCTCAAACGAAGATTCTTCTCAATGTAGGACCGAACATCGGAAATCATCGTGTCTTTTGATGGCCCCATAATTCGACCAATACTGATGCTCATGCTGAAACTAGGAAGGAATGGTTCCCAATTATCAAAACGATATTCATCGGGAAGCCGGTAATACCCATCACTGTCGAGCACTGGATCTTTGAACGCAAAACCAAGCGCTCGATAATAGTGTTCGTGTGCCACCATAATGTTATTACTCACTTCATATGCCAACCCCCGCTGCCGCTTTACAATCGGAATATTTCCAATCAAAAGCGCACACTTGAGGTTCGTAATGGCTTTGAGTTGGGTACGGATCACAGCAGGGGTAGCCGTATTCTCGATGAGAATACTTGTGCACCCAGTATCTGCAGCAACTGCCGCCATGTAGGTGTCAATCAGTGGCCGAATAGCGGAAATAATGTCTGGACTCACCACAAAGGCGATGGCCCCCTTGGGAATCGCCGTAGCACTGATGACAATCGCAAGGTTTGAAGTGCCGGTAAACGTGCCTGAGGCAGCGCCTGTCAGCGCAACCGAACCGGTGCCACTGGTGACGGTTGCGACGGGGTTCTGGTAGCCCGCAGTCACCGTGAACGAGAACGGCGTAGTTGCCCCGGAGGCATAGGTGTACACAGCCTGGGCCATGCTGACGCCGGTGCCGACCGTGAATGTGGCTGTGTAGGTTGGCGGGGGGATGGCCGAAGCGGTGATCGAGAATGTCAGGTCGCTGGTGCCGGTGAAGGTGCCGCCGGTGGCGCTGGTGAGGGTGGCGGAGCCGGTGCCGCTCAACTTCTGCACGACCGGATTCTGGTATCCGGGCGACACGGCAAAGGTGAAGGTGCCCGTCCCTCCGGAAGGGTAGGAATAGACGGTCTGAGGCATGGAGACGCTGCTGCCAACCACGAACGTGGCCGTGTAGGTCGCCGGAGGAACGGCCGTCGCCGAGATCGTGAAGGTCAGGTCGCTGGTGCCGGTGAAGGTGCCGCTGGTGGCGCTGGTGAGGGTGGCCGAGCCGGTGCCGCTCAGCTTCTGCACGACCGGATTTTGGTACCCGGGCGACACGGCGAAGGTGAACGTGCCCGTCCCTCCCGAAGGGAAGGTGTACGCGGTCTGGCCCATGCTGACGCCGGTGCCGGCCGTGAAGGTCGCGGTATAGGTGCTGGCGGGGGGCGCAGGCTGGGTGCTGCCGCCGCCCCCACCGCCGCACGCCACCGGTGGCAGCACGAGTCCGAAGCAGAGAAGCAGCAGGATGAAGGCGCGTTTCATCGGGTAGGCCTCTCTGAAGAATTCCCTACCCTAGGGCCGGGCTGGTTCTGGCATCGGGAGTCAGGAAGAAGGGCGGAACAGGGGGCTCGAATAGAGCTTCGCAATTAATACCCGAGCATCCCCATCCTTTCAACCGCCACCTCACACACGGATCTTGCTGCTCGGTCCCGCCCCAGGGGGAAGGCTGTTCCAAGGGGCCACCCTTACCATCACAGCCGTCATCCTGGAGGCCAAAGAAGGCGGGTCATGGGCCGGAGCGAGCATGCTTCCGGCCCGCCGTGGATCGTCCGGCCCTTGGGCCGAGTCGCGGCCTTCCCTATGTCCCTGGTTTCGTCGAGAATCCGGGGGTGAACCACCTTCTTCCTCAGCTTGGGACTCCGATCAGTGGAGCGGGAACATGACCGATCGCGACCTCCTCCGCCATTCGCTCGCCGTCCTCGCCGTCCTCGCCGCGGGCCCTGTCGGCGCCGACTTGGCCCAGCCGGTCAAGCCGTTCTGATCCCCAAGATGGACTCCTCCTCCTTCATCTCCGCCGTCGTGCTTCTGGTGCTGGTCACCGATCCGCTGGGCAACATCCCGCTGTTCATCGGGCTGCTGCGCCAGGTGGATCCGGCCCGGCGGCGGCGGATCATCGTCCGCGAAGTGCTGCTGGCCTTCCTGATCCTGGTGTTCTTCGCGCTGTTCGGGCAGCGGGTGCTGAAACTCATGCACCTCACCGACATGTCGCTG
>JAYRFV010000047.1:0-2001 GCA_041908165.1 Holophagales bacterium | reverse complement strand
GTGATTGAGGCGAAACGTCGTCGGCACTGCCGGGAACAGGGCGGCCTCTAGCTCGGGCAGGGCGGCCTGCACCTGGGCGAGCGTCTGATCAATGAGGGTCTGGGTGGCGATGGCCATCAGTAGCGGCCCAACACATCCGCCGTGAAGACGCGCTCGGGAGCCACCACGCGCACGCGCCCACTTTCTGGAGCCAGTGTCTCGCCTTCTGGTGCGCTGGCAATGGCCAGGCTCATCTTGCCGTCGCGCACCGCGTCCAGTGACGCCAGCGCCTCCTTGGCGGCGTGCTGGACGGCTTCGGGAATATCCTGGCCATCGGGACGGCGCTCATAGAGCCAGCGCCGCGCCAGCGCCAGCGCCCAATCGCGCAGTTCGCGCGGCACGCTGGCCAGCGGCAGGCTGTAGCGTTGCCGTAGCCGGGCATCGACCTGGGCGTCGGCATAGGCGCGGGCCTCGGCCAGGATCAGCGGCTCCGGCGCCTCGGCCTGGGGGTCGTCGGCGGCGAGTTGCGTCAGGGTGCGCGCGGCGATCAGGCGGTACAGGTCGGCGTCGGTGGTGTAGCTCATAGCGCCCCCGCTGCTGCGAAGAGGTTGTCGAGATCGGTATCGGTCAAGCCCAGGGCCGTCGCGCAGGCGGCGATGGGTGGCCAGTCGCGGCGAATCTCGGTAGCGAACTCCCAGTCGATCTGGGTCTCCGCGTCGGCGGTGGCGATCCAGGCGGTCACCGCCCCCAGCAGCCCGGCCCCGATCAGCGCCCGGCGGGCCTGGCGCGGGGTGCACACCAGTGCCGCTCGCCGCGCTTGGGCGCGGGCGGCAATCTCGTCCGGCGGCAAGTCCGTCACCGTCCAGGTCTGCGCCCACCCATCAGGGTGCGGCACCGGCTGGCCCTCGCTCAATTGCTGGGTGTCCGGGTCATAGTCGGGGGCGGCAACCGCCTGGACCGCAACGACGCCCAGCGCCAGCAACGCCTGGGGGTCGGGCACGGCCGCGAAACTCACGGCGGGGAAGGCCCGGCGCACCTGCGCCAAGGACAGGGGGTAGCGGTCAATAGCGCCGTTTAACAAAATTGCGTACATGGGGTCCTCACTGTGGCCGCCAGGCCACGCCGTATCCGGTGCCCGCCAAGGCCGAGGCCGGGGTAATGGCGGAGCCAAAGGCGCCGTCCCAGGGGTAGACGGTCAAGTACCCATAAGGGCTAGAGGCGTCCTCGTTGACAACGGCGAGATACGCGCCGTCCGGGCTGAAAGCGAGCCCAGTGCCGTTGCCGCCGGGCAAGGTGGCCGGATTAGCGACCTTGGTGCCAAAACCGCTACTCGACCAGGGGTAAACGCTGATATAGGGAGTGGTGATATGGGCTACGGCAATGAAAGCGCCATCCGGGCTGAAGGCGACCGCCCTAGCCTGGCTAGCGGGCAAAGTGCTCGGGTTGGCGACCTTAGTGCCGAAGCCGCTACTCGACCAGGGGTAGACGTTGACGAAGGGGGTAAAGTTCTGGGCTACGGCAATAAAGGCGCCGTCCGGGCTAAAGGTTACGCCCTGGACTACACCGGCAGGCAACGTCGCGGGGTTTGTGACCCGGGTGCCGAAGCCGCTGCTCGACCAGGGATAAACACTGATATAGGGCGAAGTGCTATGCCCCACGGCAACAAAAGCCCCATCGGGGCTGAAGGCGACGCTATACCCCGCAAAATTAGGTGTCGCCGCCGGATCAGCGAGTTTAGTGCCAAAGCCGCTACTCGACCACGGATAAACACTGACGTAAGGGCTCCCATCATGGGCCACGGCAAGGTAAGCCCCATTGGGGCTGAATGCGACCCCCCGGACCTGACCTGCAGGTAGCGTCGCGGGATTGGCTACCTTGGTGCCGAAGCCGCTGCTCGACCAGGGGTAAACGCTGATATAGGGCGAAGTGCTATGCCCCACGGCAACAAAAGCCCCATCGGGGCTGAAGGCGACGCTATACCCCGCAAAATTAGGTGTCGCCGCCGGATCAGCGAGTTTAGTG
>JAYRFV010000046.1:0-23453 GCA_041908165.1 Holophagales bacterium | reverse complement strand
TGTAGCTGCCAAGGAGGTTGTTCACCCGGGCTGAACTGGGAAGCTGTTGTTGCGAAGCAGCAGCTTTCAAGGAGTCAGCCCGGATGAACCTGCACAGTTCAGCAAAGACCAGCCCATTCAGTCGAGGATTATTGGTCAGGAGGGTCCGTTGCCTGGGCTGGACTGTCCGCAGGGCTGCCGAAGCCGCCGGAATCAGCCCTCGGACCGCCTTCAAGTGGCTGGCCCGCTTCAAGAAGGAGGGTCGCGCGGGGCTTCGGGACCGGTCCTGCCGACCGTTACGCGCCCCGAGCCGCACCGAGGCAGCCGTGGTCGCAAAGGTCATCGATCTGCGGCGGTCACGGCTGCCGGCGTCGGAGGTGGCTCGCCAACTCGGTCTGCCGCGCTCGACCGTTGGCCTGATCCTGCGACGGAAGGGGCTGTCCCGGTGGTCCGCCCTGGAGAAGAAGGAGCCGCCGCGGCGCTACGAGATCGCCGAACCTGGAGGCCTGGTCCACCTCGACATCAAGAAGCTGGGGAAGATCCAGGGGGTCGGCCACCGCATCCATGGCGACCGCAGGACCCGCCAGCGGGGGATCGGCTGGGAGCACCTGCACGTGGCGATCGATGCCCATTCCCGGAGCAGCTACGCCGAGGTGCTTCCCGACGAACGGAAGGAGACAACAGCGGCCTTCCTCCAGAGGGCGCTTTTGCATTTCGGTAGCCTGGGCGCGGTCGTCCAGCTGATCCTCAGCGACAACGGCATGTGCTACCACTCGAAGCTGGTGAAGGCGGTCTGCGAAGCCCACGGCGTGAAGCATTCCTTCACGAGACCCTACCGGCCGAGGACCAACGGCAAGGCGGAGCGGTTCATCCAGACCGCCCTGCGCGAATGGGCCTACCGGTTGGCCTACCAGAGCTCAGAACAGCGCAGCCAGGCCCTCGAGGCCTGGCTGCATCACTACAATCACCACAGGTCCCACTCAGCCCTAGGCGGTCTCACCCCTGCCGCAAAGCTGAACAGTGTCTTTGGCCGCGACAGCTAGGGGCGAAGCGTCCCCATCATGCGGGGATAGGGCGCGGTTTCGCGCACGTGCGGAAGCTTGCAGATCCATGCCACCGCCCGCTCCAGGCCCAGTCCGAAGCCGGCGTGGGGCACGCTGCCGTACTTGCGGATGTCGAGGTACCACTCGTAGTCGGCGCGGTCCAGTTGGTGGTGGGCGATCTGCTCGAGCAGGTAGTCGAGGCTGCTGGCGCGCTCGCCGCCGCCGATGATCTCGCCGTAACCCTCCGGAGCCAGCAGGTCGGCGCCCAGGGCCAGGCGCGGGTCCTCCGGATCGGGCTCCATGTAGAACGCCTTGAACACCTTGGGGAACCGGTGCACCCAGAGCGGGCGGTCCAGCGCATTCATCAGGATGGTCTCGTCGTCGTTGCCGAAATCCTCGCCCCACTGGATGTCGGATCCCAGCTCGTGGAGCCGCTCCACCGCCTCGGTGTAGGTCATCCGGGCGTAGTCCACGCTCAGCGCGGTTTCGAGCGGGGCCGGGTCGCGCTCGAGAATCTTCAGCTCCTCCTGGCGATCGGTCAGGACGCGCTGGAGGATGAACTTCATCATCCGTTCGCCCAGCTGGACGGCATCCTCGAGGTGGGCGAAGGCGATCTCCGGTTCGACCATCCAGAACTCCGTGAGGTGGCGCCGTGTCTTGCTCTTCTCCGCCCGGAAGGTGGGACCGAAGCAGTAGGTCTTGCCGAAGGCGGCCAGACCCGGTTCCTGGTACAGCTGCCCGGACTGGCTGAGGAACGCCATGCCTTCGTGGAAGTATTCGGTGGCGAACAGGGTGCTGGTGCCTTCGCAGGCGGAGGGGGTCAGGATCGGGGCGTCCAGCAGCGTGAAGCCCTCCCCGTCGAAGAAGTCGCGGATCGCCTTGGCGATCCAGTGCCGGACCCGCAGGATCGCCCACTGCCGGCGGGACCTCAGCCAGAGGTGGCGGTTCTCCATGAGGAACTCGATGCCGTGCTCCTTGGGGGTGATCGGGTAGTCCTGGCTGTCGCCGATCAGCCGGAGGGCCTTGACCAGGAGCTCCGGCGCCCCGGTCTTCGGATGGGTCTGGACGGTTCCGCTCACCTCGATGGCGGCTTCCTGGGCCAGCCGGCCGGCCAGTTCATAGCTTTCCGGGTCGGCTTCGGCGCTTCCGACCACGCACTGGACGAACCCCGAGCCGTCGCGAAGGTCGATGAAGCGGGTCTTGCTGGTCCGCGCGTTGCGGACCCAGCCGCGCAGGGTGACAGTCTGGCCGACGCGCTGGGAGAGGTGGCGGACTTCGACGAATGGAGCGGACACGGCGGATCCTCGCTGCAAAGGATCCATTGTGCCAAGCGGCGGCCCGGAACCGAAGCGGGATTCCGCAGGAGCCGGTTCTCAGCGGTACTTCGGCAGGTCCCGGAAATGCTTCCCGACCAGGCCCTGCATCCCCTGGATGTGTCGCAGGACCCGCTCCAGCTTCTGCCGGGCGATGTCCTGGAACTGGCACAGCTGGATGGTCCGGAAGATCTCGTCCTGGATCCGCTGGGAGGCCTTCTCCAGTTCCGCAATCTTGGGTTCCTCGCCCTTCAGGCGGCCCATGGCCGCCTCCTGCTTGAGCCGGGCGAGGCCGGTGAACAGTTGGTCGGAATGCGACAGCATCGCCTCGACGCCGTCGAGGACCTTGGCCATCTCCTCCTCGGTGTGGGAGATGGCCGACTCGATCTGGGGGATGATGCGACCCTTGCCATCCTCCTTGCCGGGTGCCATGGCGATCAACTGGCGCAGGCCCTCGTCGAGGCGGGCCTCGAGGTCCATTTCATGGGAACTGGCGGCCAGCCCGTGCTGCTGGGTGGGGCTCGCGGCGTGGACAGGGTCCAGCAGGGTGACGATCTTTTCATCCGTGACCAGGAAGCCGGTGACCCATTCGCCTTCCAGGCCGACCAGCATCCGGCTGGCGGGGTGGAACCGGCCGCCTCCGTCCCGGGCGACGCCCTCCACCGCATCGACCATCAGGCCGGTGCGGACCGCGCCAAGCTCGACCACCAGGATGATCGATCCCCGGGGGTCCTCCCGGTCCGGCAGCCCCATGCGCCTGCGCAGGTTGACCACCGGCACCACCTGGCCCCGCAGGTCCAGCAGCCCGTCCACCGCCCTGGGCATGTGCGGCATCCGGTTCAGCGTCCGCCAGGGCTGGATCTCGGCCACCATGCCGAGGGGGATCCCGTAGTTCCGGCCGTCCATCAGGAAGACGAGGATCTGCCGGGCGTCCTCCCGGCCCGCAGGCCCGGCGGCAACGCCGGCGGGGGCCGCGCTCAAGGCGCCTCCTCAGTGGCGAGGGTCAGGAGCTCGGAGGGATCGAGGATGAGCACCACACCGCCGTCCCCCATGATGCTGGCGCCCGAGATCCCGGGCAGGCTGGCCAGGTAGGGCGCGAGGGGCTTGATAACCATCTCCTGGCGCCGGATGAAGGCATCGACGATGAGCCCCATGCGCCGTCCGGCGGAGGAGACCACCACCACCGGGAGGTCCTCGGCGTCCGCCGGGACACTGTCGTCGTCGCGGAACTGGAGCAGGTCGCGCAGGCGGGTCACGCCGAGCACCTCGCCGCGGAGGTTGATGGCCTTGCGGCGGGTCAGGCTCGCAACCTGGGCCTGGGTGACCAGCAGCGTCTCCTCCACCGCCGCTCCCGGCAACGCGAAGACCTGGCCCCCTGCGCGCATGAGCAGCGCGTCGATGATGGCGAGGGTGAGCGGCAGCCGGATGGTGAAGACGCTGCCCTTGCCCACCGTGCTGCGGACGCTGACGTTGCCGTTGAGCTTCCGGACATTGCTCCGGACCACGTCCATCCCGACGCCGCGGCCGGAAATGTCGGTGACCTTCTGGGCCGTGGAGAACCCGGGCAGGAAGATCAGGTCGATGATCTCGTCATCGGAGAGGGATTCGGCGCGGTCCGCGGCGAGGATCCCCTTCTCGATCGCCTTCGCCTTGATGATCGCCGGGTCGATCCCCTTGCCATCGTCCTCGATCTCGACGATGACGCTGTCGCCTTCGTGCCGCGCCTTCAAGACCACCGTCCCGGTTTCGGGCTTGCCCTGGGCCGCCCGCTGCTCCGGCAGCTCCACGCCGTGGTCCGCCGAGTTGCGGATCAGGTGGATCAGCGGGTCGCTGAGCTCCTCGATGAGGCTCTTGTCGATCTCGGTCTCCTCGCCGAAGACCTTCAGCTCGATCCGCTTGCCGCTGGCCTTCGCCAGGTCCCTGAGCATCCTCGGGAACTTGCCGAAGATCGTCTTGATCGGCACCATGCGGATGCCCAGGACCGCGGCCTGGATCTCCTTGCTGACCTGGTCGAGGTAGGCGCTCGCCTGGTGCAGTTCCTTGGTGAGGCCGTCGAGGGCGGTCCCCTGGGTTTCCGCACCCAGCCGCTCGACCAGGTGGCTGATCATGGTCTTGCTGATGATCAGCTCGGCCACGGTGTTCATGAACCCGTCGAGCTTCGCCTGGCTCACCCGGATCGTGTCCGACCCGGACTTGTCCGGGGCGCGGTCGGCCGGGCGATCCACCGAGGCCTTCTCCTGCGCAGGCTTGGGCGGCTCCGGAACCGCCGGTGCGGCCGCGGCGGGGACGACGGCAGACGCCGGTGCGGCCGGAAGGGGGGCGCCTTCGCCTTCGGAGCCGAGCAGGTGGAACTCGAAGTTCACGTTCTGGAAGCCCGCAAACAGACGCTTGATGGTCGCAAGGTCCTCGTTGGGCCGGACGGCCAGGACCATGTCCATGTAGACCCGGCCCGGATCGAAACTGTCCAGGGTCGGCTCCTCCCGGATCGGGCTGCTGACGTGCAGCAGGCTGCCCACGAGATCGACGGTCGGCAGCAGGCTGGTGGGCTTGAAGGCGCTCTGCAGGATGGCCGGGTCGAACTCGGCCTTGATCAGGAGCACGGGCCCCTCCGCCGAGGCGGCGTCGATGACCGCCCGCGATTCGGCGTCAAGGTGTTCGAAGGCGGCCGGGATCCGGCAGCGGCCGGCGGACGGGGCCTCGCTGGAGACCGGGGCAGGTGCCGTGCCGCCCGACTTGAGGGCCTCGAGGCGCTGGATGAGGCTGGTGGTGTCCGGGTCCTTCGGGGGGCCCTGCTTGCGGATGTTCAGCCCCACGTCATTGACCAGCACCTTCAGGGTGTCCGCCGTCTCGAACAGGAGTTCCATGACCTCCGGCGTGGCGGTCATCCGGCCCTTCCGGAGGTCGTCCAGGATGTTCTCGCCGATGTGCGCCAGCCCCTGGACCTTCTGCAGGCCCAGGAAGCCGGAGGCACCCTTGATGGTGTGCACGCTCCGGAAGATGGCGTTGAGGATGTCCAGGTCGCCGGGATTCTCCTCGAGCACCAGGAAGTTCTGCTCGATCAACTCGAAGTGTTCCCCGGCCTCCACCAGGAAGTCCTCGTAGAAGCTGGGGTCATCGAGGGGGAGGTCCGCCATGGCTCAGCCCTTCTTTCGTCCCTGGAAGTTCTGCAATTGCTGGCCTTCGACATCGCTGAGAAGACGCTGCAGGTCGAGCAGGAAGATCATCCCGGCCTCCGACCGGGCTACCTTCTCGATGTAGGCATTGGCCCCGACCGTGGTGACCCGGGGCGGGTCCTCCAGTTTCCGCTGGTCCACGGACCCGACCTCCTGCACCGAGTCGACGACGAGGCCCGTGAACACCCCGCCGATGGGCGTGATCAGGATGCGCGAGAGCGCCGTGCGGTCGATGCGGTCGATGCCGAAGCGCGTGCGCAGATCGAGGACGGGCATCACCTCGCCGCGCAGGTTGAGCACCCCTTCCACGAACGCGGGCGCCCGCGGCACCGGCGTGATCTGCCCGACCATGATGATCTCGCGCACCTCGTGGAGGCGCAGGCCGAAGGACTCCTCGCCGAGCCGGAACACCACGATCGGAAGGTCGTGGCGCTCCTGCAGCTCGGTGGTCCTCCCCGAAGCCGCGGAGGCCCCGAGGGTCGCCAGGCGCTGGTGGTCCTCCCGGTCGAGGATCTGCATCACCCGGATCAGGCTCACCATCCGGTCGCTGCGGATCACGACCCCGTCGAGGTGGGCCTTTTCCGGTTCGCTCAGGGTGTGGGGGGCCGGGAGGATGTCCTCGTCGCGGATCCGGATGATCTCCTGGATGCCATCGACCACCATGCCCAGGCGGGCGTTCTCGAAGCTCAGCAGGATCACCATCTCCTTGGGCGCGTCGTCGCTGCTGCCCTCCACCCTCAGAAGCCGGGTGAAGTCCAGGAGGGGGAGCACCTGGTCGCGGATGCAGATCACGCCCATGACGTAGTCCGGTGCATCCGGGATCTTGGTGACCGCGGGCAGGTCGACGATCTCCTCGACGTTGGCGAGCGCCACGCCGAAGGACTCCTGGCCCAGGGAGAAGGTGACGAAGGGCAGCTCGTCGCTCTCCTCCTCGGCCTCCTGACCGTGCGTCGAGAACCCGACGGTCCGGCCGGTCTCCTGGGACAGCAGCTGGCGGTGGAAGAACTCGGAGCTGTCCAGGATCTTGTCCAGGTTGATGAGGGTGATCAGCCGGCTTCCTGCCGTCACCATCCCAGCCAGGTACTCGCTGCGCACCCCGGCCACGAGGGGCGGCGTCTCCTTCAGGGAGAAGTCGTCCAGCTTGACCACCTCGGCGACGGCGTCCACCTGGAACCCGGTGGGCTCTCCGGCGAGGTCGAGGACCATGATCCGGGTCCGGGCCGTGGGGGCCGCATGGGCGAGGTGGAACCGCTGCCGGCTGTCGAGCACCGGGATGATCTGGCCCCGGAGGTTGATCACGCCCAGGACGAACCTGGGCGACCCCGGCACCGGCGTGATCTCCGTCCGGGTGGTGATCTCCTGCACGCGATCGATGTCCAGGCCGAATTCCACGCCGTCCAGGAGGAAGGTGACCAGCTGACCGGAGGGGATCAGGTCTCGGGCGGTCGGGGGCGCGGCGTTGGCGGGCATGTCCTAGTCCTTCTGGGCCTGGCCGCGGCGGAACTCCTCGATGACCGAATCCGCGTGGAGCTTGCGCTCGTCAGGGGTGGTGCCGGTCTGCGCGATGGTCCGGCTGATGGAGACCTTGGCCGGCTCGTTTTTGAACCCGGTCCCGAGCAGGTCCACGATGTAGTCGTGGATCTGGCGCAGGTGGTGTACGATCCGCTCGAGCTTCTGCCGCGTGATGTCCTGGAACTGCATCAGGTCCATGGTTTCGAAGACCTTGGTCTGGATGTCCTTCGCCGCACCCATCACCTGGCCGATGGCCGCCTGCACGGCCGGATCCTGGGCGCCCGGGTGGGCGAGGATGTCGGTGATCAGGGCCTGCTGCCTGCCCACCAGCTGGCTGATGACATCCAGCTGGTCCATGACCTTGTTGGTCTCACGCTCGGTGACCTCCGTGACCGCGCCGATCTCCACCAGGACGTGGCCATCGGCGTCCCGGTGCACCTCCTCGGCGGCCGCGGGGGCCGCCGGGGCGGCTGCCGCGGGGGCGGCCGGCTCCAGCGGGGCCGGCTTCTCGGCCTTCTTGGGCTTGGCGCCCTTGGCGCCCGCCTTCATCAGGGCATCGATCTCGGACTGGTCCATGGCATTCCCCTCAGCCGAGGAGCGACTCGATCTTCTCTTTGAGGGTCTCCGGGGTGAACGGCTTGACCACGTAGTTGTTCACGCCGGCCTGGAGCGCCGCAACGATGTCCTCCTTGGCGGCGTTGGTGGTGACCATGAGGATCGGGATGCTCGGATTCTGTCCCCGGACGTTACCCACGAACTCCAGCCCGTCCATTTCAGGCATGTTCCAGTCGGTGATGATCATCTCCACCCCGCCCTTGCCCAGCTGGTCCAGCCCGGCCTTGCCGTTCTCGGCCTCGAGGACGTCCGAATAGCCGATCCGGGACAGGGTGTTGATGATGATGCGGCGCATCGTCGAAGAGTCGTCCACGATGAGGATCTTCAAGGGGGCCTCCTGGTCCGAAGAGACTAGTGGGGTTCCGCCGGGGCGGACGCATCGATGAACTTGAGCATGGCCTTCAGGTCGTCGGGGTAGACGTTCAGGAACTTGACGCCCAGTTCGAACCCGCCTCCCTCGAGCGCCTCGAGCCGGACCACTTCTCCCACCGCCACCAGGGGCCTCTGGTCCAGGTCGGAGGTGGACCCGAAATGGTCCTGGTGCCGTCCCCACCCCGGCAGCCTGAGTTCCAGCTTCAGCAGGGTGCCGAGCTGGACCGCGTTGGCGGAATGGACGAGCAGCCCGCCACCGGAGACGTCCTTGTAGACGCTCTCCCCGGTTTCGGGCTGCCGTGTGAAGGTGATCTCCTGGAAGCTCACGTGGGCTTCGAGGGGGATTCGGCGGAATTGTCGTCGTTCTGAGGGCATGGGGAATCCTACGGACTTCCCATCGGAGGCTGCTCAGGAACCCTTGAATTTAGGATCGTGGTCCGGTTCCCGTTCCCTCGAGGGGGGTGGGCAGCACCGTCAGGTTAAACCTAAGTGCTTATTTAAAATGGAATATCCTCGTCGTAGCCACCTCCTCCAGTGGCCGGCGGGGCGCCGTGCTCCTCGTAGGGCTCGCTGGCCTGCGGCCGGGAGCCGTAGCCATGGCCCTCGTTCCGGGGGCCCTCGTCGGCCCGGCCAAGCATGACGAAGTTCTCGCAGCGGATGTCACACGCGGTCTTCTTGACCCCGGCCTGGTCGGTGTACTCGCGGTACTGGATCTTGCCCTCGATCATCACCTGCTTGCCCTTGCGGAGGTACCGCTCGGCGGTCTCCGCCTGCTTGCCCCAGATGACGACGTTGTGCCACTCGGTCTTCGACTGCTTGTCACCCTGGGCATTCTTCCAGGTCTCGGTGGTGGCCAGGGAGAAGCGCGCCACCGGCGTGCCCTGGGCGGTCATCTTCAGTTCCGGATCGCGGCCGAGGTTCCCGATCAGGATGACTTTGTTCATGGAGCCGGACATGCTGTCCTCCTTCGGCGGAGCCTTCCGCCGCGCAGACCCCGGGACCACCCGGGGTGATAGGGTGTCGATCATAGCTCCATCGGGGGAGGGCATGGGGGCGATCGTCGTCAGCTGCCGCGACCGGGCCTACGCCGAGGCCCACTTCCTGCCGGTCCTGCGGCAGGCGGGGTGGGCGGGCGGAGTCCACTGGCGGGTGCCCGGCGAGGGGGGCGGTCTGGACCAGGCCGCCGCCCTGCTGCTCAGCGGCGGCCTGGACATCCATCCACACCACTGGGACCCGGATGAACCGGTCCACCCCCTGGCCGAACCGGATCCCGAGCGGGACGCCGGCGAGCTACCCTTGGTCAGGGAGGCATGGTCGCGGAATCTTCCCATCCTCGGCATCTGCCGGGGCGCCCAGATCCTCAATGTCGCCCTGGGGGGCAGCCTGATCCAGGACATTCCGGACCACTTCGGCTGCCCGGCCGACCGGCATCGGCACGGCACCGCCCTGGAGCCGGGCGCGCTGCACCCGGTGGAGATCGTGGCGGGAAGCCGGCTGGCCCGGATCCTCGGGACCGGGCCCGTGCCGGTGAACAGCCGCCACCACCAGGCGGTCCTGCGGGCCGCGCCCGGGCTGCGGACGGCCGCCTTCGACGGAGCCACCTGCCGGAATGGGGCGGCCCTGGTCGAAGGCATCGAGGCGGCGGAGCCCGGCCGCTGGGTGCTGGGGGTGCAGTGGCACCCCGAGGACCTCACTCTGCGCCGAGATCCGGCCGGGGAGGCCGCGCGGAGGCTGTTCAGGGCCTTCGTGGACCGGCTGGACCGCGCCGAGGTCCCGCCGGCCGCTCCGCTATCATCGATGAATGGATGACGCAGCCCCCCTGCCCGAGACCCGGAGCCTGAACTTCCTCGAGGAGTTCATCGAAGCCGACCTGCGGACCGGCAAGCACCAGGGCCGGGTGCTGACCCGCTTCCCACCGGAACCCAACGGCTACCTGCACATCGGTCATGCCAAGAGCATCTGTCTGAATTTCGGCCTTGGCCGCACGTACGGCGGCGCCACCAACCTGCGCTTCGACGACACCAACCCGGTGAAGGAGGACGTGGAGTACGTGGACTCGATCCGGGAGGACGTCCGCTGGCTGGGTTTCGACTGGGCGGGCGAGTTCTATGCCTCCGACTACTTCCAGACCCTCTACGACTATGCTGAATACCTCGTCCAGCAGGGCAAGGCCTACGTCTGCGACCTCTCCGACGAGGACATCAAGCGCTACCGCGGCAATTTCTACACGCCCGGCCAGGACAGTCCGTTCCGGAACCGCACCGCCGAAGAGAACCTGGACCTGTTCCGCCGCATGCGCGCCGGCGAGTTCGCGGACGGTTCCCGGGTCCTGCGGGCGAAAATCGACATGCAGAGCGGCAACATGAACCTGCGTGACCCGCTGATGTACCGGATCCGCAGGGCCCACCACCACCGCACCGGCGATGCCTGGCCGATCTACCCGATGTACGACTACGCGCACGGCATCAGCGACGCCATCGAGGGCATCACCCACAGCATCTGCACCCTGGAGTTCGAAGACCACCGGCCGCTCTACGAGTGGTTCCTGGAGCAGGACGTCGACGCGAGGTTCTTCCGCCGTCCCCTGCCCCGGCAGTACGAGTTCGCCCGCCTCAACCTCACCCACACCGTGATGAGCAAGCGCCGCCTGCTGCAGCTGGTCCAGGAGAAGATCGTCAACGGCTGGGACGACCCCCGCATGCCCACCATCTGCGGCCTGCGCCGCCGCGGCTACACCCCGGAGAGCCTGCGCACCTTCGCCGAGAAGGTGGGCGTCGCCAAGCGCGACATGGTGGCCGACGCGGGTCTCCTGGAGCACTGCATCCGCGAGGACCTGGAAGCCCGTGCCCCGCGTCGCATGGCGGTGCTGCGCCCGCTCAGGCTGACCATCACCAACATGGCGGAGGCCGATGCGTTCGAGGTGGAACTGCCCAACCACGGCGAGCGTCCGGAGCTGGGCAGCCGCACCGTCGCCTTCACCCGGGAGCTCTGGATCGACCAGGACGACTTCCGCGAGGAGGCGCCCAAGAAGTGGTTCAGGCTGGCCCCGGGTGCGGAGGTCCGGTTGAGGGGGGCGGCCCTGGTCACCTGCCAGGAGGTGGTCAAGGACGGCGCTGGCGCGGTGGTCGAACTGCGCTGCACCTGGGACCCAGCCTCGCGGGGCGGCAACGCCCCGGACGGCCGCAAGGTGAAGGGGACCCTCCACTGGGTCAGCGCGGCCCACGCCCTCGAGGCCGAGGTTCGGCTCTACGACCACCTCTTCCTGCAGGACGATCCCATGGACGTTCCTGAGGGCCAGGACTGGCACCAGGGTGTCAACGGCGAGAGCCTTCAGGTCCAGCGGGCCCGGGTCGAGCCCGCTCTGGGCACCGCCGCCCCGGGTGAGCGTTTCCAGTTCGAGCGCACGGGCTACTTCTGCGTGGACCCGGACTCCCGGCCCGGGGCCCTGGTGTTCAACCGGACGGTCGGGCTCAAGGACAGCTGGAGCCGCCTCGAAGCGAAGGCTTGACCCGGATTCCAGCTTTGCGCCCGCCGGCCGATAGGGTCTTGATGGGGTCGTCCCAGCCGGAGCCTTCCATGGTGGATTTCGTCGACAACGGCACAGCACTCTCCATCGGCATCTTCGGCGGCGGCCGCGGCGGCATGCAGCTGTTCGAGTTCTTCGCCTCCAGCAGCCGGGCGAGGGTCCGGTTCGTGGTGGATCCGAACCCCCAGGCCCCGGCCATGATCGCGGCAAAGGCGGCCCGGGTCGCCACCTACACCGATTTCGAAGAGGCACTCCGGCAGGAGCCGGCGGACTTCATCATCGAGACCACCGGGATCGAAGGGTTCGATGTCCGCCTGGCCGAGCGGCTGGCGGGGACCGGGACCGGCCTCCTGACCCATGGCATGGCGGCGGTCATGGTCCAGGTCATGGCCGAGCACCGCCGCCGCAGCCAGTCCGAGGTCTCGGCGGTCATCGAGCCGATCAAGGCCCGCCTGGCCGAGGGACTCCAGGGCAGCCAGGCGATCGTCGGCCAGATCAACCAGGTGATGTCGAGCATGCAGATGCTCGCCCTCAATGCCAGCATCGAAGCCTCCAAGGCCGGCACCCTCGGCCGGGGCTTCGCGGTGGTGGCCGACCAGATGGGCAAGTCGGTGGAGACGGTGCGCAAGCTCACCCAGGAGATCGAGGACGTCAATCGAAACATCGTCCAGGTGTCGGCCCAGATCGACTCGGTGCTGGACAAGCTCCGCTAGCCCCCCCGGGTTCGATGCCGCGCCTCCTCGTCTTCGGCCAGTCCAACCTGGCGGTCCGCCTGGGGGAGCTGACCCGGGAACTGGGCATCGAGGCCCTGGCGGTGCCCCTGGAGCCGCCCCTCCGGCGCATGGCCCTGACCTGGGACGGCCGGCTGCACGCCACTGGGGACCCTGAGGACCCTGGCTTCCTGCCCTCGCTTCCCTTCGGAGGGGCGACGGCCGCGCTGTTCTGCGCCGGCAGTGACGCGGCCAACCTCGCGCTGGCCCTGGAGGTGCGGGACGCGCACCCGGACCTGCGGCTGGTGGTCTCCTTCTTCGACCTTCGCCTGGGCCGGAAGATCCAGCAGGAACTGGGCAATTGCGCCGTGCTCAGCGCGGCCGAAGTGTCGGCCCCCAGGTTCGCCGCCGCCGCGGTCCGGGCCGGGGCGCTCCAGACCGTCGCCCACGGTGGCCGCATCTATGCATTCCAGGACAGCCCCGAGGGACCCGCCTGCGTGCCCCTCGAGACTCCGGCCAGCCACGGCCGGCGGCCCGCCGCCTCCGGCCTGCCGCAACTGCCCCGGCGGGCCGACCGCTACCTGCTCGGGATCCTGGCCCTCACCGCCGGCCTCCTCGCCTCCGCCACCACCTACTTCCACATCACCCAGCACCTGCCCTGGATGTCCGCCCTCTACTTCGTGGTCACCACTTTCTGCACGGTGGGCTACGGCGATTTCAGCCTGCGCGAGGCATCGGACCTGGACAAGCTGGCGGGCATCGTCCTCATGCTGTCCAGCGTCACCCTCACCGCCGGGCTGTTCGCCATCCTCACCAACGCCCTGGTCGGCCTGCGGCTCGATGCCCAGGAGGGCCGCCGCCGGCACCGGCTGCGGGACCACGTCCTGGTCTGCGGCCTGGGATCCCTGGGCCTCCGGGTGGCGGAATGCCTGCAGCAGCTCGGGGCCAAGGTGCTCGTCGTCGAGCGCGACCGCGACAACCCCCTGCTCGAGGAGCTGGCGACCCGGCGGATTCCGCACATGGTGGCGGACGCCTCCCGGGTCGCGGCCCTGCGCGGCGCAGGCATCGCCCGAGCCCGGTCCCTGGTCAGCACCCTCAACGACGACCTCGAGGGGCTGGAAGTGGGTCTGGCGGCCCGCGCCGAGCGGCCGGGGCTGCACCTGGTGCTGCGGATCTTCGATGGCGGTTTCGCCGACCGCATCGAGCGGCATTTCCAGATCCACACCGCCCTGTCCGCCTCCAGCCTCGCCGCCCCCTTCTTCCTGGCCCGGGGCCTGCACCCGCACGCCCACACCCTGTTCAGGACCGCGGACGGCTGGCAGGTGGTGGCCGATCGGGGCCCGCAGGCGGCGCCCTGGCCGGGGGAGAAGGTGCTGGTCGAGGGCGAGCGGGCCTTGGTCCAGGCACCCCTGACGGACTTCCTGGCCTGAAGGTTTCGACATCATCGTCGCATTTCCGGTGGAGCGGCCCGGGACGGCGGCCTACCTTCGAGGCCATGGACCATCGCCTCGACCCCCCGGAAATGGAACGCGCCTTCTATGCCGGCGACGCCGGCTACGACGGCCTCTTCGTCGTCGGCGTCCGCACTACCGGGATCTTCTGTCGGCCCACCTGCCCGGCGCGGAAGCCCCTGCCGAAGAACGTGGAGTACTTCACCGCGGTGCGCGACGCCGTGTTCGCCGGCTACCGGCCCTGCCTGCGCTGCCGCCCGCTGCAGGCCCTGGGGACGCCGCCGGACTGGGTGGAGCCGCTGCTCCAGGAGATCGAGGGCGCCCCGGACCGGCGCTGGAGCAGCCGGGACCTGCGCCAGCGGGGGCTGACCCCGGAGCGGGTGCGGCGCTGGTTCATGGCCACCTACGGCATGACCTTCGCGGCCTGGTGCCGCGCCCGGCGCCTGGGCCAGGCGTTCACGCGGCTGCGCGAGGGGGCCCGCATCGACGAGGTGGTGTTCGACCACGGCTTCGAATCCCACAGCGGCTTCCGCGAGGCCTTCGCCCAGGCCTTCGGGCTGCCGCCGGGACAGGCGGCGGCCGGGGCCTGCCTGCACAGCTGCCTGTTCCAGACCCCGCTCGGACCGATGGTGGCGGCGGCCACCGACACGGCGGTCTGCTTCCTTGAGTTCGCCGACCGGCGGATGTTCCGCGAGCAGGTGCGGATCCTCGCCCACCGCTTCGCCCTGCCCCTGGTGCCCGGCGAGAACGCCCTGCTGCGCCAGCTCAAGGCAGAGCTGGAGGCCTACTTCGAAGGCCGGCTGCGCCGTTTCACGGTGCCCCTGGAGGAGCCGGGAACCCCCTTCCAGGAGCGGGTCTGGGCCGAACTGCAGCGCATCCCCTACGGCGAGACCCTCAGCTATGACCAGCTCGCCGCCCGCGCCGGCACGCCCGGGGCCCAGCGTGCGGCCGGCACCGCCAACGGCATGAACCGGCTGGCCATCGTCGTGCCCTGCCACCGGGTGGTCGGCAAGGACGGCCAGCTCGCCGGCTACGGCGGCGGCCTGTGGCGCAAGCGGCTGCTGCTGGACCTGGAGCGGAGGGGCGCACCTGCTGCATCCGCCACAGGATCCGCGTCCGGCGAGGCGGATCGCCTCCGGGCAGCCCCAACTGCCTAGCGGCGCCGCGCCGCGGACGCTACCAGCACGCCCAGCAGCACCAGCAATCCGGCCAGGACCGCAGGGCCCGCCAGCGCCGGCAGGAAGGGCTGGAGCACCGCCCCGGCGGGCAGTCCGAGGGCGAGCAGCACCAGGGCCTGGAAGAACTGGCGGCGGCCGGCGTCGCGCCCGGGCGCAGGGTCGCCACCTGGGGTGTCCAACCAGCGTTCGGCGATCCGGCGGCTGCCCTGGTGCACAACCCAGCCCAGGAGGGCTGCGAGCGCTGCGATCCCGGCCCAGGCCGTCACCATGGCGGCCCTGTGCTCAAGGTGTTCGTGGTGCTCGAGCCGCAGGCCCAGCCGCACCGCCAGTTGGTAGCTCAAGGCCAGGAAGACCACCAGACAGGCCGTCTCCAGGGCCAGCAGGGCGAGCGGCCTGCGGACCCGGGACGGCAGGATGCCGCGGGTCCGGCGGATGTCGAACCCGGCGATCCAGGTCTGGTAGTCATCCATCCGGGTCCGCATGGGGGCCGGGATCCAACCGTAGGCACGTTCCGCGAGGGTCTCGCCGCGACGGACCAGCAGGGAGGCCCCGAGCAGCGTCAGGACCGCGACGCCGGCCACCGCCGCGAACACCTCGGCACCGATCGCTCCCGCGGCCAGGCCTGCCCCGAGGATGATGAAGGAGAACTCCCCGATCTGGCCCAGCAGGAGCCCACTGTGGAATCCGGAGCGGAAGGGCCGCCCTCCCAGGGCGCTCGCAGCCCCCACCAGGAACGGCGTCAACCCCAGCACCAGGAGGCTCAGGACCAGGACCGGCGCGACCAGGCCCGGCAGGGGGCCTGGGTCGATCCGCATCCCCGCGGACACGAAGAAGACGGCGGAGAACAGGTCGCGCAGTGGAAGCACCAGCCCCTCCACGCGGGTGGCCCGCCCGCTTTCGGAGACCAGGGTGCCGCCCAGGAAGGCTCCGAGTGCCGGAGAGTAGCCGAAGCGGGCGGCGGTGTAGGCCAGGGCAAAGCAGAGCCCGACGCTGAGCACGAGCAGGGCCTCATCCCCCTGGGTGTCCGCAACCCAGCGGACGAACCGGGGCACCAGCAGCAGGCCTAGGGCCAGGAGCAGTCCGGCGAACAGCAGCAGGCGCAGCAGGGTCGCACCGAGTTCGGCCATCCTCACGCCGCCGGCGCCCGAAGCGGTCGCGAGGCCGGTCAGCAGCAGGATCGCCAGCAGGTCCTGCATCACCAGGATCGAGAAGACCGACTCCCGGACCGCCGGTGGAGGCCCGCTCGATTCCACCAGGCGCGCCGCGATCATCGTGCTGGAAATGCAGAGCGCCGATCCGACGAACACCGCGGCGGTCTCGCCCCAGCCGAATGCGCGCGCCGCCAGGAGGGTCAGGGTGAACATCACCCCGCCCTGGACCGACACCGCGAGGAGGCCTCGGGGGCCAGCGCGCAGGAGCTTGCGGGCGTTGAACTCCAGGCCGACCGTGTACATCAGGAGGATCACGCCGAGGTCCGAGAGCGTCTGCACGTTCTCCTGGTTCGCCACCAGCGGCACCGGGACATGCGGACCGACCAGCAGGCCGGCGATCACGTAGCCGAGCACCGGCGGGACCCGCAGCCGATGGAAGAGGGCCGAAACCACCGCTGCCGTTCCGAGGACCACCGCGAGGTCGGTCAGGAGGGGCGGCACGGCGTGGGTGGCCGCCATGTCAGCCAGCTCCGCCGGGCAGGCCGGGCTCCTGGGCCGGACCTGCGGGTCCAGCCGCGTGCAGGACGGACGTCGACGCTGCACGCTGGGTCCGCGCGTGCTGCGGCTGCATCTGGATCATGGCTGATCGGCTCCCTTCAGGCAGGGCATCGCCTTCAATGTCCACCCAGGAGCCGGTCCAGGTAGCGGGATTGCAGCTGCCTGGAGGCCAACGCCCGCTTGACCGGCGGCAGTTTCAGGACGGCGCCGAGCACCGCCGCCGCGGCGCGGTGGCCGTAGCTGGACTGGCCGTCCACGAGCAGTTCCGCCAGCTTGCCCCGCTCGATGGCCATGAGCACCACCCGGTGGGCGGTGCTGGCCGGGGTCAGCACCCGCTGGGCGCGCGGTTCCAGGCGCAGGGCGGACCGGGTGCAGGTGCGGACACAGACCCCGCAGCCCAGGCAGCGGGCCTCCTCGAGCCGGGCCCGCCGGGCGGCGCGGCGCCGCGGATCGTGGGCGGACACCAAGGCCAGCGCCTCCACCGGGCAGGCGTTGACGCACCTGCCGCAACCCGTGCAGGCATCGGCCTCCACCCTGGGCAGGTAGCTGGTCGTATGCACCGGCCTCATGAACGCGAAGCGCCGTGCCGCCTGCATGGCCTCGCAGCAGCAGCCGCAGCAGTTGCAGATGAAGCTGACCTTCTCCCGCACGTTCTCGCCGAACTGCACGAGGCCGCGTTCCCGGGCCTCCTGCAGGAGGTCCAGGCACTCGGCGGCCTCCACCCGGCGGGCGTTGCCGTGCCGGGCCAGGGAGTCGGCGGTGCTGCCGAAGGTCATGCAGATGTCCATCGGCGCCGCACAGGCGCGACCCAGGTGCGAGGCCTTGTGCCTGCAGTAGCAGGCACTGATGCCGATGGCCTTGGCACCGCGCACCACCGCGCTGGCCCGCTCGTGGTCGAGCACGTGCAGGGCATCGTGGGCCGGGATCGCCGATTCGTCGACGAAGGCGCGGCCCATCTGGGTGCTGCCGGTGGCGAACAGGTCGTGGACGAAGTCCTCCTCCACGTTCAGGTACTGGTGCAGCAGCTCCGACAGCAGCTTCTGGTCGAGGTCGCCGCGCACGCGCATCAGGCTGAACTCGAAGAATCCAGCCATCGGCGGCGGCAGCACGTAGCGCCGGCCGCTGCGGGTAGGGAAGTCTAGCAGCAGCGAGCGCCCGGCCAGGGCTTCGAGGGTGCCCTCGGCTTCCCGCAGGGGCATCCGCCAGAGGGCAGCCGCCCGCGCCGCGGTGAAGGGCCGGATTGGCAGCTGGGCCACCAGGCCTGCTTCCTTCTCACTGAAGAGGAGCCTCAGGATCTGGAACAGCCGTTCCGAGGATGGCGCCCCCTGAGGGAACCGGTTGAGCCGCTGGACCAGCCGTTCATAGGACCTGCCTCCGGGCGGCAGGGTTGCAGGGGCCATGGCCGACCTCCCTGTTCAAACCTACGGCCGATTCCCCCCTCCGGTCGAGGGCCGGATGGTCCATGTCAGGGGGCGGTGATCTGCCAGATCCCCGCCGGTGTGCTCACCAGCAGGTCGCCCTGGGCCGTGATGGCCAAGCCCTGGGGGCTCCAGAGGCTGCCCGGCAGGCCTCCAGGCAGGATGCCGCGGGTGCCGCGGGTGCCGGCGACCGTGGTGACCACCCCGGCCGGGCTGACCTTGCGGATCAGGGCATTGCCGGCATCCAGGACGAAGACGTTGCCCGCCCCATCCACCGCCAGGGCGGAAGGGAGGAAGAACCTGGCCGCCGGGCCGGTGCCGTCGCCGTCCCCCCAGTGATCGGGGTCGCCGGCAAGGGTGGAGACCTGGCCGTCGGTGGCGATCTTCCGGATGACGGAATTGGTGGAGACATACAGGGAACCTGCGCCGTCCCGGGCCAGGCCCCGCACCCCGTTGAATCGTGCGCTGGCCGCGGGTCCATCCACCTCGGCGGTCACCCCGAAGGCGCCGGCATGAAGGCTGACCGTGCCCACGGCCGAGACCTTCCGGATCACGGAATTGCCGCTGTCGGCGATGAACAGGCTGCCGTCGAGGCCGACCACGGCGGCCGCCGGGTTGGAGAACCGGGCAAGGCTCCCGGCTCCGTCCGTGGCTCCCGGGATGCCTGCGCTGCCGGCCAGGGTGCTGACCACTCCCGCCGGCGTGACCTTCCGCACGGTGTGGCTGGCGTAATCGGGAACGAACAGGTTCCCCTGGCCGTCCACGGCCAGGTTGCTGACCTGGGAAAGGTCGTTGAAGCTTGCGGCCGACCCGGTTCCATCCGCGGTCCCCGAGCCTGCCGGGTTGCCGGCCGAGGTGCCCACCTGACCGCTGCCGATGCGGCGCAGGTACCAGGCGTCGGCGGCGTGGACGACCCCCTGTCCGTCCACGGCCAAGGCCGTGGGCCCGTTGAATCGTGCCGTGCGCAAGGGGCCATCGACGGTGCCCTTGAAGAGGGGAACACCCGCCAGCAGGCGGATGGTGCCCGCCTGGATCGACCGCACGCAGGGGTGGTTCCAGTCCAGCAGGTGCAGCACGCCGCCCGGACCGGCGGCCACGGAGCGAGGCTCCTGCAGCAGGGCCGTCGTCAGGGGGCCATCCTGGTAGCCTGAGGTGGATCCCGCGAAGGTGCCCACCTCGCCGGTTGCCGCATTGATCCTGCGGATCCGCTGGTTGCCCGCGTCCGCCACGTACACCCAGCCGTCCTCCGCGCGGGTGATCCCATAGGGGAAGGAGAACCGGGCGGCGGAGCCGGTGCCGTTGGCGGAGCCGCTGACGCCCGCCATGCCGGCCAGGGTGCTGACGTCGCCGGTGGCCAGGACGATCCGGCGGATGGTGGAGTTGCCGCCGTCCACCACCAGCAGGCCGCCATTGCCATCCAGGCACAGACCGGCCGGCGACTTGAACCGCGCCGCCGCGCCGGTCCCATCCGCGCTGCCCTGGACCCCGGCGGTGCCGGCCAAGGTGCTCACCGTGCCGTCCGGAAGCAGCCGGCGGATGGTGTGGCTGCCCCCATCGGCCACGTAGATGACACCGGCGCCGTCCATCGCCAGACCGCGGAGGCCCGTTGAGAACCGCGCGGCGGTGCCAAGGCCATCCGCCGTCCCAGGCGTGTTGGCAAGTCCGGCCAGGGTCGACACGGCGCCTCCCGCGCTGATCCTTCGCACCACGGCGTTGGTGGCATCGGCCACCACCAGGTTGCCGGCGCCATCCACGGCGATCCCGGCGGGGTAGGCGAACAGGGCGCTGCCCGCGGGGCCATCCAGGTAGCCTGCGACCCCCTTCCGTCCGGCCACCGTGCTGACCAGGCCGGCGGGCGTGATCCTCCGGACCGTCGCGTTGCCCGTGTCGGAGAGGAACACATTGCCCTGGGCGTCCACCGCCATGAAGGTCCGGATCTGGCTGAAGCGGGCGGCGCCGCCCTGGCCGTCCAGGTCGCCGAAGCCCCCGCCGTCCCCGGCCAGCACGTCCAGGCCCCGCGCCGCCACCTGCAGGCTGGCGACGGCATCGGGGCCGAGCGGATTGCGGGCCACCAGGGTGTAGACCGTTCGGTTCACGGGCGTGGTGCCTGCACTGGTCTGCCCCAGCACGGACGCACCGTTGAGGCTCAGGCTTTCAGGCACGGAGCCGAGGCTCCAGGCCAGGCTGATGGGCGTGCCGAAGGGGACCTGGGCCAGTGGCGTGGTGAAGCCGGTGATGCTGGCGGGCTGGGTTTCCACCGCCACGGCCAGGTCCTGGGTCACCGAGGCACCCAGGGCGTTGCCGACGGTGAGGGTGTAGGTGGTGGCAGTGGCCGGGGTGACCGTCACCGCCGCGCCGCTGGCGGCGTTGGAACTCACCTGGCTGGACCCGGGTCCGCTGGTGCCGATGCGGGCGGTGCCGCCCGTGAACGTCGGGGTCAACTGCAGCGGCTGGCCGCTCCAGCTCTGGCTGGAACTGACCGTGAACGCGGCGATCTGCGGCGGCGGCACCACTGTGATCGTGGTGGTGGCCGTCGCACTGCCGCCGGCCCCGCTCACGGTCAACGTGTAGGTGGTGGTGGCGGCGGGCGTGACCGTGACCGGCACGCCGCTGGTCGCGGCCAGGCCACCGGGGGCGATGGACCCTGTGCCGTTGCTGAAGGTGGCGGTCAAGGTCGTGCTCGTGCCGCTGGCAATGCTGGCAGCGGCCGGGGAGAACCCGCTGATCGTGGGGGCCGCCGGGGCAGAGCCGCCGCCTCCCCCCCCGCAGGCGGCCAGCTGGAGGGCAAGGGCCAGCAGAAAGGACTGCGGCCCCGAGGAGAGGTTCCCCCAGGCAAGGATTGACAGCGCCCGAACGTTCCGCATGCTGGTTCCTTTCACGGATTGGCAAAAGCAGGTGCAGGTGGGTGCAGTATCGAGCGCCCGGAGGTTCGCCGATGGAGCCACTTCACACGACAATCGACGGAGCCACTTCCCCTTCGGGGCCACCCGAAGCGCCCCGCCCCGCTTCCCGCCATGCGTAGCCGCGAGCTGGCCCTGCCCGTGGACCCGGATGCGGATCTGCCGCTCTACCGGCAGCTGGCCGCGGCCCTCGCCGCCCAGGTCCAGGATGGAAGGCTGGTCGCAGGCGAGGCGCTGCCGAGCACCCGGGATCTGGCCGCGCAGTGCGGCGTGACCCGCAACACCGTTCTGGCCGCCTTTCGCGAACTGCAGGCGGATGGCTGGGTGGAGAGCCGTCCAGGCAGCGGCACCTTCGTGGCACCGCCCTCCACGCGGGAGCCCCTGAAAGGCAGGACCGGGGCAGGCGTGGAGCCGGCCTTCGACCTTCCGTCCCTGGGCGAGTCCATCTCCCACGGCGACCCGGCCGCCCTCGACCTTCGCGAGGACTGGCCGGACGCCCGCCTGCTGCCGGCCGACCTTCTCGGCCGGACCTACCGGATGGCCATGGACTACCGCTCCGCCGAGGTGCTCGGCCCGGGCGGGACCGAAGCCGCCGCCGGCTTCTGCCGGGTGCTCTCCCAATGGCTCGGCGAACGCTGGGGCGTCTGGCGGGAACCCTCCAGCCTGCTGGCCACCCTGGGCGAAGCGGGGGCCCTGGAAATCGCCCTGCGTGGACTGCTCAAGCCCGGTGCCCGGGTCCTCGCCCTGGCGGAGCCGCCGCCCGCGCTCCAGCGGCGGGTGACGGCCCTGGGGCTGGAGGTTCAGTCCCTGGCCTGGTCCCTCGACGGCCCGGACTTGGCGGGCCTGGCGAACGCCCCCGGCAGTCTGCTCCTGGTGCCCGGAGACCTGGCGGCCGACCGGCCGGGCTGGACCGAGGCCCACCGGAACGCCTGCCTGGACATGGCCCGGCGGCGGCGGATGCCGGTGCTTGAACTGGAGGGCGCGCGCGAACTGTTCGACGCCCGGCGGCCCGCCCTGCCCCTGGCGGCCCAGGATCCGCACGGCGTGTGCCTGCTGGCGGGCGGCTTCGAACGGACCCTGGCGCCGGGCCTGCGGCTGGGCTACCTGCTCGGCCCGGCCGCGCCGATGCGGGCGCTGGGCCGCCTCGGCCGGAAGCTGGGGCTGCTGGGGGACCCGCTGCTGGCCACGGTGCTCACCCGGATCATCGAGGAGGGGGAGCTTGCGCGGTTCTTCCGCAAGGTGCGCCCGCTCTACGCGCGACGCCGGCTGGGCGCCCGGCGGACCCTGGCGACCGCGCTCGGGCCGGCCTTCCGGATCGATGCGCCCGAGGCCGGCCTGGGTCTGTGGCTGCAGCTGCCCGCCGGGTTGGAGGCGGCAGCCTGGATCCGCGCCGCCGCCGGACGCGGGCTGCGCCTTCCGGCGCCCGCAGGGAAGGGGTTCTGGCTGGGCTTCGGCGCATTGACCCCCGAGGCCTTCGCCGCCGCGGCGGCGATCATGGCCGAGACCCAGCCCGGGAGCCGGTGATCTCCAGGGCCGCCAGGCGGGCCATGGCCGGTCGGCGCCGCCGCCACTCGTAGGAGAGGTGGAGGGAATCGGCCCGATCCAGGGTCGCCATCACCCGGCGCAGCGGCTCCAGGTCCAGGCTCCGTCCCTGGGCCAGGCGGTGCTGGCCCTCGAGCAGCAGCACCTCGGCCCACAGCAGGCAGGCGTCCGGGTCTTCCGGCGTGGCGCGATGCCGGGCTTCCGCCACGGCGTGCGCCCGCTGGAGGCAGGGCCCCGGGTCGGCCTTCCGGGCCAGGGCAGCCTCGGCCAGGTCCAGGTCCAGGGCCAGCAGCACCTGGTCGAGGTCGCTGCCGGAGTGGCAGCGCCGGAAGGCCGCCCGCAGGTCCTCCGTGGCCGGCCCCTCGAGGTCCGCCCCTGCCCCCACGGCGAGCAGCACCTCCTCCTTGCGCACCCGGGCGACGCCCCGGGCGATCGACCGGCGGCCCGGGAACCCCGCCTCTGCCTCGGCCACGGCCCGGCTTGCCTCCGCCAGGGCCGTGCCGAGGGGGAGCCGGTGCTGCCTGCGAAGGGTCAGGCGCCGTCGCTGGCCGTCGAGGATGTACTTCTCGGCCTGTTCGTGCCCGGGCTGCAGCCGCCGCGCGGTGAAGAACGATTCGAGGGCGGAGTCCAGGCAGGCGCCGGCATCGGCGACCCGGCCCTCCGTCTCCCGCAGGTGCGCCTCGGTGAAGGCCAGCCAGCCTGCGCTGAGGTGCAGGGCCGGGTCGCCGCGCACCGCTTCCACGCCCCGGCGTTGTGCCGCCCAGGCCAGGCCGAGGTATTCGTTGGCCTGGTCCAGCCGGCCCCCGGCCAGGGAGGTCTGCGCGTGGTACTCCCAGAAGCTGGCGAACACCCGCCAGGGGTAGACCTCCCACGGCTGCACCGCAGGCGCCCGCAGGGCGGCCTGGGCCAGCCGTTCAGCCTCGGCACCCCGCCCATCCAGTTCGGCCCGTAGCGCCGCGAGGACCTGGGCCAATTCGGTCCCCGGCGGGGCAGCCTGGGCCAGCAGCCCGGC
>JAYRFV010000045.1:0-12779 GCA_041908165.1 Holophagales bacterium | reverse complement strand
CCCTGCGGGTGGGGCTGATGCAGGTCAAGGGCGCCCAGGAGAGGGAGGTCCGCGCCCTGCTCGACGAGCGCGGACGGAACGGGCCCTTCGCCAGCCTCGACGACCTGCTGGCGCGGACCGACCTGAGCCTGCCCACCGCCGAGGCGCTCTGCGCCGCCGGCGCCTTCGACGCCTTCGCCCCGGACGGCGACCGCACCCGGCTGCTGTGGGCCCGCCTGGGCGGGGTGCCGCCCGGCATCCGGCCGCGGCCCACCGACCCCTTCGACCGCGCCGACCTGGAGCTGGAGACCCTCGACCTCACCCTCGAGATCCACCCCGCCGCCCTCGCCCGGGTGCGCCGCGGCGGCGGGCCGCACCGGGTGGCGAACGTGCTGGGCAGTGGGGCCTGCAGCGCCCCCCCCGCCGCGCCGCCGATGTCGCGCCTTCCCGCCCCCGGAGGGCTGCGGCAGGCGCGGGAGCACCTGGGGCGGTCCTGGGACCCCGCCCCCGCCCAGCGCGGGACCCCCGGACGGCAAGGCCCGGGAGGAGGCTCCACCGCCGCGGCCCCGCCTTCGCGGGAACCACGCGATCGGGTGGCGACAGGTGGGGGCGCATCGCGCGGAACCGCCGGACGGTACCGATTCTGGGCCCTGGTGGTGGCCGACAAGGTGGTCCGCACCGAAACCGACGAACTGATGCAGTTCGTCACCCTCGAGGACGAGACCGGCCTCTGCGAGGCGGTGGCCTTCCCCGACGCCTTCCGTCGCCGCCCCCGCCCCTACCGCGTGGGCGAGGTGCTCCAGGTCCAGGGCCGCAGCGTCCGCCAGGACGGGCTGGTGGTGCTGGAACTGGAGTGAGCCTGGACCGCCGCACCCGCGGGCGGCTCAGAGGTCCTTGAGCAGTTCCTGCTTCTTCCGCGCGTACTCCTCGGCAGTGATGAGGTCGAGGTCCCGAAGCCGCTTGAGTTCGCGCAGGCGTTCCTCGAGGCCGGCCGCAGGCGCGGACTTGGCGGCAGCGGGGGCCGCCGGCGGGACGGCCGCCGCGGCAGGCGCGGCCTTCGGCGCCGGGGCGGCCAGGACCGGGATCGGTGCGGGGACGGCCGCAGCGGGCGCCGCCAGCGGCAGGGCGATCCAGTCGGGCCGGAGCGATTCGGCGCCCGCGGCCTTCAGGATGGCGGTTCCGGCGACGCTGCGGGAGCCGTGCTTGAAGGTCGGCATGATGAAGGTGTGGAAGTAGATCTCGACGAAATCCAGCCGGGTGTCCTGGACGATGAGGTTGAGCCGGCCCTCGCGGGCAAAGACGCGGGCGGTGACCGACAGGGACTTGCCGAAGAACCCGGCCTCGCGCTTCGAGGAACTGAGCAGCAGCAGGTCCTCGCCGGGTCCGGCCGCGGCCAGGGCCTCGGCCAGCGGCCGGCCGAGCTCGGCGGCTTCGGCCGGGGCGAACAGGGCCTGCTCCCGGGCTCCGGACAGGAAGCGCACCGACCCGAGCGCCTGCACCAGGGCCGCCTCGTCCACCCGCAAGGGATGGCTGTTGGCCGGCGCCCCCGGCTCCACCGCCGCCCGCTTGACCCAGGTGAAGGGCGACACCTCCCAGCTGCGGCGGCTGCCTTCCGGGGCAGCCAGGGCCGGCAGGGCGAGCAGGGCCAGTACGGCGGCGGAGTTCATGCGGAGCCTCCCTCGGGGCAGCCGGTCCGGCGCATCAGGCCGGCTTGAGGACCGTGCAGACGGAGGCGCAGATCGGACCTCCGATGTTGAAGGTGGCCGCGGCCCGGGCATCGGGCACCTGGAGCGCCGCAGGGACCTTGTGCAGCAGCTGCCAGGCGCACCAGCCGACCATGGCGATGCCGGTGGCTCCGATCGGGTGGCCCTTGGCGATCAGCCCCCCGGAGGTGTTGATGCCGCACTCCCCCTGCGGCGCGGCCTTGCCCTCCACCCAGTAGGCGGCGCCGCGGCCGGGGGCCGCCTTGCCGATCACCTCGGTGCCGATGGCGCCCATCACGGTGAAGCAGTCGTGGACCTCGGCGACGTTGACCTCGGCGGCGGTGATCCCGGCCAGGTCGTAGGCGCGGGCCATGGCGCGGTTGGCGCCGGCCGGGTGGAGCACGTCGCGACCGCCCTTGAGCAGGGGGTCGGTGGCCTGGGCGTAGCCGGCCAGTTCCACGCAGTCCGCCTTGGCGATGCCGAGCCGCTTGAGCCCCTCCTCGGTGGCCAGCAGCAGTCCGGCGTAGCCGTCGGTGATCTGCGAGCAGTCGTAGGTCTTCATCGGCAGGCCGTCGACCAGGTAGCGGTTGCGGTCACCCAGGCTGGCGACCTCCTCCAGGGTCACGACCACCTTCTGCATCTGGGCATACGGATTGGCATTGCCGTTCCGGTACTCCTGGGCGGCGATGGCGGCCAGGTCGGCCTCAGTGACGCCCCACTGCTGCTGGTAGGCCGCCATCACTTCGGCGAACAGGTGCGGGAACACGTAGGTCTTGCCGGGCCGCTCATCGGGGTGGGAATAGTAGCCGAGCACCTTGCCCACCAGCTTGCCGTCCATCTTGCCCTCGGTGTCGCGCATCTTCTCGTAGCCGAGCGCCAGGCCGACCTCGCCCTCGCCGGCCAGCAGCCGGTAGACCACCGACAGGATCGCCTGGCCGCCGGAAGCGCAGGCGTTCTCCACCGACTCGATCGGCTTGCCGGCCAGCCCCGGCACCATCGCCACCAGGCCGGAGAGCAGGCCCTGTTCGTTCAGGGAGATGTTGCAGACCGCGCCGACCGCGGCGGTGTCCACTGCGGCGGCATCGGCCCTGGCTTCCGCCAGCGTCTCCACGGCGGCCAGACGGAGAATCTCGGGAACGCCGAGGCCAAGCAGTTTGCCGAATTTCGACTGGTGGTAGGCGGCGATGTAGATCTTCTTGCGCATCGAAGCTCCAGGAGGGAGGACCGGGGTCAGTCGGTTTCGTGGAAGGCCACCATCCGCCACTGGTGCTGGGCGGTGAGGTCCTTCAGGTTGATGTGGCCGTAGGGCGCCTCGGTGAACACCTTCTCCCCGTCCTGGCCCGGGATCCGCGAGGTCGGACGGCCGAAGACGAGGTTCTCGTTGCCGATGATCTCATCGGCGGTGGACCAGATCGCGTAGACCTTCGCCCCTTCGTAGTGTGCCACGGCGTTCAGGCCCGCCAGCAGGGCCGAGGGCCCCTGGCCGCCCGGGCCGGTGCCCGGGAAGAAGCCGTTGACCCGCGAGCAGGCCGGGGCGGCGTCCGCGGCCGGGATGCAGGGCAGCAGTCCGAGGTTGGCCCCGGCGATGCCCACGAAGGTGTCGATGATCGGGGTGAGCGGGGCGCCGAGGTCGTATTCGCCGCCGTCCAGGGGGTCCGCGGCGGGTCCGCCGAGGATCGCCTTGCGCGCCAGGGTCACGCCCATGGAGTGGGCGACCACGCTGACCTTGGCCGCGCCGGTGTAGTCCTTCACGGCGAGGATGAAGGCCCTCAGCCCGGTCAGGTAGGCCTTCCGATGGGACTGGTTCGCCATCTGGTTGGGGTCCGCCGGGCCCCATGTGGTCGCATAGAGTTCCGATGGCCGGTAGCCCTTCTTGAGGAAGAATGCGATGGAGGCGGTCCAGCCGGTGTGGAAGGCCGATCCCGTGCCGAGGGCCCGGTCCGAGTTGCCGTGGACGAAGATCACCGGGGGACGGGTCACCGGATCCTGCTCCTCGTTCCGGCCCCCGTAGCTGCCGCCCAGGAGATCGGCCCGCTCGAAGGCCCGCCCGGACAGGCCCCGGGCCTTGAGCCAGGTGCGGAAGTGCGTCGACAGCCCGCCCTGAACGGCCACCGGCGCCGGGCTGCCCGCGGGCGTCTTCGCGGACTCCTCCGCGCCGGCCGCGCTCCCCAACAGGAGCCCGGAGGCGACGAGTGCGCCGGCCTGGCGGTGTCCCACGCATATCCTCCGCAGCATCCCCCTAGGCTATTGCATCGGCCGGACGGTGAACAGGACCGCCGGCCGCCCTACTCTGCGACGGGTCCCCACTGGATGGCGGTGGCGGCCCAGACGAAGCCCAGGCCGGCACCGACGAACACGATCCGCGAGCCGTCCCGGATCCTGCCGTCCCGGAGCCCGAGTTCCAGCGACAGCACCTGGTCGTTCTGGCCGAGGTGGCCATAGTCGTCGAGGTAGCTGCTCTGCTCCGGGCGGAGGCCCAGTTCGGCCAGCACGGCGTCGTGGGCGCTGCGCTTGAAGTGGAGGATGGCCAGGTAGTCGATGCCGTCCTCGGGCAGGCCGGAGTTTCGCATGGCCTCCCGGATCACCGCGTAGAAGTTGGGCATGGTCACCTCGCCCAGCTTCGCCTTGAAAGCCTCCTCGTCGGGCACCACGAAATGGGCCCGCTGCAGGTCCCCGGCGGAGGGCGGCCAGGCCCGGGTCCCCAGGGCCGGGACGATGCACATCTCGGACAGGGAGCCGTCCCCCCGGAAGGCCGAGGCCAGGACGGCGTTCCTGCCTGCGTCCTTGGTCAGCACCAGGGCCGATCCGCCGGAACCGATGTCGAGCATGAAACGGGTCTCCGGCACGGCCAGGTCGATGAGGTCGTTGTTGCGGTAGCCCGACACCAGCAGCACGTGGCGGAGTTCCGGGTGGGTCAGCATCAGCGCCTTGGCCACGTCGAGGGCGGCCATCATCGAACCGCACATGGCCTCCATGTCGAAGCTCCAGGCCTTCTTGGCGCCGATCCGGTCGGCCACGTACAGGCCCGCCAGCCAGCAGGGATAGTCCTTGTGCTGGGCCCCGCACCAGATCACCAGGTCGATGTCGCCGCCGTCGAGGCCCGCCTCCATGAGGGCCTTCCGCGCGGCGGCCAGCCCCATGAAGGCGGTGGATTCGTCGGGACCGGCCACCGGCTTCCGCTTCACGCCGAACTTGCGTGCGATCACGTCCTCCGGGATTCCGGTGGCTGCTGCGAGATCCGCGGCGGTCCGCTCGCCCGAGGGCAGCCAGGTGGCGTGGCCGGTGATGCCGATGTGCATGTCGTCCTCGAAAAGAAGTGAATCACTTCTCATTCTAGCGGGAATGTGTCATGCTGCACCCTGAAACTGCCACCCGGACCGCCGGAGGGAGTCCCAACACCCGCCGCCGGCCCCGCCCGTTCCCTACCGGTGCCACTGCTGGCCCGAACCCCGAGGAGGTCCCCCATGTTGAGGTCGTTCCGGCTGTCCCTGCTGACCCTGGGGCTCGTGGCCCTCCCCGTCCTGGCCGACGACGCCGAACAGGCGGCGAAGCTGGTCGGCAACTGGGAGGGCAAGTGGGAGTACGCGGAGATGAGCGGGAAGCTCACCGCCAAGATCACCGCGGCCTCAGGCAACACGCTGAAAGGCGAAACCGTCTGGTACGCCACCGCGGTGGGCGACTTCAACGACCGCTTCACCAAGGCCGTCCTGAAGGGCAGCAAGCTGAAGGTCACCGAGCAGACCATGGATTTCGAGGTCACCCTCTCCGAGGACGGCAAGTCCATGGTGGGCACCTGGACCTCCCCGGTCGCCAGCGGCCCGATGTCGCTGAAGCTGAAGGAGCAGGAGAAGGACAGGAAGGACAAGTAGCATCGACACCGGGACCACCCCGGCGGCCGGTGCGCGTCCCCAGGGCGGATCGCGGACCTGAGGACAGAATCATCTCTCATCCACTCCCGCGACCTGGGCGAAGGGCATGACCGAGAAGCTTCCAGGCAATCCGGAGACGGCGCGGCGCCTGATGGCGGCGGCGGTGGACCGCTTCTCCAAGAAGTGGTACGGGACCGTTTCCGTGGCGGAGGTCTGCAGGGCCGCGGGCCTCTCGAACGGCGTGTTCTACCGGTACTTCACCGGCAAGGAGGAGCTGTTCAAGGCCATCCTCGGGGAGGTCCTCGAGCAGGTGAGGTCCGCCCTCGAGCCGGTGGCGGGAGATCCGCCCCGGGAGCGGTTCCGCAGCATGGCGGCGGCGATCCTGCGGTTCTCCGGGCAGCATCCGGACCTCGTCTCGGTGTTCCGCGAAGGCCAGTACCGGCACTTCGAGTACGAGCGCCGGCTGGTCGCCATCTACATGCGCGGCCTGGGGAGCGTCCTCGGCCGCGAGGTCAGCCTGTCCGAATACCTGTTCGCCATGGGCGGGCTGCGCTTCTGCGCCATCCGCAGGGCCTTCAACCAGGTGCCGGTGAGCCTCGACTCGGCCTGCGGAATCGTCACCGGGGGCCTCTTCCGCGGCCTCGAGTACCACCCGGACCGGGTGTTCGGCGGCAGCGCGACGCCCCTCCCGCTGCCGCTCGAGGACAGCGCCCGGGAGCGGCTGCTGCGCAGCGGCCGGCGGCTGTTCGGCGAGAAGGGCTACCACGCGACCAACATCCACGAGATCGCCGGCGGCGCCCGCCTCTCCGTCGGGGCGTTCTACACCTACTTCCCGTCCAAGGAGGCCTTCTACACGGAGATCGTCGCGGCCATCGGCCACGACGTCCGGGCCTTCATCTCCATGAACCTGGCGATGCCGGGCGCGGGTCACCTGAACGCCCTCGAGTACGAGCTCCGCGGGCTCTGGCTCTGGCTGGTCTACGTGTCCCTCGACCGGCACTGCTACGACATCGTCCGCGAGGCGGAATTCGTCCTGCCGGCGGCGGTGCGCGACTACTACGGCGCCTTCGCGGCCGGCTACCGCCGGCGGCCCCCCGGGCTGCGGGTCACCCGCACGGCCCCGGACCTCGACGAGGGCACCGCGATCGAGTTCCTCATGGGGCTGGCCCACTACCTCGGCCTGGAGGCGGCGTTCGACGACTCGCCCGTGGACGCCCGGGCCCTGGTCGAGGCGCTGGGCGGCCTGCTGGCCGGCGGGCTGCCGGAATTCAATCCTCAAGGAGGGAATGCATGAACCACCAGGAGCTCTACCGGAGCAGGCTGGTCGCCATCGACGAGGCGGTCGCCCACATCCAGAGCGGCAACGACGTCATCGTGGCCCAGTGCGCCTCCGAGCCGCAGGGCTGCATGTCCCGGTTCCACATCGTCGCCGACCGGGTCGAGGACGTCCGGGTGTTCTCGGTCCTCACCCTCAAGCCCTACGACTTCTACATGAAGCCGGAGATGCGGGGGCGCTTCGAACTGGCGAGCTGGTTCCACGCGCCCGGCTCGCGCGAGGCCCTGAAGGCCAAGACCGGCACCGTGACCTACGTGCCCAACATGCTGCACCGGGCCGCCACCGACCGCATCCACGCCCGCCGGCCCGACATCTTCTTCGGCACCTGCACGCCGCCGGACAAGCACGGCTTCGTCTCCCTTTCGCTCGGCATCACCTACGAGAAGGACATCATGGACCACGCGCGCCTCGTGGTCCTGGAGGTGAACCCCCGCCTTCCCCGGACCTTCGGCGACACCCAGGTGCACGTGTCCGAGGTCGACTTCTTCGTCGAGCACGACCAGGAGGTGCCCGCCCTGCCCGCCCCCGTCCCGTCCGCCACCGACCTGGCCATCGGCGCCCACATCGCCGAGCTGGTCGAGGACGGCTCCACCCTCCAGCTCGGCATCGGCGGCATCCCCAATGCCGCGGCCCTCGCCCTGAAGGGCAAGAAGGACCTCGGCGTGCACACCGAGATGCTGGTGGATTCCATGATGGAGCTGTACGAGATGGGCGTCATCACCAATGCCCGGAAGGCGCTCAAGCCCGGCAAGTTCGTCACCACCTTCGCCATGGGGTCGCGGAAGTTCTACGACTGGCTCGACGACAACGTGGCCGTCGAATTCCAGCGCGGCCACTGGGTCAACAACCCGGCCGTGGTGGCCCAGAACTCCCGGATGGTGTCGATCAACACCTGCATCTCCGTGGACTTCACCGGCCAGGTGGCCAGCGAGTCCATCGGTCCGAGCCAGTACTCCGGCACCGGGGGCCAGTCCGACACCGCCCAGGGCGCGGTGGCCGGCTTCGACGGCCTGGGCAAGAGCATCATCGCCTGCGTGAGCACCGCCAAGGGCGGCACGGTCTCCACCATCACCCCCACCCTCCCCGAAGGGTCCGCGGTCACCCTGCACCGGGCGCACGTCGACCACGTGGTCACCGAGCACGGTGTCGCCCGCCTGCGCGGCCGGACCGTGCGGGAGCGCACCCGCGAACTGATCGCCGTCGCCCACCCCGACTTCCGTGCCGACCTGGCCGAGCAGGCCCGGAGGCTCGGCTACCTCTGACCGGCCAGGCGGGGGCCGGGCCGACCGTCCCCCGCCGCGGCCCTCAGACGGAGTGCTTGGCCAGGAAGCCGAGGATGATCGTGTTGACCTCGGCGGCCCTCTCCAGCACCGCCACGTGGCCGGAGCCCGGGATCAGGTGGAATTCCGAGCCGGCGATCGCGCGGTGCATGATCTCCCCGTACTTGCGGGGCTTCAGCAGGTCCAGCTCCGCGGAGGCGATGCAGGTGGGCGCGCTGATGCGCCCCAGGTCCGCGGTGACGTTGAACCTCTGGAAGCTGCGCACCAGCCGCTCCGCCGCCGGCAGGTCCAGCTCGGCGTAGCGCTTCTCGGCCAGGGGGATCAACTCGGGCCGGCCTTCCAGGAAGGCCTCGGAATAGACATCGGCGTAGATGAGCCGGAAGAAGCCCGGGCCGTCGCCGAGGTGGGCCGCCAGGACCCAGCGCTCGATCATGGCGTTGCACAGGGCGTCGCTGTGGGAGACCGAGGTGATGATGGTCAGGCTCCGGCAGCGCTCCGGGTGGTCGATCCCCATCACCAGGTTCAGCTCGCCGCCATAGGAGGTGCCGACCATGTGGGCCGGGCCCAGGCCCAGGCCGTCCATGAGGGCGGCGAGGTCCTCGCCGTGCAGCTGCAGGCTGTACTCGCCGTCCGGGTGCTCGCTCTGGCCCTGGCCGCGCATGTCGTAGGTCAGCACCCGGTAGCGGCGGGCGAGGTCGGGCAGCTGGAAGGCCCAGGAGGCGGTGTTCATGAACACACCGTTGTTGAGGATCAGCAGCTCGCCGTCCTCGGGGCCGTGGAACTGGTAGAACAGGTCGACGCCATTGGCGCGCAGCTTGGGCATGGAAAGCGACCTTTCTGCCGGCCCTCAGGCCGGGCGGCGGGCCTTGAGCCGCAGCTTCCCCACGATCCCGAAGGGGAAGCGGTAGATGCTGACGATGAACAGGATCCCCAGCCAGAGCAGCCAGCGGTCCGGGTGCACCAGGTCGCGCAGCAGCGGCACGCCGCTGGTGGCGGTGGCGGCCAGCTTCATCAGGTCCTGCAGGTAGTTCTGGGCGACCAGGAAGAGGGCTGCGCCGAGCACGCTGCCGTAGAGGGTCCCCATGCCGCCGATCACCACCATCAGGAGGATGTCGATCATGATCTCGAAGGACAGCGAGGTGTCCGGCCCGTTGTAGCGCAGCCACAGGGCCAGCAGCACGCCCGCCAGGGTGGCGAACAGGGCGGAGAGGACGTTGGACAGGGTCCGGTACACCACAGTGCGGTAGCCCAGCGCCTCGGCGCGGAAGGCGTTCTCGCGGATCGCCTGGAGCACGCGCCCGAAGGGCGAGTTGACGATCCGCAGCATCACCAGGAACAGGGCCACCGTCACCACCAGGAGCAGGTAGAAGGCGACGATCTTGCCGCCGGTCTCCACGCCGAGGAACACCCGGGGCTGGGGGACCAGCTGCTGGAGGTCGGCGTCCCAGACCATCCGGGTCAGGCCCTCCGTCAGCAGGGCCGGCACCTTGAAGCTCAGGCCGTCCTCGCCGCCGGTGAAGTCGGACAGCTGCGAGGCGAGGGTCATGAAGGCGGTTGCCACCGCCAGGGTGATCATGGCGTAGAACAGCGCCTTCACCCGCAGGCTGAACAGGCCGATCAGCAGCGACAGGGCCAGCGACACCAGCAGGGCCCCGGCCACGCCGGCGGCCACCCCGGTCCAGGTGGGTCCGATCCGGGTGAGGGCGATGGCGATGCCGTAGGCGCCGATTCCGAAGAACATGGTGTGGGCGAAGGAGACGATGCCGGTGTAGCCGAGCAGCAGGTCGAAGCTCGACACCAGGACGATGAAGATGCAGATCTTGGCGGCGACGTTCAGGGCCTTGGCCCCCGGGATCAGGAAGGGCACCAGGGCCAGGGCGGCGAGGATGGCCAGCAGCAGGACCGTCAGCGTGCGGCTGCGCGGCAGGTCGCCGGAGAGCAGGCGGTTCAGCATCACTGTTTCCCCACGGAGTAGAGCCCTTCGGGCCGCCACAGCAGGACGACCACCATCAGCAGGATGTTGGAGAACAGCGCCACCTTCGGCGCCAGGAACCCGGCGTAGTTGGCCACCAGGCCCACCAGCAGGGAGCCGATGAAGCAGCCGCCCACCGAGCCCATGCCGCCGATGATGATGACGATGAACAGCAGCACGTTGATCGCGGCGCCCATCTGCGGGATCACGCTCTGCTGGTAGAGGCCCCAGAGCACCCCGCCGAGGCCGGCCAGGGCCGAACCGGCGACGAACACGCCGATGAACAGGCGGCGGACCCGGTAGCCCAGACTCTCGACCATCTCCCGGTCCTGGACGCCGGCCCGGATCAGCAGCCCGACCTTGGTCCGGCTGAGCACCCACATCATCGCCGCGAACACTGCGAGGCCGATGACCACCGCCACCAGCCGGTACTTCTCCACGGCCGCCTCGCCCAGCAGCAGCGAGCCGCGGAAGGCCGACGGCAGCTGCAGCGGGATGGCCTGGGGCCCCCAGACCACCTTGATCAGCTCCTCGCCGACGATCATGCCGCCCATGGTGATCATGATCTGCTTCAGCGGCTGGCCGTAGACCGGGCGGATGATCACCCGCTCGAAGACCACGCCCACCAGGCCGACCACGGCCATCGCCGCGAGCATCGCCGGCACCACCGCGCCCAGGTTCAGCAGCAGCTGCTCGCTGCCGGTCCAGCCGGCCATCGGTGCGAGGACGGCGACGGCGATGAAGGCGCCGAGGCTGATGAACACGCCGTGGCCGAAGTTGAGGACGTCCATGAGGCCGAACACCAGGGTCAGGCCCGATGCGATGATGAAGATGATCATCCCCATCGCCAGGCCGGCGAAGGTCAAGGTGACCCAGGTGGAAAGGGATCCCACCAAGGGCAGGGCCAGCAGGGCCAGGACCGGCAGGATCGCCAGGGGAAGCAGGTCGCGCTTGACCGCCGGCAGCGCCTCCGCGGCCGGGGCCGTGGGTTGGGGATTCATCGCCGCTCCTTCGCTCATTGGTGGGACGCCAGCGACAGGCCCAGGAGGCGCTGCTGCAGGCCCTCGTCGTCGGCCAGCTCGGCCATGCTTCCGGTGTGCACGACCCGGCCGCCGTCCATCACGGCGACCCGGTCGCCCAGCTGGCGGGCGAAATTGAAGTTCTGCTCCACCAGCAGGATGGTGGTGTCGGTCTGCTTGAGCTCGCGGAAGGCCTGGACCATGTTCTGGATGATCGCCGGCGCCAGCCCCTTGCTCGGCTCGTCCACCAGCAGCAGCTTGCGCGGCTCGACGATGGCGCGGGCCACCGCCAGCATCTGCTTCTGGCCGCCGGAGAGCAGCCCCGCGGGGTGCTGCCAGAACCGCCTCAGCGCCGGGAAAAGGCCGAAGATCCACTCCAGCCGCTGGCGGTCCATGTGCTGGGACCGGCGGGCGCCGCGGGCGGCCAGCAGCAGGTTCTCGTGCACCGTCAGGTCGGCGAAGATGCCCATGTTCTCGGGCACGTAGGCGATGCCGCGGCGGGCGATGTCGGGGGTTCCCGCGGCGCCGATCTCCTCGCCCTCGAAGCGCAGCGACCCTTCGGACACGGACCAGAGGCCCATGATGGTCCGCAGGGTGGTGGTCTTGCCGGCGCCGTTGCGGCCCAGCAGGACGGTCAGTTGGCCCTGCGGGACCTCCAGGTCGACGCCCTGGAGGATGTGGTAGGCGCCGATGTGGGTGTGGACGGCCTCGAGTTGCAGCAGGGGGGCGCTCATTTCTTCACCTCGACGCCCAGGTAGGCCTCCTGCACCACCGGCGAGGCGATCACCGCGGCCGGCTCGCCGTCCGCCACCAGCGCGCCGTTGTGCAGCACGATGATCCGGTCGGACAGTTCGCGGACCACGTCCATCTTGTGCTCGACCAGGAGGATGGTCTTGTCGCGCCGGGTCTTCAGTTCGCGGATCAGGTCCAGGATCACCGGTACCTCGTCCACGCTCATCCCGGCGGTGGGCTCGTCGAACATGAACACGTCCGGCTCCAGGGCCATCAGGATGGCGACCTCGAGCTTGCGCTGGTCGCCGTGGGGCAGCGCGCTGGCCGGCAGGTCGCGCTTGGCGGTGAGGGCCACCGCCTCCAGCACCTCCTCGGCGCGGCCGATCAGCTCGCGGTGGCTGCTCCAGATGCTCCACAGGTTGAGGCCGAGTCCGGCCCGCGACTGCACCGCCAGCCGGATGTTCTCCAGCACGGTCAGGTTCGGGAACAGGTTGGTCAGCTGGAAGGCCCGGCCGATCCCGCGGCGGCTGCGCTGCGGCGCCGCGCTGGCGCTGATGTCCTCGCCGTGCAGGAGCACCTGGCCGGAGCTGGCCCGCAGCTGGCCGGAAATCAGGTTGAAGTAGGTGGTCTTGCCGGCGCCATTGGGGCCGACGATGGAGGTCAGCGTGCCGGGGGCGAAGCCGCAGGACACGGCGTCGACCGCCACGTGGCCGCCGAAGCGGATGCTCAGTTCTCGGGTCTCAAGGGCGAAGTTCATTGCCGCTCGCGGTGGGGGGACCGGGGTCCCGTTGAACGGGGCCGGGCGGCGCCGGTTGCCGGGGGGGGGGGCCGCGGCCCGGCCGCGGGGCCACCCCCGGGGGTTTTTTTAGGGACCAGCCAAACCACCATG
>JAYRFV010000044.1:0-8328 GCA_041908165.1 Holophagales bacterium | reverse complement strand
AGCAGACCTGCGCCCACATCGCCGGGATGCTGGCGGCGGAGGACCTCCGGCTGGTGGTCACCCACGGCAACGGGCCGCAGGTGGGTTTCATCCTGCGCCGGTCGGAGCTGGCGGCGCCGGAGCTGCACCTGGTGTCGCTGGACTCCTGCGTGGCCGACACCCAGGGCGCCCTCGGCTACCACCTGCAGTGCGCCCTGCGCAACGAGTTCACCCGGCGCGGCCTGGCGCGGACGGCGGCCACCGTGGTGACGCAGGTGCAGGTGGACGCGGAGGACCCCGCCTTCCAGCGCCCGGACAAGCCGATCGGCTCGTTCATGACCGCCGCCCAGGCCCAGGCCCACCGGGACCAGGACGGCTGGGACCTGGTGGAGGACGCCGGCCGCGGCTGGCGGCGGGTGGTCGCCTCGCCAGCGCCCAGGGCCGTGCTTGAACTGGAGGCCATCCGCACGCTGCTGGACGCCGGCACCGTGGTCGTGGCCTGCGGCGGCGGCGGCATCGCCGTGGTGGAGGACGCCGCCGGCCAGATCCGCGGCGTGCCGGCGGTGATCGACAAGGACCTGGCCTCGAGCCTGCTGGCCCAGGAACTCGGGGCGGAGGTGCTGATCATCTCCACGGCCGTGGAGCAGGTCTGCCTGGACTTCGGCAAGCCGACCCAGCGCAGCCTGGACCGGATGACCCTGGCCGAGGCCCGGCGGTACATCGCCGAGGGGCACTTCAAGCCCGGCAGCATGCTGCCCAAGATGCAGGCGGTGGTGGCGTTCCTCGAGGGGGGCGGCCGGCAGGCCATCATCACCGACCCGGCGCACCTGCCGGCGGCCCTCGCCGGCCGGGCCGGCACGGTCGTCGTGCCCTGAGGCGGGAATCAGCCGCGGCGCTTGCGGATGGCGCCCGGCTGCAGCGGCAGCCAGTGGTCCACGAACAGGGGCTGCGCCACGCGGTCCGCGGCCTTCAGGCGCTTCAGGGTGCCAGAGCGGTCCTGGGTGGCGAGGACGATGGCGAAGGCGTGGGCGAGGGCGGCGAAGGAGGTCAGGCTGGCGCTGAACAGCAGGTCCTCGCTGGAGACCGGGATCAGGAGGTCGGCATAGGCGGCCAGGGGTGAATCCGGACGGTCGGAAAGGGCCAGGATCGGGACGCCGTTCTGCTTGGCGAAGGCGGCGGCGTCCACGGTCTCGCGGCTGTAAGGGTGGAAGCTGATGACCACCAGGAGGTCGTCCGAATCCAGGTTGGCGGCCTGGTTGCTGAAGTCCGAGGGCAGCGCGGCGATGCAGGGCACCCCGGCCTGGGTGAGGTAGAAGCCCAGGATCAGTCCCATGACGTGGCCGACGCCGCGGCCGAGGATGACCCGGTGGCGCGCCTCCCGCAGCGCACGGGCGGCCGAATCGAGGGTGTCGTGGTCGACCATCTTGATCATGCGGTTCAGGTGCTGGCTGTCGCGCTGGACGACCTCGGCGAGGGTGCCGTAGAGGTCCGTCGGCACCTCCAGGTCCTCGAGTTCGGACTCCCCGGAGCGGGTGCTGCAGGCCGCCCGGAGGGCGTCGCGGAAGTCGCTGAAGCCGCGGTAGCCCAGCCGCTTCGAGAGCCGGATCACCGAACCCACGCTCACCCCGGCGCGCTCGGCCATGGCCTCGATGCCCCACAGGGCGCCGAGCAGGGGATCTCCCATGAGGGCGTCGGCGATGGCCCGCTGGGCATCCGGCAGGTCGCGGTAGGCGTCGGCGATGCGAACCTGGATGTCCGGAGCGGCGTTTGGAATCATGGCGGCGCGGAGTCCCACGGCAGGAAAAAGATTTCTCCCTGCAGTATGAATCCAAATTGACCGCAACGCGGGAATTTCACCCCGCCGGGTCGCCTTCAGCGGGCAAGGGCCAGGCCTCCAGGCTCCTCCTCGAGGAGGAAGCCCTCCTCCACCACCACCCTGCCCCGGCGCAGCACCAGCGGGACCGCGAGCCGGGTGCGGAAGCCGAGGTAGGGCTCGTGGACGTCGGCGAGGCTGCTGCGCAGCGGACGCTCAGGGCCCGCCGGGTCCAGCACCGCCAGGTCGGCATCGGATCCGGCGCGCAGCACGCCCTTGCGGGGCCACAGGCCGGCGACCCGGGCCGGGGCCTCCGAGGCGCGCCGGGCCAGTTCCAGGGCGGCCCGGTCGGGGTCGTCCTCGAACAGCCGCCAGACCAGGGGCACGAGGGAGCCGAGGCCGGGCATGCCGTTGGCCACGCTCCGCACGTCGTTGCCGTCCCAGTCGTCCTTGTCCCGCCGGCAGAAGGGGCAGTGGTCGGTGGCGAAGACGTCGAAGGCGCCCGCCCGGGCCAGGGCGCGGAAGTCCTCGCGGCGCTTGCGCAGCGGCGGCGAGCAGATCCAGCGGTGGCCCTCCTCGCGCTCCAGCCACTCCTCGTCGAGCCAAAGGTACTGCGGGCAGGTCTCGCAGGTGACCTTGACGCGCGACCGGGCCTCGGCGATGGCCTCGGCGGCCTCCGCCGTGGAGACGTGGACGACGTGGAGGTGGACGCCGTGCTCGCCGGCGAGGTCGAGGAGGCGTCGCACCGCGGCCGCCTCCGCGCGCGGCGGCCGCATCCGCGCGTGCGAGATCGCCCGGGCGCGCTCGGCCGCGGGCAGGAAGGCCCGCTGCAGGGCGTCATCGTCCTCGCAGTGCACCAGGAACCGGGCGCCCTTGGGGCCGAGCCGGCGGAACACCTCGGCGATCCGCTCGTAGTCGGCGAAGATGCCGGCCTCACGGTAGGTGGTGTACAGCTTGAAGGTGCGCCAGCCGCGCTCCAGCAGGGCCTCCTGCGCGGCCAGGTCCTGCGGGTCGAAACGCGTCGGCGTCAGGTGCCAGTGGAGGTCGCAGTGGCTCTCGCCCCGGGCCCGGGCGAGGGCCCGCTGGACGGCGTCCTCCAGGCCTTCGGCGGGGTCCTGGGTGACGAAGCAGCAGAGGGTCGTGAGACCGGAGCGCACCGCCACCTCCGAGCCGCTGCGGTAGCCGTCGGCCAGCTCGAAGCGGCCGATGCGGTCGGCGATGTGCACGTGCAGGTCGATCAGGCCGGGCAGCAGGTAGCGCCCCTCCAGGTCGAAGACCCGCTCGGCGTCCGAATCCACGTCGGGCCCGGCGGCGAGGATCCGCTCTCCGTCCACCAGCACCCCGCCGCGCACGATGCGGTCTCCCATCACCAGGCGGCCATTGCGGAGGAGGGTTCTCATCGGGACTTCCGGCTACAACTCTACCTGCTGCAGCCGGGGGGGGGCAGGTGACGATTCCTTCAGAGCCGCAGCGGCAGGTCGCGCAGCCGGCGGCCGGTGGCGGCGAACAGGGCGTTGGCCACGGCCGGGGCGATCGGGGGCACGCCGGGCTCGCCGACCCCCGTGGGAGGATCGGCGCTGGGCACGATGTGGACCGCGACTTCGGGCATCTCGCCGATGCGCAGCTGCCGGTACTGGTGGAAATTCGCCTGTTCCACCCGGCCGTCCTTGAGGGTGATGGCGCCGTGCAGCGCCGCCGAGAGGCCGAAACCGATGCCGCCTTCCATCTGGGCGCGGATCACGTCGGGATTGACGGCGATGCCGCAGTCCACCGCGCACACCACGCGGTCGACTTTGAAGCCGCCGGAGGTGACGGTGACTTCCGCCACCTGCGCGACCACGGTGTTGAAGCATTCGTGGATGGCGATGCCACGGCCCCTGCCCTTCGCCAGGGGCTTGCCCCAGTCGGACTTCTCGACGGCCAGGTTGAGGGTCCGCAGGTGGCGCGGATGCTTGGCCAGCAGGTCCCGGCGCAACGCCACCGGATCCCGGCCGGCCGCCGCCGCGACTTCATCGAGGAAGGTCTCGGTGGAGAAGGCGGTGTGGGTCGAACCGACTGAGCGCCACCAGAGCACCGGGATGGGCGACCTGGGCGAGTGCAGATCGACCCGCAGGTTGGGGATCTGGTAGGGAAGGCTGCTGGCGCCCTCGACGGAGGTGTGGTCGACGCCGTCCTTCACCATCATTCCCTCGAGCGGCGTGCCGGTGGCGATGGACTGGCCGACGATCCGGTGGGTCCAGGCCACCAGCCGGCCGGAGCCGTCGAGCCCGGCGCCGAGGCGGTGCACGTACATCGGCCGGTAGTAGCCGCCGTGGAGGTCGTCCTCACGGGTCCAGACCAGCTTCACCGGTGCCCGTCCGCGGATCGCCTTGACGATCTGTGCGGCCTCGACCACGAAGTCGCTGGCGGCATTGGCGCGGCGGCCGAAGCTGCCGCCGGCGAACAGCATGTGGATGTCCACCTGTTCGGGCTTCAGTCCGAGCACCGCGGCGACATTGGCCTGGTCCATGGTCTGGAACTGCTCGCCGTTCCATACCTCGCAGGCGGTGCCGGCGAGACGGACGACGCAGTTCAGGGGCTCCATCGGCGCATGGGCGAGGAACGGGAATTCGAAATCCGCCTGCAGGCGTTTGGCGGCGGCCGCCAGGGTCGCCTCGGGGTCGCCGTCCTTGCGGGCGGGGCTGCCCGGCGTGTCCAGCAGGGCCCGGTACTGGGTCCGCAGTTCCGGCGTACCCAGTTTCAGGGCGGCGCTGTCGTCCCAGGTGATCCGGAGGGCGTCCCGCCCCTTCTTGGCGGACCAGAAATCCTTGGCGAGGACCGCCACGCCGGAAGGGATCTGGACGACGTCGACGACCCCGGGCACGGCCTTGGACTTGCTGCCGTCGAAGGAGCCGACCTTGCCGCCGAATCGGTCGGGGCGGGCGACCACGGCGGTGAGCAACCCCGGCAGCTTGATGTCCTGGGTGAACACCGCGCTGCCGTCGACCTTGGCCCGACCGTCCGTGCGCGGGACGTGTTTGCCGATGTACTGGAAATCCTTCGGATCCTTCAACCGCACCATGGCGGGGGGGGCCTGGCGCGCGGCGCCGGCGGCGAGCTGGCCGAAGGTCGCGGCACGGCTGGTGGGACCATGCTCGACGATGCCGCGATGAACCTTCAGGTCGCGGGCGGGAACCCCCCACGCCTCGGCGGCAGCGGCCACCAGCATGGCGCGGGCGGTGGCGCCGGCCCGGCGCAGCTGTTCCCAGGAATTCGCCACCGAACTGCTGCCGCCGGTGCCCTGCATGGGGCCCATGTGCAGGTTGTTGTACAACTTGGCGTTGGCCGGTGCGCCCTCGACCCGGACCTGCGCCCAGTCGGCATCGAGTTCCTCGGCCACCAGGGTGGCCAGGCCGGTGTGGCTGCCCTGGCCCATCTCGAGGTGCTTGGCGACGACGGTGACGGTGTTGTCGGGGCTGACGCGAACGAAGGGATTCGGTGCGAAGCGCGATTCGACGGCGGGCTCCGCGGCGCCCAAACGGGGTGCGAACCCGAGGGCGAAGCCGCCGCCGGCCGCGGCCGCGACCTGCAGGAACAGGCGGCGGGAAGGGTTCTCGGGCAGGCGTTCCAGAAGGCGTCTCATGCGCCACCTCCCAGGGATTTCGCGGCCCGCTTGACGGCGCCCCGGATGCGGACGTAGGTCGCGCATCGGCACAGGTTGCCGGACAGGGCCTGGTCGATGTCGGCATTGCTTGGCGTGCGGTTGCGGGCCACCAGCGCGGCCGCGCTCATGATCTGGCCGGATTGGCAGTAGCCGCATTGGACCACGTCCAGTTCTTCCCAGGCGGCCTGCACCGCTTTTCCCTCGGGGGTAGCGCCGATCGCCTCGATGGTGGTGACGCTGGCGCCCTCGACCCGCGACAGCGGTGTCGTGCAGGAGCGCACCGCCTTGCCGTCGACATGGACGGTGCAGGCGCCGCACTGGGCGATGCCGCAGCTGTACTTGGTGCCGGTCAGGTCAAGGTGGTCCCGCAGCACCCACAGCAGGGGTGTGTCCGGGGCCGCGTCGACCTCGCGCTTCCGGCCATTGACGTTCAGCACGATCATCGCGAACTCCCTTCAAGGAGGCGGGCGGACGCCGGCCCCTGAAGCCTAGTCCCCGGCATTCAAAGGACCCAAGCGGGATCATTGCCGGTGCGGTGTGGGTGCTCCGGGTTAACGGGACGGAAGTTGTCCCAGCAGCGCCTTGACGGCGGCCTCGATCTGCAGGTCCCGGTCCTCGGCGAGGGACTCCGGCGTGTTCGCCACCCGGATGTCCGGCTCGAGCTGGGTGTTCTCGCAGAACTTCCCGTCCGGGGTGCGCCAGCCGCCCTGGGGGATGCCGAAGACCAGGGTCGGGTCGATCTGGGTCTCCCACCAGACGAAGGTGCCGGTGCCCGGGACCGGCATGCCGACGGTCTTGCCCAGGTTCTTGAGCTTGTAGGCCACCGGGAAGAGGTGGGCGTCGGAGTAGTTGGCTTCGCCCATGACGACGATCGAGGGCTTGGTCCACTTCAGCATCGGCTGGTGGCCGTAGGCCTGGCCCCGGGGGATCACGTCGAAGTACTTGCGGCCGGAGAGGAAGTCCGACAGCTGCTCGTGGAGGTTGCCGCCGCCGTTGAAGCGGGTGTCCACCACGAGCGCCTCCTTGGCGAGGTGCTGGCCGAGGACCTCGTCCATGACGGTGCGCATGCTGGGGTCGTTCATGCCGCGCACGTGGACGTAGCCGAGCCGCCCGCCGGAGAGCTTCTCCACCCGGGCGCGGGTGCGGTCCACCCAGCGCTGGTAGAGCAGTTCGCCCTCCTGGGGGGCGCCGATCGGCTTGGCGGTCTCCTCGTAGCGCTCGCTGCCGTCCTGGAAGGCGAGCAGGATCGGCCGGCCGGCCCTGCGGTTGAGCAGGCGGCTGGGGTCGGCCTCTGGGGTGATGTCGATGCCGTCGATGGAGACCAGCAGGTGGCCCGGCTTGACCCGGACGCCGGCGCGGTCGAGGGGCCCCTTCTTGAGGATCTCGGTGACCTTGAGCCCCTTGCCGGCGTGCTGGGGGTCGAAGAACAGGCCCAGGGAGGCCGTGGCGTCCTTGTTCTCCTGGGGGGCGCCGTAGCGGCCGCCGGTGTGGGATGCGTTGAGTTCGCCCAGCAGTTCGCTCAGCAGCTCGGCGAAGTCGACGTTGTTGCTGATGTGCGGCAGGAAGCGACGGTAGGCCTTCACGTAGAAGGGCCAGTCCACCCCGTGCAGGTCCTTCACGTAGAACTTCTTCTCCAGCTGCCGCCAGGCGTGCTCGTAGATGGCGGCGCGCTCCTCGGCTTCGCGCAGGCGCATCTCGCCGTTGAGGGCCACGGCGTCGCGCTTGCCGCTCTCGGCGTCGACCTTCGCCGCCCGGCCGTCGGCCCTCACCAGCAGGAACTTGCCGTCGGCGGACAGGCGGAAGCTCGCCTGCCGGGCATCCAGCTTGGCCAGGAGCTTGGTCTCCCGGGTCCGCAGCTCGGTGGACCACAGGTCGAAGCCCTTCTCGAAGCGGGCCAGGTAGAACAGCTTCTCGCCGTTCCTGGAGAGCAGGGCATCGCCAAGTTCCGCGGTGTGGACGCTCAGACGGACGCGGCGGTCCTCGAGGCCCTCCCACTCGATGACGACCTCCCTGCGGTCCTCCTTCTTCTCGTCCTTCTTCTCCTCCTTGGCCTTGTCCTTGGCCTCCTTGTCCTCCCGCTCCTTCACCAGGGCGAATTCCTCCTTGGTGAGCTGGTGGCGGTCGAGGGCCTTCTGGGTCAGGAAGAGTCCGTGGATGTCGAGGGTTGCGGACTGCTGGTTGAGGTTGCGGTAGCCCTCGCGATCCGTGGCCCAGTAGACCAGGCTGCCATCCTGCGAGAACCGGGGCCGGACATCGAGGTGGCCGCTGCGGCTGAGGTTCACCCGCTTGCCGCTGCCGTCCGCCGCGACCACGGCCACATCCCGGAGCCAGCCGAGGCCGACGTTGATGCCGCAGGCGAGCCACCTGCCGTCGGGAGACCAGCTGAAGTCCTGGTCGCCATCGGCGTAGGAGTAGTTGCGGTCGCCGGGCATGGCGGTGCGGGACTTCCCGCTGGCCAGGTTCAGCACCTTCAGGGTGGTGCGTTCCTCGAGGTAGGCGAGCTCCTTTCCGTCCGGCGAGAACAGGGGCTGGAATTCGTCCGCCGGGGTGGCGACGAGGGCCTTCTCCTCGATCTGGCTGGCGGCGTAGAAGGCCGGCTCGTCCTTGCGGACGATCCTCGCGCTGTAGATGTTCCAGCTGCCGTCGCGCTCGCCGGCGTAGACCTGGGTGCGGCCGTCGGGACTGAAGCCGACGCTGCGCTCCTGGCCCGGCGTGTCGGTGATCCGCCGGGTGTGGCCGCCCTCGAGGCTGGAGACGTAGACTTCGCCGCGGACGACGAAGGCGACCTCCTTGCCGGTCGGGGAGACCTCCAGCTCGGTGAGCCCTGAATTGACCGGGACGTAGCGCTCCTGGGCGCGGGCCGGGTCGACCTGGATGCGGATGTCGACCTTTT
>JAYRFV010000043.1:0-1971 GCA_041908165.1 Holophagales bacterium | reverse complement strand
TCGAGGTGTTCGGCAAACAGGCGCGTCATGTCCATGGGACCTCCGGGGCATTCCATTCAATCCTGAATCGCGGTTTTCGGAAACTGGCGGCGGCCGCGCTCAGCCGTGGTCGCAGCCGCAGCCGCCCTGGAAGTCCGGGCGGCGCGCGGCGCGGACCATGGCCACACCCTCTCGGGCGATGAGCAGGGCCAGCACCGCCGCGGCCGCCCCATCCGCCCACCAGAGGGTCGGCCACAGGCCCGACACCAGGCTGCCGCCGAGCAGGACACAGCTCAGCTGGATGCAGGCCAGGCTGCAGGCGGCATCGCCCCGCAGGGCGGCACTGTCCAAGGCTCCGGCGGTGGCCACCTTGGCCCGCCACAGCCAGGCCATGACCGCCAGCGACACCAGGGCGACCAGGATGCCGGGCAGGCTCGAATCCGGCCGGTGCCGGCCGAGGACCTGGCTGGCGCTGCCGGCCAGGACGCTGGCGGCCAGGACCAGGAACAGGACGCCGATCGCCAGGGTGGCCGTGCGTTCCCGGTCCACGGCCCCGCCCTTGAGGCGCCAGAGCACCACGCCTGCCGAGGCCACTTCCACCAGGCTGTCCAGCCCGAAACCCCACAGGGACACGGAGTCCTCGGCCAGCCCGAAGGCCACCGAGACCGCCCCTTCCAGCAGGTTGAAGGCGACGGTGAACCAGGCCAGGGCGAGGGCGCGCCGGTGCCAGTCGGTGCCGGTCATGGCAGGAACCGCAGCGGAAGGTCCGTGGGGGCGAAGCCGTGCCGCACGGCCTTCGCGAAGAACAGGGCCAGGCTCTCCTGTTCCGATTCGCCCAGGCGGTAGCTGATGTTCTCGGTGAGGTACTCGTGCAGTTCCAGCTTGGTCCAGCCGATGCTGCGCCACGCCTCCTCGACGATGGCGGGGAGGTTGGCCATGCCCTGGTCCAGGCTGCGATGGAAGCACGCGGAGGTGCCCCCGGGCAGGTCCAGGGCCGGGGCGTCCTCGCGCACCAGCCAGAGGGCGAACACGAAGGGCAGGCCGGTCCAGGCGTGCCACTCCTCGGCCAGGTCCAGCATCAGCAGGCCCTCGCGGCGGGCGCGCATGAACCGGTCGCCGATCATGACCGCCGCATCGTGGGACTCGAGCATCGCCTCCAGGTCCGGATCCATTTCATGGCACTCCGGGTCGGTGCCGTAGCGCTCCCTGAGGAGGATCCGCGCGAGCACCACCGAGGAGCGGGAACTGGTGTCCAGGGCCAGGCTGCGGATCCGCTCCGGGGGGACCTTCGAAAGGATGCCGACCGAGCGGACCCGCTTGGGGCTGGCGATGCAGAGGCCCGGAACGATCCGCAGGCCGGGGATGCGGAGGTACTCGATGCTGCTGACGATCCCGGCGTCCACGGCACCGCTGCGGAGCTGGTCGGCGCAGGCGGAGGGCACCTGGAACTGCAGGTGCACCTGGTCGAAGGCGAGGCCGTGCTTGAAGCCGTAGTTGAGGGGTGCCGCGTTGAGGTATTCGATGATCGAGATGCGGAAGGGGCGCGCGGGCCGGGAACCGTCCATGGGGCCATTCTCGCATGCCCGGACCGGCCGGCCGTGCCATGATGGGGGCGTGACCGACCTCTGGCACTACGAGCTGGAGACGCCCCTGGGCCCCATGGTGGCCGCCTTCGACGGCCGCGGGCGGCTGCACGCACTCGGCTTCGGCGGGATCGAGCCGCGCGAGACCGCGCCGCTGGCCACCAAGCAGGTCCGCGAGGCCTGCGCCTTCCTGGCCCGCCAGCTCGGGGCCTACTTCGACGGCAAGCTGCAGACCTTCACCGTCCCGCTCGCCCCGGAAGGCACGCACTTCCAGATGCGGGTCTGGGAGGAGCTCCGCCACATCCCCTTCGGCCGGACCATCTCCTACCAGGAACTGGCCCAGCGGGTCGGCGAGCCGAAGGCCAGCCGGGCGGTGGGCCAGGCCAACGGCGCCAACCCGATCCCGATC
>JAYRFV010000042.1:0-151201 GCA_041908165.1 Holophagales bacterium | reverse complement strand
TTCCCCCAGGAACGGATAGTTGCTGTTGGGCCGGTGCACCCAGGCATCCGCAACCTCGTCCTGGGGAAAAAGGACCGCCAGGGATTTCCAGATGCCGACCAGGTGCCCGAGCCGTTCAAGGGTGTCGGGGCCCAGCTTCAGGGGGCCGCTGGCCGCCTTGGCCTTCCATCCGTACATGGTCGATCGGACCGTCAGCCCGAGCAGATCGAGTTGCTGCCGTTCGGTCAGCTTCCATGCCTTGGCGATCTTGAAGAAGGCCCGCAGTCCGGCGCCCGCCAGCTCCTCCGGTGGGATCTCCTTGGGCGGGGCTGGAGAGAGCTTGAGATTCGATTTGGCACGAGGCATGGTGGCCACCTGGTCCCAGGTTAGTCCATATTAGGACACCAGCAACGTTAATTTTCCTTTAATGGACTACTGGCCCTCCGACAAGCGGAGCAGTTCGCGGGTCTGCGGAAGGCGGCGGTCCTTGTCCCTGTGCGGGACCACCCGGGTCGAGGCGTTCATGGCGATGCCCCGGTCGGGAACTTTGGTGACGGTCCTTCGGTGGTCGGCGCATTTCGGATTCACGCGTCACCCTCTGTCCCACTCCTCCCCTAATGGCAGGAGAACCTACTTTCCCGACGCCCGCGGTAAACGGGAAACCTACTCTCAACCGCGAAGGGCCGAGGCTTGCCGCGCTGTCCAGCCCTACGAGTTCGGCGTCAAGACCAGCCTGGCCACCACAGCCCACGGCGGGTTCGTGCTGGGGGCGATGGCCTGCCCGGGCAATCCCTATGACGGCCACACACTGGAGGAGCAGCTGGAGCAGGTTGAGCGGCTAACCGGCAAGATGCCGAAACGCTGCCATGTGGATCGGGGCTACAAGGGTCACGGCGTCGACCCGGATGCCTGCAAGGTGCTGATCGCTGGCAGCCGGAAAGGCATCAGCCGAGCGCTGCGCAAGGAGATGAAGCGGCGCTCCGCCATCGAGCCCGAAATCGGCCACCAGAAATCGGACGGCAAGCTTGGCCGGAACTGGCTGAAGGGCATGCAAGGCGATGCGATCAACGCCGTCCTCTGCGGCATGGGCCACAACCTGAGGAAGATCCTCACCCACCTCAGGCGGCTTTTTGTCCTCATCTGGGCGCAACTGCTGCTCGTCCTTAAGCCGCGAGACGGAGGTCATTCCGCAGCCGGCCCTGCTCACGCCGCATGAACGCCGAAAGGCACTTTTTCAAGACCGACCAATTAGACAATTCGTTCGACCCCGGACAGTAAGGTGCGCCTGATGAGAATCAACAAATGAACTGAAATGGTCTGAAACGGTTGTGCACGGACAGGGCAACCTCACGCCTCTGAGAATCCCATTGACTAACCTTAATCAAAAAGGCGCTTTCATTTCATTTGTTGAAAATTCACTTCATTTTGATCCCGACAGCCCCCCGATTCCCGATGGGATCTGCCGACTCGGAACCCGGGTCCAGAAACGGCATGATCCAGGGAGCCATTGTGGGCCTTGTTTTCTGTAATTTATAGAATTATATGAGTTATTAATAAATGTAAACACGATCGACCCGGAAGGTGCCGGCAGGGAGGACCCTTCCAGGGGCGATCCCCGCCGGCAACCCTGGAAAGGTTGGGAATCCCGGGATTCCAGGACTGCCGCAAAGGGGGCAGGGCTGCTGTCCGGAGCGTTCCGCCTCAATCCTTCAGGAGGAAGTGCGCCCGGCGGTTGCGGGCCCAGCAGGACTCGCTGGCCTCGGTGCACAGGGGGCGTTCCTTGCCATAGCTGACGGCACTGAGGCGGTTGCGGGCGACTCCCAGGCTGGCCAAGTAGTCCGCCGCGGCGTGGGCGCGGCGGTCGCCGAGGGCAATATTGTATTCGACCGTGCCGCGCTCATCACAATGGCCCTCGATCTGCACCTGTGACTTGGGGTAGGACCGCATGAAATCGGCAACCTTGAGCAGGGTTGCCCTCCACTCCCCCTTGATGTCGGACTGATCGAAGTCGAAGTGAATGTCCTGCAGCGCGGCTTGGGCCGCCATCTGGAAGGCTTGGCGTTGTCGCTCCGCCTCGGCAAGCCTGGCTCGCTCGGCGACCAGCTGCGCTTCGCGCTTCTGCCGGGCGTCCTCCTCCATCTTGCGACGGGCCTCTGCTTCTGCTCGGGCACGGGCCTGGGCATCATCGACCTTCGCTGGAGGCGGTGCAGGCGATGGAGCCGGCGTCTTGCATGCCGCAAGCGCGAGCGCGAGGGTGCCGGTGGCGACCAGGGAAGGGCTGTGCATTCTCGGGTTCATGGGGCTCTCCTTGCAGGGTTCACCTGGAACGGGTCCATTCCGGGGATTGGGAGTGGGGTAGATCCGAGAGCGGCTGGGGCTCGGTCCCGGCGAGGTCTGAAATGAAGAGACGCGCGGACCCGCCCGCGTTGTTGGTGTAGACCAGGAAGCGGCCATCGGGCGACCAGGCCGGGGACTCATGACTCCCTGGGCCCTGCGTCAGTTGGTACGCCCGGCCCTCCGCAAGTTTGTGGATGAATACGTGGAATCCCTGGTCGAACCGGGATACGTAGGCGATCATCGAGCCGTCGGGACTCCAGGCCGGTCCGGCGTTGTACTTGCCTTCCTGGGTCAAGCGCCTGGGGTTGGAGCCATCCTCCTCCATCAGGTAAACCTGTGGGCTTCCGTCCCGATCCGAAGTGAACGCGATCTGGGTCCCTGATGGATTCCATGCGGGTTCCGTATTGATCCCATTGTGGGCCGTGAGTTGCCGGACTCGGCGGGTCCCGACGTCCAGGATCTTGATGTTGGTGTTCCCGCGGCGGTCGCCCTCCACCAGGGCGAGGCGTTTCCCGTCCGGCGACCAGACCGGCGTGGACACCGTAAGTCCAAAGCTGGACTTGAACGGGTAGAGCCTCGAAAAGGGACCGTCGGTCCTGGCCTGTCCCCAGATCTCGGGCCCGCCTCCCTTGTACGTGAGGAAGGCCATCCGGCCATCTTCGGCCACGGTCGGTGTGATGGTGAGGCTTCCGATGCGGGTGAGTTGCCGGGGAGCGTGACCGTCCCGATCGACCTGGAACAGTTCCTTGACTCCGGGACTGACCTCACGGGCAAACAGGATCCGCGAATCAGCCACGCCGCGGGTGCCGGTGATGCGCGCGACGAGGTCATCGACGATGCGGTGGGCCATGCGTCGCAAGGATGGTTCCCCGCTGGAGTACTGCTTGGAATAGACCAGTTGGCGGGCACGTGGGTCCGAGACGTCCACGGCCGCGGAAAAGGTCCGGGCTGCAGTGTTGTCCAGCTTGATTTTGAGCAGCAGGACGGGTTCCGGGTCAGACGACGGCACGCTGGATGGAGAGGGGCCGGTGCTCTCCTTCACTTGAAATACGCCGGATTGGCGAAGATCCTGCAACAGCACTGGGCCGAATCCGGCTTTGGACCACGCCGGATCCAGGCCGGGCGGTGAGGTGAACTCGACGGCGACCACCGAGCGGGCCCCCTTCTGCGCCCGCAGCACGAGTTCAGTGTCCTGGGCGGCGGCACCCAGGGTGCAGGCTGCGACGGCGAGGTTCGCGGCCGACCGGATGTTCATGAACGAGGTCCTCCTTCTTCGCGGTGGAAGTGATCCAGGATCCGAATCAGCCGAGATGCCACGCTCCGGTCCCGCTCGCGAAAGACCGCCTCGACGCGATCCATCTCCTGGCCGACATCCACGTCGATCGACGCGGACTTCTTTACGGAGAGGATCTGGGAGGGGTAGACGCTGCGGTGACCCGTCATCAGAAAACTGATCACGCAGGCCACGGTGGCGTAGGGGGCCACGGACGGGCCGAAAAGCTCGACCGAGAGAATGCTGGCGGCGATAGGGGTGTTGGCGGCACCGGCCAGGAGGCTGGTCATCCCGATGGCCGAGAAGGTCGAGACGTTCAGGTGCAGGAGGGTTGCGAACAGGGTCCCGGAGGTCGCCCCGATGAAGAAGATGGGGGTCACGATCCCGCCGCTGCCGCCGAAATTGAGGGTGAGGCTGGTGAACACCGGCTTCAGCAGGAATGCGTACCACGGCGACGGTGAGCCCTTGAGGCAGGACTCGATGGTGTCGAGCCCAAGGCCCAGGTACTGCCGGGAAAACACGGTCGCCAGGACGATCAATGCGAGCCCGCCGAGGAGTCCCTTCAGGGGCTCCCAGACTTTGATCCTGGAGGAGAGGTTGCCACCGGCGCGCAGCACCTCGATCAGCAGGATGGAACAGAGACCGAAGAAGATCCCGGCGAGAACGACCTTTGCGAGGAAGGCTTCGCTGAACACCGGAGTGAAATCCAGGTGATGGTAGACGTACCCAACCCCGAGGGCCTTGGCGACCTGGAATCCGGTGATGCCGGCGATGAACGAAGGCAGAAGAACTTCGTACAGAATGGAACCCACGAAGAGAACCTCCACCCCGAAAATGGAGCCTGCGATCGGTGTGCCGAACACCGAGGCGAAACCCGCGCTGATGCCGCAAATGACCAGCTTCTTGCGGTCCTGGTCGTCAAAGCGGAGCAGATCGGCAAAGAGCGAGGATAAGCCTGCGCCGATCTGGGCGCAGGGCCCCTCCTTGCCGGCCGAACCGCCGGCGGCCAGGGTGAGCACCGTGGCCGCAAGCTTGACCGGCACGACGGCGACCTTGATCCTTCCCGCTCGGCGGTGGATCGCCTCGATGACCTTTTCGGTGCCGTGCCCTTGGGCATCGGGCGCCAGGTACTTGATCAGCAAGGAACTCCCGAACAGGGCGGGTGGCAGCAGGTAGATCGTCCAGGGCCAACCATTGGCGGTCGTCGTTCCCCACGCGAGGAGCTTGAGGAACCCGGCGGTGGCCAGTCCCACGATTGCGCCGACGCAGGTCGCCAGCATCACCCACTTGATGACGCTGATGAAGAGCACGCTTTCCTCGGCGAGGGTGCGTTTCATGCGGAATCCCCGGGTTTCCGGTGCCGTGAACCACTGATGGGCAAGACCAAACCGTTCCTCCAAAGACGGGTGCCGGCCGACCCAGTATGGGTTGACAAAGTTTGATTTGCAATACAAACTATTAGCATGTCAAGTCAACCCGTTCAGCCGCCGGCGGAGGTCCTGATCAGCCAGGCCATCCAGGACCTGCGCCGGGTGGTCAGATCCATCGAGGACTACTCGCGCACGGTGGAACGCCGGTTCGACCTGACCGGCCCGCAGGTCTGGGCCCTGTGGGAGCTGGGCAGGGAAGGCACGCAATCGCTCAAGGAGTTGGCTGCCCGGATGGGCATCGACCCCAGCACCCTGGTGGGGGTCATCGACCGCCTGCTGGCAAAAGGGCTGGTCCTGCGCGCCCAGCAGCCCTCGGACCGACGCCAGGTGGCCCTTTCGCCAAGCCCCCAAGGCTGGGAGGTCCTGGCGGAGGCGCCCCATCCTGCCCAGGGCTATCTGGTGCATGGTCTGCGCAGGTTGCCGTCCCAGCGCCTCGAGGAACTCCAGCGCTCCCTTCGGGTCCTGGTCGAGGTGCTCGAGGCCGCCCAATTGGATCCTGCCTTCTTCTTCGCGGACACATGAAGCCTGGACGTCATGCCCATGAATCCTCCAAGCCTGCTTTCGATGGACTCGACCTTCACGGGGGCCGCATGGCTGGTCTGGGTGGTCCTTTTCACCCTGGCATTTCCCGCCGAACTTTCAGCCAGACCGCCCCAGTTCATTTCGTGGGCCCAGGTGGAACGGGATTACGCCCCGCCCAGGGAGCAGGCCTTTGCGGGCAGGATCCAGCGCGTGCGGTTCCTTAAGTTCATGGGTCGCGATCCAGCCGTCTGTGTGGACCTCGTCCAGGCCGGCGACCAGGTGCGCATCCTCCTCGCCCCGTCGCAATGGCTGGCGTCCAAGGCGGTGCTGCTTTCCTCAGGGCTCACGCTCACGGGTGTGGGATCCACCCAGACGTCCGGGCAGGAAGCCTGGATCATCGCCAGGGAGATCACGGTTCAGGGAAGGAGGTTGGCGATCCGTGACAAAGGTGGGAAACCCTTCTGGACCACCACGAAACCCAAGGCCCAGCGGGCTGGCGGGAAAAATTAGAATACTCAGGACATATCGAAGAAGGATGAACATGTCCCCCACGTCCAGCAAGGCCGATCTGATTCGAGAGACCATGCAGAGCCTGCGCCGGATCGTGAAGGCCCTTGAGGATTACTCCCGCGCGGCGGAACGGGAATTCGGCCTGACCGGACCCCAGGTGTGGGCCCTCTGGGAGCTCGGCGAATACGGCCCGCTGTCCCTGAAGGACCTGGCGGCGCGCATGCACCTTGAATCCAGTACGGTGGTCGGCGTTGTCGATCGCCTGGCGTTGAAGGACCTGGTCCAGCGGTGCCCGGATCCGCGCGACCGTAGGCGGATCTCGCTGGTGCCCACCGAGAAGGGCAGAGCCATCCTGGTCAAGGCGCCCCACCCCGCCCAGGGCCACCTGCTGCAGGGCCTGGATTCCATGCACCGTGGCCGGATCGTCAGCCTCGTCGACTCCTTGCATGAACTCGAACAGGTCCTGGGGGCCCGAAGGTTGAAAGCGCCCTTCTTTTTCGCGGAGGAGTGAACCAGGCGCCGCAGCCCGATCGGGGCCCGGCCGCTATTCAAAGCAAATGGCAGAAGGGTGTGCCACCTGTTGTGGCACAGGCCAGGGAAGGTCGGGCCGCCTCCCCAGCGCGACACGTGTCGCCGGGAGGAATCAATGCTGCATCCGATTCATGTCGTCCTGGACCTCGACTGCTGGGCCGGCCCGTCGACCAGAGGGCGGATCCTGCGCGGAGTCAGATCCGTACTCAGGGACTGGTCTGGGAGTGTCCTTACCCTCATCACCCATCGATCTCCACCCTCTGGGTACACCGTTCCCGCAGCCACCCGTTTCAGCGAACACCTGATCACCGGATCCGGGAGCCAGCTGTTCCACCACGGCCTGACCGGTCTGTGGAATGCCGACACGGAATATCCGGATTGGCATGACTACCACCTTGGAAAAGAAAAGTCCCGCAGTGCCGCGCAGGAGCAGTCCGAGAGAGGGGACCTTCCGGGGCTCGGGATCGCCCTGGATTTCCTGGAGATCTTCCACGACACACCGCGCCCGCTGCTGGTCATCGGCGACCCGGGGCGCGATGCCACCGTCCTGCGCAGGGCGGAACTCGCGCTGCCGGCCAATGTTTTGGATTGGGCCCAGGCCGAAGCGAAGGTGCTGAACCTCTACGGGCTGCGCAGCTGCCCCACACACTTTGCACGCCTGTTGAGTCTGGTATACCGTCCGCCCGCAGGAAGGCAGCCCTCTGGCCGGACACACCGGCCAAGGCGCCGGGCGACGACTGGGTTTGTTCCGGTGGGAGGGGTTCGATGACCCGAGGGGCCCCCCATGCCGTTCCTTGCCGGTCGGACTCGTTCACCGGGCCCGCGCTGCCAGAGGATTGGCAGATCCGTCAGCGCGAAGTGGATGATCACCCGGCGATTCGCGACCTGCTGCAGCGCGCGTACCCGCCCCCGCACGGCCCGGAGTGCATCTGGTCGCTGGACGCACTGGCCAGCCACCTCGAACGATTCCCCATCGGGCAGGTGGTCGTGGTGGATGCCCAAGGCCAGTTGAGGGGCACTTCGACCACCCTGCGAACCAGTCCCGAGCGGGCGTTTTCACCCCACACGTGGGCGGCGATCACCGGTCGGGGAACGCTCAGTACCCATCAGCCGGAAGGAATGCTTCTCTACGGTGTGAACATTGCAGTCGATCCGGCCTGGCAAGGGCACGGATTGGGGCGGGCCCTGTATCAGGCTCGGTTCGCCCTCGGGCGCGAACTCGGGTGTTCCGCCTTCGTGGCAGGGGCGCGGATTCCAGGATTCCACCTGCAGGCCCACCGCATGACTGCGGGCGAGTACATCGCCAGGGTCGTCCGTGGCGAACTGTTCGATCCCACCTTGAGCCGGCAGCTCGCCCTGGGGTTCGAAGTGATCGGTGAGCTCCCGGACTACGCCTACGACCACGAAACCCAGGGTCACGCGGCCCTCATTGTCAAGCCGCTGGGAGGACAGCCATGAGATTCCAGTCACCGCGATCCGTACTGTCCCGGCCGGTTCGAATCTGCGCAGTGCAGTACGCGCTGGGACCGGTGCAATCCTTCGATGCCTTCGCCGAGCAGGTGGAGAAGTACGTCGACGTCGGCGACGACTACGATGCCGATGTCCTGCTCTTTCCTGAGCTGCTGGGGGCGCAGCTGCTCAGCTGCCTGGACCCTGACCTGGACCCGGCTCAGGCGATGCGCCAGGTCGCCGTCTCGTATTCCGGAATGTTCGACGACCTCCTGCTGTACCTGTCGCGGGAGTACGACCGGATCGTGGTGGCGGGGACCTTCCCGAGGATGGTCGGCGAAACCCTTCAGAACGTCTGCTCGGTCTACGTCCCCGGGCAGGATCCGGTCCACCAGCCGAAGATCCACCTGACTCCGGCCGAACGCACAACCTGGGATTTCCATCCAGGCCAGTCCCTCAACGTGATCGAGACCGATTTCGGCAGGTTCTCCGCCTGCGTCTGCTACGACATCCAGTTTCCTGAGATCGCCCGGGTGTTCGCCGCCCAGGGCGCCCAGTTGTTGATGGTTCCATGCCTGACCGACGACCTCCGTGGTCATGCGCGGGTGACCCTGTGCGCGCGGGCCAGGGCGGTGGAAAACCAGATGTACGTGATCACCGCTGGAATGGTGGGCAGCCTGCCGATGGTCACGGACCTGACCGCACAGTACGCCCAGAGCGGGATCTACACACCGTCCGACTATGCCTTCCCGCCCGGGGGCATTGCCACTGAGGCAGCACCGAATGTCGAGATGGTGATCGTCGCCGACGTTGACCTCGCGCTGCTCGACCACGTGCGTGAATCGGGTTCCGTGCTCAATCACGCCGACGCGGTAGCCGATGGGCTACACGTTCATTTCGACGGGCCCATCTCCCTTCATCAGCGGCCCTGGCTGGAGTCCGTATGAGTCGTTCCCTCTCGAGCAAGGCACGAATCCGAACGACGCCATGAAAGGAAGGAGAAAGCCATGTTCAAGAAGATCATCGTCGGGATTGACTTCTCAGAAAACGCCCAGGTCGCATTGGAAATGGGATGCATGTGGGCGGACCTTCTTAAGGTCCCACTCGAAGTCATACATGTCCACCAGTCCGCTATTCCACCGGTCCCGGAGGGCTACGTGGCGCTTCCAGACCTGCCGGAGGACAACCGGGCCGTGCAGCACGAGAAGAGCCGCGTGCGGGCGAGCCTCGCCGGCCACCCGGCCCGGGAGACCATCGCCGTCGGCCTGCCGGCCGATGAACTCCTTCGGGCGGCAGACCCCGATTCGTTGCTGGTGCTCGGGCATGAACGGCATTCCGCCCTGGCCCACCTCATTCGCGGATCGACCACGCACCGCGTGTTGCGGAGAGCGCGCTGCCCGGTGTTGATCGTGCCAGCCCCAGAGCACCACGGTCGCGAGAACTGACCACGCATGCCGAACGACGGCACTCGTGCCGTGGATCGACTCGAACGACATAGGAGCACCACATGACAACCCATTCGAATTCCTCCCTCAGGCGCGAGGCCTTCCCGGAGGACTGCCGGCGCCCGGCCATACCCAAGGAAGGAAGGACCACGTCGCGCCGGACCCCGCTGGGCCTCCGTGTCCACGGACTCGTCCGCTCCGAGGGCGAGAAGGTGTATGTCCGAAGAAGGACCGGGTTCAAGCTCGGCAAGTTCGCCCTGCACATCCGGTCGGTGATGGTGAGGTTCTCAGATGAGAGCGGACCGAAGAACGCGCCCTCCGTGATCTGCAGCCTGCGGGTCCGGCTGGATCGTCTGCCGCCGATAGTCGTGCGGCAGGCGTGCACGAGCCGTCTGGAGGCGTTCGACCTGGCCCTTGATGCCGCGGAGCGCGCCACGCGGCGGAGCCTCCAGAAACTGCGTGAACACCGTCGCAAAGCCCCACAGACCCTTGCGGACGGCCTCGAACCTCAGCGACAGAAAGGAGGGGAGGATGTCTGACTTCTACCAGACCGGACTGGTAGCCACACTGCATCGCCTGGTCCCGGAAGGCCATGAACGCCTCGAGCGCGAGTTGGCGACCTTCGTCCGGCAGCGCCCCATCGCCCTCGTGCTGCCGGCGCTGTTCAGCGAGTTCGAAGGCCCCGCCCTTCGCCACATCCTCCAGGAATTGCGCCAGGTGCCCTATCTCAACCAGATCGTCTTCACCATCAGCGGCGCTGACGATCGGCAATATGACCAGGCGAGGGAGATGGCCTCGATCCTGCCCCAGGATGTGTCCTTCATCTGGAACAGCGGCCCACGTATCCAGGCCCTTTACCGGAAGCTGCAGGACAACAACCTTCCGGTGGGCGGGGATGGCAAGGGCCGCTCCTGCTGGATGGCCTACGGCTACGTCCTGGCCACCCAGTCGAGCGATATCATCGCCCTCCACGATTGCGACATCCTGACCTTCAACCGGGAGTTCCTGGCCCGCCTCTGTTACCCGGTCGCGAACCCGAACATCCATTTCGAATTCTGCAAGGGCTACTACGCCCGCGTCACCGACCGCATGCATGGCCGCGCGACCCGGCTGCTGGTGACGCCGCTGATCCGGTCCCTCGAACGGATCCTGGGCTACCACCCCTTCCTGGTCTTCCTCGACAGCTTCCGCTACGCGCTGGCCGGGGAGTTCTGCATGGATGCCGATCTGGCGAGGGTGAATCGGATTCCCGGCGATTGGGGGTTGGAAATCGGTGTACTGGCCGAAGTTCACCGCAACTGTTCGGTCAAGCGTGTCTGCCAGTCCGAGCTTTGCGACAGTTACGACCACAAGCATCAGGCGCTCTCCCAGGACGACCCCCAGAAGGGGTTGATGAAGATGGCCGTGGACATCTGCAAGACCTTGTTCCGGACGCTGTCCTCGGAGGGGGCAATCCTCGATGCAGGTCTCTTCAAGACGCTTCAGTCCCGCTACATCCGGGCCGCGGAGGACACCATCACACGGTACAACGCCGACGCCTTGATCGACGGCCTGCAGTTCGATCGCCACGCGGAGGAAGTCGCGGTGGAAACCTTCAGCCGTGCCCTCCGCATCGCGGCGGATGGCTTTTTGGACGACCCCCTCGGGCAACCCCTCATCCCCAATTGGAACCGCATCACCGCGGCCCTGCCTGGATTCCTGGAGGAATTGCGGAGGGAGGTCGACCTGGACAACGGTCGGGAGTAGACATGGCGAATCCGTTCGACATCCTGATCACCGACCTGGATGCGACCCTGCTGGATGAGGTGAGCTACGATGTGCTGCCCGCTCGGCCGGCGCTGGAACGGCTTCGCGCGCTCGGAATCCCGGTGGTCTTCTGCACCAGCAAGACCCTCTCGGAAACCGTGCACATCCAGGAAAGCCTGTCGGTGCGGGATCCTTTCATCGTCGAAAACGGCGGTGCGGTCTATTTTCGCCCAGGGCAGCTGCGGGGCGGCTCCTTACCAATCCAGCGCACCGGAACCTGGGAGCGGTACAGCCTGGGCATCCCCTACTTGAAGCTGGCCGGCGCCCTTCGGGAGCTTTCCGTATGGTCGGGTCTGCATGCCCGCGGTTTCGCTGGCATGAGCACGCAGGAAGTCGCCCAGGCCTGCCGACTGTCCTTGGAATCCGCTGCCCGGGCAAAGGACCGACAGTACGACGAACCCTTTCAAGTGGATCCCGAAAATGAAGTGGCACTCCCCAAGCTGGAAACCATGGCCCAGGCGGTCGGATTGCGGATCCATCGAGGGGGTCGTTTCCACCACCTGAGTGGGCCCCACGACAAGGGCCAGGCCGTCTCGGTCCTCCTTGGCACCCTGCGCACCCGCAACCGATCCATCCGCAGTATTGGCATCGGCGATAGCCCGAACGACCTCTCCATGCTGGAACGGGTCGACCTGCCGGTGGTGGTGCAGCGGCCTTCTGGAACTTGGGATCCCTTCCTTCTAAGCCGATTGCCCAGCGCCTACCGGGCCGAGGGCATCGGGCCCGCCGGCTGGAACGCCGCGGTCCTGGATCTCCTGGGGCGCCCATGACACGCGGTGGCCTCCCGCCCGGTGGACCCCTCCAGGCGCAGCTCGCGAAGCTCGGTACGGCCGACCTGGTGGTGGGAATCCCGAGCTACAACAATGTGGGGACCATCGCCCACGTGGTGCGCTCACTCCAGGCCGGGCTGGGCAAGTACTTTCCTGGCCAGCGCGCGGTCCTGCTGAACTCGGACGGCGGCTCCAGCGATGGCACCCCGGAGGCCGTGCTGGCGGCAGCCGTGGATGGCAGCCAGGCCCTGGTGACCACCCACCCGTTGCAGGCGGTGACCCGAATTGTCACGCCCTACACGGGAATACCCGGAAAGGGGAGCGCCCTGCGCACCATCTTCCAGGCAACCGAATGCCTGAACGCGGCCGCCTGCATGGTGGTCGATGCGGACCTGCGCAGCATCACGCCGGGCTGGGTGGACCACCTGCTCACGCCGGTTGTTCACGGGGATTACGACTTCGTCGCCCCGCTCTACCGGCGCCACAAGTTCGATGGGACGATCACCAACAGCATCGTCTACCCGATGACCCGATCCCTGTACGGGAAACGGATCCGGCAACCCATCGGCGGCGATTTCGGACTGTCCGGGCGGCTGGCCAGCCACTACCTCGACCAGGACGTCTGGGAATCGGACGTGGCGCGCTTCGGCATCGACATCTGGATGACCACCACGGCCATCTCCGACGGGTTCAAGTCCTGCCAGAGCTTCCTGGGCGCGAAGATCCACGACGCCAAGGACCCCGGCCTGCACCTGGCGCAGATGCTCCAGCAGGTGATGGCCTCTCTGCTCGACCTCATGGTGGCCCGTGCACCGGTGTGGCGCGGCCTGCGCGGGTCGGAACCGGTACCACTGTTCGGTCTGGAATATGCGGTGGGCTTGGAGCCGGTGGCCGTGGATCGAGATCGGATGGTGCGGATCTTCCGTTCGGGCCACGCGGAATTGAAGCCGTTCTGGGAACGGGTTCTCCGACCGGCCACCATGTCCGAACTTGATCAAACAGTTGTCCATGAAAGGGGCGTGCCGAACGGGCTCTGGGTTTCCGTGCTGCACGATTTCGCCCTGGCGTACCGGGACCGGGTGATCGAACGGAGCCATCTTCTGCAGTCCCTGACCCCCCTCTACCTCGGTCGAGTGGCGACGTTCATCGAACAGGCCTGGGATCTGGATGCGGAGAGGGTCGAGGAGCTCATCGAGGCGCAGTGCCTCGAGTTTGAAGCCTTGAAACCCGAACTGGAGGACCTCTGGGAGGGGTCCGGGAGGACGACATGCTCGAAGTCATGATGAAGAGCCTTGAGAAGATCTGGGCCCTGTTCTGGGAAAAATTGCTGTTCTTCACACCCAGGCTGATGGCCGCCGTCGTGGTCCTCATCATTGGCGCCCTGGTTGCCGGGCTCCTGAAGGTCGTTGTCGCCCGGATCCTCCGGCTGTCGGGGTTCGATGCCTGGGTCGAGAGACTTGGATTGAAACCGCTGATGCAACGGGCCGGATTTCCACAGCCAGCCTCGGCCTGCACCGCGGCAGCCCTGTTCTGGCTGGTGCTCCTGGCGACTGTGATGATCTCGATCACGGCCTTCGAGCTGCCCATCCTGGACCGACTGGCCACCGGCTTCTTCCTGTTCCTGCCACGCCTGGCGGTGGCCTTGCTCATTCTGGCCGCGGGGGCTCTGCTGGCGGGATTCCTGGCAAGATCGACGCTGCTGTTTTCCGTGAACGCGGAACTGCCGGTTCCCGGCCTGCTCTCCTCGGCGGTCCGGTTCCTGGTGCTGGGGCTCAGCGCGGCCATGGCGCTGGAGCAGGCCGGTATCGCCACCGTCATTGTCAGCACGGCCTTCGGCCTGACCTACGGCGGGCTGATGCTCGCCTTGGGGCTGGCCTTCGGACTGGGTGGGCGGCACGCCGCACGCGACCTGTTGCAGAGAGCCATGCATGGGCAACTCGGGGCGCAGGACCACCTGGATCACCTCTAGCCGGGGCCAGCGCCCTCCACCCTTTCGAGCCCAGGACCTACCATGCCCTTCGCCTTGCTGGTCGCAGATCCCTTCGCAGCCACACTGCTGCTTCTGGCCTTCCTCTGGCTCGCCGCCAAGATGGGAGGAGAAGTGGCCGTCCGGCTCCGTCTGCCTGCCGTGGCCGGAGAACTGATGATGGGCGTGGCTCTGGCCGCGCTCCACCAGCGCTTCCCACGCTGGCCGGACGTGGCCGCCTCGCCCGAAGCTGCCGTGCTGGCCAATCTTGGCGTGGTGGTGCTGATGTTCGCCGTCGGCCTGGAATCGACGGTGCCGCAGATGGTGAAGGTGGGGTGGGCCGCCTTACGGGTGGCCCTGGCGGGCGTTGCCCTGCCGATGGCCTTCTGCTTGATCGGAACCCGAATGCTCCTTCCCGCTCCGAACTCCTGGGCACTGGACCTGTTCATCGCTGGCTGCATGAGCGCAACCAGTATTGGCATCAGTGTGCAGGTGCTGCGCGAGCGAGAAGCCGGGAACTCTCCAGAAGGGCGGGTGATCGTCGGCGCTGCGGTGATCGACGATGTCCTGGGCTTGCTGGTCCTGGTGGGCGTGAGCGCCCTTGCGACCGCTGTGACGGCCGGTGGCAAGTTGCCTTGGGAGATTCTGGGAACCAAGCTGCTCCTTTCCCTGACCTTCCTCGCGCTGGCGCTGAGTTTGGGCCGAACCATGACCCAGGTTTTATTCCGCATCGCCAGCCGCTTCCGGGGCGAACAACTGCTGCTTCCCCTCGGGTTGGCCTTCGCCTTCCTGCTGGCCTACCTGGGGAACCTCGCGGGTCTCGCGCCCATCGTCGGGGCTTATTCTGCCGGTCTGATCCTCGAACCAGCCCATATCAAGCTGCTGCAGGAGCGTGAAGCACACGGGTTGGAGGACCTGCTTCGCCCGCTGGTGGCGGTCCTGGCGCCACTCTTCTTCATCCAGATGGGCTCCAAGGTCGATCCCTTGGCCTTGTTTTCCGCGGATTCCATTCGCCTGATGGTGCTGCTGACCCTGCTCGGAACGGCCGGGAAATTCTTGGCTGGGTTTGTCGCGGGCAAGGGGCTGCGGGCGTCGGTGGTGGGCTGGGGCATGGTTCCGCGCGGCGAAGTCGGCTTGATCTTCGTGGCGACCGGCGCTGCCCTGGTGATCCCGGAGGGCCCTTTGCTGACAGCCCCGGTCAAAGCCGGGGTGGTGGGCGCCCTTCTGCTCACCACAATTGCCGGCCCGGTCGGATTGTCTTGGGTGCTTCGCAAACCGGGTAAGGGATCCGCCTCGACGCATGAGAGGAGCGACCCATGAGACCGCCAAAGGTGCTTGCCATGGTCCTGGCGGGAGGCGAAGGCAAGCGTCTCCACCCTCTCACGGATCACCGCTCCAAACCCGCGGTTCCCTTCGGGAGCCGCTACCGCATCGTGGATTTCGTCCTGAGCAACCTGGTCAATTCAGGAATCCGGGCGATCTACCTGCTGGTGCAGTACAAGTCGCAGTCCCTCATCGAGCATGTGGACCAGGCTTGGGTGTTCTCGCCCCTGCTGCCGGGCCAATTCGTGACGGTGGTCCCCGCGCAGATGCGCGAAGGACCCGAGTGGTACCAGGGCACCGCGGATGCGGTCTACCAGAACCTCAACCTCATCGAGCGCCAGGCCCCCGATCTTGTGGCCGTGTTCGGTGCAGACCACGTCTACCGAATGGACATCCAGCAGATGGTTGATTTCCACGAAGCCAATCGTGCCGACGCGACGGTTGCGGCCATCCCCTTCCCGCTCGAAAAGGCCTCGGACTTCGGCGTGATCGAGGTCGATGTGACCTCCCGGATCACTGGATTCCAAGAAAAACCCAAACGCCCTATACCGATGCCCGGGGATCCAGGCCAAGCCTACTGCTCCATGGGCAACTACCTTTTCGACCGGGATGTGCTGGTCAATGCACTGCGTGAATCCCGCGATCTGGGCGAATCCGACTTCGGCCACCACCTGCTGCCGCGACTGCTGCGGACCCATCGGGTGTTTGCGTACAACTTCCGCGACAACCGGGTGTCCGGGGTTCGGGAATACGAAGACCATGATTATTGGCGGGACATCGGCAGCCTCGACGCCTATTTCGCGGCCAATCAGGACCTCCTGGGGCGGGAGCCCGCCTTCAACCTGTTCAATGCAAGTTGGCCTGTCTTTTCTGGCGGCTACCAGGGCCCAGGCTTGCGGTTCGTTGAAGGCACCCTGACCAACTGCCTGGTGGGCGCAGGGACCTTGATCAAGGGAGGATGCGTCCGGAATTCGGTGATCCGGCAGGAGGTCGTCATCGAGGAGGATGTCGACATCGAGGATTGCGTGATCATGGACCGCTCGGTGATCCGACGGGGCGCACGCATCCGCAAGGCCATCCTCGATGAAGCCAGCCTGGTCGAAATCGGAGAGTGCATCGGCTACGGGTCGCAGTCGGGCCGCCCGGGTTGCCATACCACAGCAGCCGGGCTGACCGTCGTCGCCAGCGGCAATCACCTGTGTGAACGCAACAGCTATTTCTGATCCCGCGATGGGAGGAACCGTGCAAGCAACCAGCATGGAAGCGAAGGTGGCCGCGGCATTGGCGGCCTTGAGCATCATCGTCCTGCTCTCCGTGCTGGACCTCTGGAGCGGAACCAGCATCCGCATGGGGCCGTTGTATGCCTTGCCGGTCCTTCTGGTGGCTTGGTATTTCGGGTTGCGCGCCGGTGTCACCATCGCCTTGTTCGTGACTGCCCTCTGGAATGCCGTCCAATCCCACGCCGCACGTGAATCAACGCTTTCGTTGATCCGGTTCTGGGATATCTGCATCGGGCTGGTGTCCTTCTGCACGCTGGCGGTGGTTGTCGCCCGTTTCAAGCAGTTGCTGCTTCAGGAGGCCCGGATGACGAAGCAACTCAAGGAGGCCCTGGAACATGTCCGCACCCTGGAGGGCCTGCTTCCCATCTGCGCCTGGTGCAAGCGGGTTCGGGCCGACGAAGGTCACTGGCAGCACATCGAATCCTACGTGGCCACCCATTCGAACGCGATCTGGACGCATGGCATCTGCCCGGAGTGCCAAGCCCGGATGAAAAGCGAAGTGGGACAACTGAAGGCGGATCTGAGCGCCGAGCTCGCGCACGGTGAGGCAGAACGGCCATCAGAAGCCCCGGGAGGAGGCCCGTGAATTCCCTTGTGCCGATGCTGTGGGGGAACCCGCTGTCTGCGTGGGTTCGTGCCCTTGCGCTGACCGCAGCTTGCTTCCTGGTCCTGCTCCTCCTCCGGCGTCAGGTCTTGCGGAGGTTGGCGGCCCTGGCCGAGCGGACCCGGACCGAGTGGGACGACCTGCTGCTGGACGTCCTGAAGCGCACCCGCGGCTGGGCGGTCGTGACGCTGGCGATGGCCATCGGCAGTCAATTCCTGGAGTGGTCTGGGGCAGTCCAGGGTCGGTTATCCGGGGTCTTTACCCTGGTGTTCCTGCTGCAGGCCGCCGTGTGGGCCAATGCGGCGTTCGCTTCCGGCGTTCCCCGATTGATCCAGCGGAGGATCCCGGCGGATGCCATGGGCGCCACCGCCCTGACCGCAGTGGGTTTCGCCGGAAAGCTCCTGGTATGGACCCTCTTCCTCCTGCTTGCCCTGGCCAACCTTGGGATCAATGTTTCCCACTTGGCAGCAGGCCTTGGACTGGGCGGCATCGCCATCGCGCTGGCCTTGCAGACCATCCTCGGGGATCTCTTTGCTTCCCTCTCCATCGTGCTGGACCGCCCCTTTGCCCTCGGGGACTTCATCGTCATTGGGGACGCCCTTGGGACGGTCGAGCACATCGGCCTGAAAACGACCCGGGTCCGCAGCCTATCCGGTGAACAGCTGGTGTTCTCCAACGGCGAGTTGCTGAAAAGCCGGATTCGGAACTTCCAGCGCATGCACGAACGCCGGGTGCTGTTCACCCTCGGCATCACCTACGACACTCCCTACGCGAAGGTGGATTCCGTCCGGAAAATCATCCGGGACATCATTCAGGCCCAACCGGATGTGCGGTTCGATCGGGCCCACTTCAAGACCTTCGGCGATTTCTCGCTGGTCTTCGAAGTCGTCTACTTCGTGCTCGACCCGGACTACAACCGCTACATGGACGTCCAGGCGGCCATCAACCTCGCGCTGTTCAAACGGTTCGAGGAGGCGGGCATCGAGTTCGCCTTCCCCACCCAGACCCTTTTCCTCCATGCCGCGAATCCAGGCTGCGCCTGACCCTCAGGCGAGACCCTTATGCCCTTCGGGACCACGCCTTTGAAGCCCTCATCGCGAAGCCCTCCCTCCTCATGCGAATGGCTTCAAACCGGGTGGGATGACCCGCCCCATGCACAGAAGGAGAACCCATGAAACTCGACGCAAAGGCCTTCGCCATCACCTGCGCCCTGGTCTGGGGCTTCGGCCTGCTCTGCCTGACCTGGTGGATCATCCTCTGGGACGGTGCCAGTACTGCCCCGAACTTCCTTAGCCAGTTGTACCGAGGTTATCGGGTTTCGCCTGTGGGCAGCCTGATCGGGCTGGCATGGGCCCTGCTCGACGGGTTCCTCGGGGGGCTCGTGTTCGCCTGGCTGTACAACGGCCTTTCGGCCCGGGCCCGTCGTCGCGCCTGATCCCAGTAGGAGAGGCCAGGAATGACCCAGGAATGGTTCCGCGGAGGAGGCCATGCGCCTTGTTGCCCCGACCGCCTTTAAAGGCACGCGTTCCCCACTCGAGGCCGCCCGCCACCTTGCCCTGCCGGGTGATCGACTGATGCCCCTCTCCGATGTGTGCATCGGCGGCCATTTCGGCTGCAAAGGTCCGGATTTGGAGCGGGCGGCGGTCCTTATCGATGAATTCCATTTTGAGGCCGAAGGGTTCACCTCAGTACTAATCCAAGGTACGGCACCATGAATGTTCAGCCTTTGGCGATCGAGACGGTTCCTGGACCTGGTGTGGTGGCGGGCGGGCCACACGGGGCGGAATGGGCGAATGGCGGGAATCATCTCCGCTCCGCATTGGGGTTGGGGTCCATCAACGGCCATGCCCCTTCGGTGGAACCGAAGGCCGCCCAGTCCGGGTACGCAGCGCTGCAATGGTGTCCTCGACCCACCCGGGAACGGCGCCTTGCCAGACCATGGAGGCGGGAATGAGGCTCTCCCTTCGATTCATCCTCCCCCTTCTGCTCGTGCTGGCGACGCTGGCATGGGCGGTCGTCCCCCTGGTGGACCGCCTGACCCTGCGCTGGTTCACCCGCGATCTGGAGATCCGCTCGGCGCTCATCGCCACCACCGTCGAGCATCCCCTGGTGGAGTTGGCACGGAAGGGGGACCCGAAGGAGATCGTCGGGTTCTTCGAACGCATCACCGAGGACGAACGGCTGTACGCACTTGGCCTCTGCCTACCCGGGGACGGGCGGTTGATCGCCACCCGGGCCTTCCCGGCGGTGCTTTCGTGTGAGACCTTCCAGGCTTACGAATCCGTGCCGACACGACTGCTGCCGCGGCCTGGCGGCCTGCTTCACGTGTCGGTCAAGGAACTCCGCACGGGCCCGGATCTGGTGGGTCGGCTGGCCCTGGTTCACGACATGAGCTTCGTGCAGCGGCGCTCGCAGGAAACCCGGCGCTATGTGTTCGTCTTCTTCATCGGGCTCGGAATCATCGTGTCGCTCATTACCGTGGCGGTGGCGCAACTGAGCTGGCGCGGCTGGGTTCAGGGGATGCGGGCGCTGCTGCGGGGCGAAGGATTGCTGCGCCCTCAGGAAAAAGTCCTGCGCTCGGAACTGCGACCCCTGGCCCGCGACCTGCGTACCTTGATCCAGGAGATCGAGACCGAACGCCGCACCCGCGACGAGGGACAGATCACCTGGTCACCGGACTCCCTCAAGCGGATCCTCCACGAGGATCTGCGCGGCGAGGACATCATCGTGGTGTCCAACCGTGAACCCTACATCCATCAATGGCAGGACGGTGTGCTGGAGGTACATCGCCCGGCGAGCGGGCTGGTGACCGCCCTGGAACCGGTGATGCGGGCCTGCTCCGGCGTCTGGGTGGCCCATGGGAGCGGCACGGGCGACAAGGACTCCGTCGATGCGCGGGACCGGGTGGCCGTCCCCCCCACCCATCCCTCCTACCAACTCCGCCGGGTCTGGCTGAGCAAGGAGGAGGAAGCGGGCTACTACTACGGGTTCGCCAATGAAGGCCTCTGGCCGCTCTGCCACATCGCCCACGTCCGGCCCACCTTCCGCACCGCCGATTGGGAGCAGTACCTCGCCGTCAACCGCAGGTTTGCCCAGGTGGTGAAGGCGGAATCGAAGGGTGAGGATCCCATCGTCCTGGTGCAGGACTACCACTTCGCCCTCCTGCCGCGCCTGATCCGCGACCTGCTCCCCCGGGCGACGGTCATCAGTTTCTGGCACATCCCCTGGCCGAATCCCGAGGCCTTCGCCATCTGTCCCTGGCGGACCGAACTGCTGGACGGCCTGCTGGGAAGCAGCATCCTCGGCTTCCACACGCAGTCGCACTGCAACAACTTCTTCGACACGGTGGACCGGTTGCTGGAGGCCCGGGTGGATCGTGAGCGGTTCACGGTGACCTACCGGGGGAAGGGCTCCGCGGTCCGCCGCTATCCGATTTCGATCGCCTGGCCGCCGCCCGGGGAGGCCACCTCGGTGCCTGTGGAGATCTGCCGGGCCGAGGTCCGCCGGAAATACCACATGCCCGAGACGCTGCTCCTGGGGGTTGGGGTCGACCGCCTCGACTACACCAAGGGAATCCTCGAGCGATTCAAGGCCGTGGAGCGGTTGCTGGAACTCGAGCCCTCCTGGATCGGCAGGTTCAGCTTCCTGCAGGTGGCCGCGCCTTCCCGCAGCAGCATCGAGCAGTACCAGGACTTCGAGATCCATGTCCGGGCCCTCGAAAGCCGCATCAACGCCCGGTTCGCGCGCGGCGATTGGCAGCCGATCCACCTGAAGGTCGAGCACGTCGAGCCCGACGGCGTCTTCCAGCACTACCGCGCCTCCGAGTTCTGCTATGTGAGCAGCCTGCACGACGGCATGAACCTGGTCGCAAAGGAATTCGTGGCTTCGCGGGACGATGAGCTGGGCGTGCTGATCCTGAGCCAATTCGCGGGCGCCTCGCGCGAACTGACCGAGGCCCTGGTCGTCAATCCCTACGACATCGACCAGTGCGCCGCGGCCATGCACCTGGCCCTGTCCATGCCGAAGGCCGAGCAGCGCGCGCGGATGCGGATCATGCGGGGACTCATCCAGGAATTCAACATCTACCGCTGGGCCGGGAAGATGCTGCTGGACGCCGCCCACATGCGCAGGCGGGAACGGGTGGCAGGCGACTGGGACAACGGAGCCGCGCTCGCCAGGAAGGACAATGGAGTGCACCCATGATCATCAATTCCCCATGGAGAACGCCCCCGCGGCCAGAGCCGCTGGAGGGCCACGCGTTCTTTTTCGATGTGGATGGGACCTTGCTGGAGCTTGAGGATCATCCAGATCGCGTGGTCGCGGATGCGCCGCTGCGATCCATGCTGGAAGGTCTTCTGGAGGGCTCCGGAGGCGCCGTCGCGTTGTTGAGTGGACGGAGCTTGGCTGATCTTGACCGAATTCTCGATCCCATGCGCTGGACAGCAGCAGGCCAGCATGGCGCCGAACTCCGGCTGCCCACGGGCGAACTTCGCACGTCCGTCGCCGACCCCAAGCTGATGGGGACCTTGACCGCCTGGCTGGGCCCCTGGGTCAACATGCATCCGGGCCTCCTGCTTGAGGCGAAAGGCCCCTGCGTGGCGGTCCATTTTCGATTGGCGCCGGACCTGCATCAGGAGGTGCAGCGGCGGCTGAGTTCCTGGATGGAAGGGGCAGGAGCCGGGCACAGTCTCGTGGCGGGCAAGATGGTGCTGGAAGTCCGCCCCTCTGGAGTGAACAAGGGCCGCGCGCTGGATGCGTTCATGGCAACCACGCCCTTCCGTGGGCGCATTCCCGTATGCTTCGGCGACGACGAGACCGACGAGGACGCCTTCGCAGCGGCGCGGGAAGTGGGTGGATGGTCGGTCAAGGTTGGAGAGGGCCCGACTTCCGCGGAATGGCGGATCCCGGATGTTCGGGCCTGCAGGGCCTGGATCCAGGATCTCCTAGGCGTTCGGGCCCGCTCCGCAACCCGACCGTCCTCGTCGCCACTCCACCGGGGGGATTCATGATTCCGGCGCAGGACGTTCCCAACCTGGATCACGGCCTTATCGGCAACGGCAACTTCCTGGCCCTGGTTTCACCGACCAGCGCGATCGAGTGGATGTGCCTTCCCCGGTTCGATTCGCCCTCGATTTTCGGCCGCCTGTTGGATCGAGAAAAGGGAGGCGTGTTTCGCTTCCTGTCTGCGGGTGAGGAGGTCAAGGGCGACCTGTCCTACATACCCAACACCAATGTGCTGAGGAACCAGTTCCACCACGACGGGGGCTCGTGGGAACTGATCGACTTCGCGCCCCGCCTGCCCCAAGAGTGGGGCGTCGAGGCCCCCCTGCGGATGGTGCGGCTCCTCCGCCCGCTGCACGGCGTGGTCCGACTCCAGATTGATTTCGATCCCAGGCTGAACTACGCCCGCGGCGCGACCCGCCTGCTCGCCCTGCCCGAGGGCATCGAGGTGCAGGGTGCAGGCGGGCCGCTGTTCCTGCAGAGCAACCTCCCCATCAACTACGTGGCGCACGGACGGGAATTCGTCCTCGACGGTCCGGTCTGGTTCGACCTGTCCTATGGCACCCGGAACCGGGTCTCGACCGCCCAGGTCAGCCACGAACGCGAACTGACGGAGAAGGGTTGGCTGCTGTTCGCCAAGACCTGCGCCCTGCCGCTCTACAAGCCGGAACTCGTGCTCCGCTCGGCCCTCTGCCTCAAGCTTCACGCCTGCGAGGATACCGGGGCCATCATCGCCGCAGCCACCACCAGCATCCCCGAGGCCCTGGGCACCCCGCGGACCTGGGACTACCGGTACTGCTGGCTGAGGGATGCCGCCTTCGTGGTGGAGGCCCTCCGCCGGCTGAGCCACCTCCGGGAGGGGGAACGATTCCTGCGTTTCCTTCGGAATGTGGCCGAGGCCGGCCCGCTGCAGCCGTTGTACGCCCTGGACGGGCATGCTTCGGCGCCCGAAGAGATTCTCGAGCACCTCGCGGGCTTCGGCGGGAATGGGCCGGTCCGGATCGGCAATGCGGCCATCGAGCAGCGGCAGCACGACCTGATGGGTGAACTGGTTCTCTGCCTGGAGACGCTGCTCCGTGATCCTCGGCTGGTCCACGATGAGGCGGACCTCCGCTTCTTTCCGCTGGTCAGCCGGCTGGTCGAGCAGGCCATCCACAGCGCCACCGTTCCCGACACGTCGATCTGGGAATTCCGGACCCTGCAACGGAACTATACCTTTTCCCGCGCCATGTGCTGGGTCGCCGTCCACCGGGGCGCGACCATCGCCCGGCGGTTCGGGGAACAGGAACTGGCGCGCCGGTGGGAGGGTATCGCCGACGCAGAACAGGCCCAAATTCTTGAACGGGGCTTCAATCGGGATAAAGGGTTCTTCACCCAATCCATTGACGGCGAATTCCCGGATGGATCGATCCTGCTCCTGCCGACGCTCGGGCTGCTCGACCCGCGCGACCCGCGCTTTCTCTCCACCCTCGATGCCTATGGGAGGGATATACGCGAAGGCGGCCTGACCAATGGTGGACTGATGCTGCGCTACCGCAACGACGACGATTTCGGCCGGACCACCTCGGCGTTCACGATCTGCTCCTTCTGGTGGGCCGAGGCGCTGGCCCTGGCGGGGCGGCTGGACGAGGCGATGGACGTATTCCAGCGGGTCAGCCGATTCGCCAACCCCCTCGGGCTGTTTTCGGAGGACATCGACCCACAGTCCGGGCGGCTCTTGGGGAATTTTCCACAGGCCTACACCCACGTCGGTCTCATCCACGCCGCCATCACCATCGGCGAGCATCTGGAGGCCCGGGAGGGCAAGGTGCGCGCGTGGTCGTGAGGAAGTGCCTTGATCGATTCACCCAAACGGAATTCGGTATCCCTGGTTCCGACATGGCTTTTATGGGTCGTTGACAGAGACCCAACGGGCCGCGGTCGGGGTGATCCCTCATTCACGCCGAGGTGCTGTTCCGGTTTTCGCACGCACGCACCCGTGTACCATGGCCGGCACCGAACTCCGTTCGGGTCGGCAGCTACGGTAATGACGCGAAAGGGTGATTCTTGAGCCTCTACCCAGGAACCCACGTCGACATGGGACGTGTGATCTGCGCAATGACACCTGCAGCCCAGGACTGAAGGTTAAGATGGGCTCCCTCAGTGACTCGATGATCCTGCTGCTGGGCGGCGTGCTGCTGTACCTCGGCGCCGAATGGCTGGTGCGCGGCGGCGCGGGCCTGGCCCGCCGGTTCGGGGTTTCTCCACTGATCATCGGTCTGACCGTGGTGGCGTACGGGACCTCCGCCCCCGAAGTCATCGTTGGCATCCAGGCGGGCTAGACGGGCCATGGCCAGCTCGCCCTCGGCAATGTCATCGGCAGCAACATCGTCAACCTGGGCGTGATCCTGGGGCTTACCGTGCTGGTCCGGCCGGCGCCGGTGACCCGCGAACTGGTCCGCCTGGAAGTCCCGGTCCTGCTGGGGTCCACGGCGCTGCTGGCGGTCTTCCTGGTCGATGGTTGGCTGCGGCCCTGGGAGTCCGTGATCCTGCTGCTGCTGGCGGTGGCGTACAGCCTGGGCATGATCGGGCGGGTGCGCCGTGACGCGGAAGAGGATCTGCACGTTGCGGTCACTGAATCGGCGGCGGAGGCCGCAGGGGCCCCGCCCGGAGGATCCAAGGCGCGGCTCGCCGTGCTGGTGGTGGTCGGGCTGGGGGTCCTGGTCCTGGGCGGCAGCCTGTTCCTGGAGGGGGCCGTGCGGCTGGCGAAGACCTTCGGCTGGAGCGAGCGGATGATCGGCTTGACCATCGTCGCGATCGGCACCTCCCTGCCGGAACTGGCCACCTCCGGGATCGCCGCCTTTCGCGGCCACACCGACATGGCGGTCGGCAACGTGGTGGGGTCGAACATCTTCAACATCCTGCTCTGCCTGGGGGCGGCGGGTCTTCCGCACACCCTCGAAGTCCTGCCGACGCGCGCCAATCATGACCTGCAGGCGATGGCGCTGATCACGGTCCTCGCCGCCGCCTTCCTGCGGGCGCCGCGCCGGATCCGCCGCTGGGAAGGCGGCGCCCTCCTGTCCGGCTACGCGGCCTACATGAGCTGGCTGTTGACCCGCCTGTGAGGGCTGGGGCAGCGGGCCAAACTCCACAGTATTATCCCGGTGGTTGACGGATCCTTTCCACGGTCGGCCAAAAGAAGGGTGCGATGGAAGTTCCTGCTGCGGTGATTCTCGTCGGGCTGCTGGTGTTCCTGGCCCATGCCCTGGACGACGTGTTCGTCCGCACCAGGGTTCCGGACGTGCTGCTGTTGCTGGTGCTCGGGATTCTGCTGGGTCCGGTGGCGCACCTGGTCAGCCCCGGGTCCTTCGGGCAGGTGGGCCCGGTCTTCTCGGCGATCACGTTGGTGGTGATCCTCTTCGAAGGTGGTCTCGGGCTCGATCTGCCCCTGCTGCTGCATAGCCTCCGGGGCAGCACCTTGCTGACGCTGTTCAATTTCCTGGTTTCGGTGGCGGTGGTCGCGCCGCTGTCGCACCTGGTCCTTGGGCTGCCCTGGATGGCTTCGGCCACCCTCGGCGCGGTCCTGGGCGGCACCTCGTCGGCGGTGGTCATCCCGCTGGTCCGGCGGCTGGAGTTGGGGGGAACCATTCGCACCATGCTCACCGTCGAATCGGCCCTCAGCGATGTACTGGTCATCGTCGTCGCCCTCGGCCTGATGGAAGCGCAACGGGGGGCCGATGTCGCGGCGGCTCGACTGCTGGGCACCATGGCGGCCTCCTTCCTGCTGGCGGGCCTGCTCGGTGCCGCGGGCGGGGTGCTCTGGTCGCTCGCCCTCAACCGGATCCACGGGCTCCAGCATTCGATCCTGACCACGCCGGCCTTCGTGCTGGTGCTGTACGGTCTGACCGAACTGGCCGGATTCAGTGGCGCGATCGCCGCCCTCGCCACCGGGGTCACCCTGGGGAACGTGGATCGGATCCCCGCGGCGGTCAACCGACGGCTGTTCGTGCCGCTCGAGGTGTTGAACGCCACCGAACGTGGCGTGTTCTCTGAACTGGTGTTCCTGCTCAAGGCCTTCTTTTTCGTCTACATCGGCCTGTCGTTGTCGGTGTCGGGATGGCGCGCTCCCCTGTTCGGATTGGCCCTTACCTTCGCCCTTTATCTGGCCCGGGCCTGGGTGGTGAAGATGGCGGTGCCCCGCTCGGCGACGCGGACCGAGGCCATGGCCAGCACCCTGATGAATCCCAAGGGCCTGGCGGCCGCCGTCGTGGCCACCCTTCCGGTGCAATTGGGGCTGGCTGGGGGTGAAATCATCCGGGATACCACCTACACCGTTGTGTTCTGCAGTGTGGTGCTGACCAGTGGCTTGGTGTTCCTGTTCGGGGGGGGACATCTGAACCACCTGGCCAAACGGATGTTCTCCGGATTCCGGGGCGAGGATTCCGAGGCCTCCGCCTAGGGAGCGCCAGGGCGTTTCGACTCCGCCAACACCCCGAGAACCCGCATCCGCGTGTTCAGTGTCCTCCGGTCGTGCAGGAGCGCCCGCCGGTCGCAAAGGCGCCGCCGTCCCGGGGCTCTATCCGCGCTAGATTACAGGGGTGGACGCCGGGCAAGGCCCACGCATCCCTGGGTGTGGCGGTCCGGGCAGGGAGGCAGGAGCCCGCCATGAACTTCGATGCGACCCTCGATCCCGACCTCCTCCGGCTGGTGGAGGGCCGCCACCATGATCCCTTCGAAGTGCTCGGCCGCCACCCCGCGGGGGAGGGGGTGTGCTTCCGGGCCCTCCTGCCGCGCACCCGGCAGGCCTTCCTGCTGGAGGGCATGCGGCCCCTGCACCGGCGCGCCGGCACCGACCTGTTCGAGTGGCGGGGGCGCGCGGAGGACCTGCCGGAGCACCCCCGCATCCTGCGGGTGGACGAGGACCACGGCGAGCAGGCCTTCCACGATCCCTACAGCTTCGGTCCCCAGTTGCCGGACTTCGACCTCCACCTCTTCGCCGAGGGGCGGCACTTCCACGCCTACCGCCTGCTGGGGGCCCGCCCCCACGCGGTGGACGGGATCCCGGGCACCCTGTTCGCGGTCTGGGCCCCGAACGCCGAGCGCGTGAGCGTGGTCGGGGACTTCAACGGCTGGGACGGGCGCTGCCACCCGATGCGGGTGCGGTCCGGCCAGGGGGTGTGGGAGCTCTTCATCCCCGGGCTCGGCGCGGGCGACCTCTACAAGTTCGAGATCCGCAGCCGGACCGACGGCAGCGTCGTCGTGAAGACCGACCCCTACGGCCAGGACTTCGAGCTGCGCCCGCGTACCGCCGCCCGGGTGCCGGCGCCTCCGGCGGCGCCCTGGGGCGACCAGGCGTGGATGACGCGCCGCCGGGAGCACGACTGGCAGCACGCGCCGATGTCCATCTACGAGGTGCACCTGGGGTCCTGGCAGCGGGACGCGGAGGGCGGCTTCCTGGACTACCGCACCCTGGCCCGGAAGCTGGTGGAATACGCGCGCTGGATGGGCTTCACCCACCTGGAGCTGCTTCCCGTCACGGAATTCCCCTACGACCCCTCCTGGGGCTACCAGGCCACCGGGTACTACGCGCCCACCTCGCGCTTCGGCACGCCGGAGGACTTCCGCCATTTCGTCGACCACTGCCACCGCCACGGGATCGGCGTCATCCTCGACTGGGTTCCGGCCCACTTCCCGAAGGACGCCCACGCCCTGGCGCGCTTCGACGGCACGGCCCTGTACGAGCACGAGGACCCCCGCCTCGGCGAGCACCAGGACTGGTCCACCCTGATCTTCAACTACGGCCGCAACGAGGTCCGCAACTTCCTCCTGTCCAGCGCGCTGTACTGGCTGGAGGAATTCCACCTCGACGGCCTGAGGGTGGACGCGGTCGCGTCCATGCTCTACCTGGACTATTCCCGCCGGGAGGGCGAGTGGATCCCCAACCGCCACGGCGGGCGGGAGAACCTCGAGGCCATCGCCTTCCTCCAGCAGGCCAGCCAGGTGCTGCACCAGGAGTGCCCGGGCATCCTGACGATCGCGGAGGAGTCCACCTCCTGGCCGCAGGTGAGCCGCCCAACCTACGTCGGCGGCCTCGGCTTCGACCTCAAGTGGAACATGGGCTGGATGAACGACACCCTGCGCTACGCGGGCCACGACCCGGTGCACCGGGCCTACCACCACGACCTGCTGACCTTCAGCATGCTCTACGCGTTCGCCGAGAACTTCGTGCTGCCCTTCTCCCACGACGAGGTGGTCCACGGCAAGGGCTCGATGCTCGGGCGGATGCCGGGGGACCCTTGGCAGCGGTTCGCCAACCTGCGCGCCCTCTACGCCTACCAGTTCGTCCATCCGGGCAAGAAGCTCCTGTTCATGGGCACCGAGTTCGGCCAGGCGGCCGAGTGGAACAGCGCCGCCGCCCTCGACTGGCCGCTGCTCGAGCAGCCGCTCCACCGTGGGCTGCAGCTGCTCGTGCGGGACCTCAACGGCCTGTACCGGGACTGCCCGGCGCTGCACCGCTTCGAGTTCGAGTGGCAGGGCTTCGAGTGGATCGACTGCCACGACGCACGCCAGTCGGTGCTCTGCTTCCTGCGCCGGGCGGGCGACGAGATCGCCGTGGTGGTGGCCAACTTCACGCCGGTGCCGCGCTCCGGATACCGGATCGGTGTGCCTCGGCCGGGCCGCTACGCGGAGGTGCTGAATTCCGACTCGGCCCACTATGGGGGCAGCAACCTCGGCAATGGCGACCGGGAGCTGTGGACGGAAGCCCAGCCCTGGATGGGCCGGCCCTGGTCGCTCGTGCTCACCCTGCCGCCGCTCGCGGTGGTCGTCCTCCGGCCGCTGTGAATTCCGCGGGCCGGACCGATCGCCCCTCGACAGGAGCAGCTTCCTTTTCCACCATCGGGTGATGCCGCACCCGATGGACGCGTACTTCCTGCCGCCCGAGGGCCGCATCTTCGGATGCTTCCCGGGGGCGGAGGACCGGCCCGGGCAGAGGCGGATGGCCGAGCTGGTCCACGACACCATCCGGGCGGCGGACGAGGGGGCCCGGGCCTGGCGCGAGGCCGGGGCCGACCCGGCCGGCCGCCCGGCGGCCCGCGTCCTGGCGGTGGAGGCGGGCACCGGCACCGGCAAGAGCCTGGGCTACCTGGTCCCGGCCCTGGCGGCGGGGCGCCGGCCGGTGATGGTGGCGACCCGCACCAAGCAGCTGCAGCGGCAGCTGCTGGAGGAGGACCTGCCGCGGGCGATGGGCATCCTCGGCGTGCCGCTGCGCGGGGTGGTGGCGAAGGGCCGCGCCAACTACCTCTGCCGGGCGGCCTGGGACCTGCAGCAGGCCGGCCTGAAGGAGATGGACCGCCGCGACTACGAGCTGTGGCTGGCGCTGCCGCGCTGGGCCGAGAAGACCCGCACCGGCGACCGCGAGGAGCTGGGCCGTTCCGGGGAGGGCGAGTCGGACCTCTGGGACCGGCTCAACGCCCGCGCCGAGCGCTGCACCGGGCGCCAGTGCCCGCGCTTCGAGGACTGCTTCCTGACCACCCTGAAGCAGGAGCTGGCCGCGGCCGACCTGATCATCGTCAACCACGCCCTGCTGCTGGCCGACCGGGTGCTGCGCCAGGGCGACTTCGGCCAGGTCCTGCCGGACGCCCCGGTGCTGGTGCTGGACGAGGCCCACGACCTGGAGGAGCAGCTCACCGAGAGCTGTGCCCAGCAGTGGTCCGACCGGGCGATGAAGCTGCTGTTCCGCGACCTCGCCGAGGCCGCCGGGGCCGATCCCGCCGCCGCGGCGCTGGCCGGACTGCAGCGGCCCTGGGAGGAGGCCTGGCAGGCGGTGCTGGGGCAGGTGCCGGGCGATCCGGGGACCTGGGGCCTGGAGGATCCGCGGCTCCCGCTGCGCAGCCTGGCCGACGCGGTCGGCGCCTGGGTGGAGGCCGGGCAGGCGGCCTGGAAGGAGACCCGGCAGCTCGCCTCGCGGAGCAAGGAGGAGGGTCTGGAGCCGCCCTGGCGGCGGCTGGCTGACCGCATCGGCCTGGCCTTCAGCCGCATGGAGCAGGTCTTCGCCCAGGCCGAGGGCTGGGTCTCGACCCTGGTCCGCGAGGGGCCGCAGATGGTCCTGTTCAAGTCCAACCCGGTGGACGTCAAGCCCTTCTTCCACGAGCACCTGCGGCGCGGCTTCGAAACCCTGGTGCTGACCTCGGCAACCCTGCGCGACGGCAAGGGCTTCAACGGCCTGCGCCTGCGGCTCGGGCTGACCGAGGAGGAGGCGGGCCGGGCCGAGCACGTGGAGAGCCCCTTCGACTTCGGCGCCCAGGGGCTGCTGTTCGTGCCCCCCGGGCTGCCGGAGCGACGGGCGGGACGCGACGCCCTGGGCGACCCGGCCTGGGTGGAGGCGGGCCTGGAGGCGATGGAACGGCTGCTCCGGGCGAGCCGGGGGCGGGCCCTGATCCTGTTCACCAGCCGGAAGATGCTGGCCGCCCTGCGGCCGCGGCTGCAGGCGGCGCTGCCGGACCTGACGCTGTTCGTGCAGGGCGACGGGCTCACCCGCAACCAGCTCATGGACCGGTTCAAGGCGACCCCGCGGGCGGCGATCCTGGGGCTGGCCAGCTTCTGGCAGGGGGTGGACCTGCCCGGCGAGGTGCTGAGCCTGGTGGTGGTGACCGCGCTGCCCTTCGCCCCGCCGGACGATCCGGTGCTGCAGGCCCGGATCCGCGAGGCGGATGCGCAGCGGGCCGGGCTTGGCTTCGTCGGCATCCAGGTGCCGCACATGACCCTCAAGCTGAAGCAGGGCATGGGCCGCCTGATCCGGACCCGGCGCGACCGCGGGGTGGTGGCGATCCTCGACCCGCGCCTGATGCTCCCCCACGAGGATCCCGCCGGAAAGCGCTACGCCGCCCAGGTGCGCGCCGCCCTGCCGCCGTTCCCGCTGTCCCGCGACTGGGCCGAGGTCGAGGCCTTCCTCCACGCCCTCTGAGCCCGGCGGCCGGGGCCCCCCGCGGATCAGACCTTGAAGGCCGAGAGCTGCTGCTCCAGGCTCTCCGACACCCGGGCCAGGTCGGCGGCGGTGCGCGACACCTGGGTGACCGAGGCCGAGAGCTCCTCCGCGGCCGCGGCGTTGGCGACGGTCTCCTGGGCGGAACCGGCCACCTGGGCCGAAAGGGACGCCACGGTGGCGGCCTGGCGGCCGGTGGCGTCGCCGATCTCCCCGGTGCGGGTGGACATCCGCTGGATCTGCGTGCCCAGGTCGCCGAGGACGGCCAGCGTCGTGCCGAAGGTCGCTTCGCCGGATTCCACCGCGGCCTGGCTGCGGACGATCAGGGCGTCGATCTCCCGGGCGGCGACCTGGCTGCGCTCGGCGAGCTTGCGGATCTCCTCGGCGACCACCGCGAAGCCGCGGCCGTGGGCCCCGGCCTTGGAGGCCTCGATGGCGGCGTTCAGGCTGAGCAGGTTGGTCTGCCGGGCGATGTCCTGGATCACCCGGACCGCCTGGGAAATGCGCTCGGCCGAGGCGCGGATGTCGGTCATGGCCGCCGCGGCGCCCTGGCTCTGCTCGGAGCCGGCGCGGGCGGCCCGGGTGGCGGTGGCGGCGTCCTCCAGGGAGTGCCGGACGTGCGCCTCGACCTCCTGGACCGCGCCCTGGAGCCGCGCGGCCTCCTGGGCGGCGGTCTCCCCGGCCCGCCGCTGGGCGTCGCTGCGGACCGTCAGGTCCTGGGAGGTGCGCAGCATCTGGTCGGCGGCGGCGGACAGTTCCAGCGCCCCGGAGGCGATCCTCGAGGCGTCCTGGCCGATGCCCAGGAAGATGCCCCTCAGGCGGGCGTTGTAGGCGTTGAAGGCCCGGGCCGCATCGCCGACCTCGTCGGCCGAGCGGGCCTCCAGGTGGCTGGTCAGGTCGCTGTTCTCCATCCCCCGGGCGAGGTCGCGCAGCGGCCGGCTCAGGTTCCGCCCCAGCACCCAGGCAAAGCCCAAGGTGGCCGCCCAGACGCCCAGCGCGGTGAAGAAGAAGGTCCAGAACCCGGCCCAGTGGCCGCTCCGGGTTCCCTCCAGGTAGGCCTCCCAGGTCGCCTTCAGGCAGAAATAGGCGAACCCCAGGATCGGAAGGGCGAGCAGCAGGGCCAGCTTGGCGGGAACCTTGAGTCGGTCGAGCACCGCGGATTTCTCCAGGGGGTCATCCGGTGGAACGCGTGGACAGACCCCCTTGTCGGTCGCAGGAGCCGGGCCCTTGACTTATGGATGAGGGGCCGAAGGCCGATTTATAATGGTCCCCTCATGAGGCTCCCCATCCTGGTTCCCTGCGCCGCCGCCCTGGCCCTCCTCGCCAGCGCGCCGAAATCCAGCCGGGGCAACGCCTACATCTACACCTACTACGACCGGGCGGGAAAGCTGGTCATCAACAACCTGCCCCCCGCCAGCGTCGCCGGCCAGGGCCTGGTGCTCAAGCACGTGGGGGTCGGCCACATCCGCCTGGCGGTCACCCAGCGGGAGATGCGGCAGGTGCTGCGGAGCCCCGAGATGCTGGCGCTGGTGGACGAGATCGCGGCGAAGGAGGGGGTGGATCCCTTCCTGGCCCGGGCCATCATCCAGGCCGAGAGCGCCTTCAACTACAAGGCCCGCAGCCGGGCCGGGGCCCTCGGGCTGATGCAGCTGATGCCGGCGACGGCCCTGCGGTTCGGGGTGGTGGACCCCTTCGACACCCGCCAGAACATCATCGGCGGCTGCAAGTACGTCAAGTGGCTCATGGACTACTACAAATCCGACGCGGTGAAGGTGATCGCCGCCTACAACGCCGGCGAGGGCGCCGTGGACCGCCACAAGGGGATCCCGCCCTACCGCGAGACCCGCGCCTACGTCCCCAAGGTCATGGACCTGTGGACCCGGAAGCTGGTGCAGCCCGACCCGAAGGCGGCCGGGTCCATGGATCTCCTGAAGAAGGGGCGGGGCGGGTTCCTGGTGGACGAGAACCCGCTCCCCGCGACCCAGGTCGCGCAGATCCAGGAGCGCCCCCAGCCCGTGCTCTACCAGTGGACCGACGCCCAGGGCCGCGTGCAGGTCAGCGATGCCCCGCCGCCCAAGGGCACCCAGGGCGTCAAGAGCTTCAACGCCAGTTCCTCCTGATCCACAGCCCCGAAGCGCGCGGGTCCGGTGGTCCGCCGCGGCAGCCGGCGCAGCGCGTCCATCGACCCTTGCAACGCATGCGTTGCAAGGGGAACCCCCGGAGGGAGGTAGCAAGGGGCCGGCTGTGGCGGCCCCGAAGCGCGGGGGCCCGGGGTGGTCCGCCATCGCGGTGGGCCGCTGCGGCGGGCCGGCGCAGCGCGTCCATCGATCCTTGCAACGCATGCGTTGCAAGGGGAACCCCCGGAGAGCATTACCCCAGGTAGGCGTCCAGGGCCGCGCAGGTCTCCGCGTAGGAGGCTTCCAGGTCGGCCAGCCACTGGCGCGTCTGGTCGTCCACCCGGCCGCCCTTGCCGGCCTTCTCGAGGTCGCTGGCGATGCCGCGCATGCGGGCGGCGCCGATGGTGCCGGCGGCGCCCTTCACCGCGTGGGCCAGTTCGGCGGTGGTGGTGGGGTCGCCGGCGGCCAGGCTGCGGTGGAGGCCCTCGATGCGGCCGGGCGTGTCCTCCTTGAACAGGCCGTACAGCTCGACCAGCAGCCCGGTCTGGCCGTCGTCCAGGTCGAGCAGCTGCTGGAGGGTGGAGGCGTCCAGGCAGGCGGGAATCGGACGGGTCTGCGGCTGCCCGGAATCGGCGCTGGTCATGACGGGACCTCCCCGCACAGTTCTAGCACGCCTGCCGTCCGAGGGGTGGGCGGGCGCGGGATGATGGAGGCACCGGAGCCGCCATGCACGCCGATCGGGACCTCACCCCCGCCGAGACCGCCCTCTCCCTCCTGTTCCGCAAGCTGCACCCGCTCCTGGAGGACGCGGCCCACCTGCTGGACCTGGGCGCCGCCCCGGCCGACTTCGAGAAGCTGCACCGCCGCCTGCAGGCCGCCCGGGAGCGGGTGGTCGACCTCCTCGAGGCGGCGGAGGAGGACGCCGAGCCGGCGCTGGCCGAGGCCCTCGACGCCCTCGCCGCCAACCTGACGCCCATGGGCGAACCGCTGCAGCAGAGCCTGGTCCTCACCCAGCTCTGCCTGGAGGAGGCACCCCGGGAGCTGCTGCCCTTCGCACCGCCCGGGTGCGTCGCGCAGTCGCCCTGGGGCCGGCGCATGGTGGCCTTCCTGGGCCGCCTCGAGGACCCTGCCTTCCAGGCGAAACGGCGCTGGGCGGCGGTCGACCCCGACCTCGGGGAGGAGGGTCCGGAGTGAGCCCCGCTAGGCCCGCTGCTTGAGCTTGATCGGCGTGACGAACTGGTACTCGATGTCCCAGGGGAAGTAGATCCACTCCTCCTGGGCGAACTCGCGGACGAAGGAGTCGACGATCGGGCGGCCGAGGGGCTTGGCGTAGAGGGTGGCGAAGTGCGCCCTCGGCAGGCGCTCGCGCACCGCCCGCGCGGTGCGGCCGGTGTCGACCAGGTCGTCGATCAGCAGCCAGCCCTCGCCATCCCCTTCGACGCCCTTGAGCCAGCGGAGCTGGCCCTGGGCCTGCTCCGCCCCGCCCTCCTCCGCGGCCCCGTAGCTGACCACGCAGACCGTGTCGATCAGCCGGATCTCCAGCTCCCGCGCCACCAGGGCCGCCGGCACCAGGCCGCCGCGGGTGATGGCGATGATCCCCTTCCAGTCGCCGAGGTCGTGCAGCATCCGGCAGAGGTAGCGGGCGTCGCGGTGCAGCTCGGGCCAGGAGATGACCACCTGGTCGCGGTAGGGATTGCGGTGCGGGGCCGGGCTGGACGGTTCGACGGGTGCCATGGGATCCCCCTCCGGGGATTCTAGGGGCAACGCGGCTGGAGCCGAAGGCCCCTCCCGGGTTCGGGGACAGGCGCGGTCAACCGGGTTTGCGTCCAGGGCGAGTCACAATCACAAGGCCCCCGCCACGGGGGCCTTCGGGATCTGGGGCGGATGACCGGACTCGAACCGGCGACACCTGGAATCACAATCCAGTACTCTAACCAACTGAGCTACATCCGCCGTTGGCTGTCCAGCATACCGGAAGCGGACCGGGGCATCCAGGGGATGGTGCTGCCGGAACCTTTGGGCTGCTGGCATCATGTTGGCTCTGACCCGGGAACGGGTGTTTTCGTAGAGGTTCGACGATGAAGCATCAAGTCAAGCAGATCCTCGGTTTGTCCCTGTTCGCGGGCGCCTGCATGGCGGTCGGGATGGGGTTGAGCCACCGCTGGGTGGCGCGCGCCGCGGAGGACCGTCCGGTGACGGTGGAGGCGAAGGGGCAGGACCTGCTGCCGCCGGTGGCCGCGGTGGCGGAAAAGCTGAACCCGACCGTGGTGTCGGTGCGCAACACCACCTTCGTCAAGGCCCGCCGGCAGATGAACGGGATGCCCGACGACTTCTTCCACTTCTTCTTCGGCCCGCAGGGCCCCCAGAACCCGCAGGGCCAGCGGCGGCCGCGGGGCGGCGAGGACGACGTGGAGCGCATGGTCGGCGGCGGCTCCGGGGTGATCGTGTCCGCCGATGGCGAGATCCTCACCAACTACCATGTGATCGACAGCCCGCGGGAGAGCGAGTCGACCGAGATCCAGGTCCGGACCAACGACGGCAGGACCCACAAGGCCACCGTTCTGGGCAAGGACAAGGAGCTGGACATCGCCCTGCTGAAGATCGAGGGGGCCCACCTTCCCTATGCCGCCCTCGGGAACTCCGACGCCGCCAAGGTCGGCGAGTGGGTGGTGGCGATCGGCAACCCGCTGGGCCTGGACCACACGGTCACGGCGGGCATCCTCAGCGCCAAGGGCCGCAACATCCTCGGCGGCATCCAGTCGTTCCTGCAGACCGACGCCGCCATCAACCTGGGCAACAGCGGCGGGCCGCTGCTCAACCTGCGCGGCGAGGTGATCGGCATCAACACCATGATCCGCGCCGACGGCCAGAACATCGGCTTCGCCGTGCCGGTGAACAAGGTCAAGCGGATCCTCGCCGACCTTCGCTCCGGCAAGCCGGTGAAGCGCGGCTTCCTGGGGGTGACGCCGCAGGAGCTGGACCGGACCTTCCAGGAATCCCTCGGCGTGAAGGAAGGGGTGGTGGTCGGCGACCTCACCGCCGGCCAGGCCGCCGACAAGGCGGGCATCAAGCGCCTCGACGTCATCACCGCCGTGGACGGCCAGCGCATCGGCTCCCCGGATGAGCTCGTGTCGTCCATCTCCGGCCGCCGCGCGGGCGAGACGGTCAAGCTCTCGGTGGTCCGCGACGGGAAGCCCCGCGAGCTGAGCGTCGTCCTCGGGGACCGCCGCGACCTGCCGAACGCCGCCGGAGGCTCCGACGAGGACCGCGACCCGAAGGGCGACGACCGCGGGGAGAAGGGCTCCAGCACCGAGTCCCGGGGCGTCAACCTCGAGAAGGAGTACGGGTTCCGGGTCGAGCCGATCACGCCGGCCAGCCGCCAGGCGTACGGCCTCGCGGCCGACCGCAAGGGGGTCGTGGTGGCCTTCGTCAGCGTCCGCTCCGAGGCGGCCGAGAAGGGCCTGCGCGAGGGGATGGTCATCGCCGCGGTGGGCACCCGCGAGGTCGAGGGCCTGGGCGACTTCTACGCCGAGGTCCGCAAGGCGGGGGGCAAGCCGCTCCTGCTCCTGGTCCGGGACGGGCGCGGCAGCCAGCAGGTCACCCTGGCCGTCCCGCACCGGTAGGCCGCCCCGGCGGGAGCCCGGGCTGGGGCCCCCGAGGGCAGCCCCGGCCCGGGCCTCCCGGGCGCATTTGGGATAGACTTGAGGCCCCCTCCGAAGCAAGGATCGAGACCATGGGCCAGCGCCTCCTCGTCGTCGACAGCGACCGCAGCTTCCTCAAGGAGCACCAGGTCAGCCTTGAGGCCGCGTTCGACGTGGATGTGTCGATGGCGCCGGACGGGGCCCTCCCGAAGCTGGAAGGGGGCGGGTACGCCGCCGCCCTGATCTGTGTCGAGGTCGCGGAGAACAAGGGCTACGCGCTCTGCTCCGCCATCCGCAAGAACCCGAGGACGGCGGGCCTGAAGATCGCCCTGATCAGCGCCAAGGCCACCGAGGAGGAATACCGCCGGCACCAGAGCCTCAAGGGCCGCGCCGACCTCTACCTGCACAAGCCGATGGCCCCTGGGGCGCTGGTGGCGGCCCTGTCCCAGGTGGTCCCTCCGCGCCCGGTGGACCCGGACAATCCCCTGGGCGACCTGACCGGGGACCTGGGCGAGGAGTGGCTGGACAGCCTGAAGGACGAACTGGACGGAGCCCCGGCGACGGCCCCGGTGACCAACCAGACGGTCGCGATCTCGATGGACATGCTCCGCCAGGCCGGCGTCACGCCCCTGGAGGCCCTGCCCCGGTCCGCCACCACGCCGATCCCGGTGCTGCCGGCCGAGCCCCAGGCGGGCACGGTGGCGCTCGACCTGGACCAGGTGCGCGCGGCTGTGCAGCCCGCGGCCGTGCAGCCTGCGGCAATGCAGCCCGCGCCGGTGGAACCCCGGCCCGAGACGCCACCGGCCTCCCCGGCCCTGGAGGCCCGGGTTCAGGAGCTGGAAGCCCAGGTCTTCGCCCGCAGCTCGGCGCTGGAGCTGGCCGAGGCCGAGATCGAGCGGCTGACCACCGAGCTGGAGCTGTCCAGGCAGGCGGAGTCCTCGGCGACCAAGAACCTGGACGAGGCTGAGCGCCTGATGGCCGAGCTGGAGCAGCTGCGCGGCCGGATCAAGGAGCGCGAGGAGGCCCTGCAGCGGACCCGCGAGGACTACGACGCCCTCCAGCGCAGCCACGACTCCATCACCCAGAACCTGGACGACCTCGAGCGCCGCCAGGAGGAGGCGGAGACGCTGCGGACCCGCCTGGCCCAGGCCGAGGAGGCTCTGGCCCGGCTCGAGCAGTCCAGCGCCCGCGAGGGCGAGGGCAGCGAGGCCCTCAAGAGCCAGCTGCGGCAGTCCATCGAGGAGCACCACGAGCTGCTGCAGCAGGTCGAGCAGCTGAACAACCAGATGGCCGAGAAGAACCAGCGGGTGATCGGGCTGCTCAAGGAGCGCGACCGCCTGCAGCAGCAGGCCCTGGAGGCCGAGAGCCAGCAGAACCGCGCGCAGGCCCTGGAACGGGAGAAACAGGACCTGGAGGGCGCCCTGGCCCAGCTGAGGACGAAGCACGAGGAGCTGGAGCGCGGCCACGGCGAGCTGCAGGCGCGCCAGGACGAACTCGGCAGCGCCCTCGAGGCGGAGCGGCGCCAGGTCCAGGCGCACGCGGAGCGGGTCCAGGCGCTGGAGTGGGACCTGGAGGGCAAGGAGGCCACCCTCCGCGCCCAGGGCCGGGACCTGGCGGACCAGGAGGCCCGCGCCAAGGCCCTGGACGGCGAGGCGGAATCCCTCCGGGGCCGGGTGGCGGAGCTGGAGGCCGGGCAGCGCGCCCAGGAGGAGGAGAAGGCCCAGCAGCTGGCCGCGCGGGACCGGCTCATGGCCGCCTGCACCGACCTGGAGCGGCAGCTCGGCAAGGCGGTCGGCCAGCACGAGGCGGAGCGCATGGAGCTGCTGGAGGGCCTCGACGCCAAGGAGGCCGAGATCGGGCGGCTCAAGGAGGCCTTCGAGGGCGCCCGGCAGACCGCGGCGGGACTGCAGTCCGAGATCGCCAGCCTGCAGTCGGCCCTCGCCGACCGCAACGACCGCCTGGGGGCCCTGGCCTCGGTGCTCGGCGACCTGGGCGAGAAGATCCAGCGGGGCTCCGACCTGACCCGGGCCTGAGCGCCGCCCCTGATGCACCTGGGACCCCTGCTCACCGTCCTCTTCCTGCTGGCCCTCTCGGCCTTCTTCGTGCTCGCGGAGTTCGCCATCGTCCGGGTCCGGCCCACCCAGCTGGAGGCGATGCTGGGCAGCGATCCCGGCGCGGCCGCGGCGCTGGAGGTCCAGCGCGACCTCAGCCACCACCTGTCCTCCGTGCTCGTGGGCATCACCATCTGCGCGATCGCCTTCGGCGCCATCGGCGAGGACCTGCTGGCCACCCTGGCGCGGCGGCTGTTCGGCGGCCTGCCCTGGCCCTGGCTGGTCGGGCCGCTGGCGTCAGTGCTGGCGCTGCTCGCCATGACCACCGTCCACGTGGTGCTGACGGAGATGGTGCCGCGCTCCTTCGCGATCCGCAACGCCGGCCGCTGGGCGGTGCTCACCGCGCGCCCGCTGCTGGCGTGGTCGCGCCTGGTGGGCCCGCTCACCCGCGGCCTCGGCTTCCTCTCGCGCGGTGTGGAAAGACTGCTGGGCCTGCCGCCCGGAGCCGAGGACGCCGAGGACCTGGTGCCCTCGGAGGAGGAATTCCGCCGTCTGCTGAACAAGGGCCACGCCTCCGGGGCCCTCGCCCTGTCCCGGAAGGAGCTGATCGGCAACCTCTTCGACTTCTCCAAGCGGACCATCAAGGAGGTCGCCATCCCCCGCGCCCAGGTGGTCTGCTTCGACGTCGCCCGCAGCCTGGAGGAGAACCTGGAGCTGGCCCGCCGCGCGCCGCACACGCGGATTCCCCTGGTGGCCGGGGACCTCGACCGGGTGATCGGCGTGGTGCACCTGAAGGAGCTCCTGTGGCGCATCCAGGAGGGAGGCGCCGTGGACCTGAGGGAGCTGGCCCGGCCGCCCTTCCTGGTCCCGGAGATGCGCCGCATCCAGGACCTGCTGCTGGACTTCCAACTGCGCCGCCAGCACCTCGCGCTGGTGGTGAACGAGCACGGCGGCGTCGACGGCCTGGTCACCCTGGAGGACGTCCTCGAGGAGCTGGTGGGCGAGATCCAGGACGAGTTCGACCGCGAGACCATCCAGCTGCGCAAGACCCGGGGCGGGGCCTGGGTGGCCCAGGGCAACGTCACCCTGGAGCAGCTGGAGGACCACATCGGCCTGCGGATCGACGCCGAGGGCGGCTCCATCAGCCTGGGCGGCTACCTGCAGGAGTGTCTGGGCCGGGTGCTGCAGGTGGGCGACGAGGTGCGGATCCAGGACTGGCGCGTGCGCGTCCTGTCCATGCGCGGGCTCGCCGCCGGCCAGTTCCTGCTCAAGCCCTTCCTGCGGGCGGATCCCCCGGGCGAGGCGAGGCCCTGACGCGACCACGCCCCGCCGGACCCGGTCCGGCGGGGCGCGGGAGGACGGGGCGGATCAGATGGGGACGGCGCCCCGGCCGTTGGCCAGGTAGTACAGGTAGGTGCGCCGCCCGACCCTCAGGCGGAAGGTGAAGCCCGCGATGCCGGTGCCGGCGTTGGCGGAGCCCCACACGGCCTGGTCCGGCGCGGTGGTGGTGGTCAGGGTCAGCAGGTCGCCGTTGACCGCCACCGTGGAGGAGCCGCTGTAGATCCCCATGTTGAGCCCGCTGAGGACCTCCATCCGCCAGGCGCCGCTGGTGCTGTTCAGCCACAGGCGGGTGCGGCCGAAGTCGTCCACGTAGTACTTGTCGTAGCAGCCCGGGGTGAGGTGGGTGAAGGTGAGGGCGTAGGAACCGCCCAGGCCCTGTCCCTGATTGTTCTCCTGCACCACCAGGACGATGGTCTGCCCGGCCGCCACCGAGACCGTCCACTGCAGATTGTCCTGGGAGGAGCCGGAGTCGCCCAGGTAGTTGGCGGAGGCGAGGGCGGCGCTGAAGTCCTCGTTGTAGGCGGAGACGTGGACCGCGGTCCCCAGTCCGCTCACGCTGATGGTCACGCACTGGGTGGAGCCAGTGCCGTTCATCAGCTTGTAGGAATCGTAGGTGAAGCTGCCGCTGTTGAACCAGCCCGGCCAGCCCTTCGGCGCGCCGCAGCTGGAGGCTGTCCCGTCGCGGAAGATCCGCTGCGGCGTCGTGCCGGAGGCCTCGCAGGGCCCGCCGGAACCGGCGCCGAGGACGCCGTTGACAGTGGTGGAGGCCACGGCGACGGGGGCGGCCACGACCGCGTCCGAGGGTCGCGGGTTGGCGGTGTCGTTGGGCTGCTGGGCGAGGCCAGGAACAGCCAGGAGGAGGCCGAGCAGGATGCGCCAGCCAGGGTTCATCGGGGTCGCCTTTCAAGCGGGGCGAGTCCGGGTGGTGCCGGATCCGCGGGGTCAGGGAAGGGTGGGGGGTTCTGCTCCCAAAGTGCCGCCAACCCGGGCACTCGACAAGGAAAATTTCCGGCCTCGGAGGCCTTCCCCGATGGGCCGGGGCCACCCGGCGCCGGGGTCGAGGATGCCTTCGGCGCGGGCCCCGGCTGGGAGTAGAGTCGTGGCATGGATCCCCGCCTGCGCAGGACCCTGGAGCGCTGGGAGTGCACCCAGCCGAGGCCCCTCGGGGAGGGCTCGGGCTCGCGCCTCTCCTTCCGCGTCGACCACCCCAGCCTGGGCACCGCCCTGGTGCTGCTGTACCCGGCCCAGCGCAGCGGCGAGGACGAGGACGCCTACTTCGAGTTCCGCGCCCTGCACGCCTACCTGGACCCGGTGATGCGCGTGCCCACCATCATCCAGGCCTGCGACGAGGACCGCGCGCTGCTGGTGGAGGACCTGGGCGAGACCACCCTGGAGAAGCGCCTGGTGTCCCACCCCGAGGAAGAGGCGCAGTGGGCGGACCAGGCCGGCTGGCTGCTGGGCACCTGGCTCGGGCCGCTGACCCTCGGCGCGCCCGGCCACGCCTTCTTCATGGGCCGCAGCCTCGACCTGCCGCGGATGGAGTTCGAGTGGGCCCACAGCCGCGCCCACTTCTTCGAGGCCTTCCTGCAGAAGGAGCCGCCGCGCTGGCTGGACCGCCTGATGGAGGAGGTCCACGCCAGCCTCCAGGGCCGCGCCCGGTTCCTCGCCCACCGCGAGTTCCACGTCCGCAACCTGATGGTCCAGCAGGACCGGCTGGTGATGGTGGATTTCCAGGACGCCCGCTGCGCGGCCGCCACCTACGACCTGGCGTCGATCCTCTTCGACGGCTACTGGGACTGGTCCAAGGAGGCCGGCCAGCGGCTGGTGGAGCGGGTGCGCCGGGAGCTGGGGTGGTCCGACGGCGACCTCTGGGAGGAGCTGAGCCTCAGCGCCCTGCAGCGCAACCTGCGGGCGCTGGGAAGCTTCGGCCGCCAGCTCACGGAGTGCCGCAACAGCCAGGTCGCCCCCGCCATCCCTCGGACCCTGCGCCACCTGCGCGGCCACTTCCTGCGCCTGCGCCACGGCGAGGGCGTGCTGGCCGCGGAACACTGGCTCCGCCTCGCCGAGAAGCGCCTCTGGAAGCACGGCGGGGCGCCACCGGACTGATCGGGCGGCGCCGCTACCCGTGCCACTCCACGTCGGCCACGCCGGCGACGGCGTTCTCGCTGCGGGCGAGGGCGAAGAACCAGTCGCCGAGGCGATTCAAGTAGGCCTTCACGAGCGGCTCCACCGGCTCCTCGCGGTCCAGGGCGATCACCTCGCGCTCCACCCGCCGGCAGACGGTGCGGGCGAGGTGGGCCCAGGTGGCGCCCGGGCAGCCGCCGGGCAGGACGAAGGCGCGCATCGGGGCGCACATCGCGGTCAGCCGGTCGATGTCGCGCTCGATGGCCTCCACGCTCCAGGTCGGGCGGGACAGTCTGCCCTCCAGCAGCGGCGCCTTGTCGGGGGGCGTGGCGAGCCGGGCGCCCAGCACGAACAGGTCGTTCTGCACCTGCTCGAGGACCGGGTCGGCCGCGGTGCCGCGGCCGACGTGCAGGCGCAGCAGGCCGACCAGGGCGTTCAGCTCGTCGAGCCCGCCGTAGGCCGCCAGCCGTGGATGGGCCTTGGGGACGCGGTCGCCGCCGAACAGCCCGGTGGACCCGTCGTCGCCGCCGCGCGTGTAGAGTTTCATCGGCTGGACCTCCTGGACCTAGGTGAAGCGCGCGCTCCAGGCGGCGGGATCGGGCCGCCACTCGGCCAGGGCCCGCAGGCCCGCCGCGTCGAGCAGGGACCGCTCCGCCGCCACGGCGTGCAGGTCGGCGAAGGTGGCGAGGCTGGCGAGCGGCACCCGGGCCGCGGCGAAGGCCGCCTCCGCCACGTCCAGGCCGTAGCTGAACAGGGCCAGCACCTGCAGCACCTCGGCGCCCTCGGCCCGCAGCGCCTCGGCGCAGCGGAGGCTGGAGCCGCCGGTGCTGATCAGGTCCTCCAGCAGCAGCACCCGGTGGCCGCCGGCCGAGGGGCCTTCGACCTGGCGGCCCATGCCGTGCTTCTTGGGTTCCGCGCGGACGTAGGCCATCGGCAGGTCGAGCGCCTCCGCCACCAGGGCCGCCCAGGGGATGCCGGCGGTGGCGGTGCCCGCGACCAGGGTCGGCGCCAGCGCCCGCGCCCGGTCCGTCAGCGACCCGGCGATCCGCCGGCGCAGGCCGGGCTGGCCGAGCAGCTGGCGGTTGTCGCAGTAGATCGGGGACTTCAGCCCGCTCGCCCAGGTGAAGGGCCGGTCGGGGGACAGCCTGACCGCGCCGGCGTCGAGCAGGGCCGAGGCGAGTTCGCCCGGGCTCATTCGGGCACCTCCACCTCGGCCACCGGGAACTTGCTCAGGTAGCGCTCGGCGCCGTCGGGGAACACCGTGACCACCCGCGCCCCGGCCGGCAGCGACCGGGCCAGCTCGCGCGCGGCCCAGGCGTTGGCCCCGGCGGACCCGGCCACGAGGCAGCCCTCCTCCAGGATGAGCTGGCGCTGCACCGCCAGGGCGTCCGCGTCGCGGACGTCGAGGATCCGGTCGGCCAGGCCCAGGTCGAGGGCGCCGGGGATCCACCAGTTGCCGATGCCCTCCACCTGCCACTCCCCCTGCGGCCGGCCGCCGTAGACGCTGCCCACCGGCTGGACGCAGGCGGCGACCAGGGCCGGATTGAGCTCCTTCAGGCGCCGCACCACCCCGGTGAAGGTGCCGCCGGAGCCGGCGGCGAGGGCCACGCCGTCCACCCGGCCCTCCATCTGCGACCAGATCTCCTCGGCGGTGGTCCGGTAGTGGGTGTCGGGGTTGCTGGGGTTCTCGAACTGCTGGGGCACCCAGGCGTCAGGAATCCGGCTCGCCAGCTCCTCGGCGCGCGCGATGGCCCCCTGCATGCCGGCCGCCTTGGGCAGCAGCACCAGTTCCGCGCCCAGCGCCTTCATCAGCATCATCTTCTCGCGGCTGTACTTGGTGGTCATGCAGATGACCAGCCGGTAGCCCCGGGCCCGGCAGGCCAGCGCCAGGGCGATGCCGGTGTTGCCGGCGGTGGGCTCGATGATGGTGCTCCGGCCCGGGGTGATCAGGCCCGCCCGCTCGGCGGCCTCGAGCATCCCGATGCCGATCCGGTCCTTGACGCTGCCGCCGGGCTGCAGGTACTCGAGCTTGGCGAACAGGTGCAGGTCCGGCGCGAACCGGTGCAGGCGCAGCAGCGGCGTCCCGCCGATGAGGTCGAGGACCGAATCCACCACCCGCAGGGGGGGAAGGCTGGGGGTCGTCCGATCTGGGGGCATGCGGGCTCCGGATCCCAGCATGGTAGCCCGGCCGGCGGGCCCGGGCAGGGCCCAGCCTGCGGGGGCGCAGGGTGGCCCGCCACCACGGTCGGAAGGCGAGCGGGGACCCCCGCCGAGAATTGGCCCGTCAAATGCAACCCCCACGTCCAATGGCCAATCTTTTGACCAACCTCTGCCCGTGCCCCCCCTTCGCCAGGGGGAGCGGACGCCCGCGGGTCCGGAGCGCCGGGACGGCCACCGACCCGCCCCGCAATTTCCCCCTTGACCCCGTTCCCGGGAGATCGTGCAATAAGGGTCCGGACAACCGCGTCCGGTGGGAGGGGTTTCCTCTCCTGGCAAACGATCTTCCCTATCGCATACCTACAAATCAGTTGACCGGGCTTTCCGCCCGGCCTTACCCTTAACCCACAGTCCATTTGGACGAATCTACGAGAAGTATCTCTACTTCTCCCCTTTCCTTTCGGAGGTTGCATGACCAATAACTCCTTCCGCAACACGATGGGGCTCGCGTCCCTGTCCGCGCTGGCGCTCGTCATGGTCGCCTGCGGTGGCAGCAGCAGCTCCTCAACGCCGGCGACGCCCACCAATGCGGCTCCCAGCGCCCCCGTGATCGTTGGCCCCACCACGGCCATCACCCTTCACCCGGCCTTCTACGCCCTGAGCGCGGTTGACCCCGAGGGCGATCCGATCACCTTCACCGTCACCGGCACCGGCTTCACGGGCTCCGGCAACTCCGCCACCCTGAACGCCACCGCCGCCGGCGCCGCCACCATCACCGTGGTCGCCAAGGATTCGAAGAACGCGTCCTCCGCGGCTTCGAACCTGACCGTCCAGGTGGCCGCCAACCGCGCGCCGCAGTTCATCAGCCAGCCCACCGGCCAGCTGACCGGGACCTCCAACACGATCGCCTGGACCAACTTCCAGGTGACCGCGCAGGATCCTGACACCGACGACGTGGCCTACAGCATCACCGGCACCCCGACCTTCGTCGACAACACCGCCGCCGCCGTCACCGGCGCGACCGTGGCCATCAACGCCACCACCGGCGTGGTCGCCTTCAACGGCACCGTGCCCGCCGGCAAGACCTCGGTCACCGCCACCTTCACCGTGCAGGCCGTGGACAAGCTCCCCGGCACCACCACCGTGCTCGGCGCCACCGCGACCCAGGTCGTCACCCTGACCTACTTCAACGGCAACCTGCCCCCGGTCATCACCACCAGCAGCCTGCCGAACCTGCCCCTCAACCACTACATCCCCGTGTCCCAGGGCTCCACCGGCTTCCCGGTGTCCGCCACCGATCCCAACGGCGACGCCCTGACCTGGTCGATGACCACCTCGCCCAACGGCAACGGCCTGACCCTCGACACCACCATCGGCAACGAAGTCAAGATCATCTCCGGCTCCACCTTCGTGCCCCTGACCAGCACCGCCTCCGCGATCACCGTGAACCTCACGGCCCTCGACGCCCGCGGCCTGGCCACCACCAAGTCCTTCACCATCTCCCCGGTGGCGGACAGCAAGCCGACCCTGAACAGCACGCCCTACACCGAGACCGTCAGCGGCGTGAAGTTCTTCGACAAGTCCCAGGTCAAGGACCAGGTCACCGGCCGCGCCCGCTTCTACCCCGGCGCCATCGACTGGATCGACGGCTGGAGCGGCTGGTACTACGTCAACGGTGAAGAGAGCCACGGCGCCGACGCCCTGGCCACCGACGCCGCCTTCTCCGTGGTGGGCGACCAGGCCGTCAAGGGCTGGACCGCGCGCACCATCTTCCGCGACGCCGAGGGCGACGCCATCGACTACAGCGTGGACGCCCGTTCGGTCTACGTCAGCGCGCCCCCGTACCTCCCGGTCGGCCAGCCCTTCACCCTGACCAGCAGCGTCCCCGCCGGCCCCGCCGACGTGTACCCGATCCTCGGCGTGATCAGCGCCTTCGAGCCCTACGACGAGGAGTTCCCGACCATCGTCGCCGGCGACGGCACCATGACCTGGCTGCCGGTCATCCACGCCGACATGGAGTTCACCACCGATTCCTTTGATGCCAGCTGGTACACCGACAACCTCGGCTACGGCGTCTTCGCCGCCCCCAGCACCTGGTCCTTCACGGTCATGGGCTATGAGAAGATCTGGAAGCCCTCCACCTCTTCCTACGTCCTCCTGAACGATCCCGCCCAGGCCGGCCGCATCGACTACAGCATCAAGGTCCAGCCGAACAACCGTCCGACCATCGGCGCCCTCGACACCATCCCCGGCGCCACCAACCCGGTCATCGGCACCCACTACATGGTCGTGGGCACCACCACCCTGCCGATCGGCGGCGGCGCGTCCGTCGACCCGACCGCCTACGGCCGTCCGAGCATCCAGGAGCCCGAGTCCCGCCGCTACGACATCACCGGCACCTCCGGCGTCCCGGTGGGCGGCCCCTTCGACTACAGCCAGGCCAACACCGCCAAGCCCGCCGTCTGGCGCTGGCTGGTCGCCATGGCCGGCGGCGATGCCTCGAAGGCTGACGACGTCCAGATCTACGATCCCGACACCACCACCGTCTCCGGTCACGCCGATGCCATCCACGCCGCCATGGGCACCGCCACGGTCCCCGCGGTCGACACCACCGGCAACGTCCCGACCATCAGCGGCAGCTCCGTGGACTTCTACAATCCCTGGATCCACGGGATGACCACCAACCGCGGCGCCTTCCAGGTCAACTGGGGCCCGAACCGCACCCAGTACCTGATCGCCCGCATCACCGGCACCGCCAGCTACAGCTTCCCGGTGTCCGTGCGCGACCAGTACGAGCGCATCAACAACAAGAACCTCGGCATCAACCCGATCTTCGGCACCGTGCGCTTCGCCAACGCCCGCATCCGCCAGCTCCTCGAGGGCGCGGAGAACGCCTGGGGCAACGGCTCTGACACCTCGGGCTCGAGCCGCTACCTCGGCATGCTGCGCAGCAGTGCCAACGAGGGCGACAACAGCGTCAACTCCAACGCCGGCGCCCGCTACACCTTCAGCTACCTGCCCTTCCCCAGCACCGCCGCGGTGGACGAGACCGAATTCGGCCCGACGCCCGCCCAGGCCACCCACATCTTCGACGGCGACGGCCCCGCCTCCGGCACCACCGGCGGTTCCGGCCTCTTCACCGCCGCCTCCTGGATCACCCTCTACTCCGTCGAGGGCCCGGCCTACGGCTTCCACCAGGGCAACCCCCTGAACGACGAGTACGGCACCTTCAACCTGCCCTCCTACGCCCAGGGCCGCATCAGCAGCGGCGGCAGCGCCACCAGCAGCTGGCAGACCTACAGCGTCAGCGGCGGCAACCCGATGGCCGACCAGCACAAGAGCGAGACCGGCCTCTACGCGGACACGGAATACCGCGCCCAGGTCATCCCGAGCTCCAGCCCCTACCTGTTCTCCATCTTCGGCGACCGCTTCCGCAACAACGCCGACGACTGGATGGGACCCGGCAACTTCGCGCCGCTCTCCATGGAAATGACCCAGTACAACCGGACCATCGGCAACTTCAAGGTCACCGACAGCCAGTCGCCGGCCCTGAATGGCGGAAGTCCCCAGTACTGGCAGACCCGTTGGTTCACCCCGAACCTCGAGCCGCAGACTGGCTACATCCTGGCCAGCACCTGGTACTACGGCAAGCGCCAGGGCGAGATCGACTACAGCAGCGCCTACGCTGGCCGCTCCGTGCTGATCAGCCAGGCTGACCCTGATTCGGTCGGAACCCGCATGCGTTGGACCTACACCTGGCCCACCGTCATCACCAACGCCAACCTCGGCCGCACCGCCGGCCCGGCCAACAAGTACGAGCTGGGCGACGTGCTGCAGATCGCCGTTCCCAACATGAACAGCAATGCCCGCTGGTTCTTCACCGGCGACGGCAACCCGCAGGGCATCCCGGTCAACGACCCGCTCTACGCCCGGGTCCAGACCTGGGGCCGCACGGGCCTCTCCGGCTTCGCCAACTTCGCGATGAACGGCTTCACGCCGGCCGCGGTGGACGCCGACGCCATCAACGGCACCCCGGCCAACAACCAGGCGATCAGCTCCGGCTTCCTCATGGCCGACACCACGCCCTTCCATGTGGTGACCGACTCCGCCTGGTCCTCCGTCGAGGCCAAGGGCACCCTGAACGTGCCGAACCGCACCACCTTCAGCGCCGGCGTCAACTACACCGAGCTGAGCTTCGTCGGCACCCGCGGCTACATCAACAACACCATCACCGGCTTCGTGACCGACCCCGCCCTGCAGCTGGGTGAGACCTACATGACCAACAACGCCGGTGGCGGCGACCAGTTCAGCACGCTCGGCATGATCAAGCTGGGCAGCGGCGACAAGGTCTGGTTCACCTGGATGAAGCAGGACCTCACCAAGAAGAACGCCTGGGGCACCTGGGCCGCCAGCCTGATGGAGCCGGGCACCTATTCCGTGAGCGGCGGCAACACCAAGGTTCCGTCCTTCGACATGACCGTCGGCGCCATGAACGACACCCAGGCCCAGATCGCCTTCTCCTCCGGCACCCTGCCGGGCGTCAACAACGCCGCCAACTTCGGCGTGGTCAGCCCCTACAACAGCACCTTCAGCATCTGGCAGCGCTCCCAGTGGGCCGGCCTGGCCAACGGCGTGAGCCGCCCCTCCAGCGCCCGCCTGGTCAACCCGACCTTCAACCAGAACATCGTCGGCCAGACCCTCGACCGCAGCGTGCCGGCCTTCTTCAATGCCGTCGCCCCCACCGCCAGCCGTGACGGCGGCGTGCGCGACAGCGCCGTGATCTACGGCGTGCGCCTGCACCCCGGCGCCGCCGCCGGCGAAGCCGGCATCGAGCCCGGCAGCCCGGTCCTGGCCCAGTGGTGGAACCTGCAGGAGACCAACGACGTGGCCCTCAACGCCGCCACCGTCGCCTCCGGCGTCGCCGCCATGAACGACGTGAACGTCTCCGCCTTCCCGGCCGTCCTGAAGGGCTTCTACAACCCGATGGTCGAGCCCGCCAACGCGGCGAACTGGCTGACGGTCATGGAACTGAAGGTCAACTTCCTGGCTGGCGTTCGCTACCCGAGCTCCAGCGCGGCCCTGACCGACACCCTCTACAAGGTGCCCGCCACCGTGGCGAACGTCTTCCAGATGGGCGCCGCCCTCACCGACCCGACCTGCACCAACCCCGGCAACGTGGTTGACATGGGCCGCCCGGTCGTGAGCCCGGTCCGCTTCCTGGCGATCAACGACTACCAGGTTAACTACACCGGCTCCAACCGGATGAACACCAAGCTCGACCTGGTCAACAGCTACCCGACCGACCTCTCCGGCACCGGCGCCTGGTCCCTGGCCGGCGGCACGACCCTGTTCAACCGCTCCAACACCACCCTGACCTGGCAGTCCTCGGTCAACAACCAGGTGATCCCGAGCGGCTACATCGTCGAGCTGTACCGCCTCACCGGCGACGACAACAACACCAACCAGCCGATCCTGCTCGGCAGCTTCCGCATGGGCCACATCGGCTCCAAGGAAGCCACCCAGGTCTTCCACATGCCCGCCCTCTACACCTGGCGGCAGGAGACCACCGCGGTCTACTTCTTCCGCGTCCGCACGATGTGGATCAGCGGCATCGACATGGAAAAGGCCCCCAACAAGAGCCGCTTCCCCATGGCGTACGCCGACTTCGTGTCCTCGCCGTTCGTGACCTTCTAAGACTGTCCAAAGATCCTCGGATCGGGGCCCCCGCAAGGGGGCCCTTTTCATGGGAACCTCCGCGCCCGATCGCGGATCCCTGATGCGGGGCCCCGTCCCCGACTGGAGACCCGAATGAACCCGTCCATCCTCTGCCTTCCCCTGCTCCTCCAGGCCGCCGAGCCGCCCAGGCGGGCGCCGCAGCCCCGCCCGGCGGCGCCCGCGCCCGAGCCCGCCCCGCTGGCGGTGACGGGCGAAACCGTCCGCAGCGCGGCCTGCACCCTGACCCTCAAGGGGCGCACTGAGTTCCACACCACCCTCAAGTCCCAGAAGACCGAGGAGACCCGCAGCAAGCGGATCCTCGAGGACTTCGCCTACACCCTGCCCGGCACCCTCGCCGAGACGGTCTATCCCACCGGCGAAGTCGAATTCGTCTTCACGCCGGCCGAGAACCCGGCCGCCGCCGGCGCCACGGCCACGCTGCACCTGGAGGACGACTTCCCGGCTCCCGGCTGGGCCCCGGTGTCCGTGGACGCCACCCGCATCCAGAACGCCGGGAAGATGACCTTCAAGGCCCTCGGCCGCGGGCAGGGCATCTTCGCCACCGGCGGAGCGGTGGTCAACCTGAAGGGCCGGCTCGCCAGCCTCAGCCCGATGACGGACCCGAAAAAGCTCGGCGAGACCGAGAACCGGCCGGTCGCGTCGACGCCGTTCCCGCTGCTGGAAGCCGACCTCCGCAAACTGGGCGTTCCGGCGATTCAGTTCCAGGGCGCGGCCCTCTGGACTTGGTCCAACAGCCCCGGCCCGGTCACCCTCCGCGGGTTCGTCGAGTACAAGAACTTCCGCCTGCCCAGGGCCACGGTCAACGGCCGCATCGACCTCACCTTCGAGATCGGCGCCACGGCCAAGTAGCCCGATCCGCGTCCAGGGGGCTTCTCCGCTTGGTGCAGGGCGGGGTCCGCGCTAGAATCGAAGGTCCGGCTTCTCCTCACGTGGACGCCTAAAGGAGACGGCATGCCCGCACGAGGGCCCATTCCCCGCAAAACGACCCACCGCCCTTTCCGCAAGGACCCCGCCACCCTCGGGGTCATCGATGCCGCCTACCGCCTGCAGAAGGCGGGCAGCTTCCAGCAGGCCGAGATCCTTTACCGACGCGTGCTGGCGGCGGAACCAGGAAACCCCTTCGCCCTCTGCTCCCTGGGCACCATCGCGCTGCACCAGGGGCGCATGGAGGACGCCGTCGCCTTCCTAGGCCAGGCGCTGGCGCAGGGCTACGACCACGACACCGTCTACACCCACCTGGGGATCGCGCTGCAGGCCCTCGGCCGCCCGCAGGACGCGCTCGAGGTCTACCGGCAGGGCCTGCGCCGCCATCCGAAGAACCCCGGCTACCTGTCCAACATCGCGGTGATCCTGGCCAACCAGGGCGAGCCCGAGCGCGCCCTCGCCGAAGCCGAGAAGGCGATCTCCCTCGATGACCGCTTCGCCTCGGCGTTCATCAACGCCGGCTTCTTCCTGCAGACCCTGGGCCGCCTCGGCGAGGCGGCCCAGCGGTTCGAGCGCGCCCTGAGCCTCGAGCCCGACAACGCCGCGGTCCGCGACGCCCTGCAGGCGATCAAGCACCGCCTGGCGGTGGAGAGCCGCTGAGGCGCTCCGCCGGGCGCGCCTGCACCCGGTCCCGTGCATGGGGGTTCGGCATGCCTGTCACGAGAGGATGGTCAGCCATGGTTTCCAGGATGTTCCCGGCCCTCGCCGTGCTCCTGCTGGCGGGAGCCCTGGTGGGCTGCAGCAGCAGCGACACCGGCGCCACGCCGCCGCCCGCGGTGGTCGCGCCCGCCATCACCGCGCAGCCGGTCTCGCAGACCGTCTGGGCCCCGGCCCCCGCCACCTTCACCGTGGCCGTGACCGGAACCGAACCGCTGCTTTACCAGTGGACCCGCAACGGCACCGACATCCCCGGCGCGACCTTCAGCACCTTCAACACCGGCGCCACCAGCGTCACCGACCACGGCGCGGTGTTCCGGGTGCGCGTCTCCAACAGCGCCGGCTCCCAGACCAGCACCTCCGCCACCCTCGGGGTCAACCAGCTGCCGTTCATCACCCAGCAGCCGGATGACGTCGTCACGGTGGAGGGCCAGTCGGTGACCTTCATCGCCGCCGCCCAGGGCACGCCGGTCCTGCAGTACCAGTGGAAGCGCAACGGGGCGTCGATCCCGGGCGCGACCTCCGCGACCTACACGCTGCCGTCGGTGACCCGCGCCGACAACCTCGCCACGTTCAAGGTGGTGGTCAGCAACAGCCTCGGCACCGTCGAGACCCGCGAAGCCACCCTGCAGGTCGGCGCCCAGGTCGCCGCGCCCCTGATCGTCCAGCAGCCCCTCGGCGGCCACGCCGCGATCGGCCAGTCCCTCACCTTCAGCGTCACCGCCTCCGGCACGCCGCCGCTGCAGTACCAGTGGCGCAAGAACGGCAGCGCCCTGGCGGGCGCCACCCTCAGCACCTACACCATCGACAACCTGCAGGCCAGCCACGCCGGGAGCTACTCGGTGGTGGTCTCCAATTCCGGCGGCAGCGTGACCAGCGCCGACGCGGTCCTGGTGGTCGACCTCAGCCCGCCGGCCATCACCACCCAGCCGGTGGACACCTGGGCCGGCACCGGCCAGAGCGCCACCTTCACCGTGGTCGCCGCGGGCAGCCCGCCGCTGCAGTACCAGTGGCGGCGCAACGGGGCCGACATCGCCGGCGCGACCGCGGCGTCCTACACCACGCCGGTGGCCGTGCTCGCCGACCACGGCACGATCTACCAGGTCCGGATCACCAACCCCGCGGGCACGGTGCTGAGCCTGGAAGCCGTCCTGCGCGTGTACCAGGCGCGGACCATCAACGGGCTCGCCGGCACCTTCTGGCAGGTCGAGAGCGGCCAGACCTTCGTGCCCAGGGACCTGCGGACCACCGCGGTCGAGGCCCTGCAATTGGGCGGGACCGGCGACTACGAGGCGTTCCCGGGCTCCGGCGCCGCGGACGGCACCTTCCAGGTTCCCGGGCTGCCCCCCGGACCCTTCCTGATGGTGCTCGGCGCCAGCGCCACACAGCCTCCATTGGGCCTCTGGGTGGTCCAGGGCGACCCCGACTTCCGCGACGCCGCCCTGGGCCGCACCGACCGCACCTACCCCACCAGCGACCAGACCAGCTTCGCCGTGAATGTCACCGGGGCCCTGCGCGGGCTCACCCAGGGCATCTGGGTCTACTTCCCGACCTTCGCGCTGATGCAGACCACCGGCGGAACCGGCCCGGTCTACCGGTTCCCCTGGAAGGGCCTGCCGCTGTCGCAGTCCTCGAAGGACATCCTGTGGACCCTGAGCCCGCGGGTGGACAGCCTGCCGGAGGGCGAGCTGACCACGCTCGCCGCGGCCGCCTCCCAGGTCGCCCCGAACATGAAGGCGATCGGCGAGACCCTGGTGGACGCGGCCCCCGCGACCCTGCCGCGGCTTCCGGGGCCGGCGGTGGCGGTGACGACCTCGGCCTACGCCGCCCAGTTGTCCAAGGTCCACCCCTCCCTCGGCCCGGTCACCGGCCGCGGTCCGCTCAAGGTGGTCTATGGCGTCCAGCCCGGGGGCGGGACCCTCGGCGCGGTGCCGCCCTGGGCGCCGATCTACACCCTGGTCCGCACCGCGACCGCCGACCTGCCCTCCACCAGTTTCACCTGCTCCGATCCCTTCCCGGGGACCTGGACCCGGGTCTTCTCGATCCGCCAGGAGTTTTCCCTGACCCTCGCGGTGCCGGGCGCAGCCCCGCTGGTCATCGCCGACGCCCTCGAGGACCTCTGGCCCGCGGACATGGTCACGGGCGCGCCCCTGGTTCCCCAGATCCACCCGGTGGTCCAGGCGCGGATCAACGGCGCCGACCTCTTCGCCACGTCCTCGGGCGTGGGCACGGCGCCGCTGCTCACCTGGCAGCTGCAGGTCCCGGACGTGCCGAGCTACTACCGGATCACCGTCTTCCGGGTCGTTCCCGAAGAGGGCCGGCTGGAGGAGAAGATCAGCTACCTCACCGGCATCACCAGCCAGAAGGTCAGCCCGGGCATCCTCGAGGCCGGGAAGTCCTACGTGTTCCGGATCCAGTGCGTGCGGGCCGGCGGCTACGATCCCAACCGGCCCTTCCTCCCCAGCTGGCCGCTGAGCACCGCCCCCGTCTACTCGGGCGTCATCACCCCCTGAACCGGCCCCCATCCTCCCTGCGACGGACGGATTCCCAATGCGCATCCCGACCCTGCTCCTGCCCCTGACCGGCGCCCTGCTCTGCGCCCAGCTCAGCCACGGCACCCTCGAGGCCAACCTCGCCGCCCTCGGCTGCGACACCGTCCTGGTCGCGCCGAAGCAGCGGGTGGTCGACCCCATCCACTGGTCGCCGGACAGCAAGGCCATCGGCGTCAAGATCGACGGGAAGTGGGTGCGGATCGACCTCGACAGGCTCCTGCTCAAGCGCCTCAAGTGGCGGGACAACCAGGACGTCGCGGCCCCCACCGGGAAGCCGGAATTCGCTCCCCTGGCGGAACCCGAGCGGGTGAGCTGGATCGCCGCCGACGAGGAGGGCGCCCGCAGCGTCACCTTCTTCAACGGCGTGAAGGTGGAGCTGGCGGAGGTCCTGCCGGTGGGCGCCGCGCTGCAGCTGACCTATCCGGACGGGCAGACCCGGGTGCACTGGCGCACCACCCAGGAGGACTGCACCGCCCTGACGCCCAGCCCGAACGGCCTCTGGGTGGCCTACCTCTGCGGCATCCACGGCGTGGCGGTCATGCGGGTGCCGGTGCCGCCGCGGCTGCCGAAGTCCTTGGCGCCGGTGAAATAGCCCTCAAGCCCGGGCGCGCCGCACCAGCTGGCCGCAGGCCCCGGCCACGTCCTGGCCGCGGGAGCGGCGCACGCTCACGGTGAGGCCGGCCTTCGCCAGCAGCCCGCAGAGCGCCTCCAGCCGGTCGTCCTCCGGGGGCTCGAAGCCGGCGCCTTCGTGGGGGTTGAAGGGGATGAGGTTGACCTTGCTGGGGAAGCGGCGGGCGAAGGCCGCCAGCCGGCGGCCGTCCTCCAGGCTGTCGGTGAGGCCCTTGAGCAGCACGAACTCGAGGGTGATCCGCTCGCCGCGGCCCAGCGGGAAGCCGGCCAGGGCCGCGGCCAGGGCATCCAGGCCCCAGACGCGGTTGACCGGCATGATCCGCGACCGGGCGGCGTCGGTGGTGGCGTTGAGGCTGACCGCCAGCCTCGGCCGCGGCGAGAGGGCGCCCAGGCGCTGGATGCCGCTCACCAGCCCGGCGGTCGAGAGGGTGATGCGGCGCGGCGGGATCGCCAGCCCCCCAGGTTCCGAAAGCACCCGGAAGGCGGCCATCACGTGGTCGAGGTTGTGCAGGGGCTCGCCCATCCCCATGAACACCAGGTTCACCGGCACCCCGGGCGGGTGGCCGTGGTGGTCCAGCATGGCCAGCACCTGGCCGACGATCTCCCCGGCCGTCAGGTTGCGGAGGATCCCCATCTGCCCCGTGGCGCAGAAGGTGCAGCCCATCGCGCAGCCCACCTGCGACGACAGGCACAGCGTCACCCGCTCAAGGGCGCCCGCCACGCCCTGCGCGTCGCCCGATTCGAAGCCCTGAGCAGGCTCCGCCTGCAAACGGCGCGGGGGTGCGGGGTGGTCCGCCAGAGCGCGGGACCCGTCAAGGGCGAAGCCCTGAGCAGGCTCCGCCTGCGAAGGGCGCGGGGGCCCGGGGGTGGGCGCGGAGCGAAGCGAAGCGCGGGACCCCCGGACAAAATACGGCATGTGCACGCCCTCGACCGCATGGCCGTCCGCCAGGCGGAAGGCGTGCTTGGTGCTGCCGTCCGCGCTGGCGGCGCTGTCCACGATGACCGGCCGGTCGAGGGCGGCGCAGGCCTCCAGCCGGGCGCGCAGGTCCTTGCCGAAGGCCGTGAAGCGGTCCCAGGTGGCCCAGCGGTGGCGGTACAGGCCCTCGAACAGCTGGTCCCCGCGCCAGGCCGGCTGGCCCAGGCCTTCGAGGAAGGACCGGAGGGCGGCCCGGTCCAGCCCGGCCAGCGGAACCCTCGGGCCCGGCGCCGGCTCCGGGGCCGGGAGGTCCCAGGGCGAGGTCATTCGAGGGAGATCTTGAAGGTGTGCAGGAAGGCCCGGTCCTCGGCGGAGAAGTCCGCCGGCGCGTCCTCACCCTCCGGCCGCCGGAGGGTCAGGCTGAGGGTGGCCTCCACCGCCAGAGCGAGGTCGTAGCCGCGCTCCTGCAGGCGGGCCGCAAGCTCCTGGCCGCGGGCGTCGCGCACCACGGCCTCCACCAGCGCCTCCCCGAACTGGTCCACCAGGGCCTGGATGTCCTCCGGTATGTCCATGGCCGCACCCCCGGCACCATTATCCGCCGATGCTGAACCAGGTGCGGATCTGTCGCATCCAGGCCTGCCGGGCGAGGTCGCGGCGGGTCTCGGTGGGGCGCTCCTCGGGCGCCTGCCGGGATTCCATCAGGTCCACGAGCCGCTCCACCAGTTCCGGTTCCCGCTTCAGGCTGGCCTCGAAGCCCGCCTTGGGGATCTCCACCAGCAGGGCCTCCTCGGCGGCGACCACGGTGGCGTTGCGGGGCGCCCCGGTGAGCAGGGAGGCCTCGCCGAACCACTCGCCCGGGCCGAGCACGGCCACCACCTCCCAGAACAGGCCGGTGTAGGGCTCGGTGCGCTCGACCGCGCGGACCACGTGCAGGGTGCCCCGGACCACCGCGAACAGGGACTGCCCCGGATCGCCCTCGCGGATCACCCCTTCGCCCGGGGCCAGCTTCCTCAGGTGCAGGTGGGCCCGCAGGTCCTGGGACCAGTGTCCCGGCAGCCGCAGGCGCGCGACCAGGTCGTCCATCAGGTCGTCGCTGGGCTGGGGCGCCTGCCGGTGCGGCGCGGTCGGCCCGCAGGGCCCGAGCAGGGCGAAGCCTTCCCGGGTGAGGACGGAGGCGGCCAGCCGCGAGGCCTGGAAGACCGCCGCCCGGCCATGCCGGAACCCGAGCGCCCAGACCCGGAGCTCCAGCACGGCACCGCCCAGGTCCGAGCCCCAGACCACCACCTCGGGCCGGTGCTCCGGAACATGGGGGATCCCCGCGAGGGCGAGGGTGAGCTTGCCCACGGCGACATGCAGGTCCGGATGCGGTTCCACCACCACCCGCGTGGTGCGCCGGTGGAAGCCGGCGGGGGCGTAGAGGTTGGTGACCACCGCCTGGGCCAGCACCCGGTTCGGGAAGATGTCGGTATCGCCGTTCTCCGTGCGCATCTGCACGGTGCGCCAGGTCATGGCCTCCACCTGGCCGACGTAGGTCTCGCGGCCGCTGCCGCCGCGCAGCGTGCCGGACACCTCGATCCAGTCCCCCTCCTGGAAGCTCGGGTCGAGGTGCAGGCTGATGCCGGCGAACAGGTTGCCGAGCACCTCCTGCAGGGACAGGCCGACCACGGCGGCGACGATCGCGCCGGTGCCCAGCAGCTGCAGGAGGCTCACGCCCAGCGCGTGGCGGAGCACGCCGCCCACGGCCACGGCGTAGAGGGCGAACACCAGGATGTCGCGGGCGAAGCCCGGGGTGGCGGCCTGCCGCTGGCGGAGCAGGGGGTCGACGAGCAGCCAGATGCCGGCCCGCACCGCCAGGAAGGACACCGCGCCCCAGAAGACGGTCTGGGACAGCCGCAGGATGGCCGGGTTGCCGGACAGCCGGGGCGCGTAGAAGGCGCTGGCGGCCAGCAGGGCCGCCAGGATCACCCAGGCGAGGATGCGCCGCTGCGGGCTGACGCGCTGGTGCAGGTCGCGAAACACCGGTTCACCTCGTCGAGGGGGGCCGCCCGGGTCAGTGTAGACCCTGGGAAGCCCGGACTGGAGGCCGCAGGGCCACCTGCCGATGCGTTCCAGGATGAACCCCCAGGGACGACGAGTACCTGCTCTTCGGAGAGGAGGCCGCGCCGGCCGCCCCGGCCCGCGCCGAGCCCGCCTCCATGGAGGAGGCCCAGGCGCGCATCGGCGAGCTCGAGCGGCTGCTGGCCCGGGAGCAGGCGGACATGCACCAGGTGCTGCAGGGCACCCTGTTCCAGCGCAACGAGCTGCGCCTCGCCAACCGCCGGTTGAACGCCCAGGTGGCGGTGGGCCGCATCCTCAGCGAGGCGGACCGGGCCGAGGCCGCCTTCGAGGCGATCATGGAGGCGCTCTGCTCGGTCTTCGACTGGAAGGTCGCGGCCTACGTCGAGCGCCGGGAGGAGGGCATGGCCCTCCGGCACGTCTTCCCGGGGGAGCCCGAAGGGGTGGACGGAAAGGACTTCCGGCCCCCGCCGGGCGGCCTGGCCGAGGCCGCCCTCGACCAGGACGCCGTGCTCTGGCGCTTCGACCTGGAGCAGGTCACCGACCTGCCGGAGGCCCTGCGCCGCGACTGCTGCACCGCCTTCGCCGTGCCGGTGCGCTGCAGCCGGGGTCCCCGCGGCTGCCTGCTCGCGCTCGGCCAGACCTTCCTCGAGGCCGAGCCGGTGTTCCTGGAGGTGCTCGACAGCATCGGACACCAGTTGGCCCGGTTCCTCGACCGGCTGACCCTCACCCGCGACCTGGGCGCCGCCCGCGACCTAGCCGAGGCGGCCAACCGCGCCAAGTCGGAGTTCCTGGCCAACATGAGCCACGAGATCCGGACGCCCATGAACGGGGTGATCGGCATGACCAACCTGCTGCTGGCCACGCCCCTGGGCCGGGAGCAGGCCAAACTCGCCGGCACCGTGCGCGATTCCGCCGAGAGCCTGCTGGCGATCCTCAACGACATCCTTGACGTGTCCAAGATGGAAGCGGGCCGGCTGGAGGTGGAGCGCGTCCCCTTCGACCTGGCCGCCCTGGTCAAAGGCGTCGCCAGCCTGCAGCAGGTGGTCGCCGAGCAGAAGGGCCTCCGGCTGGGCTGGACCCTGGACCCGGAGCTCCCCTCGGGCGTCCTGGGGGACGGCAACCGGCTCCGCCAGGTGCTCAACAACCTGCTCGGCAATGCGGTGAAGTTCACCGGCCAGGGCGAGGTGCGCCTGCGGGTGGACCGGGCCGAGGGCTGCATCCGCTTCGAGGTGGCCGACACCGGCATCGGCATGACCGCGGACCAGGTGGACCGGCTGTTCCGGCCCTTCAGCCAGGCCGACGCCTCGATGTCCCGGCGCTTCGGCGGCACCGGGCTGGGCCTCTACATCAGCCAGCGGCTGGTGGAGCTGATGGGGGGCCGGATCGGGGTGACCAGCGAAGCCGGCTTCGGCTCCACCTTCGGGTTCACCCTGCCGCTGGCCGCGGCGGCGGTCGCCCCGCCAGAGCCCCCCCGGGAAACCCCCGGGACCCTCTCCGGACGGGTGCTGCTGGTGGAGGACAATCCGGTGAACCAGCGGCTGGCGCTGATGGTCCTGAAGCGCTTCGGCCTCGAGGTGGAGCGCGCCGAGGACGGTCTGGCCGCGCTCGGCCGCCTGGAGGAGGGCTTCGACCTGGTGCTCATGGACTGCCAGATGCCGGTGCTCGACGGCTATGAGGCCACCCGCCGCTGGCGGCTGCGCGAGAAGGGCCGGCGCACGCCGATCGTCGCCATGACCGCCAACGCCCTGGAGGGCGACCGCGAGCGCTGCCTGGCCTGCGGCATGGACGGCTTCGTCGCGAAGCCGTTCCGGGCCGAGGACCTGCGCCGCACCCTGGCGGTGCACCTGGGCGCGGTGAAACCGGGATAGGCTGGTCCAGGGCCCGCTGCGCCCTGCCGTCCGGTTGAGGCCCATGCTTCCCGATCCCGCCCTGAACGCCCCAGCCTCGCTCACCGACCCCGGCCCTGCGCTGTCGGCGGAGGAACTGGAGGTCCTGCGCCGGGCGATGGCCGACCACGCCCGCGGGGCCGTCCCGGCGGCCGGCCAGGGCTACTACTCGCTCCTCCAGCGGCACCCGGCCCACCCGCGGCTGCAGTTCCAGATGGGCAGGCTGGCCCTCATGGCCAACCGCTTCGACCAGGCCGAGTTCCACTTCCGGCGGGCGCTGCAGGCCGCCCCGGCCTGGGTGGAGCCGATGTCGGAACTGGCCATGGCCCTGGACCTCCTCGGCCGCGAGTCCGAGGCCCTCGCCCTCTTCGAGGAGGCCACCGCCCTCGCGCCGCTGGACCCGGCGCTCTGGGTCCGGAAGGCCACCACCCTGAGGCACCTGGACCGGCTCGAGGAGAGCGCCGCCGCCACCGGGCGTGCGCTGGCCCTGGATCCGTCCCGCCGGGAGGCGCTGCTGCAGCGGGCCCAACTGCTGCAAGACCAGGGCCGGCTGGAGGAGGCCGACCTAGCCTTCGAACAGGCGAAGGACGCCCACCCGGCCGATCCCTACGTGCGGTTCCACTGGGCCTGCAGCCTGCTCGGCCGGGGCCGGTGGGCGGAGGGCTGGGCCGAATACGAATCCCGCCGCGGCGGCGGCGCCAATCCGGCCTTCCCCATGCAGGACTTCGCGCCGGAGTGGGACGGCCGGATCCGGCCCGGCCTGCGCCTGCTCGTGCGCCTGGAGCAGGGCCTCGGCGACACCTTCCAGTTCATCCGCTACGTGGCGCGGCTGCTGGAAGAAGGCGTGCAGGTCGTGCTGCAGCGTCCCCAGGGCTCGCAGAATCCGCTGCTCGGGCTGCTGGCGGCGCAGGGCTGGCCGGTGGCCGTCACCGGCCCGCAGGAGCCGCCGGGGCCGGTGGACGCCCAGACCTGGCTGCTGAGCCTGCCGCTGCGCACCGGCTGGCGGCCGCGGGACCTGCCGCGCACGCCCTACCTGACGGTCCCGGCGGCGGCACAGGAAGCCTGGCGGAGCCGGCTGGAGGAGGCGGCCGGCTTCAAGGTCGGGCTGGTCTGGCTCGGCAACCGCCTGCACTGGGACGACCACCGCCGCAGCCCCGGGCTGGCCGCGCTGCTGCAGGCGATGCAGGGCCTCCCGGTCCAGCTGGTCTCCCTGCAGAAGGAGCGCGCCGAAGGCGGCGTGGGGGCGGTGGCCCTGCACGACTGGATGGGGGAGGTGCTGGACTTCACCGACACCGCCGCGATCGTCGCCGGACTCGACGCGGTGGTGAGCATCGACAGCAGCGTCGCCCACCTGGCCGGGGCGCTGGGCCGGCCGGTCTGGCTGCTGCTGCCGGAACCCGCCGAATGGCGCTGGCTGCGGGGGGTGGACCGGACGGAGTGGTATCCGGAGCACCGGCTGCTGAGGCAGGCCCGGCCCGGCGACTGGACCGAACCGCTGCGGCGGTTGCGCGAGGACCTCAGCCAGGCCCTGGCCGGCCGTCCCAGGACGCCCTGAAGGCGTCCACGGTCCGCCGGGGATCGGGGGCCTCCCAGAGCGCCCGGATGGCGGCGACGCCGGCCAGGCGAGGATGGCGCAGCCCGCCCGCCGCGGCGGGGTCGACCCCGCCCAGGGCCAGCAGCCGGGGCCCCTCCGGCGGCAGCCCGTCGAGGAACCGGTGCAGCCGGGCCGCGCCCCAGGGCCGGCCCTTGCCCGGCGTTGCGTGGACCGGGGCCACCAGCAGCTGCGCGGCCCCGCGCCGGGCCGGCCACTGGGCCTCGGCGTGCAGGGGCCGGGAGAGGGGCAGCAGGGCGGGGTCCAGGTCGGGGTAGGCCTCCGGCGCGTGAAGCCCGGCCCCGGCCGCCAGGGCAACGTCCAGCCGGCCGGCCACCCACAGCTCCAGACCGGGCGACAGGTCCTGGACCCGCCGGACCAGGTCCAGCAGGGGCCGGGCCTCCAGCTGCTTCTCCCGGACCAGCAAGGCGTCGATGCCGGCGCCGAGGACCGCCCGCCAGCGGCCGGGTTCCCAGCCGGTGCCCGGGGAGACCGCCAGCAGGTGCATCAGGCCCCTCCGCCGGCCGCCCCGCGCCACAGCCGCCGGTAGAGGGCCTCCATGGACCGGGCGAAGGCCGCGCCGTCGCACAGCGGCGAGGCCTGCAGCCGCGGGCGCAGGGACGTCCGGAGCTCCGCCAGCCGTTCCGGCGCCGTGGCGAGGCCCGCGGCGATCCGCAGGTAGTCCGCCGCCGAGGCGGCGACCCAGTCCGCCAGCCCGGCCGCCTGCAGCAGGCTGACGCCCACCCGGCCGGCGTGGCGGTCCCCAGCCAGGACGACCACCGGAACCCCCATCCAGAGCGCCTCGCAGGTGGTGGTCGTGCCGTTGTAGGGGAAGGGGTCGAGGGCCACGTCCACCAGCCGGTAGCCGGAGAGCGGAGCGTCCCCCTCCGGGATCCAGCCCATGCAGGCGATCCGGTCCGGGCGGACGCCGCGGCTCCGGAACCCTTCGAGGATCGGGTCCTGCGCCGCGGCCGCCCCGAGGCCGCGGCCCTTCAGCAGCAGCCGCGAGCCGGGCACCTCCTGGAGGAGCCGGGCCCACAGGTCCAGGACGCCCGCGTTCAGCTTGGCCGGAGCATTGAAGGAGCCGAAGGTGGGCGGCCCCCCGCCCAGACAGGGCGGCGGACCCGGCGCGGGCGCCGCTTCCGGCGGTCCGTAGCAGAGGAAGTGGGGCAGCCGGAGCAGCGGTTCCGTGGCCGGCGGATCAGCTTCGGGCAGACCAGCCTCGGGCGGATCAGCCTCGGGCGGATCAGCCCAGGCGTCGGTCAGCCGCCCGGCGAAGCAGGCGAGGCCGGTGCTGCCCGGGTAGCCGAGCCAGGTGAGCTGCAGGGGCGCGGGCCTGAGGGCGAAGACCGGCAGGCGGTTCCCGGCGGTGTGCCCGGCCAAGTCCACCAGCAGGTCGATGCGGTCGGCGCGCACCATGGCGGCCACCTCCGCATCGGCGAGGCCCGCCGTGGGCCGCCAGTGGTCGGCGCGCGCCTTCAGGCGGGCGGTGGTGGCATCCTCGCGGGCCGTCTCGGAGTAGAGGAAGACCTCGACCTCGGCGGGATCGTGGGCTTCGAGCAGGGGCTCGAAGAAGAAGGCGCAGCTGTGGCGGCGGAAGTCCGGCGAGACGTAGCCGATCCGCAGCCGCCGCTCCGGGTCGGCGTCCACCGGGGGGGGCGCGGGACCGCCCAACCGGCGGCCCCCGGCGGCGGGGGCGGCCAGGACCGCGCGGGCGGGCAGGGCGGGGTCGTAGTTCAGGGCGAACAGGCGGGTGGAGTCCGCCGGGCCGAAGCGCGCCAGGGGGCCCTCGAGCAGGTCCCGCGCCGCCCCCCAGCGGCCCAGCACCAGCAGGGCCGAGGCCCGCGCGTGCAGGGCCGGCAGGGATTCCGGCTGGCCCGGCGGCACCCGGCCGAAGCAGGCCTCCGCCTCGGCGGGGTGGTCCAGCTCCATCAGGCAGTTCCCCTGGCCCAGCAGGGCCGGTCCCGGCGTCGCCCGGAGGGCCGGCTGGCGGAAGGCCGACAGGGCCTCCTCGGGGTGGCCCCGGCGCAGCAGCTCCCCGCCGAGGTTCAGCCACAGGGCGGGATTCGCGGGCTCGAGCCGGGTCGATTCGCGGAGCAGGTCCAGGCCCTCCGCCTCCCGCCCCAGGCGGAGGGCCGCCAGGCCGGCCAGGTTCAGGCCCGCGGGGTGGCCGGGGGCCAGCGCCAGGAGCCCGGCGCAGGCGTCCCAGAGGGCCTGCGGCGCGCCGCCGCGGAAGGCCGCCTCGACCCTGCGCAGGGCTGACTGCAGTGCATCCGGATCCATCGGGCCTTCCGTCAGCAGGATACCCCGCTCAGGGCCCCTCGCCGGCCAGGTCCTCGAGGCGCCGGCGCAGCTCGTCGCGGACCGCGCGGAAGCCGGCCAGCAGGGTGTCCGGCGTGGCCCGGCCCGCCGGGTCCGGCAGCGGCCAGTGCAGCCGCCGGGCGCGGCCGAGGAAGGCCGGGCAGACCTCCTCCGCGCAGAGGGTGACGACCGTGTCCACGGAGGCGGGATCGATGTCCTGCACGGACTTGGACCGCTGGCCGCGGATGTCGATGCCGAGTTCGGCCAGGGCCTCGATGGCGCAGGGGTGGACGAAGCAGGGCTTCGAGCCGGCGCTCTGCACCTCGAAGCGGTCGCCGTGGAAGTGCCGGGCCAGGCCCTCCGCCATCTGGCTGCGGGCGCTGTTGGCGACGCACAGGAACAGCAGGCCGGGCCGGTTCATGCCGCAGCCCCGCCCCACCAGCGGCGCTTGAGCCTGAGCGACACCCCCACCAGGGCGATCAGGGCCGGCACCTCCACCAGCGGCCCGATCACCGCGGCGAAGGCCGCGCCGTGGGCGATGCCGAAGGTCGCCACGGCCACCGCGATGGCCAGCTCGAAGTTGTTGCTCGCGGCGGTGAAGCTGAGGGTGGCGCTCTCCGGGTAGCCGGCGCCGGCGAGCTTCGACAGCCCGAAGCTGGCCAGGAACATCAGCACGAAGTAGATCAGCAGGGGCACCGCGATGCGCAGCACGTCCAGCGGCAACCTGACGATGCTGTCGCCCTTCAGGCTGAACATCACGACGATGGTGAACAGCAGGGCGACCAGCGTGAGCGGGCTGATCCGGGGCACGAACACCCGGTGGTACCAGTCCAGCCCCTTGATCCGGCCGAGCAGGAACCGGGTGAGGAAGCCGGCGATGAACGGAATGCCCAGGTAGATGAAGACGCTCTGCGCGATCTGGCCGATGGTGATCGCCACCACCGCGCCCTGCAGCCCGAGCTTCGCCGGCAGCACCGTGGCGAAGAACCAGGCGTAGACGCTGAAGAACAGCACCTGGAAGATCGAGTTGAAGGCCACCAGCCCGGCGCAGTACTCGGTGTCGCCCTTGGCCAGGTCGTTCCAGACGATCACCATGGCGATGCAGCGGGCCAGGCCGATCAGGATCAGGCCGAGCATGTACTCGGGGCGGTCGCGCAGGAACAGCACCGCCAGGCCGAACATCAGCAGCGGCCCGATCACCCAGTTCTGCAGGAGGGACAGGCCCAGCACCCGCCGGTTGCGGAACACCCGGTGCAGTTCCTCGTAGCGGACCTTGGCCAGCGGCGGGTACATCATGAGGATCAGGCCGGCGGCCAGCGGCAGGCTGGTGGTGCCGGCGTTCCAGGCGTTGAGGGCGCGGTTGAAGCCGGGCGCCGCCACGCCCAGCCCCACGCCCAGGCCCATGGCCAGGAAGATCCAGAGGGTGAGGTTGCGGTCGAGGAAGGCGAGGCGGGACACGGGACCCTCAGGGCTTGCGGGCGGAGAAGACGGCGCTGGTCACGAAGTCGGCGGGCGCGGTCCCCGCCGGCAGCATGCCGAGGATCCTGGTGTGGAGGGGATCCGCCGGGTCCAGCATGGCCTGGATTGCCTCGCCGTGCCGTTCCGCGTGGACCTCCACCAGGCCGGCGTCGCGCAGCATCGCCAGGGTGTCCTCCAGGAGCGAGGCGCCGGCGATGCAGCCCACCAGGGCCTCCACGTCCGCCTTCAGCGCAGCCGGCAGCGGCCGCAGCAGCGCCAGGTCCGAGACCGACACCCGGCCGCCGGGCTTGAGCACCCGGGCGACCTCCCGCCAGACCCGCGGCTGATCCGGGCTGAGGTTCACCACGCAGTTGCTGAGCACCACGTCGACGCTGGCGTCGGGCAGCGGCAGGGCTTCGATCTGGCCGGCATGGAAGGTCACGTTGGCGAGGCCGGTGCGGCGGGTGAAGGCCTCGGCGTTCTGCCGGGCCCGGACGAGCATGGCCTCGGTCATGTCGACCCCGTGGACGTGGCCGGAGGCGCCGACCCTCGCGGCGGCGATGAAGGCGTCGAAGCCGGCGCCGCTGCCCAGGTCCAGCACCACCTCGCCGGGGGCGAGGGCGGCCAGGGCGGTGGGGTTGCCGCAGGACAGGCCGAGGTTGGCCCCGGAGGGGATGGCCGCCAGTTCGGCGGCGGAGTAGCCCAGCGCGCGGGCGACGTCATCGGCCCCGCCGCCTCCACAGCAGGAGGAGGCGGGCCCGCAGCAGGACCCGCCGCCCTGGGCGATCCGCCCGTAGTGCGTTCGCACGGCGTCGTGGACAGGAAGGGTGGCCGGCATGGTCGTCTCCAGTTCAGTCGAAGTCCGGGCACCAGGACCGGACGGGGGGTTGGGATGGCTCCGGGACGGGCGCAGCGCAGCAGGCTTGGGCCTCCGGATCGGTGGCCCGGCCGCAGCAGCTGTCCCAGAGGAACTCGGTCAGGGCCCGCAGGGTGTCGAAGTCGGGCCGGTACCGCAGGGTGGTGCCCTGGCGGTCCACGGCCACCAGCCGGGCGGTGGCCAGGGTGTTCAGGTGGTGGCTCAGGGTGCTGGCGGGGATGCCGACGGCGGCCTGGACCTCCCCGGCGGGGCTGCCCGCGGGCCCCGCCTGGATGAGGTGGCGCAGGACGGCCAATCGAAGGGGGTGGCCGAGGGCGGCGAAGCGATCCACCTGGTCTGAAATGTCCTGCACATCGACCTCCATCGATAATTCTAGGAAAGTCGAAATACCGTGCAAGTCAAATTTCTAAAAAAATTGAAATAAGTGCCGGGCGCCCCTTCAGGGGGCGCCCGGGCCGGCCTCGGAGCAGGGAGAACCTAGCAGTAAAGCCTTCGAAGGGCTTCCGGCTCCACCCTCGGCAGGAGCATGACCGGGACGTTCTCCTGGACGTGGGCCAGGGAGGCCATGCCGCACAGGGCGACCTCGACGCCCGGACAGGACCGGGGGAACTGCAGGGCGGCCTGGGCCGGGGTCGCGCCGCCGAGGGTCGCCATCACCTCGGGCTGCAGCTGCCGGAGGATCCGGGCCTGCATCATGCTGGCGCTGGTCTGGACCCGCAGGCCCGCGGCCCGGGCCGCCTCGAGGGCGGTCATCAGGGTCCCGCCGAAGCGCTGGGTCGGGGCCAGGAAGGCCTCCGGCATGGCGAGGTTCAGCGGCAGCTGCAGCCAGCGGAAGCCGTGGTGGCGGCCGCCGGCCTCCTCCGCCAGGCGGAGCAGTTCCTCCACGCTGAGGTGGTCGGCGGCCTCCGGCGGCACCCGCAGGCCGTTCCAGGTGGCGCAGCCGTACTCCGAGATCCGGCCCTCGGCGCGCAGGCCCTCGCAGGCCTCGAAGGCCGCTCGGACCACCGCGCGGAACGCCTTCGGCCCGCGCAGGGGCCGCTGCTGTTCCGGATTGTGCAGGTGGAACAGGTCCACCCGAGCCAGGCCCAGGGCCTCGAGGCTGGTGCCGAGCTGGTGCCTGAGGTAGGCCGGGGTCAAGGCGTGGCAGCCGTCGACCACATCCTCCGCGCTGAGCACGCCGGGGCCCTCGAGCACCCGCCGGAACCAGGTCCGCGGGTCCTCCGCCGTGCGTCCGTCCGACATCGGCAGGTAGCCGGCCTTGGTGCTGAGGAAGAAGCCGTCCCGCCCGAGGCCGCCCAGGAGCCGTCCGAGGACGCGCTCGGAGCGGCCGCCGCGGTAGTTGGCGGCGGTGTCGAAGACCCTGCCGCCGGCCTCCAGGAAGGCCCGGCCGGCCGCCAGATAGCCGTCGTCCACCTCGGCGCCGGGTCCGCCGAGGTAGGTGCCGAGCCCGAGGCCGCCGTGGTCCATCGGGGCTTCAGCTGTCCAGCTCTTCCTTGACGCCGTCGGTGCCCATCTCCACCAGCCGGTCCTTGGCGCGGGCCGCCCAGCTGGAGGTCGGGTAGCTCTCCACGAGCTTCTGGTAGAAGCCCTTGGCTTCCAGGCGGTACTTGGCGATCTCGCCCTGGGTCCAGGCCTCCAGGTCCTTGAGGTAGGCCTTCAGCTCGTCCTTCTCCAGCCGCGTGCCCTCCTCCTTGCCGAGCTTGGCCAGCTGGCCCTTCTCCCAGGCCCGGCTCTGGTCGAAGGGGACGGTCTTGCGCCGCATGGCCTCGCCCAGCCAGAAGTAGGCCCGCTCCCGGTCCACGTATTCGGGATAGGTCTCGAGCAGCTCCTTGAGGCGCTTCTCGGCGCCGGCGAAGTGGAAGGTGTTCACGTAGAAGATGCCCACCACCAGCTCGTGCTCCGCCAGCCGGCGCCAGCACTGGACGATCTTGGCCTTGGACTCGGTGGTGTAGACGCTGCCGGGGGATTCCCGCAGCAGCTGCTGGAAGCCCTCGATGGCCTTCCGGGTCTCGGCCTGGTCGCGCTCGGCGGTCTCGATGCTGGCGTAGTGGCAGAGCGCGACCCGGTACAGGGCGTAGTCGCGCAGCTCGTGGCGGGGGAAGATGTTGAGGAAGCTCTGGTACTCGACCAGGGCCTCGGGGTAGCTGGGGCTGGCGGCGAAGAAGTAGCTGTCGGCGAGCAGCACCTTCGCCCGGGGGTACTCCGGGGTGAAGGGCAGCTGCTCCTCGATGGTCCGGAGGTAGCGCCGGCCATCGTCCATCCGGCCGACCTTGACCTCCGCCTCGCCCATCTGCAGCAGCGTGGTGGCGGTGAGCCCCTTGAGGGGATCGGGCTTGCTGGAGGGCTTCCGGCAGGCGGCGGTGGCCGCCAGCAGGGCCACGCCCAGGGACAGGTGCGACAGGAATCTCGGCAGGGGCATGGGCAGGTTCATCCTCATTCATCCTCGCATGGCGTGAAGGGCCTCGGGGTTCCCGGCCGAGGCCGGGAAGGTCCGGGCCAGCCAGGTCGCGGCCCGGGCCTCGGCCTCCGGGCGCCGCAGGTCGTGGAAGACCTCGTGCCGGAAACCTTCCATCCGGACGCGTTGCAGGAATTCGGGCGGAACGCCGGCCCAGAACGGGCCGGCGGCGTCCGGATCGGCGACGGTGTCCTCGCCGGCCTCCAGCACCAGCAGGGGGATCCGGAACCCGCCGGCCTGCGGGAGCAGCCGCGCGAAACCTTCGGAGAACACCTCGCTGTAGGCGGCGGTGACCCGCCGGTGGCAGAGCGGATCCGCCCAGTAGCGCGCGACCTGGTCGGGGTCGGAGCAGACCAGGTCCTTGTTGTTCGGCAGGTCCAGGCCCAGGTGCGGGGCGAGCCGCAGCAGGATCCGCTGGATCAGGCGCAGGGACCAGGGGAAGGGGCGCAGCACCAGGCACGGGCTGGAGAGGATGGCGCCGTCCGCCAGGGGGGGCGCCTCGGCCAGGGCCGCGAGGGCCACCAGGCCGCCGAAGCTGTGGGCGAGCACCACCAGCGGAAGGCCGGGCAGCCGCTGGTCGCGCAGGAAGCCCCGGAAATCCTCGACGAAGGGCTCCAGGCCCCGGGCGTCGCCGCGCTCGCCGCCGCTGCGGCCGAAGCCGCGCTGGTCGAGCGCGGCCACCGACCAGCCCAGCCCGCGGAGCCAGCGGGCGGTGTGGCCGTAGCGCTCGCCGTGCTCGCCGTAGCCGTGCAGGATCGCCACCCGCCCGCGGGGGTCGGGCCGGTCCCAGCGGGCCCAGGCCAGTGCGGTGCCGTCGGCGGCCAGGCGCTGGCCCCGGGAGGTCGGAGCCTCGGCGATCAGCGTGTCCAGGTCCGGCGCGGCCATCGGCCCAGTCTACCGGGGCCGGGGCCCGGAGCCGTGGCGGAGGCTACACTGGACCTTGACCAGGAACCCCATGGACTTCGAAACCCTCAGCCGCTCCAGGAACGAGCTGGATCCCCGGATCCGGCAGCTGGTGGCCCACCTCGACCCCGACCGCCTGGCCCTGGAGCTGGAGCAGATCGAGGAGCGGGTGGCCGCCCCGGGCTTCTGGGACGATCCGGAGGCCGCCCGGCCGGTGCTGAAGAAGCGCGGGTCCATGACCTCCGACCTGGCCCTGGCCCGCCGCCTGGTTGGCAGCCTGGAGGACCTGGAAACCGCCCTCGAGCTGAGCCGCGAGGACCCGGAGATGCTCTCCGAGGCCGGCAGCGTCGAGGGCCAGCTGCGCGCCGCGGTGGAGGAGGCCGAGCTGCGGATGATGCTCAGCGGCGAGCTGGACGGCAGCAACGCCATCGTCGCCATCGCCCCCGGCGCCGGCGGCACCGAGAGCCAGGACTGGGCGGCCATGCTGCTGCGCATGTACCTGCGCTTCTGCGAAGCGAAGGGCTGGGCCACCGAGATGATCGACTACCAGGACGGCGAGGAGGCGGGGATCAAGGGCGCCACCTTCATCGTCAGCGCGCCCTTCAGCTACGGCTACCTGCGCGCCGAGGCCGGCGTCCACCGGCTGGTGCGGATCTCCCCCTTCGACGCGGCCAAGCGCCGCCACACCAGCTTCGCCGCGGTGTACGTGAGCCCCGAGCTGGACGACACCATCAACGTCGAGATCCCCGAGAAGGACCTGAAGATCGACGTGTTCCGCGCCAGCGGCGCCGGCGGCCAGCACGTCAACCGCACCGAGTCGGCGGTGCGCTTCACCCACCTCCCCACCGGCATCGTGGTGAGCTGCCAGAACGAGCGCAGCCAGATCAAGAACCGCGCGACCGCCCTGAAGGTGCTGCAGGGCCGCCTGTACGAGCTGGAGCAGCGCAAGTTCCAGGACAAGGTGGCGGCGGCCAGCGGCGAGAAGGCCGACGTCGCCTGGGGCAGCCAGATCCGCAGCTACGTCCTGCAGCCCTACCAGATGGTCAAGGACCACCGCACCGGCCACGAGACCAGCCAGACCCAGAAGGTCCTGGACGGCGACCTGGACGGCTTCATCCGCACCCAGCTCCTGGCCAAGAGCCTCAAGGCGGAAGGTTGAGCGACGCGCCCGGACCGCGGGGGGCGGCTGCGGACAGGGTTGGAGAGCCCCCTGCGATCCCCCTGCGCCATGTCCTAGCCAGCCTCCTCCTCCTGATCGCCACCCTCGGCTGCCTGGGCCGCGCCCCGGTCGCGCCGCCGGCCTTCACGGTCAGGGCTGAGCCGGCGGCGGTTCGGCTGCTGCCCGGGCTGGGGAAGTCGATCACGCTGAGGCTGGAGGCCGAGCCCGGCTTCCAGGGCGTGGTGCAGCTCTCGGCCCCGGGCCTGGAGCCCGGCCTGCGGGCCCGCTTCACCCCGGCCGCCGTGAACCTGGCCGAGGGGACCCCCGGCACCGTCGTCCTCGACCTCAGCGCCGAGGAAAGCCTGGCGCCGGGGAAACGCACCCTGCTCCTGCAGGGCGCTTCGGGGACGGAGGCCGCGGCCACCGCCGAGCTGGCCCTGGACGTGCCGGCAGTGGGCTTCTTCAGCGTGCTGACCTACCGGGGCGTGGACCCCGGCAACTTCGCCTACCTGGCCTACCAGGATGGCGACGGGCCCTGGACCGCGGTGCCGGGCAACCGCGGGCTCTACCGGCTGCCCGTCTCCGATCCGGAGGGCCGTTTCGGCGTGCTCCTCGGCGATGTGTGCCAGGGCGAGGATGCCTCCAGCTGGATCACCAACGGCTTCTTCTCGAGCCTCTCGGAGGTGCAGCTGCTGCAGGCGCTGGTCTACTGCAACCCCGAGCCCGGGCCGCCGCCGGTGACCTTCGACCTCAATGGCCTGCTCTCCGGCACCGCGGGACGGACCGTCCTGGTCAGCGCCAACAGCGGCCTCTGGAGCTTCCCGCCGGGCACCCGCGACTTCGCCCTCAAGCTGCTCAAGGGCGGCAGCGACCTGCTGGCCGCGGCCTACCCGGACACCGGCACCTACATCCCCGCGCGGATCATCGTTGAGCGCGGGCGGGACGTGCAGGCCCCGGCCACCCGCGACTTCGACTTCGCCCAGCAGGGCACCGACACCGGCGCGACCCTGCCCATCCAGCGGCCGGCGCTGGAGCCGGACGAGCGCTTCAGGGGCACGGTGCAGGTGCAGACCTCGCGGGGACAGGTGCTCCTCCTCGGCTACGGCGACGACCTGGCCGCCTTCGCGCCCTTTCCCGCGGCCCTGACGCAGCCGGGGGACACCTGGCAGTTCGGGTTCCAGGCCGATGGCGCCGGCCGATCCCGCGGCCTGCAGGCCAGCGGCACCCAGCCGCCGGGGGCCCTGGCGCCGCGCCTGCCCGGATCGATCCCGCCCTTCGACCTCACCAGCAGCGGCGGCCCCTCCCCCCGGCTGAACCTGGCCTGGTCGGCGGTGACCCCGGCCCCGGCGGTCCACCAGGCGGTGATCACCCAGCAGCTGGGCCGCAAGCAGGCCTACGCCTACCTCTACTTCGGCAGCAGCTGGCACCGCGGCGCCAGCCGCCTGGCCTGGGCCCAGCCGGACCTGGCACAGGTGCCCGGCTTCGACCCCGGCTTCTTCCCCCTGCCCGGCGCCGAAGCCAGCGTCACCCTATACCAGTCCGGCAACCCGTCCGGGTCCGCCTCCCTGCCGGCCGATCCCGTTCCGCCCCCCGGCACCCCGGTCCGCCGCGGGGGACCGCGCATGACCCTGCGTCCCCTCGCCGCCCCGGGGCTGCGCGCCCAGCCCCTGGCCCTCGGCGCCTGGAGCGAATCCTGGTACGCCCGCCGGACCCAGACCGTAATGCCTTGAATCATAATAACAACAACTAAAACGGATGTACGAAGCGTCCAGGATATGGGATTTCAATCCTGTCCATCATGTGTATCTTGTTTATTTTTAATATTTGAATTTTTGTGAAGTTTGACAAATAAATGATAATTTATTTCAATATCTTGAACAGGTTGCTGAAATCGTCGGTCCATGGGACCGCCCGGGCCTCCAGCCGGGTCACGTCCTTGTTTTCCCGGAACCCGGGCCCGTGGAAGAAGCCCGCGTCGGCGCTGAGCAGCACCCAGGTGGACTCGTAGACCTCGTTCTCGTCGTCGGCGCCGTTGTCGACCAGCCGCATGTGCAGGCCCAGGGGTTCGGCGCCGGCCCTCGCCACGCCGGCGAGGTCGAGGTAGCGGTTGGAGATGTGTACGGCCAGCACGCCGCCGGGCCGGAGGTGGCGGGCGTAGACGGCGAAGGCCTCGCGGGTGAGCAGGTGCACCGGGATCGCGTCGCTGCTGAAGGCGTCGATGGCGATCAGGTCGTAGGACTGCGGGGCTTCCCGCTCGAGGGTGAGGCGGGCGTCGCCGAGGCGGACGTCGACCTCGGCGGGGGCGTCCTGGAGGAACCGGAAGTGGCTCCGGGCGAAGCGCTCGACGAGGCTGTTGATCTCGTAGAAGGTGACGCGGTCGCCGCGCCGCCCGTAGACCGCGAGGCTGCCCGCGCCCAGACCCACCACGGCGAGGCGCCGGGGGCCGTCGGGGAGCGCCCGGAGCGCGAGGCCGACGCCGGAGCCGGGCCCGTAGTAGGTGACCGGGCGGTTGGCGCGGGCGGGATCGGTGAACTGCCCGCCGTGGGTGATGGTCCCGTGGGACAGGGTCCGCCAGTTGCCCTCCTGGCGGTCGTAGACGGTGAGCGTCCCGTAGAAGTTGCGGCCGCGGGCCACGGCGCCCTCCGTGTCGGCCTTCTCGACCCGCAGGATGAAGGCGGCCAGGGCCCCGGTCAGCACCGCGAAGCCCAGCAGGGACGCCCGCCGGGGCCAGGGTCGCAGCCCGCCCGGGTCGCGCGCCAGCACCAGGAACACCGTCGCCGCGCAGAGCGCAAGCCCCAGGGGCAGCTCCAGGTAGCCGTGGAACAGCCGGGGCGCGGCCACCGCCACCAGCAGGCCGCCGAGGGCGCCGCCGGCGCTGATCCGCAGGTAGAAGCCGGTGAGGAAGCGGGGGTGGGGCCGCAGCCGGGCGAGTTCGCCGTGGCCGACCATGCAGATGACGAACAGCCCGGCGGCGAAGATCGCCAACTGGCCGCGCACGGCCCAGAACCGCAGGTCCGGGTGCAGCAGGGCGGCCAGCCCCGCCAGCGCCGGCACCAGCAGGGGCAGGAACAGCCCGCGCCGGTACCAGCGGTCGGAATCGAAGCAGAGGATGAAGCTGAGCAGGTACAGCGTCAGCGGCACCACCCACAGGAAGGGGATGGGCGCCACGTTGCTGCTCAGGTGCGAAGTCACCGCCATCAGCAGGATCGACGGCACCGCCGCCAGCAGGACCCAGAGCGGCTTCAGCGCGGTCCCCGGCGGCGGGGCCGGGTCGTCGGGCACGGAGGCCGCCGCCGGCCGGGCGCTGCGCCGCGCCACACGCAGGAGCAGGACGGCGAACAGGGCGAAGCCGGCGGACCACGCCCAGGCCTGGTGCCGCAGCCGCAGGAAGGGTTCCACCAGCACCGGGTAGCCGAGCAGGGCGAGCATGGAGCCCAGGTTGGACAGCGCGAACAGCCGGTACGGAACCTTGCCCTGGCGCGCCACCCAGGCCTGCACCAGCGGACCGGTGGTGGACAGCAGGAAGTAGGGCAGGCCGACCATGACCGTGAGCAGGCCCAGCAGCCTGAGCACGGGGCGGCCGCCGTCCGCCGCGTGGAAGGCCGCCGGCAGCCGCAGGTCGCGCCCGGCGAGGAAGGCCAGCAGCAGGCAGGCGGCCAGCAGCAGCCCGCCGTGGACGAGGAGCTGGCCGCGGTGGCCGAGCCGGTGGACCAGCAGGTGGGCGTAGAGGTAGCCCAGCAGCAGCAGCAACTGGAAGAACAGCAGGCAGGTGGTCCAGACCCCGGCGCTGCCGCCGAACCAGGGCAGCACCAGCTTGCCCACCAGCGGCTGCACCTGGAACAGCAGGAAGGCGCTAAGGAAGATCGCCGCGGCGGGCAGCCGCAGGGAGGCCTCCGGGCCGGCCGCGTCAGTGGACGCCACACAGCCCCCGGCCGCCCCGGATCATGCCTCGCCGTTCTTCCGGGAGAGTTCCTCGCGCTCGTCGAGGGGCAGCCGCCAGATCCAGCGGCCGGTGGCGCGGTCGAAGATGTCGAAGGTGCAGAGCCAGTTCAACAGCCCGGCGACCATCAGGTAGCTGGCGCCGTACTCCTGCGTCAGGGTGCGCACGGGCTCGCTGCCGGCGCCGCCGAAGAACCAGGCGAAGGGCAGGTAGGCGGGACCGACGCCGAGGGTGGCCAGGGCGCCGAGGGTGGGCAGCCAGGCCAGCGGGGCCAGCTGCGGGACGTAGACCCCGCCGCGGATGCCATCCACCGGACCCACCGTGAGCTGGACCCAGGCGAGGACCAGGTACAGGGCCCACACGCCGAACAGGGCCTGCGCGCGGAGCCGTTCCCCCAGCAGCCAGTAGCCCGATCCGGGAACCGCCAGGTTGGCGAGCACCGGCTTCCAGGCGGCCTGCAGGGCCTTGCCGCGGCGCAGGGGCAGCGGCAGGTTGAGGGGCTTCGGGGCCTCGTCCGACATGCCAACAGCCTAGCCGAGGGCGGTGCGGGCACCAATGGGCGGTTCGGCGGGCGCGGGCCGCTCGAACAGTTCCACCGGGTCGCCGGGAGCCAGTTCGGCGGTGCCGGCGGGGTGGAACCCGAGCTTCTCCAGCACCCGCATCGAGCCCCGGTTGCCGGGGGAGACGAAGGCGAGGCAGCGCTGCAGTCCCAGGGCAGCCTCGCCGTGCCTGAGCGCCGCTGCGCCGGCTTCGGTGGCGTAGCCCCGGCCCTCGAACTCCGGCAGAAGGGCGTAGCCCAGGTCGGGGTCCTCCCAGCCCTCGCGGCGGATCAGCCCGCTGAGGCCGATCGGCTCGCCCGTTTCCTTCAGTTCGACCCGGTTGAGCCCGTGGCCGTGGGTCGCGTAGCTCTTCAGGATCCGGGCCTCGAGGTAGGCCTCGGCCTGGGCGAGGGTGCGCACCTCGCGGTCGCCGATGTTCTCGATCCAGGAAGGCTCGTTCAGCAGGCGGAGGAACCACGGGGCATCGGCAAGGGTCGTGAACCGCAGGCGGAGCCGCTCGCTCTCGGCGACCTCCGCCCCGGTGCCGGCGATCGGGTAGCCCGGCGCGACCTGGTCGGCCCGCGACAGCCGCCGCTTGGGCCCCGCATGGCGGGCGAAGAGGGCCTCGTGGGCCTGCCTCGAGAGCCCGTCGGTCCGCCGGTCGTAGTCCTCGACCCAGGCCAGCAGGGTCGGCAGGCGGAGGTCCTGCTCGGCGCGGGAGGCGTACTTTCCCGCCTCCCAGGGCCGGGCCCGGCAGTGGCGCAGGCAGGCCGCCTCGCCCGGGTCCAGGAACACCAGGTCCGCCCCCCGCGCCAGCGCGGCCTCGATCAGGTCGGTGGTGCAGCCTTCGACCACCCACTCCGGATGGCGGTCCAGGAAGGCCCGGAGGTCGCTCCGCGCCGCGGCGGGGTCCCGCGCCACCGCCACCTGTCCCGGTTCCCAGGCCAGCGTGTCGAGGTCCAGCACCGGCACCCGTCCGCCCGCCAGGCGCCGTGCGAGCACCGACTTGCCCGCCCCCGAGTTGCCCAGGATCGCCGTCCGCATGGGTTCGCTCCGAGGTTCCAGCATGGCACGCGGGTACCCAGGGGTTCAGTCCTGGCACCCTTCCGGCGCTCGCAGCAGGGGTTTGTCGGAGGCTGGGTCGGCGGCGGGGTCGGCGAACAGGCGGACGCCCTGGTAGACCCACCAGGCCCGCAGCGGGTTCATGCCGTCCTCCAGGCAGAGGGCGCGGAGGATGCGGTCGGCGGCCGCCCGGTGCCGCGCCGGGTCCAGGTGGCCCTCCCGCATCAGCTGGTAGAGGGCGTCGTGGACCAGCGAGCCGCGCATGAAGGTCACGGTGTCCAGGGTGGGGCCGGAGGGTCCGTCCCAGGCATAGCCCTCGCGGAGGCTCAGCGTGCCGTCCCCGGACAGGTCGATCCAGGCGCTGTGGACCGGCGCCTCCGGCCTCAGCTCCAGGCTGACCGAGAAGGGCGCCTTGAGCTGGTACTTGTAGCCGGCCTTGTAGACGATGCAGCGCACGGCGGCCCCCGGGGAACGGGGAGATCCTACTCCTGGTCGGCGGGGCCCGGACCGCCGGGCCGCTCAGCTGCCGCTGTTCTCGTCGTCGCTCTCGATGGCCCGGTCGGCCTTGCGGGCGAGCTTGATCGCCAGGTCCAGGCACTGCTCGAGCAGCGCCTCCTCGTTGTCCGCGGTCAGGCGGCCGGCGGCAAGGTGGGCGGCCAGCAGGCGCGAGGCCATGTGGCAGACCACGCTTTCACTGTGCTGCAGGCGGAAGAAGGTGTCGTCGACCATGGCGGCTCCTGGGGTGGATCACGGGGCGGGTGGGGGCGTGGTGGAGGCGGGCCGGACCTCTTCGGCCACCGTCCGGACCGGCTGTCCGGTGGACCGGTGGGGGTCCATGCCCCGATGGTAGAGGGTCGCGGCCGCCGCGGCGACGCTCAGGTCCGCGCGGTCCGGTGCCGGTCCACCCAGTATCCCCAGGCCACCAGCAGCCACTGGGCCTGACCCACCCAGGCCAGGGCGGCGACGCTGGGGGGAGGCGGTCCGGACAGGTTGCCCAGGTGGATCAGCAGCAGGAAGGCGGCCAGGGCGGCCAGGGCCCAGCGTCCCAGGGCGTCGCGGGCGCGGGTGCTTCGCAGGTACACGCCGAGCCCCGCGGCGAACAGCCCCAGTTCGAGGACCAGCGAGGCGGCCGGTGATCCCCACAGGCCGAGGCCGAGGCGCGGGCCGCCGCCCGGATGGAGCGGCAGGTCCGGGAAGTGGGCGACCAGGTCCAGCAGGTAGTGGCTGAGCACCAGCAGGCCGAGGATGCCCGCGCTGCGGCCATCGCGGCGGAACAGCCAGGCCAGGCCTCCCAGCAGGGCGGCCCAGGCCAGGACCAGGGCCAGGCTGTGCGACCAGGGATAGGACTGGAATTCCAGGGGCGGCCCCGGGTGGGCTCCGTCCAGGATCCGCACCCGCTCCCAGCCGAGCAGAAGGAAGGTGGGCCAGAGCAGGTCGATGAACTGCGCGGCCAGGAACAGCGTGCCGAGGGAGGTCCGGGGCGCGGCCGGCTTGGCGGCGAAGCCCACGGCGAAATGACCCAGGAACATACAGCCTCCAAGGGGGCTAGGCGGAACCGCGGTCCCTGTGCGGCGCGGCCTCCCCGAGCAGGGCCATCAGCTTGGCCAGGGTCGCGGCATTGCGGGTGGTGGCGGAGCGCCCTGCGCGGCCCAGCAGGGCGTCCGCGGCCCGGCAGGCGAGGATGCCGTTGGCGCAGCCGAGGTAGGCGGCATGGCGGCCGAGGAGGAAGCGCTCCGGAGGCGTCACCAGTTCTTCCAGGGGCGCCAGACCGGCCAGGGCCCCGGCCTCCGCGGTGAACGCCACCAGCAGCCGCGAGGGATCCTCGTTCCAGGCGCGGGTGGGGCATTCCGCGGCGATCGCTTCCATCTCGGCCTGACCCTTGACCACGACCGAGACATCCACCCCCAGGCTCGCGTGCAGCGCCGCCCGGATCCGTGCCCCGTGATCCCTTGCAGGCCTGGCCGTGAACACGGCATTGCCACTGTTCAGCAGGGTTCGCACGGAAGCGTAGCCGAGCCCTTCCAGCAGGCTGCGGAACGCTGCCATGGGCACCCGGTTGGCCTTGCCGACGTTGATGCCCTTCAGCAGGGCCACGTACCTGGCCGCCCGGGCCTGGGCCATCAGGCGCGGGCTTCGGACAGCGCCTTCACCGCGGCCAGGGCCATCGGCCAGGCCTCCTCCATCAGGTGCTGCCATTCGCCCGGAACGTCGACGTGGATCGTCAACTCGGTGGTGCCGTCGGACTCGGCCAGGGTGTAGGTCTCGAAGGCGGGGGTCCAGCGGCGCACCTCCTCGCTGTCGGTGTCCTCCACGCCGTTGTTCACGGTGCCGAGGTGCTTGATCGACAGGAAGTCCGGACGGCGGTACTCGGCGATCTCCGCCACCATGCCGTTGCCGGAGCCGTCGTGGAAGCGCATGCGCGAACCCTGCTCCCAGCTGCCCTCGAAGGTGGAGCCTTCCATGAAGGCCGCGGTCCAGCGCGGATAGGTCTCGCGGCTGAAGAGGATGTCCCACACCCGGGACGGGGCTGCCGCGATGCGGGTGGCGAAGGTCAAGGTCGGCATGCGCGCCTCCGGGCTGGGGGGAATGGCCCCATCGTAGCCGCACCAGGGCCGTGGCTGGGATCCCTCACGGCTTGAGCAAGGCCCGGTAGGCCTCGCGATGGTGGTAGGCCAGGAAGCTGTTGGCGAGCACCAGGGCCACCGCCAGGAAGCGGCCCTCCGGGGCCAGGAACAGGTGGATGCCGAGGATGTTGACCAGGATCGGCGCGATCAGGACGGTGGCCAGGGGCACCCAACGCCCACTGAGGAAGGCCAGGCCGCACAGGAGCTCGACCGCCTTGGCGGTGGGCACCAGGTACACCGAGGCCTGCATGCCGTCGGTGAAGGCCTTCATGGCCCCGGTCAGGGTCGGCTGCGGGGCCAGCTTGAGGAAGTAGGTCACCGAAGCGAACAGGAACAGCAGGCCCATCAGGCTGCGGACCACGATGGCGGCGATCTTCACGGCCGGCTCCTTGTGTGAGGGTGCGACTCAGGACCAACCAAAGCATGCCCCCGGGGCGCCTCCGCCGTCGAGGGAAACCCGCCCTTCGGGACCGGTGCGCCCGGGCTCAGTAGGGGCCCGGATGCAGCCGTTGGGACACCCACCACAGATTGCCGTGGGGATCCCGGATCCCGCCCTGGCGGTCGCCATAGGGCATGTCCTGGACCGCCATCTCCAGCTGCGCCCCGGCGGCCAGGGCCCGGGCCATTGCGGCCTCGGCGTCGGCGACGTACAGGTACAGGGAGGTCCGCATGGCCGGGTAGGCCGGGGAGGCTTCGCTGACCATGACGGTCGCCGTGCCCAGGCGCACCTGGGCGTTGGCGATGGCCCCGTCCGGCCGCAGGTGCCGCAGGACCTCGGTTCCCCCCAGGCCGTCCACCAGGAAGGCGACAAAGGCCGGTGCGTCCTCGACGAAAAAGTACGGGGTCACGGTGGCGAAACCCGGCGGCAGGTGCATGGGGCCTCCTGGTGCGAGGATGCCACGCCGGTTCCCGGCCGGGCACCACGGGGAAGCGGCAGCCCGCGCCTCATCCTGGAACGGCCGGAACCTCGGAACGCAGGTCCGGCTCGAGGTGGCGGAAGGTGATGTGCAGGCTTCCGGGGATCGTCTCCGGGAGGTCCGGAGGCGGGATCCCTTCCAGGCGGGACAGCGCAGCTAGGCCGGGGTCGGACCAGGCCATGGGCAGGGCGGCCAGGCGCGCGGTCATCCCGGGCAACTGCCGGCGGGAGAGCTCGAAATGGATGGCCAGGGCGAGGTTCGAGTAGGACCGGGCGTCGAGCACCCAGCCGGATTCGGTCAGCACCCCCGTGATCCGGCTGACGAGGTCGTGGCGTGGGTGGCTCGAGACGGCCGCAAGGCGCAGGGGTTCCACGGCATCCGCCCTCTACCTGCCCGTCTTCTCGAAATAGAACTGCTGGATGCTGCCGTGGACCGCCCGCAGCCGGTCGAAGTGGAGGGTGCTGAAGGCGTCGATGGCGGGTTTCGGGCAGCGCAGCAGGTCCAGGGGGGTGTGGGGCTGGTGCCAGAGGAAATCGTCGAAGCCGAGGATGCCGCCGACCTTCAGCAGCCTGAACCCGAGCACCGCGTCGCAGAGGACGTCGGCGGCCTGGTGGGAGCCGTCGATGTAGATGAAGTCGAAGTGCTCCCTTCCCACGGCCGAGAGCAGCCCGGCCAGGGCCAGGTCCGAGGCCTCCTTGTGCTTGTGGAAGTCGACGGGCTGCCCGGCGGCGTCGAGCGTGATCCGGGTGTTCCGGTCGAAGCGGGCCTCGACCTCCCGCATGTCGGCTTCGCACGGCCCCCCGGGCTGGTGCTCGAGCCCGCCGTCCCAGGTGTCGACGCAGTGCAGCTCCAGGGGCCGGCTGCGGGCGAAGTGGCGGATCAGGGCGCAGGTGCTGGCCCCTTCGAAGCAGCCGACCTCGAGGATCCGGGCCGGTGGGCGGTCCCGGAACAGCCGCTCCCAGACCGCGAGGACCCGCGGCCCGAACCAGGCGTTGGTGAAGACGAGGGCATCGCTCATGGCGGGGAACGGACCGATCCCGGGGTCACCGGAACGCAGCGGGGGGCGCCTGCACCCAGGCGCCCCCCAGCAGGACCGTGCTGACCGGGACGCCCGGGGTCTTCACCCCGCGGTGGGACATGCAGGTGTGTTCGGCCACCAGCCTGACGCCCCAGGCCTGGGGCCGGAGGTGGACCGCCAGGGCGTCGAAGATCTCCCGGGTCATGCGCTCCTGCACCTGCAGGCGCTGGGCGAAGGCCTGGACCACGCGGACCAGCTTGCTGAGGCCCACCGTTCCGCCGTCGCCGGGCAGGTAGCCGACCGTGGCGTGGCCGAAGAAGGGCGCCAGGTGATGCTCGCAGGTGCTGGCGAAGGGGATCCGCTCGAGGATCAGCGGGCAGGGCGCCAGGTCGCCCGGCAGGGGGGCCAGTTCCGCGGCGAGGTCGAGGTCGCGCCCCGCCAGCCGCTCCTCCCAGTAGTCGGCCACCCGCCGCGGGGTGTCCTTCAGTTCCGGCCGGGCCGGGTCTTCGCCGAGGGCGGCGAGCAGGTCGTGCACAGCCTTCGCGGCGCGCTCGGAATCCATGGCGGCCTCCTTGGAACCATCTTCAACCCTCCGCCGCCCGATGCATCCCCCTATTCAAGGCGCGGGCCCCTCGGCCCGGAGCCGTTCACGGACGGTCCACGCCGAACTCGAACAGCTCGCCGACCGGACTGCCCTTGGTTGCGTGGGCGGCGGCAGCGCCGCTGAGCAGCCCGTATTCCCCGGGCGCCAGGGACCGGGTGGGCACCAGCCTCCAGTGTCCTGGTCGCACCGGGCTGATGTCCACGGGGACGACCCAGTCGGGATCGGGGGCCTGCAGGCCCTTGTAGGTGAACGCGCCGGCCTGGCCCATCTTCACGGAGCGGTTGCGGTCGCCGGAATTGCTCCGGCAGCGCACCAGGAACAGCCGGTGGCGCGGGGTCTGCTCCATGTCCACGAAGAACACCGGCAGGGTGTCCTGCAGCCTGAGTTCGGCCCGCAGCCCCGGGAAGTCGGCCCAGAAGAGGGTCGCGAAATAGGCCCAGGTCCGGCCGAGGGTGCCGGGCAGCGACTCGAGCCTCACCCGCTTCTCGCCCACGGCCACCCACACCGAGGTGCCGGGGCCGGGATCGCTGCGCCCGACCACGGGAGCGTCGGCGCTCTCCTGGGCCGAGGGCGCCGCTGCGCCCACCGGGACCCTCGGCGCAGGCACCGGCGCCTGGGCCAGCAGGGCTGCGGACAGGATGGAAGCGGCCGGGAACCTGAGCATGAAGACCTCCAGGGATGCCCAGGGGAGCACGCCGCCCGCCCGGCTTCCAGAACCACCCTGGAGAAGCGGATGGGTCCACCCGGCGGACCATCTCTTCCCTTCAGGTGGGCTCTGCGCGGGGCGACAATTCTAGGAGGCCCATGAGCGTCCCCTTCTACAACCTGCTCTACAACCTCGAGGTGGACCCCGGGGCCGAGGAGCCGCTGTACCTGCAGGTGGCGGGGCGCATCGCCGAGGTGATCCGCAGCGGCCGGCTGCAGCCGGGGGCGCCGATGCCCGGCACCCGGACCCTGGCCAAGGCCCTGGGGATAGGCCGCAATGCCGCCATCGCCGCCTACGGGGAACTTCACGACCAGGGCTGGATCATCACCGAAGTCGGGTTCGGCACGCGGGTGGCGCTGACCCTTCCGGACTACCGCGGGACCGCCTGGCGCGATCCCGGCAGGTCCGGCCGCATCTCCACCTGCGGGTTCGACCTGGAGGCGGCCTGGGAGGAGGCGCCGGCCGCGACCCTGCAGGCCCGGGTCGATCTGCGGGATCCGGAACCGGACCCGCGCCTGTTCCCCGAGGACGATCTCGCCCGGGCCCTGCGGCGGGCGGTGGCCCTCAGCTTCGGCCGCACGCGCCGGCCGCCGGATCCGGCCGGCCCGGCCGAAGTGCGCGCCGCCCTCGCCGAATTCCTGGCGGAGCGCCGCGCCCTGCCGGCGGACAGCGGGGCGCTGCTGCTCACCGCCGGCAGCCAGGACGGACTGGGCCTGGCGGTGCGCCACCTGTTCCCACCCGGCGCGGTGGTGGCCGTGGAGGACCCGGGCAACCCCCGCGCCTGGGCCGCCCTGAACCTGGCCGGGGCGCAGCCGATCCCGGTGCCGGTGGACGCCGAGGGGATCCGCCCCGAGGCGCTGGAGGACGTCTGCATCACCCAGCGGCCGCGGGCCCTGTACCTGACCCCCAACCTGCAGTGGCCCACCGGTGCCGTGCTGAGCCCCGAGCGTCGCGCGGCGGTGCTGGAACTGGCCGGGCGCTACCGGATGGCGGTGCTGGAGGACGACCACGCGGCGGAACTGTATTTCGAGGAGCGCGACTGGCGGCCGCTGGCCGCCGAGGACCGGCGGGCGGTGGTGCTGCACATCGGGGGCTTCGAACGGCTCCTGGGCCCGGCCTTCGCCCTCGGCTACGTCTGCGGCCCCAAGCAGGCGCTGGCGGCCCTGGTGCGGGCCCGGGCGGAGGAGGGCGGCGGCGACCTGGACCTGGCCGCCTGGGCCCTGCGCGACCTGCTGCTGGACGGCATCCTGCTGCGCCACATCCGCAAGGCCCGCACCGCGTACCGGAGCCGCCGCGACCAGGCGCTGGAGACCCTCGGGCGCCTGCCCGGCCTGCGCGTCCGTTGCCCGGCGTCGGGCCTGGCCCTGTGGATCGAAGGCGAGGACCTGGACGCCTGGCGCTGCGGGGCCGAGGCGGTGGGCATCGCCCTGCGCCCCGCCTCCCACTGGGCGCTCGGCCCCGACGCCGCCCCCGGCCTGCTGTTCCCCTTCGCCCGCCTGGAGGAGGCCGAATTGAAGGATGTGCTCGAACTGCTGCGGCGGGTGAGGAAGTAGGCTGGAGGCCGTAGGCCACTCTGGTGCGGCGCGTTGCGCCGCTCCAGAATTTCACCTCCAGCCTCCAGCCTCTAGCCCTACCCCTCGATGCGCGCGTAGAAGCTGCTGCGACGGAGGTTCTCGTCGACCTTGAGGACCTGCTGCAGGGGTGGGAAGGCGCGCTGTTCGCAGTCGGTGCGCTCGCACAGGCGGCAGGTGACGCCGATCGGCACCGGCGGCTGGTCCAGGCGGACGCCGTCGGCGTAGACCAGGTCGCGGGCGTAGGCCATGTCGCAGCCCAGGCCCAGCGCCTGGATCGCATGGGCGCCGCGGTAGCCGCCGGTGTCCTTCTGGATCGTGCGGGCGATGCAGAAGTACTTGCGGCCGTCCGGCATCTCGCTGACCTGGATGCGCACCATGCCCGGCGTCAGGAAGGCGGCGTGCACGTTCCAGCGTGGGCAGCAGCCGCTGTAGCGGGCGATGCGGATGCCGCTGGCGGAGAAGCTCTTGGAGATGTTGCCGGCGATGTCGATGCGGAGGAAGTGGAACGGCACCCCTTCCCGGCCGGGCCGGCGCAGGGTCGTGAGCCGGTGGCAGACCTGCTCGAAGCTGCCCTGGAAGCGGCGCATCAGGATCTCGACGTCATAGCGCTCGGCCTGGGCAGCATCGAGGAAGGATTCGTAGGGCATGAGCACCGCCCCGGCGAAGTAGTTGGCGAGCGCCACCCGGGCCAGGGCCCGGGCGCCGGGCGTGGCCAGCAGGGGCACCGCGGTCAGCCGCTCCAGCAGCCTGCGTTCGTGCAGCAGCGCCCACTGGTGGGCGAGCTGGAAGGTGCGGCTGCGCAGCGGCAGCAGTTCGCTGAGCAGCAGCAGGCTGCGGTCGGGGTCGTAGCGGCGCAGCTGCCCGGGCAGGTCGAGGGCGCGCTGCACCTTCACCGCGATTCCGCGAGTCTCGAAGGCCTTCATCAGGCCCGGCAGGAGCCACTCCTGTTCCAGGGCCGCTTCCGCCCACAGCCGCTGGGCGGCTTCCTCCAGCTCCGGGAAGTGGTTCATCGCCTCCTGCAGGAAGTCGCCCACCGCCTCGCTGGGCATGCGGGTGGCGTCGGGGTCGAAGCCCTGATCCAGGCTGAGCCGTTCGCTCAGGGCCTGCACCCCTTGCTGGGCGGTGCGGTAGGCCTGGTAGAGACGGAACACCGCCTGCGCCAGGGTCGGGCTGCTCTGCGGCAGTTCGCGCACCTCGGAAGCCAGCAGGTCCTGGTCGGCGAACAGCGGGTCGCCGAAGGCCTCCATCAGGTCCTCCCCGAGCCGCAGGTCGGCATCCGGGGCCAGGGAGCGCAGGTCCAGGTTGAAGGCCTGGGCGAGCCGGAGAAGCACCGGGGCGGTGAGCGGCCGCTTGTTGGCTTCGATGAGGTTGAGGTAGCTGGGGCTCACGCCCAGGCGCTCGGCCAACTGCACCTGGCTGAGGCCCTCCTGGCGGCGGAGCAGGCGGATCTTGGCGCCCAGGCGCGCCGGCGACGGGCGTGCCGGCAGCGGGCGTGCCGGCAGCGGGCGGGCGGCCTGGGTGCGTTTGGCGGGTGCAGCGGACATCCCAGCCTCCATTGACGCAATTTACAAAATTAACGAAAGTCTGTGACTGAAGTTTACAAGATAACTCGAATCAAATGTTCGGGTACTTGCTAGGACAAAGAATAAGTCAATCTTTGACTTCAAGCCAGAGAGGAGTCCCCATGAACCCCGCCCCGAGCCACGGCATCCACTGGACCGGTCCCTACCCCGACGCCTTCGCCCGCATCCTCACGCCGGAGGCCCTGGCCTTCGTCGCCGGCTTGGCCCGCCGCTACCACTGGGAACTGGAGGTGCTGCTGGCCCGGCGCGAGGAGCGCCAGGCCCGGTTCGACCAGGGCGAGCGCCCGGGCCCGCCGGCCGAGACTGCGGCGATCCGCGCGGCCGACTGGCGGGTGGCGCCGATCCCGGCGGACCTTCGCGACCGCAGGGTCGAAATCACCGGTCCGCCGGACCGCAAGATGCTGATCAACGCCCTCAACAGCGGCGCCCGGGTGCACATGTCCGACTTCGAGGACAGCCTGGCGCCGACCCCCGCCAACCTGCTGGAAGGCCAGGCCAACCTCGTGGACGCCGTGCGCGGCGTGCTTCGCCATCAGGAGGGCGGCAAGACCTACCAGGTGGGCCCGACGCCCGCCGTGCTGATGGTCCGGCCCCGGGGACTGCACCTGATCGAGCAGCACCTGCGGGTGGACGGCCTGCCGGTGCCGGCGGCCCTCTTCGACGCGGGTCTGTTCCTGTTCCACAACGCCGCCGAGCTGATCGCCCGCGGCAGCGGCCCCTACCTGTACCTGCCCAAGCTCGAGCACCACACCGAGGCGCGCTGGTGGAACCGGGTCCTGGCCCGGGCCGAGAAGGAACTGGGGCTAGCGGCAGGCAGCATCCGGACGACGATGCTGATCGAGACCCTGCCGGCCGCCTTCCAGATGGACGAGATCCTGTTCGAGCTGCGCGACCGCGCGGTCGGGCTGAACCTCGGGCGCTGGGACTACATCTTCAGCTTCATCAAGGTGCACCGCATGGACCCGGCGGCGATCCTGCCGGACCGCAGCCGGATCGCCATGACCCTGCCCTTCCTCCGGGCCTACGCGCAGCGCCTGGTGCGGACCTGCCACCGGCGCGGCTGCGCGGCGATCGGCGGCATGAGCGCCTTCGTCCCGGTGCGTTCCGACGCCGAGGCCACCGAGCGCGCCCTGGCGCAGGTGCGGACCGACAAGCTGCGCGAGGTCCAGGACGGCTGCGACGGCACCTGGGTGGCCCACCCGGCCCTGGTGGCGGTGGCCACCGAGGTCTTCGACCAGCACCTGCCGACCCCCAACCAGATCGACCGCATCCCCGAGGCGGCCGGCCGCGACGCCGACCTGCTGCAGATTCCCGAAGGCCCGTGCACCGATGCCGGCCTGCGCCAAAACCTCTCGGTGGGGCTGCGCTACCTCGAGGCCTGGCTGCGCGGCCAGGGGTGCGTGGCCCTGGACGGCCTGATGGAGGATGCCGCCACCGCCGAGATCAGCCGCATGCAGCTCTGGCAGTGGGTCCGCCACGAGGTGCCGGTGGCCGGCCACGGACCCCTGGACCGCGCCCTGTTCCACCGGTTCACCACCGAGGCGCTGCACCGCATCCGCGCCGAGGTCGGGCCCAGGTCCTTCGAGGAAGGGCTCTACCTGGAGGCCGCCGACCTCTTTGAGGACCTGGTCACCGCCCGCATCCCCGAAGCCTTCCTCACCCCTTCCGCCTACCAGCGCCTGACCGCGCGAACCGTCCTGGGAGAGACCGCATGAGCCCGATCCAGCCCTTCCATCCCGAGATCCCCGGCCGCTGGACCGGCATCGAACGTCCCTACGGCCCCGACCAGGTGCGCCGCCTGCGCGGGTCGGTGCGGATCGAGCACACCCTGGCCCAGCTCGGCGCCCGCAAGCTGTGGGCGCAGGTCAACGGCGGCGGCTACGTCAACGCCCTCGGCGCCATGACCGGCGGCCAGGCGGTGCAGATGGCCAAGGCCGGGCTGCGCGCCATCTACTGCTCCGGCTGGCAGGCGGCCGCCGACGCCAACCTCTCCGGCCAGACCTACCCCGACCAGAGCCTGTACCCGGCCAATTCGGTGCCGGCCCTGGTCAAGCGCCTCAACGCCGCCCTGCTCCGCGCCGACCAGGTGGAATGCGCGGAGGGCGAGTCGAGCCGCGACTGGCTGCTGCCGATCGTCGCCGACGCCGAGGCCGGCTTCGGCGGGCCGCTCAACGCCTTCGAACTGATGAAGGGCATGATCGAGGCGGGTGCCGCCGGCGTGCACTTCGAGGACCAGCTCTCCAGCGAGAAGAAGTGCGGCCACCTGGGCGGCAAGGTGCTGGTGCCCACCTCCCAGTTCATCCGCACCCTGGTGTCGGCGCGGTTGGCGGCCGACGTGCTGGACGTCCCGACGCTGATCATCGCCCGCACCGACGCCGACTCGGCGCGGCTGCTGACCTCCGACGTGGACGAACGGGACCGCCCCTTCCTCACCGGCGAACGCACCCCGGAGGGTTTCTTCCACATCACCGGCGGCGTGGAGATGGCCATCGCCCGGGCCCTCGCCTACGCGCCCTACGCAGACATGATCTGGTGCGAGACCAGCCACCCGGACCTGGAGGAGGCGCGGCAGTTCGCCGAAGGTGTTCACGCCCGCTTCCCGGGCAAGCTGCTGGCCTACAACTGCTCGCCCTCCTTCAACTGGAAGGCCAAACTGTCCGACGATCAGATCGCCGCCTTCCAGCGCGAACTGGGGGCCATGGGCTACGTGTTCCAGTTCGTCACCCTGGCCGGCTTTCACAGCCTCAACCACGGCATGTTCGAGCTGGCGAGCGCCTACCGCGACCAGGGCATGGCGGCCTACAGCCGCCTGCAGCAGGCCGAGTTCGCCTCGGAGGCCGGCGGCTACACCGCCACCCGCCACCAGCGTGAGGTCGGCACCGGCTACTTCGACGCCGTCGCCGAGACCCTCGGCCAGGCCTCGACCCTGGCGCTCAAGGAGAGCACCGAGGCGGCCCAGTTCACCGCTGCCGGGCCGCTCGGCACCGTCCACGCCGTCGCCCAGATCACCCGGGTGCTCAACGCGGACCACCACCACCTGGCGGAGATGACCGCCCGCCTGCGCACCGCCGAGGACCGCGAATCGCTCACGGAGGCGCTGGAGGAGTTTGCCTACGCGCTGCGCGAGCACTTCCTGCTCGAAGAACACGCCAAGGGCTTCTACGGCCTGATCAACGTCAGCAGCCCGGCCTACCGGTCGGAGACCGCCCGGCTGGTGGCCGAGCATCGGGAGATCTCGCTCGACCTCACCCACCTGGTGACCCTCTGCCACGAGCAGGCGCCGCCCTTCCGGGAGCTGAGCCGGGTGGCCGCCCAGATCAGCGAGCGGATCCACGTGCATGAGCAGAAGGAGATGGAACTGATCCACGCGTTGGCTGACGCGGACGCAGCCTAGGAGACGCCGTCCCGGCCGAGGCGGGCACAGACCCCGGCAGGGGCGGCGGGAATCCGCCGCCCCTGCCGGGCTCACGCCGGATCGGCCCGGAACCGCAGGGCGCGCTGTGCGACAATGCCCGGCGGGGGCAGGCATGAGCGACGCGAAGACCACCTACGCGGCGGCGGGTGTGGACATCAACCGCCAGGACGAGGCGCTGCGGCGCATCAAGCCGCTGGTGAAGGCGACTCGGACTCCCGGCGTGCGCAGCGACATCGGCCTGTTCGGCGGCCTGTTCAGCGCCCGGTTCCCGGAGCCGAACCCGATCCTGGTGAGTTCCATGGACGGCGTCGGCACCAAGATGAAGGTGGCGCGTCTGGCCGGCAAGTGGGACACGGTCGGCCAGGACCTGGTCAACCACTGCATCAACGACATCCTGGTGCAGGGCGCGCGGCCGCTGTTCTTCCTCGACTACATCGCGGCCCAGCGGCTGGAGCCGGAGGTCATCGAGAAGATCGTCCTGGGCATGGGCAAGGCCTGCCAGGAGGCTGGCTGCGCCCTGATCGGCGGCGAACTGGCGGAGATGCCCGGCGTCTATGCCGAGGGTGAGGTGGACGTGGCCGGCACCATCGTCGGGGTGGTCGACGAGGCGGCCCTGCTGCCGCGCCTGGACGCCCTCGAGGAGGATGACGTCCTGATCGGCCTGCCCAGCAGCGGGCTGCACACCAACGGCTACTCCCTGGCCCGCAAGGTCTGCTTCGAGCTGGAGGGCCTGCGGGTCGGCGACGAGCTTCCAGGCACCGGCGTGAACGTCGGCCAAGCCCTGCTGGCGGTGCACCGCAGCTACCTCAAGCCGCTGCTGCCCCTGGTGGAGGGCGGCCGGCTGCGGGCCATGGCCCACATCACCGGAGGCGGGCTCACTGACAATATTCCCCGTGTTCTGCCCGCCCACCTGGACGCCGCCATCGACACCGGCAGCTGGCAGGTTCCGCCGCTGTTCCGCTACCTCATGGAGAAGGGCGGCCTGGGCCTCGAGGACGCCCGCCGGAGCTTCAACCTGGGGGTCGGCATGGTGCTGATCGTGCGCGGCGAGGACGCCGGGGCGGTGCTCTCCGACCTGCACGCCGCCGGCGAGCCGGCCTGGGTGATGGGCGAGCTGGTGCCGGGGACCGGCAAGGTGGTCTACCGCTGAGGGCGGCCATGCCGGGATCCATCCTCATCGTCGAGGACGAGCGCGCGATCGCCGACACCCTGGTCTATGCCCTGCGCACCGAGGGATTCGATCCGCACTGGTGTGGCCTGGGCGGCGACGCCCTGCGGCTGCTGCGGGAGGCCGAGTTCCAGCTGGCGATCCTCGACGTGGGCCTGCCGGACCTGTCCGGGTTCGAGGTCTGCCGGCGGCTGCGGACCTTCTCCGACCTGCCTGTGCTGTTCCTCACCGCCCGCGACGGTGAGGTGGACCGCATCGTCGGGCTGGAGATCGGCGGTGACGACTACGTGACCAAGCCCTTCAGCCCGCGGGAAGTCGCCGCCCGGGTCCGCAGCATCCTGCGCCGGTCCGCGCCGCGGCCGGCGGAAGCGCCACTCAGCCTGGATCCCGGGACCCGGCGGGCGGCCTGGCGCGGCGAGCCTCTCGAACTGACCCGCTACGAGTTCGACCTGCTGCGGGTGCTGCACGGCCGGCCTGGACGGGTGTTCACCCGCGAGGAACTGCTGGAGCGGGTCTGGTCCGCGGCCGAGGACACCCAGGAGCGCACCGTCGACACCCACGTCAAGACGCTGCGGGCCAAGCTCCGCGCCGCCGGCGCCGGGAGCGAGCCGATCCGGACCCATCGCGGCGTGGGCTACAGCCTCGACCTGCCATGAAGCTGGGCCTGCGCCTGTTCCTCGGCTTCTTCCTGGTGGTCGGCCTGGCCGCCTACGCGGTGCTGTCGATCTTCGCCGAGGAGGTGAAGCCCGGGGTCCGCCAGGGGATGGAGGTGACCCTCGCGGACACCGCCCACCTGCTGGCGGAGGTCGCCGCCACCGACCTGGCTGCCGGGAGCCTGGAGGGCGGCCGGCTGGCGACGGCCGTGGCCCGCTACCGGCGCCGCGACCTGGGTGCCCGGATCTGGGGCCTGGAGCACCGCCAGCCGATGCTGCGGGTCACCGTCACCGACGCCCAGGGTCGGGTGCAGTACGATTCCCAGGGCCTCGCCCCGGGACAGGACCTGTCCACCTGGAATGACGTCCTCCGAACCCTTCGCGGGGAATACGGCGCCCGCACCAGCCGCCTCGATCCGGCCGATCCGTCCAGCTCCTCCATGCACGTGGCCGCTCCGGTGCGCCTGGACGGCCGCCTGGCGGGGGTGTTGACGGTGGTGGCGCCGACCGCCTCGCTCCACCCCTATGCCGAGCGCAGCCGCCGCAAGGTGCTGCAGGCGGGCGCGGTGCTGCTGGGCTCGGCCCTGCTGGTGGGGGTGCTGCTGACCGGCTGGCTGGGGCGCTCGGTGGCGCGGCTCAAGGCCTACGCGGGCAGCGTCGCCGAGGGCCGCCCCGCGACCCTGCCCAGCCTCGGCGGGGAGCTGGCGGAGCTGGGCCGGGCGCTGGAGTCCATGCGCATCCAGCTCGAAGGCCGGCAGTACGTCGAACGCTACGTCCAGCACCTGACCCACGAGATGAAGAGCCCCCTGACGGCGATCCGCGGCGCCGCCGAACTGCTCGGCGAGCCCATGCCGGAAGCGGACCGGGAGCGCTTCCTGGCCAACATCCTCGACCAGGAGGCCCGGCTGCGCCGCCTGATCGAACGGATGCTGGCCCTGGCCACCCTCGAGCACCGGCAGTCCCTGCAGGACCCCGGCCCGGTGGGACTGCAGGGGATGCTGGACAAGGTCCTGGGCGCCCTGGAACCGTCCCTGGCGAAGAAGCGGCTGCGGATCCAGCGGGAGGGGCTGGCGGACCTCGAGGTCTTCGGCGAAGCGTTCCTGCTTGAGCAGGCCCTGCGCAACCTGCTGGAGAACGCGGTGGCCTTCTCGCCACCGGAGGGCACCGTGCGGATCACCCTCGAGGTCGCCCAGGGCAGGGGCCGGGTGCGGATCCGGGACGCCGGCCCGGGCCTGCCGGACTGGGCCCGGGAGCGGCTGTTCACACCGTTCTTCTCGCTGCCCGGCCCGGGCGATGCCAAGGGCACCGGCCTCGGGCTCAGCTTCGTCCGGGAGGTGGCCAAGCTCCACCAGGGCGCGGTGAGCCTGGACAACCATCCGGAGGGCGGCGCCGAGGCCCGGCTGGAGCTGCCGCTGGGCTGACTTCACCCTGCCTTCACGGAAGCCCACCGAGCCTTCACCGGGCCGGCGCAGGATGCGCCCAGGCCTTGAGGAGGTGCGCATGAACTGGAGACTGCTGGCCAAGGGTGCCGCGGTGGCAGGGCTGAGCCTGCTCCTGCTGATCCCGCTGGCGCTGGTGCAGGGGGTCATCAGCGAACGAAACGCCCGCCACCGGGAGGTCGAGCGCGAGGTCGCCGACAGTTCGGCGGGAAGGCAGCAGCTGATCGGGCCCCTGCTCGTGCTGACCTACACCGAGCCCGTGGAGTCCCGGACGGTGGACGAGAAGACCGGCCGGACCTCGGTGACCACCAAGGTCTGCGAGCGACAGCGGATCGTGGTCCCGCGCGACCTGGCCATCGCCGGCCAGGTGAAGGTTGAACCGCGTCAGCGTGGCCTCTACCGGACCCAGGTCTACCGCCTGGCCGCGGAGCTGCAAGGCAGCTTCCAGGTGCCCGTCGAGAACCGCTACCCGGGATCCGCCGGCCCGGTGACCCCCGGACCGGCCTACCTGGTGCTCGGGGTCACCGACCGGCGCGGACTGCTGGCGCAGCCGTCCGTGCGCTGGGAAGGCCGCCCCCTGTACTTCCGGTCCGGCAGCCGAAGGCTCGCCCTCGCCTCGGCCATCGAGGCGCCGCTGGGCCAGCTGGATCCGGGCCGTCCCCTGTCGGTGCCGTTCACCCTGTCCTTGGACCTGCTCGGCTCCGGGCACCTTTCGGTGGCGCCGGTGGCAGGACTGACCCGGATGACCCTGGCGGGCGGCTGGGCCACGCCCAGCTTCCAGGGCCGCTTCCTGCCCCTGGAGCGGAAGGTCGGGCCGCAGGGCTTCGAGGCCCTCTGGCAGGTCAACGAGCTGGCGCGGGACCTGGAGGCGATCCTGCAGGCCAAGGGTCCGGGCGAGGAGGCCTTCGGCGTGGACTTCATCGAGCCGGTGAACGTCTACCTGCAGAGCGAGCGGGCGGTGAAGTACGGGGTGCTGTTCGTGCTGCTCACCCTGGGCGGCTTCTTCCTGTTCGAGGTGCTGCGCCGGTTGCCGATCCACCCGGTGCAGTACGGCCTGGTCGGGCTGGCGCTGGGGGTCTTCTTCCTGCTGCTGCTCGGCCTCTCGGAACGGCTGGGCTTCGTCCTCGCCTACATCCTTGCCTCCAGCGCCTGCGTGGCCCTCCTCGGTTCCTACCTGGCGGGAGTGCTGCGGTCCTGGACGCAGGGCGGCGCCTTCGCCGCGGGCGTGGCGGTGCTGTACGCGGCTCTGTACGGACTGCTGGCCTCCGAGGACAATGCGCTGCTGCTGGGTTCGGTGCTGTTGTTCGTCCTGCTCGGCGCGGTGATGCTCGGCACCCGCCGGGTCGACTGGTACGGCTTCGCCGCGCCGCCGCCGCTGCCCCGCGAGCGCGGCTGACCTCGCCCTGCCACACTGGCTGCCATGGACGCAGGAAGCTGGTGGGTGCGGTTGCGGACGAAGCAGGGGTGGATGGCTGAAGCGCCGGCCCGCGGCGAGCGCCTCGCCGGGCTCGACGCCTTCCGCGGGCTGCTGGCCCTGGCCGTGGCCGTCTACCACCTGAGCGTGTGGTGGGGGCTCTGGCCCGCGGGCAGCTTCTTCAACATGGCCTTCGCCCGGCTCGGCAACTTCGGCGTGTCGGCCTTCTTCCTGCTGAGCGGCTTCCTGTTGCTGCGGCAGAGCCCCTGGTCCGCCATCGCCGCGGAAGGGCCCGGCCGCCATGCGCTGAAGCGCTGGCTGCGGCTGGCGCCGCTGTTCTATCTGGCGGTGGCCCTGAACCTGGGATTCCGGCTGGGCATGGGGCCGGAGGGCTCGGCGCGGATGGTCGCCGAGAATCTCACCCTGAGCTTCGGCGCCATCCATCCGAACCACGCCCTGGTCACCGGCGGCTGGTACGTGGGCCTGGTGGCGCTGGCCTTCGCCGCCTGGCCGCTGGTCGCCTGGTTGCGGGCGCGGCTGGGGTGGGGCTTCCTCCTGGTGCTGGCCGCCGGGCTGTCCTGCTGGAGCCTCGGCTGGACCCTGCAGCGGGTGCCCGGAGCGCCGCTGTGGAACCGCTTCCACACCTACGTGCAGCCGGGCAACCAGGTGTTCCTCCTGGCGCTGGGGGCGCTGCTGGCGGAACTGCACGAACGCATCCCCTGGCGGCTGCGGCTGCCCGCCGTCGCCTTGCTGGCGGCGCCGCTGCTGGCGGTGCTGCTGTGGACCCAGCCGCGCTTCTACGACCACTTCGACGTGCTGATGGGGGCGGTCCGCTACAAGTACCTGCTGGTCGCCGCCGCGCTGCTGCTGCTGGCGGCCCTCCAGGGAGGCGCGCCCGGCCTCCTGGGCAGGATCCTCGGCCGGGTGGGGGCCTGGAGCTACGGCATCTACCTGCTTCACCCCTTCGCCTACCACCTGCTGCGGAAGCTGGGGGCCGGCGCGCTGCAACCCTGGCCGGCCTTCATCCTGTCGGTGGCCCTGGCCCTGGTGGCCGGGGCGCTGGCCCACCGCCTCATCGAGGCGCCCCTGGGCCGGCTGGGCGCCGTTCGTCGCCCGGGATGATGCGGACGCAGTGGACCCGGGGGTCCGCCGCTTTGCCGGGCCCCGGCTCTGGAGGCGCGTGGAGCTTGGACGTATAGTCAGGATCACGCTCCCATTCCTGTCCGCCGACGGAGGCCCCATGCGATCGATCAAGCAGCTGCTCGAAGGGCGCGGCGCGCCGATGTCCGTGCAGCCCGGCGACACCGTGTTCCAGGCGCTCGAGGCCATGGCCGCCAAGGACATCGGGGCCCTGCTGGTGATCGAGAACGGCAGGCTGGTGGGGATCTTCAGCGAGCGCGACTACGCCCGCAAGGTGATCCTGAAGGGCAAGGCGTCGAAGGACATCCCGGTCCGCGAGGTGATGAGCGACAAGATCGCCTACGTCACCCTCGAACAGACCGTCGAGGAATGCATGGCGATCATGACCGACCGCCACTGCCGGCACCTGCCGGTGCTCGGCCCCGGCCAGGAGGTCATCGGCATCCTCTCCATCGGCGACCTGGTGAAGGAGACCATCTCCCAGCAGCAGTTCATCATCGAGCAGCTGGAGCGGTACATCACCCAGTAGGCCGGGACCCCTGCCCGGGCTGTGACCCCTGTCCTCGCGGGGCCTGCCTGGTAAGGGCACCATGGAAGGGCGGCCGGAGGCCGGGGTCGAGGTGCCGATGTCCCAGCGGGTGGTGGAGTGCGTCCCGAACTTCTCGGAAGGGCGGGATCCAGGCAGGATCAGGACGATCACCGACGCGATCGAGGCGGTGAAGGGGGTTTCCCTGCTCGACGTGGACCCGGGGGCGGACACCCACCGCACCGTGGTGACCTTCGTGGGCGACCCCGAGGCCGCGGTGGAGGCGGCCTTCCAGGCGGTGAAGACCGCCGCCCAGGTGCTGGACATGAGCACCCACCACGGCGCCCACCCGCGGATGGGCGCCACCGACGTCTGCCCCTTCATCCCGGTGGCGGGCGTGACCATGGCCGACTGCGCCGACCTGGCGCGCCGCCTGGGCGAGCGGGTCGGGCGCGAACTGCAGCTGCCGGTGTACCTCTACGAGCAGGCGGCCAGCCGGCCCGAGCGCAGGAACCTGGCCGTGGTGCGCAAGGGCGAGTACGAGGGGCTGGCGGACAAGCTGAAGGACCCGGCGTGGGCCCCGGATTTCGGCCCGGCGCGCTTCGACGCGAAGGCCGGCGCCCTGATCACCGGGGCGCGCGAGTTCCTGATCGCCTACAACGTCACCCTGAACAGCCGGGACAAGGCGCACGCCACTGACATCGCCTTCGAACTGCGCGAGAAGGGCCGAGTGGCCCGGCGCGGGCAGACCACGCCCTTCTACAGCAGCGGGAAGGAGCTGAAGTACGCCGAGGGCAGGTTCCCCTGCGGCAACTGCGACCACGACGCGGCCGACTTCGACGCCCTCGAGGCGCACTGCCGGTCGGCCCACGGCTACGACCTGAGGCACCTGCTGCGGCTCAACGATGTCGATCCTGGGAGGGGCCTGGTGGGGCAGAAGGCCTACCGAGCCGGGCTGTTCGGAGCCTGCAAGGCGATCGGCTGGTACGTGGACCAGTACAAGCGGGCGCAGCTGTCCATCAACCTCACCGACTATTCGCGGACACCGCCGCACCGGGTGCTGGAGGCCGCCCGCGAGCTGGCCGTCGCCCGCGGCCTGGTGGTGACCGGCTCCGAGATCGTCGGGCTGGTGCCCTACCCGGCGCTGGAACAGGCCGGCCGCTTCTACCTGGAACGGCAGGGCAAGTCGCCGTTCGTGCCGGTGCCGGACCTACTTGACAGCGCCGTGTTCAGCATGGGGCTCGCGGACGTGGCGCCCTTCGACATCGACCGGAAGGTGCTCGGGCTGCCGAAGGTCCATCCGGCCGGGCTGGCGGCCCTGAGCGTCCGCGACCTGGTGACGGAAGTGAGCCGGGACACGCCAGCCCCCGGCGGAGGCTCCATCGCCGCCCTGGCGGGGGCCCTGGGCGCCGGTCTCGCGTCGATGGTGGCGAACCTCAGCAAAGCCAAGGATGCCGGGGCGGAGGCGGCCCTGCGGCAGGCCGCCGAGACGGCCCACCGGGTGAAGGATGGTCTGGTGCTCGGCGTGGACGAGGACACCGACGCCTTCAACGCCTACCTGGAGGCGCGGCGCCTGCCGCAGGGCACGGACCAGGATCGCCAGGCCCGGGAGGAGGCGATGCAGGCCGGGCTCAAGCAGGCGGTGCAGGTGCCCCTGGCCACCGCCGAGGCCAGCCTGGAGGCGATGGGTGCGGCCGAGGCCGCCTTGGCCCACGGCAACCCGGCCTCCTTGACCGACGCCCTGGTGGGCCTGCAGATGGCCTTCGCCGGGGTCCGCGGCGGGCTCTGGAACGTGCTGATCAACCTCAAGGACATCACCGATGCGGCCTACGTGGCGGCGATGCGCGAGCGCTGCGGGTCCCTCCTTCAGGAGGCCCGGGAACGCCTCGAACGCGGTTGCGCCGATGGCGACCGGCGCCTGGAGGCGATGCTGGGGGGCCGCTGAACCTCCGAAGGCCGGCCTTCGGGGGTTTCCGCCCGCCTAGAAGCGGTAGCCGATGCCCAGGCCGATGAGCAGGGGATCGACCTGGACGGCGCTGATCTTGGTGCCGTTCAGCTTGACGTCGCTGCGGATCTGCACGTACTTCACGTCGAGGTTCAGCGACCACTGCGGTGCCAGCTTGATGTCCACGCCGGCCTGCAGGGCGGGGCCGACGCTGCTCGCGTTGAGGTCCAGGGCGCCCACGCCCGGCACCGCCAGCTTCACGTCGGAGAGCAGGGTGAGGTTGAGGCCGGCGCCGAGGTAGGGATCGACGGCCCCGCCGGGAAGGAAGTGCCACTGGGCGGTGAGGGTCGGCGGCAGGTGCTTGAAGGTGCCGATGAACGTGCCGGCCACCTTGACATCGTGCTGCTGGGGGACGGTCAGGATCAGCTCGGCGGCGAAGTTCGGCGTGAAGAAGTAGCTGAAGTCGATCTCGGGGATGGTCTTGGTGCTCACCGTGATCTTGTCCGCCGTGATGCTCAGCGCGGCGATCGGATCGGACTTGTCGGCAGGCTTGAGGCTGACGGCGCGGACGCGCACCATCCAGGGGCCCTCCTGGGCGGCCTGCAGGGCGCCCCCGGCGCACAGGGCGGTGGCGATCAGGGTGGATGCCACGGACTTTTGCATGGATTCCTCCTCTCGATGAGTTATAAAACAGTCCAACCATTGGACTTTTTTGAATACTAATTCATCCGCTTTATTGTGTCAAAAGAGATCTATAAAGTCACCTTTTGAGCCTTCCTTCTCCGAATTGGCGCGTTCGCCTCGAACGGGCCGCCGGAGCCTCGGATCTGGTCAATTCCTGGCCGGGGGGCTAGAACAGAGGGAGAGGTTGGAGCCGCTCATGCTGAATACGCCCGATGCCATCGTCCAGGACACCCGCAAGCGGATGCACAGCTCCATCGAGACGCTGAAGAAGGAAATGGCCACCATCCGCACCGGCCGCGCCCACGCCAGCCTGCTGGACACCGTCCAGGTCGAGTACTACGGCTCGCACATGCCGCTGACCCAACTGGCCACCATCAGCGTGCCGGAGCCGTCGCTGCTGGTGATCCAGCCCTTCGACAAGTCCAGCATGAAGGCCATCGAGACCGGGATCCTGAAAAGCGAGCTGGGCCTCAATCCCGGCAACGACGGCAACGTCATCCGCCTGCCGATCCCGGCCCTCACCGAGGAGCGCCGCAAGGAACTGGTGAAGGTGCTCCACAAGCTCGGGGAGGAGATCAAGACCGCGGTGCGCAACGTCCGCCGCGACTCCAACGAGCACCTCAAGCGGATCGAGAAGGACAAGCAGAATCCGCTCTCCGAGGACGTGATCAAGAAGACCCTGGAGCAGATCCAGAAGATCACCGACGAGCACATCAAGGAGATCGACGAGATCCTCAAGCACAAGGAAGCCGAGATCCTCAAGGTCTGACCCCGCCGGGTGGCGCAGCGGGCTCCCGTGGAGCCCGCGGAGTGCTCCGGCCGGCGTTCTGCTAGGTTGGCTCCAGGAGAAGTTCCATGCGCCCCCGCGTCCTCGCCTGCTCCCTGCTCGCCGCGCTCGCCTTCACCGGCTGTGCCGCGCACCGGTTCTCCCGGCAGCGGATCGGAGTGCTCCCCGCACCCGCGGCACCCCTCGCCATCGACGAGCGATCCGCCCTGGCCCTGGACGCCGCACGGTCGGAGCTGACCCGCCAGTACTTCGACCTGCACGCGCCGGGCCTCGGACTCCAGGCCCCCTTCCGCATGGAACCGAAGGTCGTGGTGGTCCACTACACGGTGTCCTCGACGCTGGAAAGCACCTTCCGCCTGTTCCGGCAGCCCGAGATCGACGCCGGCCGGGACCAGGTCGCGGCCAACGGCCGCCTCAATGTCGGCGTCCATTTCGTGGTCGACCGCGACGGCAGGGTCCACCGCCTGTTCCCGGAAACCACCATGACCCGCCACGTCATCGGCCTGAACCACGTCGCCATCGGCATCGAGAACATCGGCGCCGAGGACATCTCGGCCGAACAGCTGGACGGCCGGGCCCCGGCGGACGGCAACGGCCGCCAGCTCACCCCCGCCCAGCTGGCGGCCAACGTGGCCCTGATCCGCGACCTCAAGTCCCGCCACCCGGGCCTCGCGTGGGTGATCGGCCACCAGGAGTACCGGGACTTCGAGCACCCCGGGCACCCCGGCCGGTCGCTGTTCGTCGAGGCCCTGCCCGGCTACCGCACCGCCAAGCGCGACCCCGGCGAGCGGTTCATGCGGGAACTGAGGCGGCGCCTGCCGGCGCCCTGAACGCCGGCCGCCCCGACGGACTGAACCGGTGCCCTGGACGATCCTCGCCCTGCTGATGCTCGCCAGCGCGCTGGCCGGGTTCATCGACGCGGTGGTGGGAGGCGGCGGCCTGATCACCGTGCCGGCGCTGATGCTCGGGCTGCCGGCGGGGACGCCGATCACCACCCTGCTGGGCACCAACAAGGTGGTGGCCTGCACCGGCACCACGGTGGCCGCCTTCAAGTTCGCCCGCAGCGGCGTGCTGCCCTGGCGGGAGCTGCCGCTGCCGATCCTGTTCGCGGCGGGAGGATCGCTGCTCGGCAGCCGGCTGACCTACACGGTGCCTCCGGACTTCCTTCGACCGGTGGTGGTCCTCCTGCTGGTCGGCGTGTTCGGCTTCACCCTGGCCCGGCCGGACCTCGGCCACCGGCATGCCCCGCGCTTCGGGCTGGCCCACCAGCGCGGCCTGGCCGCGCTGATCTCCTTCATCGTGGGCGGGTACGACGGCTTCTTCGGGCCCGGCACCGGGACCTTCATGATCACCCTGTTCGTGGCGGTGCTCGGCTTCGACTTCCTGCGCGCCTCGGCGCTCGCGAAGGCCGCGAACTGGGCCTCCAACGGCGCCGCCCTGGCGATGTTCCTGGCCCACGGCAGCTGGCTGTGGAAGGTGGCCCTTCCGATGGCCGCCGCCAACGGCGTCGGCGGGTGGCTGGGGGCCCACGTGGCCCTGGAGCGGGGCAGCCGGTGGGTGCGGGTCCTGTTCATCGCCGTGGTCGGCGCCCTGATCCTGCGGCTCGGCTGGCAGCTGCTGCGGCCCTGAACGTCGGACGAAGCGTCAGACCTGGAAGCGGTGGGTGAGCTGCTGGAGCTCGCCGGAGAGCCGGGCCAGGTCGTCGATGGTGCGGGACGTCTCCTCGATGGAGCTGGCCAGCTCCGCGGTCGCCGAGGCGTTCCGGTCGGTGAGCCCGCGGGTGGTGTCCATGGCCTCGCCCACCTCCTGGCTGGACCGCTCCTGCTCGACCATGGCCCGGGCGATCCCGGACATGGTCGCGGCGAACTCGCGGACGTTGGATTCGAGGGTCGCGAGCGAGGCCTCCATGGCCAGCACCGACTCGGAGCCGGTCACCACCCGCTCGCCCGACTCGCGGATCAGGGTGGTGATCTCCTTCGCGGCCGTGGCGCTGCGCTCCGCGAGCTTGCGGATCTCCTCGGCGACCACCGCGAAGCCCTTGCCCTGGGCGCCCGCCTTGGCGGCCTCGATGGCGGCGTTCAGCGATAGCAGGTTGGTCTGCCGGGCGATGTCGGAGATGACGCCGGTGATGCGCGCCACCCGCTCCGAGCTTTCCTGGATGCCCGCCATGGCCTGGCGGGCTCCAGCCACGCTGCGGGCACCCTCGCCACTGGCGGCGAGGCTGGCCTCCGACAGTTGGCCCGCGCGGTCGGTGGAGGTCCGGACCGAGGCGACCGAGGCCGCCATCCGGCCCACGGCGGAGGTCGAGCGCTCCACCGCGGAGCGCTGGCGCTCCGCGGCCTCGCCGATCTCGCCGGTCGCCGAACTCAGCTGCGAGGCCGTGGCCGCCAGTTCGGTGGCCCCGGACGCGGCCCGCTCGGAGATCTGCATGATCGAACGGATGTCCCCGGCCAGTTGCAGGATCACCTGGTTCAGCCGCTGCGCCGACTGGCCCAGCTCGTCGCCGGTCAGGATCGGGCATTCCTGCGCGAGGTCGCCCTGGCTCAGCCCGTCCATGGCCCGGCTCAGGGACTCGGCCTGCTTGCGGGTCTGCAGGCTGACCATCCACGAGATCCAGAGGCCGAGGGCGAGGGCGAGGACCAGGCTGGCGCCCATGATCGCCTGGGTGCGGCGGGCGGCCTGCTGGTCGGCGAGGACCCGCTGCTCGCCCTTGCCCTGGATCCGGGGCAGCAGTTCGAGCAGCAGGTTGTAGCCCTCGCGGCGGAAGGCGGTGTTGGCCTCGATGAGTTCCGGGATCTCCGCGGCCGAGGCCGTCCGGGCCCGCGCCAGGACCGGGGGGAAGGCGTCCATGTAGCGCCGCATCCCGGTGGCGATCCGGTCGACCATGGCCCGCTCGTCCGCGGCCCACGGCAGCCGCTCGAACTCGTCCAGGGTCGCGGCCAGGGCCTCCTCGACCTCCTTGAGGCGCTTGAGCCGTTTGGTCACGTACTCGGCGTTCCCTCCCCCGCCGACCAGGGACACGTGGATCACCCGGAGCACATCGGAATCGTGCAGCACCCGCGCCGCGAGGTTCGCCTTGGGCAGGATGCCCCGAAGCTCGTCCTGGCCATGCCGGAGCCGTTCGAGCCCGAGGTACCCGAGCCCGAAGACCACCAGGAGCAGCAGGGCCTGGCTGGAGAAGAGCAGGAGGAACTTGCCCTTCAACGAAAGGCGGGCCACCGGGGAGGGTTGTTTCGGCATCACGGGCTCCAGGCGGACAGAGTCCCCCCAAGGGTGTATCGGCCGCGGCCCTGCCGCTCTGAGTTCGGGAGCGGTCGGACCCGGGTCACGGCCGGATGGCGAGGCGGATGTAGGTGACGGTCGGGGACTCGCACAGGGGTCCGCCTTCCTCGCTGAAGATGCAGACCTCCGCCTTTCCCGGGATGGGCATGACCGCCTCCGGCCGGCACAGCTGGTCGAACCCGGGGGCCTGGAGCCGACGCGGGGCCTGACCGCGGACCCAGAGCCACAGGCCGAAGGACCGGCCCTTGTCGACGGGCCCGCCGATGACCAGGTAGCCGCCCAGGGCCGGCACCCAGGCGAAGTCGCGGATGCCCTGCCCGCCAAGGTCGAGGGATTCCAGCCGCACCTGGGGGCGGGGGGAGAAGGGACGGCTGATCCAGGCGACCAGGGCGTGGCCCCGGTCCAGGCCGAACCCCCGGCCGAAGGTCGGGTCGCCGAAGGTGGGTCCCCAGAGGGGGGATCGCAGTCCCAGCAGCAGGGTCTCGGGCTCCTCGGGGTCGTGGCTGAGGCCTTCGATGTTCAATCCGCCCCGGACGCCGAAGGTGGCCGCCACGCGGGTGAACCAGGCCTCGTCCGGCAGGGTCCTGAGGGCGTCCAGGAGCAGGTCGCGGATGACCACCGAGCGCTCGTTGCGCACGAACCGTCCCGAGGGATCCAGCTGGAATTCGGTCAGCAGCCGGAAGGCCTCGGTGTCCTCGTCCACCTGGTCCTGGCTGGAGACGATGTAGAACCTGCCCTGGACGAAGGTGATGGCCTCCAGGTCGCGCTGGCCGACCACCCGCGGCAGGACCTTTCCGGGCTCCTGCAGCCGGTCCAGCGGAGTCACGCGGATCTCCGGCTGGGCGGAGCCGGGGCCGCCGTCGTAGACCAGGAAGGCCTTCCCCTCCGCCGCCACCGCGCCGCTGAGGTCCTGGCGCCGGGGGCCCTCCTTCGAGAAGGATGGGGTCCGGCCCTGTTCGAGGAGGTGGAAGGAGGGGGCGGGAACCGGGGCTGCGTCCAGGAGGGCGCAGAGCAGCAGGGAGGGAAGCATGGGGGCTCCCGTGTTCAGGGGTGCGGGGTGGAGGTCCCGTCCTTGTCTTCCGGGCCGTCCTGCAGGGGACGGCGGATCAGACGGGCGCCGACGACGAGGACGGCCAGGCTGGCGGCGAGGGAGGCCAGGAAGAGGGCCCACTCCAGCACCACCCCGGTTCCGGTCGGCGCCGGACCGTGGACCAGCAGCCCGAGGTAGGCGGACAGGGCCAGGGTGATGCAGAGGGTGACGACCACCGCCGCCCTTGCCAGGCGCGGGTGGGTGCGGATGAAGTCCGGCCGGGCCATGGCGCGGTCCTTGGTCAGAGGGCGAAGAGCACGTAGAGGAAGGAGAGCGCCGCCAGGGCTCCCATCCCGATGGCAGCCAGGTTGGCGGTGCGGCGCGTGCCGAACAGGTAGGTGTAGGCGAGCTTCAGCAGGTTGTTGCTGGCGCTGGCGATGATGATCGCCTGCAGGATCTGCGGCGTGCCGAGGCCTAGGTTGCCCTGCAGCACGCTGACCACGAAGGGCGTGATGTCGGAGCAGCCCACCAGGAAGGACAGCATGCGCAGGCCGAGGTCCTGGAAGTGCACGAGCGTGTACTTGGTGGCCAGCGCGATGACCACGAACATGATGCCGAAGAACAGGGCGGAGTTGATCTCCAGGGGGTTGCGCCGCAGCGCCGGCTCGGGGGCCTCAGGGGCATCGGCGGCCGCCGGCGCCTCGACCGTGGACGCGGTTTCCACGGCGGCGCCGGCGCGCCGGTCCTTCCGCACCCACAGGGCGTAGCCGGCGGCGAGGCCGGACAGCGTCAGCAGCGCAGGACCGACGTGCAGGGCGGAGCCGAACCGGAAGATCGCCACCAGCACCAGCAGGCGGATGTACATCATGGCCACCGCCAGGAGGATCGAGGCGGCGACTTCGCGGTCGTTGCCGGGCTGGCTCTTCGACTTCTTCGCCAGCACGAGCACGGCGGCGGTGCTGGAATAGACGCCCCCGATCAGGCCGGTGAGCAGCATCCCCTTGCGCGGGAACAGGTAGGTCTGGAGGACGTAGCCGAGGTAGCTGATGGTGGTGGTGATCACCACCGCACCCCAGACCTGGCGGGGGGTCACCGGCAGGAAGGCGATCACCTGGCCGAGCAGGCCGGTGGCCTGGGGCACCGCGGGGATGAGCGGCAGGACCACCCCGGCGATCGCCAGGAACTTGCAGGCCGTGACCACCTCGCCGGTCTCCAGCCGGTCCGTGAACTGCCGGATCCGGCCCTTGGAGTGCAGGACGAACAGGATGCTCACGCCGAACAGCACCTCGAACCACTGGGGGTGGTGCACGGCGATCGGGCCGGTGGTGTAGGTCAGCAGGGCGATCACCACGCCGATGAGGCCGGGGCTCTTCTTCTGCCGGAGCTTGTTGAAGTAGTAGACCAGCAGGAAGGGCGTGAGGCAGGCCATCCCCAGCAGGAAGGCGAGGTGGCCGAACCCCGGGAGCTGGTAGAGCATGAACCCCAGCATCCCGATGAACACGAAGGTGCGCACCGAGCCGAAGGTGTCGAACTTGCCCTCGCCCTCGTAGTAGTCCCGCAGGCCGATCCCGATGAGGAAGCTGATCGCGATGGTCAGGAGGAAATGGCCGAGCAGGGGAGGAAGCAACAGGGGACTCCGGGGAAGGGACTGGGTGGACGGTTCGCGGTGGCCGGACTATTCCATGCCGACCACGCGCTTGGCGGCGCGCAGGTAGTTGGTGTTGGGCAGGTCGGCGAGGCCGAGGCCCTCGACCACCTTCTTCATCCCCTCGTAGTTCTCGCTCTCGGCGCAGGCGGTCTCCACCAGCGCGCCGTTGAACCAGACCTGGGCGTACTCGCAGATGATCCCGTCGATGGTGAAGCCGTAGCGCATCTTCTCGACGGTGACCGGGGTCAGGTCGGGGTGCTTGCGGGCCATGGTGATGAACTGGTCGATGGCATAGCTGTCCTGGTCCAGGGCCATCTCGACCTGGAGGTGGGACAGGATGGTGGCCAGGTCCTCCCGCTTCACCGGGAACTGGAACTTGCCGCGGGGCTGGAAGATCTCGTATCCCTCCGGGGTCTCGCCGACCTTGGTCTTGATGTCGAGCAGGCCGTCGCGGACCTTGACGTTGGCGTCATGGGTCCGGGTCGAGAGGAAGTAGGTCTCGGCGGGCATCCGCCGGGCCTGGAACAGGACGGTCTTACCGTTCCACATCTTCTCCTTCACCCGGTCGATGACGCCGGGACCGAAGACGCGGAATTCGGCGCGCGGAACGATCTTCGCGGCGTCCTCGGCGGTGGTGGCAGTGTTCTTGGCGAAAACGTCGGCCATGGGGGCTCCTGGTTGGGTTCGCTGGGAGAGGGGGATCAGTCGCGGCTAGGCGCGACCAGGTCGCGGAAGCGGAACAGGTAGATCGCGCAGAGGGCGAGGCCCGCCAGCAGCCAGGCCCAGGACTTCCGTTCCGGGACCAGCTCCAGGGCCATGGAGGTGTCGTCGCCCTGCTTCATGGCGGACATCTGCAGGACGGCGTTCTGGCGGCCGTCGGCCTTGCCCAGGCGCACCCGGGGGCCGGCCTCGGCCTTGCCCGGCTTCGGCAGCTGCTCGCGGACCGCCTGGGCGCGGGTGCCCGGCGGGAACAGCACCTCGAACCGGTAGCTCCCGATGGTGCCCTCCTGGGTGGCCACCAGGGCGTGCCGGAACAGGCGGCTGCCGGCGGGGAAGGGGCTCTTCTCCCCGGGGCCGGGCTCGATCGGGACGAAGGCCGCGGGCAGGGTGAAGGTGAAGCGGAAGGTGCAGTCGGCCGGAATCCCGTCCGGGAGGTCGGCATGCAGGAGGACCTGGCCGTTGCTGGGTCCCTGGGTGAGGTGCAGGCGCGGCGGCGCCTCCTCCAGCTGCAGGCCGGCGATCGCCTTGAACCCCAGCGGCAGGTTGATCCGGCCGGCGGTGCACCGGGCCAGCCCCACCTCGGCGGTTCCCTTGCCGGTGCCGTCGGCGGCGGTCTCGAGGCGCACCCGGTAGGACCTGATGTCGGTGGCGGAGAGGGAGGCCGCCGCCAGCAGGCCGAGGAGGATCAGGCGGGAGGCGCTCATGACGGCATCGCCCAGAAGGCCGGGGTCAGGCCCAGCCAGTGGAACCAGGTGGCCGCGGACAGCACCAGGATGGCCAGCCCGAGCGTGCAGGTGAGCATCCCGTACTTGAAGTTGTCGCCGACCGTGAACTGGTTGGTCGAGAACAGGATCACGTTGGGCTTGCCGCTGATCGGCAGGCCCACCACCCAGTCGATGCAGAGGGCTGCGGGCAGGGCGAAGGAGAGCGGGTCCCAGCCCAGCGCCTTGGCGAGGGTGATGATGATCGGGATCATGATCAGCGTCCGGACGGTCTTCGAGGTGGTCAGCAGGTGGCTGTACATCATCACGGCGATGACCACCGTGTAGGCGACGCCGAAGGGAACGCCCTTCAGGTCCATCCCGCCGAAGAGCATCCGCACGCCCCACTCCGCCGCCCCGGTGTCGTCCAGGGCGAGGCCGCCGGCGTAGGCACCGGCGCTGAAGATGAGGAGGTGCCAGGGAATATCAGCTTCGGACCACTGGAGGATGCCCCAGCGCGGGAACAGCACGATCACGGCCCCCAGCAGGGCGGCGAAGGGCGCGCTGATCTCCACCCCGAACCACCGCATGTGGAACACGTCGGTCATCCACAGGAACAGCACCAGGCCGAAGATCGCCAGGGCCTTCTTCTCGGCATGGCTCAGTGGCCCCATGGCGGTGTGCTGGGCCTTCACCAGGTCGAGCCCGCCTTCGACCTTGGGCAGCTGGTCCTCCGGGCGGATCCGGAACAGCAGCTTCTGCCCGAGGTACCACATCGCCACCATCGTGACGATGGCGACCGGCGCGCCGACGCGCATCCAGTCCATGTAGTAGACCCGGTGGCCGCCCATGGTCTGGATCAGCCCCACGGCGATCAGGTTGGCCGAGCTGCCGGTCATGGTGATCGACGACAGCACCGAGATGCAGGCCAGGTTCAGCAGCATCAGGTTCTTGCCGAAGGCGTTGGGGCTTTCCTCGGTGGACCCGTAGATCGCCGCCACCACGACCATCAACGGAAGGGTCATGACGCAGCGGGCGGCGGTGGCCGGGATCAGCGGCGCCAGGCCCAACTGCAGGACCAGGAACGCGAACAGGGCCCAGATCGCCTTGTGGCCGAAGCGCACCACCAGCCAGAGGGCCATGCGCTTGGCGAGCCGGGTCTTCACCAGCATGGAGCTGAGGATGAAGGCCAGCAGGTTGAGCCAGATCACCTCCATGCCGAGGACGTCCATGATCGCCTTGGCGTTGGCGGTGCGCGTCACCAGCAGCAGGAACATCAGCACCAGGGAGGTGACGTATGTCGGGAACGGCTCGGTGACCCACCACACCAGGGCCAGGGCGAAGCAGGCCGCGCCCGCCTGGGCCGCGGCGCTCAGCCCGGCCCCGGCGGGCAGGTAGTAGATCAGCAGGAACAGCAGGATGCCGCCCGGGAAGCCGAGGTAGCGCATCCACTTCTCGGTGGGGCTCTGCGCCGCCCTCGCCTTGGAGGACAGGGTCATCTTCTCCATGTCCAGGAGTTCCTGGAGGCGGGCTCCCGGGTGGGAGGCAGGGGCGGCGGCGGTTTCGGACATCGTGTTCCTGGATTCTGGTCGGGCTAGGATTTGGACCAGTTCTTGAAGGGGTTCTTCAGGAGGTTGCTGTTGAAGTAGCGGGGATCGCTGGAGACCTCCTCGCCCAGCCAGGCCGGGCGCTCGAAGGCCTCGTCCTCGGAGCCGAGCTCGATCTCGGCCACCACCAGGCCTTCGTTGTCGCCGTGGAAGACATCGATCTCCCAGGTCTTGCCACCGTGGACCTCCTTGTGGCGGTGCTTCTCGATGAGCGGCTTCTCGCAGAGATTGTCCAGCATCAGGCCGGCATCCTCGACGGAAATGGGGTATTCGAATTCGGCCCGGGTGACGCCGGTGGTGATGCCCTTGATGGTCAGCTGGCCCTTGTCCCCCGCGATGCGGACCCGCACCACCCGTTCCTTCTGCGAATTGAGGTAGCCCTGCTTGTAGTACTTGCCTGCGGACTGGGGGGTCCAGTCCGCGATCTTGAGCAGGAACTTGCGTTCGATTTCCTTGGCCATGGAGTCTCCGTAGGGCGGTCAGGCCGCCCAGCGAGCGAGGGCGTGCTTGAGGCCCATCGGGTAGTTGATGTTCGGGCGGTTGTCGAGCCCCAGCCCGTGCAGGACCTGCAGCACCAGGCGGGGGTCCTCGTGCTCGGCGCAGAAGCTCTCCAGCTGCATTCCGGAAACCTCCAGGCGGACCAGTTCGCAGGTGGTGCCGTCGAGGGTGAATCCCTCACGGACCTTGGCGACCCGGACCGCCTGGAGGTCCGGATGCGGAACCACCACCTCCTCGAGGAACTCCTGCTGCGCGTAGCGCCTGCGCGCCAGCTCGGGGACCGGGATGCCCCACCCGCCGAACAGCTGCAGCAGCACCTCGGCCTCGCAGGGGAAGGTGGACTTCAGGACCGGGTCCCAGAGCTCGAGCCCATGCCGGCCGACCTGCTTCCGCCACTTGAGGTCCATGAGGCCCTCGCGGATCTTGGCGTTGTGGCTGCTCCGGGCGCAGAGCAGGTAGGTCTCCTCGATGTTCCGGACCCGCTCGATGGGGACGCCCCTCAGTGCGAACCGCAGGTCCCCGAGGGAGGTGGCGAGGGTGCGCCACTCCCAGCGGGGGAGGTCCAGCGGTCGTTGCGAGGTCTGGGGCATGGGGGCGGATTGGGAGGAGAGGTTCGGGCACGTCCCCGGAAGGGCCGACCCGGGTGGTGGCCCTTCCGAGGACGGGAGAAGGTGCTAGAAGTTCACCTGGAGGCGCAGGGTGGTGAAGGCGAAGTCGTCGTTGACGTAGCCGGTCTTGCCGTAGTTGTAGCGCTTGTTCGGCTTGGCGTTCTCGTTGTTGTCCACCTTCACGTAGTCGAGCATCCAGCGGACGTTCTTGTTCAGGTAGTAGGTCACGCCCACCGACAGGTTCTTGGCCTTGCCGCCCTTGACCGGGTCGATGGCAGTGAGGTCGTCCTGGTTCATGGTGCTGTAGCGGGCGACCAGTTCCAGGGCGCCGCGGGACGATGCGGCGACCTTGCCGAAAACGCCTTCGGAGGGGTCGTAGGTGCGCTGGCCGCCGAAGATCCAGGAGACCTGGCCGTAGGCGTTGGAGAAGGTGTGGCCCTGGGAGGTGGCGGCGATGGCGGCGGCGGTGGTGCCGAAGCCGTCCATGCGGTTGACCTTCATCTGCTGGTACTCGCTCTGCCAGGAGAAGGGCCCCCAGACGCCCACGAACTCGGCGCCGACCATCGTCCAGTTCTTCACGTTCGTGACCTTGGCGTTGAGGAACTTGGCCTTGCTGATCTTGCCAGCCTCGGGGCGGCAGGACAGGTCGAGGATGTTCAGGTCGGCGTCGGGGCCGGCATTGGGGGTGCGGTAGGCGTAGGCGGCGCCGAGGTGGACGGCCTTGGTCTCGGAGACCATCACCGGGGCGAAGCTGAACCGGCCGGCGTAGCCCCAGCCGTGGTCCTTGTACAGCGAGGTGTCGTCGGCGGCGAGGTGGTCGTTGGTGTCGTCGATGGCCTGGCCGAAGAAGCTCAGCTTGGTCTGCCAGCGCTCGCCCCAGGTCTGGTAGCCGACGCCCAGGTGGCGGTCCGGGGTCCAGGCATCGGCGTAGGACCGCTCGGTGAACCAGGTGGCATTGGAGGAGCTGAGGGTGTCGAAGCCGAAGGGCTGCTTGAACTGGCCGACCTGGATCAGGCTGTGCTTGAAACCCTGGTAGCCGATCCACATGTCCTTGATGGAGGCATCGCCTTCCGCGAAGTCGACGTCGCCTTCGCCGATCCAGTTCTTGCCGAGGCCGAGCTTGAAGCTGATGCGGGCGCGACGGATCTGGGTGCCGTTGGGAAGGCTGTTCTCGTTGCCGTCGTAGGCCACGGTATCCAGGTGGAAGCGGCCGCCGAACTTGACCGAGATGCCGTCGTCCTTCTTCTCGTCCTTCTTGGTGTCGGCCTTCAGCAGTTTGGCGACCTGCTTCTCGAGGTCGGCGAGGCGCTTGCTGTCGTCGGACTGGGCGCAGAGGGGGGCCGCCAGCAGGACCAGGGCCAGGGGGGTGATAAGGGACTTCATGGATTCCTCCGAGGGGAAGGGAATTGGGCGCGGTCGCGCCAGTGTTCAGGGGCAGGGGATCCCCGGCCGGACCGAGGGAACGGGAAGGCAGTGGAATTCCCATGCCATTTCCCGATGATCAGGTAACCAGACTGGATTGATGATTAGGGAAGGCGGGTCAAGGACGCGAGGCATCGCCAAGTGCGGAATTCCGCACGCCAGCGTGCGAAGGGCCGCTCAATCCGGACCCGGCGCGGGTACCGCCAGCACGGGTCGCGGCCGGTCCTACTTCTCGTAGACCCCGCAGCACACGGTCATGCCGTCGTGGTAGGCCACGAACACGTGCTTGATGCTCTTCTGCATCGTGGCGGGGTTGACCTTGGTGTCCTCGACCCAGCCGCCGCCCTTGGTCCGGGCCAGCTTGATGCGGTCCTGGATGTAGAGGACCCCGTCCTGGTCCTTGGCGTCCCACTGGACGCTGCCGACCTCGGCGACCTTCTTCCCGTGGGCGACGACCTTGCCCTTGTCGTCGTAGACCGTCGGGAACAGGCGCCCTGTGCCCTTGAGGCTGAACTTCCCGTTGGGCCGGCAGACCTCGCCGATGAAGGCCTCCTTCGGGTTGGCCTTGGCGAAGGCCAGGGCGTCCTTGACGAAGGACTCGACCTCCTTCTTGGCGGCGGGGTCCTGGGCGGGCAGGGTCACGCACAGGACGGCGGCAGGGATCAGCAGCAGGTTTCGCGGCATCGTGGCTCCTTGGGCAGGCGCTGGGTGCCGGCATGCGGCCGGACAGCACCGGCTGTCCTGCTCTTCGGCTCCTGCGCTGCGGACTTGAGTTGTTCGGCGGTTGCCGGCCGGCCCGCGGCGGGCGGTGTCCCGGCCTCGGGAGCCGGCGCGCCCGCCTCCCTCCAGGCGGCGAGGACCAGGTCGCCGGTGCGTTCGGCGGCGCGCAGGAGCTGCCCCTGGACGCGCTCCCTCTCGGCGGTCCAGAAGGCGTCCCAGTAGGGGCTGTCGCCGGGCTCACCGGGTTCCCCGGCACGGCTGTCGGCCTCCAGCAGGGCGGGCAGGAGCGCGTGGGCCTCCGCGACCCAGGTCCAGGGTTCCCGCTCGGGCTGCTCGGGCACCCGGGCCGGCCGCGGGGCGTCCAGGCCCCGGACCTTCCAGTCCACCAGGGTGGTTTCCCAGCGCTTGTGGATCCCCTTCTGGCCGGTTTCCTTGCCGTTCGAATTGCGGGTGCTGTGCAGCGGCACCTGGGCGTCGGCGACGTAGTGGCAGAGCCAGGCGCTCTCGGCCACCACCCGCGCCGGCTCCCGGCTGCGGAAGGCCTCCACGAGCCTGCGGTAGCGGGCGCCGATCGCCCACGGCAGCTGGCCGCGGCGCAGGAAGATCTGCGGGCCGAGGCGCTTCCGGGCCGCCTCGAGGTCGCGGGGCACCGCGGCTGGGCCGCCGTAGGCCTCGGTGTGCAGGTGGTGGCGGGAGTCCTCCTCCGGATCGTGGTCCTTCTGCCGGTCGGGCTCCAGGCAGGTGTCCCGGTACCGCGCCTCCTGGCCGGAAAACCAGGCGCGGAGCCCGGGCGGCAGGGTCTGGAGGGAGGTATCGGCCACCAGCCGGTGGCCCCGGGGACCCCAGGCCGCCAGCGGCAGCGCGGCCAGGGCGAGCAGCAGCGCGGTCGGCCTCACCGCGCCCCCTCCGGAACCGGCCGCTGCCGCCGTTCCTCCAGGCCGAGGAGCCCCTGCGGACCGAGGCGGAGGACCCAGAGCCGGTCGAAGGCCTGGACCTCGGGGATCGTGACCGTGTGGCCCAGCGCCCGGGCCAGCGGCCCGATCGTGTCGGAGTGGGCGCACACCACCAGCGAGGCGTCCTCGGACCCTAGGATCTCCTCGGCCAGGGCGGCCTCCTCGCCGTACCGGCGGACCTGCAGGGCCAGCCCGAGCCGGCGCGCCAGAGGCGCGAGGGTCTGCTGGCTGCGCGGCCGGTCCGAGGCGTAGAGCCGCGCCGGCCGGAAGGCCGCCAGTTCCTCCGCCAGGGACTCGGCCCGCCGCCGGCCGCTGGCGCTCAGGTCGGCGCTGTCCAGACGGCCGAGCTTCTCCGCGTGCCGCAGGATCACCACGGTGCGTTCCTGGGCCGCCAGGGAGGCGGCGAGGATCAGGAGCAGGAACCAGCGCATGCGGATGTTCCCGGGGTGGAGGAAAAGGCCCCGAAGCCCTGGAGGGGCTTCGGGGCGGGACCCCCCCACGAGGCCCCTTCCAGGGCGGTGGTGGTTATTCGCCGAGGTTCTTGGCGCCGGGCCAGCGGTACAGCCTGGGGTTGCCCTTCTCATCGAGGGGCCGGCGGTCGGCGTCGGTCACCACCGACATTTCATAGTCCAGGATGGCATCACCGATGGTCTTGATGGCGGCGGCGCGGCCCTTGAACCCCTTGGAGCTGAGCTGGAGCTTGCCGTCCTTGCCGTAGCCCTTGTAGCTGGTGAACCAGGTCTGCAGGATCGTGGTGATGCCCGGGAACTTCTTGTCCAGCTCCTCGATGCCCTTGAGGGAACCGAAGGGCGAGTTCACCGGGGCGAGGATCATCTTGTCGTCGATCTCGCCGTTGTCGACCAGGGTCATCACGCCCAGGATCCGGCACTTGACCACGCTGCCCTGGGGCAGGGCGGCGCCGAGGACGATGACGTCCAGGGGGTCGCCGTCGCCGCCCTTGGACTTCAGCAGGACGCTCCGCGGCACCAGCCCATAGTTGGCGGGGTAGCCGAGGTACTTGACGAAGCGCGGGGCGCCGTCCTTCTGCTCGAGTTCCATGGTCCCGTTGTCCAGGGTCTCGTACTTGGCCGTGGTGCCCGCAGGGATCTCGATGATGGCGTTGACGGTGCCGTCGACGTTGATGGGGTCGTAGCCGTTCTTGAAGCTCTTCTCGCCCTTCAGGACGGACACCACCGGGGTGAGGCCCTGGGCGGAAAGCGGCGAGAGGGCGGAGAAGGCGAGGACGAACCCGAGGGAAGTGATCAGTCGATTGTTCATGTCTAATTGGCTCCTGGATCCAGTGGAAGGTGTCCGGCTCACGAGGGATCGTCGTTGTGGGCGGCCTTGGGCTTCTTGGCCTTCTTGCCCTCCTTGGGCGCGTCGGCGGCCTTCGCATCCTTGGCCTTGTCGATCCCGGCCTGCTCGGCCTTGGCCGGCTGGGCGGCCTTCTCGGCCTTGGCCGGTTCCGCGGGCTTCTCGGCCTTGGCCGGTTCCGCGGGTTTCTCGGCCTTCGGAAGGGCCGGGAGCAGCTGGAGGTGCGGGCGGCTCTTCTTGGCCGGATCGTCGTAGGCCAGCTTGGGGTTCTTCAGCTGCGCCTCGCGGACCTCCTCGGAGGCGTACTCCAGGAGGAAGAACACCGGGCCCCAGGCGGCGCTGCCCGGATCCACGACCTCCCGGATCAGGTTCGCGGCGTGGACCATCTGCTCGGGGGTCCGATCAGCATTGTGCTTGGTGTAGCGGCCGGACTTGTTGTTGACGGTCCAGGTGTTGCTGGCCTTGTCAAAGAGGATCTCGCCGCTGATCCGGCCCGGGGCGCCGCCGAGGGCGGAGACGTGGCCGTAGTTCTCGCGGGTGCCCGGCTTGCGCTTGGACTGGTCCTCGGGGCGGAAGAAGCCCTTCTCGTAGACCCGCCCCAGCGGGTGCGGGGCTTCGGGGATGATCGCCACCCGGCCGGCGGCGTCGATGGCCCAGTTGTAGGGCGCCATCTTGACGTCGAGGATGGCCGGATAGTCCTTCGTGGCCACCTGCAGGTAGGGGTTCAGCAGCACCTTGCCGGTGCGGTCGGCTTCGTAGTGCTTGATGTAGGCAGGCTGGGACAGGAGCCCGTAGAGCTCGTCCAGCTTGGCGGGGTCCTGGGTGAAGGCGGGCAGGGCCAGCAGGCCGCCCAGGATCGTCCTGGAGAAGGTGCGCATCGGGGGGTTCCTCCGGTTGGGGATTGGGTGAGGGCCGGGCAGGGCGGCGGCGGACCGTCTACTTGCCGATCGGGCGGTTCATGAGGCTGCGGACCTTGGAGCCGCCCCACTTCTCGCCGTTGGGCGCGGCGAGGTCCTTGAGGGGGCCGTAGATGACCTTCTCCATGAAGGCTTCGCCGGCGGCGTGGATCTTCTCGTTGCCGTAGAACTCCACGTCGTCGTAGCCGAAGGAGAAGTCGAACAGGTAGGGCTTGTCACCTTCCTTGGCGCACCAGGCTTCCATCGAGACGCCGCAGGGCTCGGTCCCGGGCAGGACCACGTAGCCGGGCCGGATCCGGTAGGAGAAGGCCTTGGTGGAGACCAGCTTGGTGGACGCGGGGAGCCCGAGCTGCAGCAGCTCCGGCATGTACTTGCCGAAATCGCCGAGGGTCAGCCCGGCCAGGGCGGAGACCTCGACGCTGAAGCTGGCGCCCTTCTCGATGTAGCCGCCGAGCACGCCGCCGGGACCGAAGCCGACGTTGTCCTGGCATTCGCTCTCGGACTTGACGCCGACGACCTTCAGGGGCGTCGCCAGGGTCTTGAGGGCGTCCTCGTGGATGGCCTTCACGGTCACCTTGCCGGTGGTGTCGGGAACCCCCGCCACGTACTTGGTGCTGAGCCGGATCAGGTAGCCCTGCTTCCAGAGGGCCTGGTCGGGTGTGTCGAAGTACTCCTTGGTGGACTGGTCGAGCTTGTACGCGCCCTTGTCCTTCTCGGTGACCTCGAAGCCGGCCTTGGCCGCACCGGCCTTCACCTTGAGCCAGAGGTCCTTCAGTCCGGCGTCGGCGGCCGGCTTGGTCTTGGCCGGGTCGAACAGGTGCTTGAACTCCCGCCCGGACACGTCCTCCAGTTTCGGCGCGGGGTACTTGGCGGCCGTGCGGGCGTGCAGGGGCTTCGGGTCTTCCGCCCTGAGGCCGAACCCGGTGCCTGCGGACAGCAGGGTGGCGGTGAGCAGCGTGCGGATCGCGGTGCGGGCCATGGTCGTTCTCTCCTGGGTCGAGGACGGGGGGTGGGTTCCGGGCAGAGCCGGGGCTGACCCAGGCTTGGCAAGCCCCAGGCCAGATTCGCCAAGAGGACCATCATGTTTGTAATGAGCAGATGGGTGAGCAGGGCCGGGTGCCTCGGACGGTGATCGTGCGAAATTCCGCACAACCTGTGCGGGGGGCCGCTCAGTCCCGGCCGGTCGGGATGCCCATGCTTTTCATCCGGTCGTACAGGGTCCGCCGGGCCATCCCCAGGATGTTCGCGGCCTCCGTGACGTTTCCCCCGGTGCGGTCCAGCACGCGCTCGATGTAGAGGCGCTCCACCTCCCGGAGGGGCAGCATCGCCTCGGGCAGGGTCAGGCCCGGGGCCGTGCGCCCGGAGAGCCCGAGGTCGGCGGCCTCGAGCCGTTCCCCCCGCTGCAGGACCATCGACCGCTCGAGGACGTTCGACAGCTCGCGGATGTTGCCGGGCCACGGGTAGGCCTGAAGGAGGGCCTCGGCATCCGGCCGCAGGTCGATCTCCTCCTTGCCCATCCGCAGGCAGATTCCCGAGAGGATGGTCCGTGCCAGTTCCAGAACGTCCTCGGGGCGTTCCCGCAGGGGCGGGATCCGCAGGGTGAGCGTGCTGATCCGGTAGTACAGGTCGTCGCGGAACTTCCGGGTCCTCGCCGCCTCCTCCAGGTCCAGGTTGGTGCTCGCCACCAGGCGGATGTCCACGTGCCGGTCGCGGACGTCGCCGAGCCGGCGGAAGGTCTTCTCCTCCAGGGCCTTCAGGAGCTTCGGCTGGATGGCCGGATCCATGTCGCCGATCTCGTCGAGGAACACGACCCCCCGGTTCCCGACCTCCAGCAGCCCCTGCTTGGCGGCGACGGCCCCGGTGAAGGCGCCCTTCTCGAAGCCGAACAGCTCGCTCTCGAGCAGTTCGCGGGTCAGCCCGGCGCAGTTGAGGTTCACGAAGGCTTCCTCGGCGCGCGGCCCGTTGCTGTGGATCCACCGGGCCAGGACCCCCTTGCCGGCGCCGGTCTCGCCGAGGATCAGGATCGGGCTGTCCCACTCCAGCATCCGCCGCGCCTGCGCCTCGAGCCCGCGGATCGCCGGACTGCTGCCCTGGAAGGGGTTGAGCGCGCCCGGCTGCTGGCGCAGCGCCACCTCCTGGCGCTTGCGCAGCCGGCGCTGCTGGAGCAGCCGCCGGACCAGCACCAGCAGGGCCTTGGACTCCACCGGCTTGGTCAGGAACTGCTCGGCGCCCTCCTTGATGGCGCGCACGGCCAGGTCGATGGAGCCGTGGGCGGTCAGGATGATGAACGGCGTGTCCTCGCCGAGCTTCTTCACCTGGGCGAGGACCTCCAGGGAGGTGCCGTCCGGCAGGCTGTAGTCGGCCACCACCACGTCGTGGCCGACGGCCTTGAAGCGGTCGAGGGCGTCCCGGCAGGTCTCGGTCTCGTCGACGTCCAGGTCGTTGGCCCGCAGGAAGGCGGCCATGCCGTGCCGCACGGCGGCGTCGTCTTCGATCAGGAGGATCTTGGCTCTAGCCACCGGCGGCTCCCAGGAGTTCCATGCGCAGGCGCGGCACCGGGAGCCGGACCTGCAGGCGGGCCCCGCCACCCGGGCGGTTGCTGGCCACGACATCCCCGCCGTGCTCCTCCACCACCCGCTTGACGATCGACAGACCGAGGCCGGTGCCGCCCTTGCGCCGGGTGAAGAAGGGCTCGAAGGCGCGCGCCAGCACCTCGGCCTCGAAGCCCGGCCCCTGGTCGTCCACGGTGAAGGTCCACCAGTCGTGGCCCTCGGCGCGGGTCCTGCGGCCGACCAGGCCGACGCTGCTGCCCTCCGGCGCGTGGTGCAGGGCGTTCTCGAGCAGGTTGCGGAACACCTGGTGGATGCGCCGGGCGTTCACCGGCAGCACCAGGCGGTCGTCCTCTAGGTCCAGCTCCAGCCGGCAGGCCTTGGACTGGGCGAGGGGCTCGCAGGCGCGGGCCGCCTCCTCGAGCAGGGGACGGACCAGGCTCGGCTCGGGGTTGAGGGTGCGCGGCTCGCCGTAATCCCGGAGGTCGTTCATCAGGCTGGCGATCCGGTCGGAGCTCTCGCGCAGGGCGGCGATGAAGGGCGCGAAGCGGGGCTCCTCCCCGAAGGTGGCTTCCAGGGCGTCGAGGTTGATGGAGATGCCGTAGACCGGGTTGCGGATCTCGTGGACCACGCCGCCCACGAGGGCGCGCAGGGACTCCTCGGCCCTGCGGCGCTCGGTGATGTCGGTGCACAGCCCGGCCACCCGGGCCGGCTGGCCCCTGGAATCCAGCGACACCACCTTGCCTGCGTCGAAGAACCACAGCCAATCGCCGTCCTGGGTGCGGATCCGGTACTCGGCCTGGAACCGCGGGAGTCGGCCCTCGATGTGGGCGTGCATGGCCGCCTCCGCCTGCATCCGGTCCTCCGGATGGACCAGGTCGAGGCCGGCCTCCACGGTCTCCGGCAGCGCGCCGGGCTCCAGTCCGAGCATCTCGTGCCAGCGGGGGCTGCGGTACATCCGGCCGGACTCCAGGTTCCAGTCCCACAGCCCCTGCTGGGTGCCCTCCAGGGCATGGTTGAGGCGCGCTTCGCTGGCCTGCAGGGCGGCTTGGGCCTCCTTGAGGGCGCTGATGTCCCGGCTGATGCCCGCAATGCGGTGGGTCCGGCCCCACTTGTTGCGGACCGGAGTGAGGATGGTCTGGAAGCTTCGGATCCTGCCGAGCACCAGGTGCTCTTCTTCGAACTGCAGCGGACGCCCCTCGCCGACCACCCGGGCCATGTGGCCCAGGAGCAGATCGGCGCTGGCGCCGCCGAGACAGTCGCGGGGCGAGCGTCCGGCAAAGTCCGGGTTCAGGAACCCACCGCCGGCGCGCAGGGGCGGGTTGACGGTCTCGAAGGTCATCGCCCCGTCCTCGGCGATGCCCACCACGTAGATCCAGTCGTAGAGATTGGGGAACAACCCTTCGAATCCGTCGGGTTCGGCCGGGCGGGCCAGCAGGGAGGCCCGCACCAGCGCTCGGCGCAGGGCCGCCGGCAGGTCGGCTGTGGTGGAGCAGCACTCGAGGAAGCCCGCGCGCAGCAGGGCCTCTTCCAGGTCGGGCGTGGGCCTGTCGAGAAAGGCGAGCTGGAGGGGCACCGCCTGTGGGGATTCTGGCCACCGGCCCTCGGGGCCGACCCACGCCACCTGCAGGTCCACGGGCGATTGGGTCGTGTTGTCGTGAACCAAGGGTTCCCAGTCCGGCGCCGAGAGGGCGGCGTACAGGTCCGCCAGCATGGCCTCCGGAAAGCCGAGCAGCCCCACCCGTCGCGGCGGCTCAGGGAGGCTCTGGCGAGCGGCGGGGCGGTCCGGCATGGGTCCATTCTCGTCCAGTTCCGGATCGAACGAGGCCGCTGGCGGTCGCGTGCCCCGCGCAGCACCGGAAAATTCGGTGGCATCATTCTTGCTCAAATCGATTGAAGCGGTGTGAACGTGAAGGAGCACATGAAGGACCGTCTGCTGGATGTCCTTGCCCTGCCCGGGAGGAAGGAGCCCACCGCCTACCTCGAGGACCTGATCGAAAGCCGGATCGAGATCCACGACAGCCAGCACTTCGAGGTGAAGCTGGACTACAGCATCGACCCGCACCGCAAGAAGAACCGCTACCGCGTGGAGATGTTCCTGTTCTCCCCGCTGAGCCTGGGGGTGACGCCGGACACCTACTCCAAGAAGCGCTTCTACACCGACATCCAGGCCTACATCCGGTTCAAGACACCGGCGGTGCCGCTGGCCGCCCTGCTGAACCCGGAGGACCCCGACTCGCCGTTGGCCCGGCTGGCGGCTGCGCTGCCTCCGCTGGCCTCCCGGCGGCCGGGCGCGCAGGCCGTCGAGGGCCTGGAAAGCGACATGAAGCTGCTCGGCTGCCTGGTCCGATCGCACGTCCGCGATCGGGTTGCCTGGTGCTGCCGGGCGCTTCGCAATCTGGGCGGGGAACGGATGGCCGAGGACCTGCGCAGCGAGGCCATGCGCCTGGTGGAGGAACTGGCCGCAACCCTCCACCGGTTCCGAGGCCTGCGGGCCCACCTCCTGGATGCAGGCCTCCCGGCCCGGCTGCGCGAAACCCACGAATTCGTGGATGAATACCTCAGCCTCAGCACCGAAGCCTTCCTGACTCGGCTTTTGCAGGAACTGGACCAAGGAGAGGCCGGGGCTGGTTACGCAGATCTCCGGCGAATCCTGGCGGACCAACTCGGCGGCGAGCATCGCTACCGGGGCGAGGCCGGCTACCCTACGCTTTCCAGCCAGGGGGATCGCTCCCATTTCCTGTGGCGGCGCGGGCTGCTCAAGAAATTCACCATGTCGGTGCTGTTCCTGGAGATCACCAAGAGCCGGGAAGGCAACCGTCTGCTCGACCTGTTCGCGGCGATCGCCGCCGGCGTCTCCATGGCCATCGCCACCATGGGCGGATTCTGGGCCCAACAGCGCTTCCTCAATTCCACCTGGCCCCTGCTGGCCGCGCTGGTGCTGCTCTACATGGTGAAGGACCGGACCAAGGAATGGCTGCGGAGCTTCTTCTCCAAGGAGATGACCCGGATGCTGGCCGACTGGGACGTGCGGATCCGCGACCCCCGCCGCGGCCTGGACCTCGGCCGCTGCCGGGAGGCCTTCGGCTTCCTCCGGCGGGAGCAGGTTCCCCCGGAGGTCTGGGCCATGCGCCACCAGCAGGCGCGGACGTCCATCGAGGCCCTCGGCAAGCCCGAAGTGGTGATCAAGTACGAGAAGGAAGTGTCCTTGGACGGCCGGATCGTGGAGAAACTGGGCGGTCCGCGCCAGGAGCTCAGCGACATCATCCGCTTCAACCTGGCGGGGTTCCTCACCCAGGCCGACGACCCGACCACGCCGGTGACCGTCTACGATCCGTCGCGGGACCGGGTCGAGACCGTGGACTGTCCGAAGGTCTACCACCTCAACGCCATCTTCGTCCTGCATGCCGAAGGGAACCTTCAGCGCAGTCTCGAGCACGTCCGCGTCGTGCTCGACAAGCGCGGCATCCAGGCCCTGGAACATTACACCTGAAGGGGGACGCGGCCGATTGCCGCCCCTGGGGGCGCTCCATCCCCCGGAGCGATCGTGGATGCTAGGCCAGGAGTGCGGCGGCCGGGTAGTCTGGTGGGGATGCCCGCCCCGCGCCCCCGGCCGTTCTTCCTGGACGTGATCCTTCGCGGTGTGCGCTTTTTCTATCTGCTGTGGGGCGGTCTGCTGCTTGCCACACTGGCCTACTACGGCCGCCTGCGGGCGCCTGACGGGCTGTGGCGCTGGCCGGATCTGGCCCGCGCGGTGTCAGGGCCCTGGGGTCGGGGGCTGGCGCTGGGCATCGGCCTGACCATGCTGCTGGCGGCCCTCCTGGAAATCTGGGAGCTGGTGGACCGGCTGCTGGTCCACTTCATGCACGAGCACGAGCGGGAGCCCTAGCCGTGTCCGGCCTGGAAGCCTTCATCGCGGAGAGGTACCTGAAGACGCGACGGCGGGGCGCCTTCGTCCGGGTGATGGTCGGGTTCGCGCGCTGGGGAATCGCCCTGGGCGTGTTTGCCCTGGTGGTGACCCTCGCGCTCATGAACGGGTTCCGCGAGGAGATCCAGCAGAACCTGTTCAGTGCCACCGCCCACTTCACCCTCCAGCACATGGGCGGCGAGATCCCGGAGAGCGCCGCCACCCTGGCCCGGGTGCGGGCCCTGCCCGGCGTGGTGGCCGCCAGCCCGATCCGTTTCGAGAAGGGCCTGTTGAAGCCCGCCTCCAGTTCCGCCCCGCCGGAGGCGGTGGCGGCCAAGGCCGTGGACCCGGCCAGCGCCGGGCAGACCTCCAGCATCTTCGCGTCGCTGCAGCCCCGGCCCATCACCGCGCTGAAGGAGGGCGACGTGGTGGTGGGCAAGGAACTGGCCGACCGGCTCGGGCTGCGGCTGGGCGACGACGTCGCGCTGAGCCTGCTGCGCCTCGACCTGGGGCTGTCCGGCCTCCAGCCGAAGGTGGTGGCGCTGCGGGTGGCGGGGATCTTCCACAGCCACATCAGCGAGTACGACCGCAACTGGGTGTTCATGCACCTGGCCGACGCCTGCCGCATCGCCCGCAGCGAGGAGGCCGAGATGATCGAGGTCCGCAGCGCCGGGATCGACGCCATCGACGCCGCCAAGCGCAGCGTCCTGGGCGAGCTGAACGGCCAGGGCCGGGGCGGCTTCCTGGCCACCGACCTGCGCGAGACCAACCGCCCGCTGTTCGCCGCCCTGCGCCTGGAGAAGTGGCTGTTCGCCGGGATCATCGCGCTGATCGTGCTGGTGGCCGCGTTCAACATCGTCGCCAGCCTGGTGCTGCTGGTGACGGAGAAGCGCCGCGACCTCGGCGTGCTGCTGGCGCTCGGCGCCACCCCGCGGCAGGTGCAGCGGCTGTTCGAGCTGCAGGGGGTCCGGATCGGCGCCGTCGGGACCCTCTGGGGGCTCGGACTGGCCGTGCCGTTCTGCCTGCTCGCCGACCACTTCCGCCTGATCCGCCTGCCCGCCGCGGTCTACGACTTCATCACCTACCTGCCGTTCCGGCTGCACGGGACCGACCTTGCGGGGGTGGTGGCCTTCCCCCTGCTGGTGTCCTGGTGGGCCAGCCGCTACCCGGCCCGCCGCGCCGCGGGGGTGGACCCGGTCGATGCCCTGAGGGCCGAATGACGCCCGCGCCGTCCTGCCGCCCCGGAGGCCGATCGTGATCGGCCAGCGGCTGCAGGTGCAGGGCCTGCACAAGACCTACGCCGGGGCCGATCACCCGGTGTTCGCAGGCTACGGCCTGGACGTGGAGGCCGGTGAACTGGTGGCCCTGGTGGGCGTCTCGGGCGTCGGCAAGACCACCCTGCTGAACTGCATCGCCGGGCTGGACGCCTGGGAGTCCGGGACCATCCTGGCCGGTGGATCGCCGGTGCCGGAGGGAAAGGAGGCGCGCGCCCTGTTCCGCCGCGCCAAGGTCGGGCTGGCCTTCCAGGAGCCGCACCTGCTGCCGGAGTTCAGCGTCCGCGAGAACCTGCTCATGCCGTGCATCATCGACGGCACCCTTGGGCCCGCCGCGGAGGCCTGGGCCGACGAGCTGCTCGGCCGGGTGGGGCTCGGCGGCCTGGCTGCGCGGCTGCCCGCCCAGCTGAGCGGCGGCCAGGCCGCCCGGGCCGGGCTGGCCCGGGCCCTGGTGCGGCGGCCCTCCCTGTGGCTGCTGGACGAGCCCACCGGCAACCTGGACCCGGACACCGCCGCCGAGGTGTTCGAGGTCCTCCTGGACCTGCACCGCGAGCTGCGCCCCACCACCTTGATGGTCACCCACAACCTCGGCCTCGCCGAGCGCTGCGGCCGCATCGAACGGCTGCGCGGCGCCGGCCACGTGGATGCTCCGGTGTCCTGACATGCGGATCCTCGCCCTGCTCCTGGCCCTGCCGCTGCTGGCCCTCGACCCGCCCGTCGTCGAGAAGGTCGACCTGGCCCGCTACATGGGAACCTGGCACGAGATCGCGCGGTTCCCCAACCGGTTCCAGCGCGGCTGCACCTGCACCACCGCCAGCTACACGCTGCGCCCCGACGGCCGGGTGAAGGTGGTCAACCGCTGCGGGACCGCCGCCGGCCCCGCCAAGCAGAGCGAGGGCTGGGCCAAGGTGGTCGACCCGGTGAGCAACGCCAAGCTCAAGGTGACCTTCTTCTGGCCCTTCTTCGGCGACTACTGGATCCTTGCGCTGGACCCGGACTACCGGCACGTCCTGGTCGGCACGCCCAGCCGGAAGTTCCTCTGGATCCTGGCCCGGGAGCCGCGGCTGGCCGAGCCGGTCTACCAGGGCCTGGTCGCCCGCGCCTCGGCCCTGGGATTCGAGGTGTCGCGGCTGGAAAGGACCCCGGCATGTCCATGACGGAGGGATGCCCATGATCGGCGGACTTGGGCTGGGCCAAATCGCGCTGCTGACGGCGGCCTCGGTGGGCGCCGGGATCGTCAATGCCATCGCCGGCGGCGGCACGCTGTTGACCTTTCCCGCGCTGCTGGCCCTGGGGGTCAGCCCGGTCACCGCGAACGCGACCAACACGCTGGCCCTGTGGCCCGGACAGCTGTCCGGCGCCTACGCCTACCGCACCCACCTGGGCGAAGAGCGCCGGATGGCGATCCGCCTCGCGGTGCCTTCGGCCCTGGGCGGCATCGCCGGATCGGCGCTGGTGCTGGCCCTGCCCGAGAAGAGTTTCGCGGCGGCGGTGCCCTGGCTGATCTTCTTCGCCTGCGCCCTGCTGGCCTTCCAGGGCCTGGTCAAACAGGCCCTGGCCAAGGTCCACGGGGCGGACCACCCGGCGGCGATCTGGCTGGCCCAGTTCGCGATCTCGGTCTACGGCGGCTATTTCGGCGCCGGCATGGGCATCCTCATGCTCGCCGCCATGGGCATCCTGCTGTCCTCCAGCGCCCAGCACGCCAACGCGCTGAAGGTCCTGTTCTCGTTCCTGATCAACGGGGTCGCCGCGGTCTGCTTCCTGCTGTTCGGCCCGATCCACTGGGCGGCGGCGGCGATCATGGCCCTGGGCGCCGGCCTCGGAGGCTGGGCCGGGGCGCACCTTGCGCAGCGCCTGCCCCCCGCCGCGATGCGCTGGGTTGCCATCGGCATCGGCCTGTACGCGGCGCTGCGGATGCTGCTGCGCTGACCGGCCTCAGCCCGGCGAGTCCACGGCGATCCGCCGGGCCCGGCGCTCGGCCAGGTGGGCCTCCAGGAACACCGCCGCCGCGGCCGCGTCCAGCCGGGCCTTGCGGTCCCTGGGCTTGACCCCGCGCGCCGCCAGCAGCTGCTCGGCGGCGGCGCTGCTGAGGTGCTCGTCGGCGAAGCGCAGCGGCAGCCCGGTGCGCTCCGCCAGAGCCTGGCCGAAGGCCAGGGCCAGCGGTGCGGTGGCGCTGTCGGCACCATCCTTGTGTTTCGGCAGGCCCACCAGCAGGGCCTGGGCACCCTCCTCCCCGGACAGCCGGGCAAGCCGGTCCAGCGTCGCCTCGCCCTCGTTGGGCAGCACTGCGGAGGGCGTGGCCAGGATCTCCAATTCGTCGCTGAAGGCGACGCCGATCCGTTTGGTGCCGTGGTCGAGGGCCATCCAGCGCATGGGGAGGTCAGGGCAGAAGAACAGGAATAGTCAACACAGAGGCACAGAGACACAGAGGGGTTAAGAGCATGCAGGGAAATGTTTTTTCAACGCAAAGGCGCGGAGGCGCAAAGGTAAAGCACTTGGACTGAAATGGTGCTTTTTGCATTTCTTTGCGCCTTTGCGCCTTTGCGTTAATGAAAGGCTTTTTCAGTTCTCCGTGCCTCTGTGTTGGTTGCATTTTCGCGTGCCCTGAAGCTACTGCGCCCGCGGCTGGGTCATCGCCTCGGGGCTGAGGATCTCGTCCAGCTCCGCCTCGCTGAGCCAGCCCCGGGCCCGGATGATCTCGCGCACCGGCCGGCCGGTCTCCAGCGCCTCCTTGGCGACCTCGGTGGCGCGCTTGTAGCCGATGGCCGGCAGGGTGGCGGTGACGATGCCGATGGAGTTCTCGACCAGTTCGCGGCAGCGGGCCTCGTTGGCGGTGATGCCGACGATGCACCGGGTGCTCAGCACGTTCACCGCCGCGGTGAGCATCTGCAGGCTCTGGAACAGGTTGAAGGCGAGGATCGGCTCCATCACGTTGAGCTGGAGCTGGCCGGCCTCGGCGGCCATGGTCAGGGTCAGGTCGTTGCCGATGACGTGGTAGGCCACCTGGTTCACGACCTCCGGGATCACCGGGTTGACCTTGCCGGGCATGATGCTGCTGCCGGGCTGCATGGGCGGCAGGTTGATCTCCTGGAACCCGCAGCGCGGGCCGCTCGAGAGCAGCCTCAGGTCGTTGCACATCTTGCTCAGCTTCACCGCGGCGCGCTTGACCACGCCGCTGAACATCACGAAGGCGCCGGTGTCCGGGGTGGCCTCGATGAGGTTGCCGGCGAGCTGGATGGTGAGGCCGGTCACGGTCCGCAGCTCCTCCACCACCGCCTGCGGGTAGCGCGGGTCGGCGCAGATCCCGGTGCCGATGGCGGTGCCGCCCATGTTCACCTCCAGGAACAGCCGGGCCGTCTCGCCCAGCCGGTCGATGTCCTCGCCGGTGGTCACGGCGAAGGCCTCGAACTCCTGGCCCAGCGTCATGGGCACCGCGTCCTGCAGCTGGGTGCGGCCCATCTTCAGCACCGCCTGGAACTCGGCGCCCTTGGCGTGGAGGGCGGCCTTGAGCTGGCGCAGGGAGGCCAGCAGGCGCTGCAGCATGAAGATGGTCGCGATCCGCACCGCGGTCGGGTAGACGTCGTTGGTGCTCTGGCCGAGGTTGACGTGGTCGTTGGGGTGGCAGTGTCCGTACTCGCCGCGGCGGCGGCCGAGCAGTTCCAGGGCGCGGTTGGCGATCACCTCGTTGGCGTTCATGTTGGTGCTGGTGCCGGCGCCCCCCTGCACCATGTCCACCAGGAAGTGGCCGTGCCAGTGGCCGTCGATGATCTCCTGGGCGGCCTGGTCGATGGCCCGGGCGATGGCCGGGTCCAGCAGGCCCAGCCGGGCGTTGGCCCGGGCCGCGGCCTGCTTGACCATGGCCAGGGCGCGCACCAGTTCCGGGAAGTGCGCCAGCGGGATGCCGGTGATCGGGAAGTTCTCCAGCGCCCGCAGGCTCTGCACGCCGTACAGGGCATCCTCGGGGACCTCCGCCGCCCCCAGCAGGTCGGATTCGCTGCGGGTGACCACCGAGGCGTAGGCCTGGTCCCGGCCGGTGCGGCCGAGGCCACCGTAGGAAACCCGCCGCAGGACGGTGAGGGCGACGTGCTGGAAGACCTCCACCGCCGCGGCCCCGTCCTGGGCCAGGCTGGCCAGCAGGCGCTCCCGGTCCAGCTCGAGGGCCACGCAGGGGGCCAGGGTCCGGGCGCTGGAACTGTGGTGCGAGGTCCGCAGGATGGCGCCCTCTCCGGTGGCTTGCCCGGGGCCCATTACCAGCAGCCGGTCGGAACCCTCGGCGGTTTCGCGGCGGATCTCGACCTGGCCGGTCTCCAGCACCCAGGCGGCCCGCCGGGGCTCGCCCTGGCGGAACAGCCAGGCTCCGGCCGGCAGTTCGCGGCGGACCGAGGCGCTGGCGAGGCGGTCCAGGGCGGAGGGCGACAGGCCCTTGAACAGGTCGGTGGCGGCCAGCACGGCCTGGACGTCTTCCATGGCTTCCTCCCGGGCGCCCGCGACGCCCAAACCAAGACTAGCCCAGGCCGGCGCGGTCTATGCTTGGACGATGCTGCGCGCCCTCCTCCTGCTGCTGTCCCTGCTGGCGGTGCCCCTCCCGGCCCTGGGCCAGGTCCCGACGGCGGTGGCCGCGGCCCTCGAGGACGGCCCCTACGTGCTCTGGCAGGGCCAGCAGGCCGAGGTCCTGCGGGTCCGGGAGGGCCGCCTGGAACGGAGCCTGCATCGGGGCGCCTTCGCCCTGGAGCTGCCCGGCGTCGCCGCCGAACCGCTCCACCTCGGGCCGCGTCCGCCGGTCCCGGCGCCGGCGGTGCTGCCGCTGCCGGCGAAGCTGCTCGCCGTCAGCGACCCCCACGGCCACTTCGTGCCGCTGGTGAACCTGCTGCGGGCGCACCGGGTCATCGACGACCGCAACCGCTGGACCTTCGGCCAGGGCCACCTGGTGGTGGTGGGCGACGTCTTCGACCGCGGGCCGAAAATGACCGAGATCCTGTGGCTCCTGCGCTCGCTGGAAGTCCAGGCGGGCCGGGCCGGGGGCCGCCTGCACCTGCTGCTCGGCAACCACGAGTCGATGGTGCTGCGCGGCGACCTGCGCTACCTCCACGACACCTACCGCAAGCTGCTCCAGGGCCCGCTGGCCCTGCCGATGCCGGTGCTGTACGGCCCGGACAGCGACATGGGGCGCTGGCTGCGAACCCGGCCCGCCCTGCTCCAGCTGGGCCCCTACCTGTTCGTCCACGGCGGCATCTCGCCCGGCTTCATCGCCAAGGGGTTCGGGATCGAGCAGGCCAACGCGCTGGTCCGCCAGGGCCTGGACGACCGCAAGGCCAGCGAGGCTGTCGGGTTCCTGATGGGGGGAGACGGGCCGCTGTGGTACCGGGGCCTGGTCCCCCAGCGCCGGCCCTTCGAGGACCTGCCGACCACCGCGGTCGAGGACATCCTCAAGGCCCTGGGCGTGCGCGCCCTGGTCATCGGCCACACGCCGCACACCCGCCTGCGGGTGTTCCACGAGGGCCGGGTCTTCGCCATCGATGCCGGGATGCTGGAGGGCCTGCCGGGCGAGGCGTGGATCTGCGAGGGCGAACGGCTGTTCCGCGGAATGGCGGACGGCAGCCGGGAACCGCTGGCCCCCTGAGCCGGGATTCGCCGGATACTGGTCGCCATGCCGCGTCCCTTCCCCGAAGTCCTGCTGAAGCTGCCGCACCGGACCGACGTCCCCTTCGCCCGGCTCACCACCCTGGGCGTGGGCGGCCTGTGCCGGTGGCTGTTCGAACCGGCCAGCGAGGCGGAGGCGGCCCTGTTCGTCCACACCTGCGCCGCCGCCGGCCTGTCCTACCGCATCCTCGGCGGGGGCTCGAACCTGGTGGTGCTGGGCGACATCGCCGCGCCGGTGCTGCGGCTGGCGCTGCCGCGCAGCATCCAGCGCGCCGGGCTGGAGCTGACCGCCAGCGCCAGCCACGGCCACATCGCCCTGGCCGAGGCGGCCGCCCGGGAAGGTCTCTCCGGCCTGGAGTTCGCAGGCGGGATCCCCGGCAGCGTCGGCGGCGCCCTGCACATGAATGCGGGCGCCTACGGCCGGGAGTGGATCGACGTGCTGGTGCGCTACCGGTTCCTGACCCCGTCCGGCGAGCTGGTCGAGAAGGCCCCGGAACCCGGCGAATTCGCGTACCGCTGGAGCTGGCTGCGGGACGGACGGGTGGTGCTGGCGGCCACGGCCCGCCTCGCGGAGGGCGATCCCGGGCGGATCCGCGCCCTGCTCGGCGAATACCGGGAGAAGCGCGGGACCAGCCAGCCGCTCTCCGTGCGCAACGCCGGCTGCATCTTCAAGAATCCCCCGGGACGCAGCGCCGGCCGGCTGATCGACGAGGCCGGCCTGAAGGGCCTGCGGATCGGCGATGCGGAGGTCAGCCCGGAGCACGGCAACTTCCTGGTCAACCGCGGCAGGGCCGGCGCCGCCGAGTTCCGCGACCTGATGGCGCGGGTCAAGGCGGAGGTGCTGGCCTTCCACGGGATCGCCCTGGAGGAGGAAGTCGAAGTCTGGCAGGAGCCCCCGTGACCGACCGGCGGTAGTCTTTTCATCCATGGCCATCCTGCGGACCTCGCGCCGACCCCGACCCTGGGTTCCCTGGGCCCGGATTGGTCTGGTCCTGGCGGTCCTGGCCGGGGCGGGCTGGGCCGCCCTGGAACTCGGCCAGCGCTACTTCGGCCTGCAGCGGCTGACCATCGAGCAGGTGAGCGTGAGCGGGTGCCGGGGCGAACGCCTGGCCCAGGTGCAGGCGATCGCGGACCGCGCCTGCCTCGGCAAGCCCCTCTTCCTGTTCGACATCGAATCGCTTCGCGCGAGGATCCAGGACCTGCGCTGGGTCGGCGGGCTGGTCATCCGCAAGGATCCTCCCGACCGCCTGATCCTGGTGGTGGAGGAGCGCCGCCCGCTGGTCTGGCTGGTGCACGCGAAGGGCGTGTTCCTGGTCAGCGAGGACGGCATCGTGATGGACCGGGTGGGGCCCGGGAACCTCGCGCCCATCCCGGTGGTGGCCGAGGCGCGCAGCCAGGAGGACCGGCCCTTCCTCGGCGTGCTCCGCGCGGCCAAGGCCCTGAAGGAGCGGCAGCGGGACTTCTTCGACCGGGTCACCGAGCTGCGCTGGAGCGAGCGCGGGCCGGTGGCCTTCATCGAGGGCCTGGACGCGCCGATCTACCTTTCCCGCGAGGATCCCGCCCGCAACGTGCCCAACTTCCAGGCCCTGTACCTTTCGAGGTTCACCGGCGAGCCGCGGCCCGTCCCGCCCCGCTACTTCGACCTGCGCTGGGAGGTGGACGGGGGTTACGTGGCGGTCGGCGACCTTCCCCTGGACCGGCCGCCGGTGGCCAAGTCCGAAGACCGCTAGCTCGTCCGGGGGATCCGGCCTCCTGGCGATTTTTTCGGCGCAAAGCCTCGCCGGGCGCCGGGTTCGGGCTATCATCGTGCAGGAACAGGACGCGACGACATGGTGCTTCCCGCCGTACTTCTCGGTTTGGATCTCGGTGCAAGCAAAATCGTCGCGGTCGTGGCGGTCCAGGACGAGGCCGGCGGCCTGAACGTCACCGGCGCCAGCCTGGCCAGCCCGGAGGGCGGCATCCGCCAGGGCGAGATCAACGACATGGAACTGACCGTCCGCGCCATCGGGCGGGCAGTGGAGGAGGCCATGCGCACCGCCGGCCAGACCAAGCTGGACGGCATCCGGGTGTGCGTCGGCGGCAGCCAGTTCAAGGGCGAGAACCTCCGCGACTCGATCACCATCGCCAGCGTCGACAAGATCATCACCCCCCAGGACCGCGACCGGGTGCTCGAGCAGGCCACCAGCAACTGCAAGCTGGCGAAGGAGGAGCAGGTCCTCCACCGGCTGCCGCAGATGTTCCACATCAAGGGCCAGCGCGACATCCGCAACCCGGTGAACATGGTCGGCGAGACCCTCGAGGCCGAGGTGCGGATCATCGTCGCTCCCGGGGCCGTGCTCGGCAACATCAACCGGGCCATGCAGCTGTCCGGGCTGCAGGGCGCCAGCCTGATCTACGCGCCGCTGGCCAGCGCCGAGGCGGTGCTGACCCGGGAGGATTCGGAGAACGGCGCGGTGGTGGTGGACATCGGCGACCAGCTGACCCACCTCGGCGTCTACCTGCGCGGCGCCCTCTTCCACTCGGCGGTCATCCCGATCGGCGGCATGCACTTCACCCGCGACCTGGAGATCACCCGCCACCTGGGCGGCATCAGCGTGGCGGAGCGGATCAAGCGGGTGTACGGCACCGCCATCCCCAGCCAGGTGCCCCTGGAGGAGCTGATCGAGCTGGAGGACGAGGGGCGCCAGGTCTCGCGCCGGGAGCTGGCCGAGGTCCTCCACGCCCGGGCCGTGGAGCTGCTGAACATGGTCCTGGCCGAGATCGGCCGCAGCGGCCTGATCCACGAGCTGCACGGCGGCGTGCACCTGGTCGGCGGCGGCTCCCTGCTGCCGCACCTGCCGATCCTGGCGCAGAACGTCCTGCAGCGCCCGCGGGTCCTGCTCGGCCGGGTGGCCGGGGTCCAGGGCCTGCCCCAGGTCACCGCCAACCCGCTCTACACCAACGCCCTCGGCGCCGTGAAGAGCCTCGCCCACGACCTCCAGGAGGGGGCCAGCAAGCGCCGCGACGGCGGCGGCTTCCTGGGCCGCCTCAAGAACCTGTTCTGACCTTCTCCGGAGCGACCATGGCCGAGATCCCCTTCATCCCCAGCCCTGTGCACCTGCCCGGCGCCAACATCAAGGTCGTCGGCGTGGGCGGCGCGGGCTGCAACGCCCTCAACCGGATGATCGAGAGCGGCGTGACCGGGGTGCAGTTCATCGCCATGAACACCGACCAGCAGAGCCTCGCCTCGAACAGGGCGGCGGTGCACATCCCGCTCGGCCCCAAGTCCCGCAAGGGCCTCGGCGCCGGCGGCAACGCCGAGTGGGGTGCGGTCGCCGCGGAAGAGAGCATGGAGGACATCCTCGCCCACCTGCAGGGCGCCGACATGGTGTTCATCACCGCCGGCATGGGCGGCGGCACCGGCACCGGCGCCAGCCCGGTGGTCGCCAGCTGCGCCCGGGAGCTCGGCGCGCTGACGGTGGCGGTGGTGGTGACGCCGTTCCGCTGGGAGGGCGGCGGCAAACTGGAGAAGGCCGCCGGCGGCCTCAACAACCTGTTCAGCACCGCGGACACGGTGATCGTCGTCTCCAACGAGCGGCTGCTGAGCCTCTGCGAGCAGCGCGTGACCGTTCCCGAGGCCTACCGGGTCGCCGACAGCGTGCTGATCCAGGGCGTCCGCGGGATCACCGACCTGATCCTCCGCCCCGGCATCCTGAACGGCGACTTCGCCGACGTGGAGGCGGTCCTGCGCAACGGCGGCGAGGCCCTGATCGGCACCGGCCACGGCCGCGGCGAGGAGGCGATCCTGGACGCCCTCCAGCGCGCCCTGCACAGCCCGCTGCTGGAGCGCGGATCCAGCGGCCCCGCCACCAACGTCATCGTGTCGGTCATGGCCGACTGGGACAAGGTCGAGCTGTCGGCGGTGCAGACCGCCATGGGCTTCCTCAGCGACCACTACCAGGGCGCCGCCAACATCAAGCTGTGCACCGTCGAGGCGCCGGAGCTGGAGGACAAGGTTCTGGTCACCGTGCTGGCTTCGGGGTTCGAGCGGATGGAGCCCGCCCTGACCCTGGCCCGTCCGCTGCAGGCGGCGCCCGCGGAGACGCCGACGCCAGCCCTTCCGGTGAGCGCCCGGATCTACGGCGAGGCCCCCACCGGCCAGGAGCTCCCGCACACGCCGACGCGCCTGCTGCCGCAGCCGCCGACCCCGAGCGGCGAGCTTTCCGGGCTCACGGACGACCTGCACGTTCCCGCCATCATCCGGCTCAACCAGGGGCGGCTGCCGATCGAGTGAGGCCAGGGCTCCAGCCGGCCGGAAGCGGAGGCTGAGGATCGCCGGGGGCGGCGAACGGTCGCTCCCCTTCGATCGGGGGCCTGCCCGAGGCTGGGCCCGGGGCTGGCGCGCAGGTTCTCGCGCACCTGGGGTGAGCTGCCCCGGGGCGCCACCACGGCGTGGGGGGTCAGTGCGCTTCCCGGGAGGGGCCGGCGGCGCAGGTGCTTCGAAGGATGGCCGCCAGGTCCCCTGGGGTGAAGGGCTTCGCCAGGTAGCCATCCATTCCGGCGGCGAAGCAGGCGGCGCGGTCCTGGTCGGTGGCGCAGGCGGTCACCGCCACGATCGGCAGATGCCCGCCCGCCCCGGCCTCCCACTGGCGGATGCGGCGGGTGGCTTCCAGACCGTCCATTTCCGGCATGAGCACGTCCATCAGCACGAGGTCGAAGGGCGGGACCTCCGCGTCGGCACGGGCGATGGCCTCCAGGGCGAGGCGGCCGTTGCCCACCACCGTCACCCGGTGCCCCCACTTCTCCAGGGTGCGGCGCAGCAGCTGCTGGTTGACCGGGTGGTCCTCGGCCACCAGCACGGACAGCACGGGCATCGGCGCCGCGTCGGCAGGGGGGACCTCCCGCCGGGGGGCAGGGGCCGGCTGCGGGGAGGCCGCCGGCAGTTCCACCCAGAAGGTGCTGCCCGCACCGGGCTGGCTGTCGAAGCCGAGCCGGCCCGCCATCATGAGCACCAGCCGCTCGGCGATCGTCAGGCCGAGGCCGGCACCTTCGACGTGAAGCCCCTCCGCCCCGAGCCGGTTGAAGGGCTGGAAGGCCGCCTCCCGCAGAGCCGTGGGAAGCCCGGGGCCGGTGTCCCGGACCTCGATGCGCACGCGGCCGGCGGGCAGCGCCTGGAGGGTGATGAAGACCTGGCCGAGCACGAAGTTGAACTTGACCGCGTTGGACAGCAGGTTGATCAGCACGGATCGCAGGGCCACCGCATCGGCCAGGACCCACAGACCCGTGGCGGCCGGCTCGAGGCTGAGCCGCACCTCCCGCCGCTGGGCCAGGGGGCCGATCACCGCCAGGGCCGATGCCAGGGTCTCGTCCAGGTCGACGGGCTCGGATCTCACGGACACGGTCCCGGACTCGATGGCGCTGAATTCGATCACCTGGTTGACCAGGTCCAGCAGCACCCGGCTGCCCTGGAGGATTTGGTCCACCGTCTGCACCTGGGGCGGGCTGAGGGGAGGGTCCTGGTCCTCCTTGAGCAGCCCGCCCGAGATCATCACCGCGTTGAGCGGAGTCCGCAGTTCGTGGCTCATGGCGGTGAGGAAGGCCGACTTGGCCCGGCTGGCGGCCTCGGCGGCTTCCTTGGCCTCGCGCAGGTAGCGCTTGGACGTCTTGCGCTCGCCGGTGAGCATGACCGCGACGACCACGACCAGCGCCACGCTGGACACCATGGACATCAGGGCGAAGACCGGTTCGAGGCCGGCCGGGACGGGGCTCGGGGGCAGCCCGCCCCGGACGGTCGCCGCGTACAGGGCGGCCAGCGCCGCCAGGAGCACACCGGCGGCGGCGAACAGCATGCGCCGGCTGCCGAAGGTGCTCAGGACGAATAGGTTGGGCAGGAACCAGGGAAGTGCGACGGAGGCGATCCCGCCGGTGAGGTAGCACCAGAGGGCGACGATCCCGATCCCGGCGAGGTTGGTGAGAAACAGGCCGAGGGTGATGCGGCCGCTGAACCGGATGAAGAGGGCCCCCAGCAGGGGCGACAGGATCGCCGCGGCGAACAGGCCGGCCTCCTGGCCGGGCAGGTCCCGCCGGACCATCACGTAGGCCAGGAAGAGCACGGCCACGACCGCGGAGATGGCCACGAGTGCCTTGGCGATGCCGCGGTGGCGGAGGCGGCGCCGGGGGTCGGCGCGCACCTGCGGCGGGACCAGGAGGTCCAGGACCATCGGGCCGGGCCTTCGAGGGCCGGATTCGTCAGGGGGCATTGATCACTTATACGCCGGGCAGGCCGGCGGCCCCATCGGAAAAACCCTTGTCCCTGGCGCTAATCCTCGGGGCGGGCCTGCAGCCACAGGAGCAGGTAGAGGCTGGCAACCACGGCTGAATCGACCATGAACAGGAACCGCATCGCTGCACCGGAACCGAGCCAGACCTGGGTCCCCAGCAGGCGGACGGCCTCAAGGCCCAGCACCAGGAAGGCGGAGGCATGGCCGGGCTGGAACACGGCCCAGAGGCTGCGGAGCGGGCCGGGGGCGCCGTGGCCCAGCAGCACCTGCAGCGCGAGGGCCAGGAAGGCATGGAGGAGGACGGCGGAAGCGGCGAGGCCCAGCACCGCCAGGTGCGCCCGCCGGACCCGCCGCAGGGCGTGCCCGAACAGGCCGAGGAAGGCCAGGCAGCCGAGCCCGCCGCTGCCCCAGTAGACCAGCAGCCACAGGTAGTCCTGCCGCAGGAAGACCCTGAAGTGCGGGAGGGCCCTCGCCACCGAGAGGGTGATGACCACCAGCTGTGCCACGACGCTGGCGGCCATCAGCAGCAGGAAGGGCCGGCCCCAGCGGGGCAGGCGGACCGGCTCACGCAGCCGGGCGGCGAGGTCCCCGGCCGGATCAGCCATCGCTGCGGGGAGGATCAAGCGCGAGGAACCCTCCCCGGGCCAGTTCCTGAAGGAAGGCGGCAGTGCGCCGGCCGCTGTCCTCCGGGGGGTCGCCGAACCGCTCCTGGGTTCGTTGGGCGATGCTCGAGACGTCCAGCCCCCCTTCGCAGAGCATCCAGACGAAGGTGCCGCGGTCGTCGAGCCGGACCCGGTAGGCCGGCCGGCGCAGCAGGCGCAGCAGCCAGCGCCAGCGGGGACTCAGCACCTTCGGCCGCAGCACCACCGCCCGGCCCTCCGGCCCCTCCTCGAAGTCCAGCAGCCGCCGCGGCCGGAGTTCCATGAATTCCGCTCCTGTCATGGGCCCGGCCTCTTCAAGTGAAACGCGCGGGACCAGCTCTGCTGGCCCCGCGCGCGGGGTACGGGGTGTGCCGCTTCGGCGGACCGGCTCAGCGCGGAACCCCGTTCAGAAGTTGGCGCTGGGCGGCGCCGGCTCGTCGGCCTCGCCGGCATTCGCCAGCGGCACCTTCACCAGGTAGACGCCGATGCCGAGCAGGATCAGCAGGCTGATCCAGAAGGCACCCGGGGCATTGCCCGCGCCCCAGATGAACCGGGTCAGCTGGTACTTCACCTCGAAGAAGGCGAAGGAGGCGAACAGCAGGCCCACCAGCGCCTCGCCGGCGATCAGTCCGGCCGCCAGCAGCACGCCGTTGTTCTCGACCCGGACCTTCTGGGCGTCGTTCAGGCCGCGCCGGGCGGAAAGCATCTCGACGATGCCCTTGATCAGGCCGCCGAGGAAGATGGCGAAGGTGGTCTCGAGGGGCAGGTACATGCCGACGCTGACCAGCATCGGGCTGCGCACCTGCATCAGGATGAAGGCCAGGCCCATCAGCATGCCGGCGATGATCAGCGGCCAGGCCATCTTGCCCTCGACGATGCCGCGGGAGAGCAGCGCCATCAGGCCGGCCTGCGGCGCCGCGATCTGCTTGGAGCCGAAGCCGGCGTCCAGGGACAGGGCTGCCTTCTTCTGGTCGGCCGGCAGCGCCTGGACCTGCTCCAGGGTGTAGGTGGCGCCGTCCGGGGCGGTCACGGTCTGCACCTGCTGCGCCTGCAGTTCGCCGATGCGCTTCGAGGCCTGCGCCTTGATGTCGCCCTCGTGCAGCACCATCAGCGGCACGAACAGCACCGCCGCGGCCAGGGCCACGCCGAACAGGTCGCCCATCTCCATGCGCCAGGGGGTGCCGCCGAGGATGTGGCCGGCCTTGAGGTCCTGCAGCATCTCGCCGGCCACCGCGGCGCTGACGCAGACGATGGCGGCCACGCCCAGCACGGCGGCGACCCCCTCCTTGCCCTTGACGCCCAGCAGCACCATCACCAGGGCGGTGACCACCAGGGCGGTGAGGGTCAGGCCGGAGATGGGGTTGTTGCTGGATCCCATGATGCCGACCAGGTAGCCGCTGATGGCGGCGAAGAAGAAGCCGAGGATGACCATCACCAGGGCCGCCACCAGGGAGACCAGCATCGAGACCTGGAAGATCTGCCAGGTGACCACGAAGGTGACGGCGGCGGCGAAGCCGATGCCGACCAGCACGTAGGTGAACGGCAGGTCCTTGTTGATCCGGTCGACCACGTGCTCGCCGGCGGCCGCCTTCTTGACGTCGGAGACCGAGCGGGTGAGGCCGGTGCCGAGGCTCTTGCGCATCTTGAACAGCGTGAAGCCGGCGCCCATGAGCATGCCGCCGATGGCGATGGGGCGGACGATGTACTTCCAGACCGAGACGGACAGGGCGATCCAGTCGCCTTCCGGTGCGTTCTCGGGAAGGATCGAGGGCGCCATGAAGTAGGTCACCATGGGCACCAGCAGGCCCCAGGCGATGACGCCGCCGGAGAAGTTGAGGGCGCCCAGCTTGGGCCCGATGATGTAGCCCACGCCCATGTAGGCCGGGCTGATGCCGGGGGAGCTGAGCAGCAGGCCGCCCATGACCTTGGCCTTCCAGCCCTGGACCAGGGTGATGGTGGCCACCTTGAACTTGGCGAAGTGCTCCCAGGCGGTGGCGAAGAGCTGCACCTGCACCAGCGCCTGGATGACCGCGCCGATGCCCATGGCGCCGAACAGGAAGGTGGTGCCGCTGCCGCCCCGGGCGCCGGCCTTGTGGATCTCGGCGGCGGCCACGCTCTCGGGGTAGGGCAGCTCCGCATCCTCGACCATGACCCGGCGCAGCAGGGCGACGAACATGATGCCCAGGACGCCGCCGCCGAACATGATCAGCGAACTGGTGACGTAGTTGCCGGCGGTGAAGAACTTCGGCCAGATCCCGCTGATGACGAAGGCCGGGATGGTGAAGATCGCCCCGGCGGCCACCGACTCGCCGATGCTGCCGACGGTGCGGGCCATGTTCTCTTCCAGGATGGTGCCCTTCATGAGCTTGATGAGTGCCATGCCGATCACCGCGGCCGGGTAGGTGGCCGCGATGGTCATGCCGGCCTTGAGCCCGAGGTAGGCGTTGGCGCTGCCGAGCACCACCGCCATCACCAGGCCGATGAGCACGGCCCTGAGCGAGAACTCCTTGAGGTTCTGGTCCGAGGGGACAAAGGGTTGCATCGGCGGGGCTCCCTGGGAAATTCGTGTCAGCGAAGGCCTTTTTCTGGGAAGGCAGCGCCCAGTGTAAGGTGGAATTCCCGGCATCCGGGTTTCTTCTTTCGCGCCTGTGGCAGGGATCACCGTGCGTTTCACCAGCAAGGCCAACCCACGCTTCAAGGCGCTCCGCGAGGACCTGGCGCGGGGGGGCACCGCCCGCATCTGCACGGTGCTGCTCGGCGAGAAGCTGATTGCAGCGTGGAGGGAGGCCTCCGGCCCGGCGGCCGCCCGGTTCCGGCCGGACCGCTGGCTGCGCCTGGAGGGCGAGGCGCCGCATCCGCTCGAGGCGGGCCTGGGGCTGGAGACCTGGGAGCTGGGCGAGGCGCTGCTGCGCGACCTGGCCGGCGCCGCCACCCCGCCGCGCCACGCCCTGGTCGGCAGCCTCGGGCCGGAGCCGGCCGGGCCGCTGGCGGCCCGGGTGGTCGGCGCCTGGGGCATCCAGGACCCCGGGAACCTCGGCGCCCTCCTGCGGGCCGCCGCCGGGTTCGGGTTCCAGGAGGCCCTGCTCGGGCCGGGCTGCGCCGATCCCTTCCACCCCCGCGCCTTGCGCGGGTCCATGGGGGCGGCCTTCCTCCTGCCGCTGCGGCGTTGCGCCGAAGTTCCCCTCGATGGCGGCCGCTGGTACGCCCTGGACGCCGCCCCGGGCGCCCTGCCCCTCGCCGGGGCCGACCTGGGGGACCCGCTCCGCCTCCTGGTCGGGAACGAAGGGCATGGCTGGGCGCAGGTATCGTTGCCGGGGTCGGTGCGGCGGTTGGCCATCCCCACGGTCGGGGTCGAGAGCCTCAACGCGGCGGTGGCCGCCGGCGTGGCCTGCTACGAGGCGGCCCGGCGGAGGCCGACGTGACACGGACGGCGCAGGAAGGGGTCCGGATCGCGGTGGAGACCGCGCTGATCGTGGCGGCGATGCTGCTCGGCTGCCGCTTCCCCTTCGCCGGCCTGGGCTGGATGGAGGCGCTGTTCGCCAGCCTGGCGGTGTTCCTGCTCCTCGCCTTCAGCCTGCGCGGGCGCGGCCTGGTGTGGAGCTACCTGGGGATCTTTCTCGGCCTCATGGGGATCTTCAGCTGGGTGGCCCGGACCCTCGAGACGAAGGGCGGCCTGTCCTACCCGGTCGCCCTGCTCGGCACCAGCCTGTTCTACCTGTACGAGGCCGCCGGGTTCCTCCTGGTCGTGGCCCTGGCCCGCTGGGCGCACCGCCGCAGCGGCGGCGCCTGGGCCACCGGCGCCGTGGCGGGGTTCGCCGCGATGCTCTGGGAACTCCACGGCTTCCACGTCTACCAGTGCGGCTGGGGCGCCACCCTCGCCGGGCTGCCCCTGCTGGCCCGGGGCGCGGCGTTCCTCGGCGCCACCGGGCTGTCCTCGCTGCTCTGGGGCTGCGCCGCGGCGGCCGCCTCCCTGCTCGCCTCGAAGCGCCCCTGGCGGGCCGTCCTGTCGCCCTTCGCCGGGGGGCTGGCGCTCCTGGCGGCGCTTTCCGGTGCCTGGCACCTGCTGCCCCGGGGGGGCGAGCGGGAACTGGACGTGGTCATGGTCCAGCCCAACTTCGAGCCCGGCCTGCGCCGGCCTGGCATGGAGGAGGACCTGTGGCGGCGCAGCGACCGGATCCTGCAGGAGCGGGCCCTCCCGCGGCCGGGCGTCGCCACCCTGCTGCTGTGGCCCGAGAGCGCGGTGCTCGGCCGCAACGACCTGCGCCCGGACCCGCGCCACCGGGAGGAGGCGCGCCGCCGGCGGGTGGCCTGGCTGTTCGGCACGGAGGGGGGCGAGCCGGGCAGCCGCCACCTCAGCTACAACCTCGTCCGCGGCGAGGCGCCGGAGGGCCCCAGCTTCGTCCAGGCCAAGACCGAGCCGATGCCCTTCGGGGAGCGCATGCCGGGGCCGGCCTGGCTCCGCGCGTGGCTGGACGCGAAGCTCGGCTTCGCCTCGGCGATGCCCGGCCGGCTGTCGGCGGACAGCGTGTTCGTGGCCGCAACCCCGCAGGGTCCGCTGCGCATCCACCCCCTGGTCTGCAGCGAGGCGCTGATGGCCGACCGGGTGCAGGAGGGCGTGGCCCTGACCGCCCCGGACCTGCTCACCAACCACACCAACGACGGCTGGTTCGATGCGAGCGTCGCCACCGACCTGCATGCCGTGCAGATCCGCCTGCGCGCCGTGGAGGCCGGCGTGCCGCTGCTGCGCAGCACCCTCACCGGGAAGTCCGGCGTGTTCCGCGAGGACGGGCGGTGGGCGCTCTGGGGCGCCCCGATGACCGAGGCCGAGCACGCCTTCACCCTGAAGTGGCGGCCGGTGCGCACCCCGGCGCGGGGCGCGTGGGTCCGCCACGGCCTGTTCGCGCTGCTCGGCGTGGCCTCCCTGCTGCTCGTCCGGATGAGAGGCGGCCGCCCGTGAACATCGATCCCCACAGCACCGTGCGCCTCGGTCCGCCGATCCTGGCCTCCTCCTCGCCCCGCCGGCGACAGTGGCTCGAGGCGCTGCGGATCCCCTTCGAGGTCTGGGCGCCGGAGGTGGACGAGACGCCGTTCCCCGGCGAGGAGCCCGAGGCCCTGGTGCTGCGGCTCGCCAAGGCCAAGGCCGGCATCGTGGCGGCCGTGAATCCGGGCCGCTGGATCATCGCCGCCGACACCACCGTGGCGGTGGACCACCACGTGCTCAACAAGCCGGTCGACGAGCACGACGCCGTGCGCATGCTGATGCTGATCCAGGGCCGGCGCCACGAGGTGCACACCGGCCTGTGCCTGATGCGGGACGCCGAGGTGCACGCCTTCGTCGACACCGCCGAGGTCCACCTGCGCGGCCTGAGCGAGCGCCAGGCGCGCTGGTACGCGCGCACCGGCGAGCCCATGGACAAGGCCGGCGCCTACGCCGCCCAGGGCATCGCGGCCCTGTTCATCCAGCGGATCGAAGGCAGTTTCGCCACGGTGATGGGGTTCCCGGTGGAGCGGTTCGGCGACCTGACCCAGAACCTTGGACTGCTCACCTACTGGCTGAACCTGCCGCCCCGCTGAGCTGCGCACCGCCCGGCGCGGGCCTGGTGCTAGACTTCCCGCATGCTGCCCGCCACGGTTCCGGCCACGCCCGGCTTGACCAGGAGCCTGCCGTGACCGCCGTCCGCCTCCTCGCCGGGCAGAAGTACGCCTGGCTCGGGGAAGTGGGAGGGCCGCGGATCGTGGGCTGCTCCTGGCACCTGGCCCGGCGCGAGAGCGACGGCGCCCGGTTCGTGGTCCAGGTGTGGGAGCCGCGTCCCTCCGACAAGGACCTCGACAAGATCAAGGAGAGCTTCCTTTCCGGCTTCGCCGATGCCGAGGCGATGGATCCGCCGGCGGTCGGCTTCGGCTGCGACGACCACCAGGCCTGGTTCATGCAGATGCTGGTGGGCACGCCGCTGGTCAAGGCCTGGCCGACCTGGAACGGGGAGCGGCGACGCTCCTTCCAGGCCCACGTGATGGCCACCCTGGCCTCCGCCCGCCAGCCGCGCCTGCTGGCCCCCGAGGCGATCTCCCTGCTGCCCGGCCGGACCCTTCTGCCGCGGGTCATCGGGCCGGAGCCCTGGGGCTTCGAGGGCCTCCTGGAACTGCTGCCCGAGGAATGCGAGGGCGAGGACGCCGACCCGCTGCCGCCCTGGGAACAGCCGCGGGAGTTCCCGCGCGGGCTCGCCCATCCGATCCGCGGCCGCGGCCGCGAGATGACCTACCTCAAGTCCCTGATGTTCGGGCTCACGGCCCCGGCGCCGATGGAGCGGATCATCGTCCTCCAGGGCGAGGAGGGCGTCGGCAAGGAGCGCCTCGCCGAATGGTCGGCCGCTGCCGCCGAGGCCGACGGGCTGTGGGTGCACCACCTGGAGGCCCAGCACGCCGAGAGCCTGGGCTCCCTGTTCAACCGCATCCTGCAGAGCCTGTTGTGCGGCTACGAGGCGGAGTTCTACAGCCACCGCCCGGACCTGGCGCGGTTCCTGTCCCGCCGGCTCGAGGGGTTCGGCTTCCTGGCCGGCGGCCGCCCGCCCAAGGACAAGGACGCGCCGGTGAGCGCGGAGGAGCTCGACGCCGCCCTCGAGGTCATGGAATTCGCCACCGGGATCCACCCGCGGCTGGTCCACCTGTCGCTGCTCGAGCGCGCCGAGACCGAGGGCCTGGCCATGGTGGCCCGGCTCGCCCAGCGCTCCCGGCTGCCCTGGCTCGTGACCTTCGCCGCCGGCTCCCAGGCCGCGAAGAGCCGGGCCTTCCTGGTGCCGCTCAAGGACGAGCCGGCCCTGGCGGTGGTCCACCTGAACCGGCTGGAGGACGATGACCTGCAGCTTGTCCTGCAGGACATCCTCGGCCCCCAGGAGCTGCCGGAACGGTTCCTGGCCGACCTGTTCCGTTCCAGCCTGGGCAATCCCGGGCTCCTGCAGAGCTTCCTGGAACTCTCCATCCAGGCCGGCGAACTGGTGTGGGTCCAGGGCAGCTGGCGGCTCTCCCAGACCCGGCCGCCGGGCCTGAGGGCCCCCGCCGACCACGTTCGCCAGGTGCTGCTGGGGCGGCTCCAGCGGCTCCGCCCGGCCGCGGCGGTCCTGGTGAGGCTCCTGGCGATCACCGACCAGAGCCTGCCGGTCGCGACCCTGGGCAGCGCCCTCGGGCTCGGCGGGGAGCCCCTGGAGGACGCCGTACAGAATGCCCTCTCCTCGCGGCTCATCCACCTCCAGGACGGCCGCGCCTCGATGGCGGACCCGCGAATGAAGGAACTGGTGCTCGAGCACACGCCGATGCCCGAGCTGAAGCGCCTGGCGCGGGCCCTGCTGGGGTCCCTGCGCCAGGAGGGCGGCGGGGCCGCGCTGTCGGTGCGGCTGCAGTCCCTGGCCTCGGACGAGGCGACGGCCCTGGCGCAGGTCATGCGCGTCATCGACCAGGGCACCCTGCTGTCCCCCGCGGAAGCCGAACGGGTGGTGCAGCAGGCCCTCGACCTGCAGCCCGCGCCGCTGCAGGCGGCCCGGCTCTGCGAGTTCCTGGCGGACTGCCTGGGCCAGGGCGGGGAGCCGGTCGCGGCCCTCGCCGAAGGCGCCCCTTCGGCCTCCCCCGGGCAGCGTGCGATGGACGCCCTGGAAGTCGGGCTGGCCGCCCTCGCCCGCGAACCGATGGATCCGGCCCTGTGCAACGCCCAGGCCCGGATGCTGCGGAAGAAGGCGTTCCTGGAACTGCGCCAGCGGCGGCCCCAGGACGCCCTCGACTCCCTGACCCGGGCCGGCCAGTGCCTGGCCGACCACCCGCTCCACCCCGAGCAGCCCCTGCTGAGGCTGGCGCTGGGCAAGCTGCACCTGGTGCAGGGCCGCTTCAACCAGGGCGTCCGCGCCCTGGAGGAGGGCCTCCAGCTGCTCGGACAGGCCACCCAGAAGGGCGAGCACCGCGACCACGTGGCGCTGCTGGTGGAGCTGGGGCGGGCCCTGGCCAACCACTGCCAGTTCCAGCGCGCCTGTAGCATGCTCCAGTCGGCGCAGCGGCTGCTCGAGCACGACCAGGACTTCCGGAACCTGGTCAGCGTGCACACCTACCTGGGGAACCTGTTCCTGGTCCAGGGCCAGCCGGAGACCGCCCACACCCTGCTGCGCGAGGGCCTCCGGATCGCCCGCGTCCACGGCGACGCCGCCGTGCAGGCGGAAGCGCACATGGCCCTCGGCATCTTCCGCAGCAACCAGCAGGCCCTCGGCCCGGCGCTGTCGCACCTGGACCGCGCGCTGGAGCGCTTCAGCCTGCTGGGGGATTCCGGGCTGGTGATCCAGGCGACGATCTGGAAGGCGCGGACCCTGGCCGCCCTGGGGGATGCCGTCCAGGCCGACCACCTGCTGCTGCAGGCCCTCGCCCAGCCGCAGGACGGCACCAGCGTCGTCGAGCGCGGCGACCACGCCTTCCTGCAGGGCGAGGTGGCCTGGTTCCAGGGCGCCTGGCGCCAGGCCTCGCGGCTCTACGCCCAGGCCGGCAGCACCTTCGGCGCCGCCGGGCTGCTCTGGCGGGAGCGGCTGGCGCGGCTCAAGCACGTCCAGGCCGAGGCGCTGTCCTGCGAAGGCGGCGCCGTGGCCGCCCTGGAGCCCTGCTGGGCCCTGCTGGAGGGCCTGAAGGGCCCGGTGGAGGGCTCGGGCTCGCGCTGGCTCGACCTCGAGTGGAACCGGGCCCACGCCCTGCTGCTCAACCATGCCGCCGCCCAGGGCGGCGAGACCGCCGCCGCCGAGGCCCTCAGCGCCTGGGGCGAGGTGCTGGCGGCGGCCCGCGAGCTCCGGTTCCCCGCGGTGGTCATGGAGGCCTGCGCCCAGGTCTCGGAGCTGCTCATCCAGCGCGGCGAGCGGCTCGGCGCCCGGTCCCGGATGCAGGACGCCTTCCAGAGCTTCCAGGAGCTGTGGACCCGCATCCCGGAATCCCACGAGTCGCTGTTCCTGGGCCGGCCGCAGATGCACCGCTTCCGCCAGGCGGTGGAGACCGTCGGCCTGCGCTTCGTGCTGCCCGACCGCGCGGACCCCCTCGCCGACTGGACCCCCACGCAGGCCAACCTTCCCACCCTCCAGCTGCACCTGCCGGTGGAACCATGACGAGCCCCGCATGAGCCACGTGCCCGAATCCCGCCACACGGTGACCATCCCCGGCCTGCGCCAGCTGGCCGCCGAAGGCCGCCGGATCGTCATGACCACGGCCTACGACTCGGCCACGGCGCGGATCGCCGATGCCGCGGAGGTGGACGCCATCCTGGTCGGCGACAGCGTGGGGAACGTCTGCCTGGGCTTCGAGAACACCCTGCCGGTGTCCATGGCGATGATGAACCACCACCTCGAGGCCGTGGCCCGGGCCCGGCCCCGGGCCCTGCTGCTGGCGGACATGCCCTACCTCAGCTTCCATCTCGGGTGCGAGGAGACCCTGCGCAACGCCGGCGGGTTCCTGCAGCGCGGCGCGCAGGGCGTCAAGCTGGAAGGAGGCGCCAAGCGGCTGCCGGCGATCCGGGCCCTGCTCGACGCCGAGATCCCGGTGATGGGCCACCTCGGGCTCACCCCGCAGAGCATCCACGCCATGGGCGGCTACAAGGTGCAGGGCAAGGCCGAGCAGGCCGCGGTGGCCCTGCTGGAGGACGCCCTGCGCCTGCAGGACGCGGGGTGCTTCGCCCTGGTGCTCGAGGGGATCCCCGCGGAACTGGCCCAGCGCGCCACCGAGCTGCTGGAGATCCCGACCATCGGGATCGGCGCCGGGCCCGGCTGCTCCGGGCAGGTGCTGGTCTTCCACGACGTGCTGGGTCTCCTTCCCGGGACCCCGCCGAAGTTCGTCAAGACCTACCACGACGGCTTCGGCACCCTCCGCGACGCCCTCCGGGGCTGGGCGGAGGACGTGCGCGGCGGCGGCTTCCCTGGGCCGGAGCAGTCCTACGCCCTTCCCAAGAACGTCCTGCGGGCGGTCCAGCAGTGGACCCCACGGCCCGCGGCGGAGTGAGGTCCAGCCCCATGCGTCTCGTCCGCACCGTCGCCGAACTGCGAATCGCGCTCCGCGCCCTCCGCGAGGGCGGCAAGCGCCTGGGCTTCGTGCCCACCATGGGGTTCCTGCACGAGGGCCACGCCGCGCTGATCCGGTCCAGCACCTCGCGCTGCGGCGCCACCGTGGTGTCGATCTTCGTGAACCCGGCCCAGTTCGGGCCGACCGAGGACCTCAGCAAGTACCCGCGGGACCTGGAGGCCGACCAGAACCTCTGCCTGCGCATGGGCGTGGACCTGCTGTTCCTGCCCGAGAACACCGAGATCTACCCCGCCGGCTTCGGCACCTACGTCGACCCCGGACGCGTCGCCGAACCGCTCTGCGGGCAGTTCCGCCCCGGCCACTTCCGCGGCGTCGCCACGGTCGTCGCCAAGCTGTTCAACATGGTCCAGCCCGACCTCGCCTTCTTCGGCCAGAAGGACCTGCAGCAGACGGTGGTCATCCGGCGCATGGTGCGCGACCTGAACCTGCCGGTGGAGGTGGTGGTGGTCCCGACCGTGCGCGAGGCCAGCGGCCTGGCCCTGAGTTCCCGCAACGCCTACCTCAGCGCGGAGGAGCGCCACCGGGCGGCGGCCCTCAGCCAGGGCCTCGCCGCGGCCGAGGCGGCCTACCGCGGCGGCGAGCGGCGGGCCGAGACCCTGGTCGACCTGGTGCTCGACCGGGTCCGGCCGGTGTCCTCGGTGCAGTACTGCGACCTGGTTGACCTGCACAGCCTCCAGCCGGTGCACGGGACCGTGGAGCGGCCCGCCGCCATCGCCCTCGCCGCCTTCGTCGGAAGCACCCGGCTGATCGACAACGTCGTCCTGGCCTCCGGCCCCGACGGCGGGCTCTGAGCCGCGGGTCTCCCCGGGTGTAAAAAATCGTTCGTGCTTTTTGCCTTTTCCGAGCGCATGCTTGCTCGTTGGCCGGGACCCGTCTCCATGGGCCTGGACCGGGAGAGCCCATGCTGCGCCATTTCCTCCTTGGCAAGATCCATCGGGCGGTGGTCACCCGAGCGGACCTGGACTACGTCGGGTCGATCACCCTCGATCCCCTCCTGATCGAGGCCGCCGGCTTCCTCGAGAACGAGAAGGTGGACATCTACGACGTGACCAACGGCAACCGGCTGGCCACCTATGTCATCCCTGGGGTTCCGGGCTCCGGCGAGATCGGGGTGAACGGGGCCGCCGCCCACCTGGTCAAAGCCGGCGATGTGATCATCATTGCCAACTATGGCTGGATGACCGAGGCCGAGGCCGCCGACCGGCGGCCCCACGTGGTCTTCGTCGATTCCCGCAACCGGATCACCACCCTGACGGACCTGGAACGGACCCCGGCGGTCGCCGACGCCTTCGCCTGAGCTTCCGGTAGGTCCTGAATCTTGGTAGAACTAGAGGGCCCCCGGCCCTGAACGGACGGGGTGCGCCTGGGGGGTCCCGGCGTCCGGACCCCGCCGAATTCGCGAAAGGTTTGTTTTCATGGATTTCCGCCGTTCCCTGGTGGTCAATTCGACCCCGCTGGAGACGCGCATCGCGCTGCTCGAGAACGGCCAGCTGTGCGAGCTGTTCATCGAACGCACCACCCAGCAGAGCCAGGTCGGCGACGTCTACCGGGGCCGGGTGGCGAAACTGCTGCAGGGCATGCAGAGCGCCTTCGTCACCATCGGCGGCCCCAAGGACGGGTTCCTCTACCTCGACGAACCGGAGGCCCACCGGCTGAGCGCCGAGGAGATCGAGCTCGAGGAGGACACCGACACCGTCGCAATCGAGTTCACCGCCCTGCCCGCGGCGCTCCCTCCGGTGAAGGAGGGCGACGAGATCCTGGTGCAGGTGGTGAAGGACCCGATCGGCACCAAGGGGCCGCGGCTGTCCCGCCACCTGAGCTTTCCCGGCCGGTTCCTGGTGTTCATGCCCGGCATCGACCACGTCGGCATCTCCCGGAAGATCACCGACCCCGAGGAGCGCGAGCGCCTGCGGACCCTGGTCCGCAGCCACGCGCAGCCCGGGGAGGGATTCATCGTCCGCACCGCGGCCATCGGCGAGCGCGACGAGGACCTGGTCTCCGACGTCGCCTTCCTGCGCGACCTGTGGGCGGTGGTGCAGGCCGGCGCCCGCACCTGCCCGACGCCCAGCCTGGTCTGGAAGGACATCCCCCTGCTGCAGAAGGTCCTGCGCGACCTGTTCCGGGAGGAGGTCGCCAGCTTCTGGGTGGACCGCGAGGAGACCCACCAGATCGTCGCCGAGGCCGTCCAGAAGCTCCACCCCGAGTGGACCGAGCGGGTCAAGCACTTCACCAGCGACATCCCCATCTTCGAGGCCTTCGGCATCGAGCAGGAGATCGAGGCCGCCCGGCAGCCCAAGGTGTTCCTCCGCAAGGGCGGGTCGATCGTCATCAACCAGACCGAGGCGCTGGTGAGCGTCGACGTCAACACCGGCAAGTTCGTGGGCAAGAAGGACCTCGAGGAGACCGTCTTCCTGACCAACCTCGAGGCCATCCCCGAGGTGGTGCGCCAGCTGCGGCTGCGCAACCTCGGCGGCATCATCGTCATCGACTTCATCGACATGGGCGAGCCCGAGCACCGCGCGGCGGTGATGGAGCGCCTGCAGGAGGAGCTGAAGCGCGACCGCAACCACGCCCGGGCGGTGGAGATCAGCGAATTCGGCCTGGTGGAGATGACCCGCAAGCGCACCGGCCCCAGCCTGGAGCGGCAGTTGACCGAGCCTTGCCCGCACTGTGCGGGGGCTGGCCGGCTGCTCACCGCGGAGACCATCGTGCTCAAGGCCTACCGCGAGATGGCCCGGCTCGGCGAGCGGCTGCGCGGCGCCACCCTGCGCCTCGGCCTCCACCCGGAGCTGCGCGCCGCGCTGTCCCCGGAGATGCGCGAGGGCCTTCTGCAGCTCGCCCGCGCCCTCGGCGCCCACGTGCTCTGGATCGAGAAGGCCGACGGCCCGCGCCACGCCCTGACCCTGGACATCCTGCCGGGGAAGTAGCCCGGGCCCGGACAGCCGCTGCGGCGGCCAGGGAAAACCCTGTACGTGCCCATCGGCCGGGGCCTACCATGGGGCGGTTTCATGGAGACCCAAATGTCATCAGTGATTCTCTGTGCCCTGGTCGCCGGCCTTCCACTGTTCGCCCAGTCGCACATGACCGTCGTGCTCAAGAACGGGCGCACCCAGACCTTCCCGATGGCCGAGGTCGCCCGGATCGAATTCTCGGGAGACTCCCAGAACGTCCGTCCCGCCGCCGATCCGGTGGGTGTGTGGCGCCACGGCCGGACCGAGACCTGGACCATCGCACGGCAGCCGTCGGGCGGGTACCAGTGCCAGGAATCGGGTTTCGGCAATGCCTCCGGACCGGGCCGGTTCCTGGCCGATGGGCGCTTCCGGATCGATTACACCACCCGCGATGGGAAGGTGAAGGGATGGTACGAGATGACCTTCGCGGCCGATGACCGGGCGGCCTCGGGGCGCTGGCAGGAGACCGCGGGTTCCTCGAACAGCGGCTCGTCCAACTGGACCCGGGTGCGCTGAGGCGCTGGCCTAGCCCAGGCAGGTGGCGCAGCGGGCCCCGGCCTGCAGGCGCTCGACCACCTCGGGGACCCGGCCCAGGTCGGGCAGCTCGACGAGGCTGGCCTCGGCATCGTGGTCCGGCCGCGGCAGGCCGCCGCGGTTGATCCAGATGGCCGTCCACCCGGCGGCCAGCGCGCCCTCCACGTCGTCGCGCCAGGAATCGCCGACCATCACCAGGTTGCCCGGGAACAGGCCCATGCGCGCCTGCACGGCGGCGAAGGCGCCCGCCTCCGGCTTGAGGTGGCCGATCTCGGCGGACAGCACCCGGGTCCGGAGCCGGGCGGCGATGCCCAGGCCCTCCAGCAGGTCCATGTCGAAGGCCTGGGTGTTGGACAGCAGGGCGGTGCGGGCGAGGCCGCGGGTGCGATCGAGCACGGCCAGGGTCTCCGGGAACAGCTCGGCGTCCTGGGCGGCCTCCTGGAACGCGGCCTGGATGGCCGCCAGCTGCTCTCGGTCGAAGTGCAGGGTGGTGCGCCAGGCCTCGAGGAAGGCGCCGCTGTCCGGGTAGGGCCGGCGCATGCTGTCCCACATGAAGGCGTCCACCAGCGGCGCCTGGGACGGGTGCAGCAGGCCCTGGATGCGGCGGAACGGGCTGCCCTTCTGGCTGCGGACCAGGGTGTTCCAGAGGTCGAAGACCACCGCCCGGATCATGGAACGGGGCTCCCCGAGCGCAGGCGGGTCCGCAGCGGGAGGTCCAGGGGCAGGCCCAGCACGTCCAGGGTGGCCCGGCCCTCCAGGCTCCAGGTGCCGGCGGCGCCGCGCAGGGCCACGGCCTCCAGGGCCTTCCAGGCACGCCGGACGTCCGCATAGGGCAGGCGCAGTTCGGCCCGGACGGTGCGGGTGGAACCCGCCTCCAGGTTCAGGCCCGCCGGGAAGTGGACCTGGCCCAGGGGGAAGCCCTCGCCGCCGGCCTGCAGGTGGATCCCGCCGCCCAGGCTGCGGGCGGCAAGCCGCAGCGTCGACGGGTTGCGGATGCCGAGGTCGAGGCCGAGCACCAGGGTCGAGCGCTCCACCGGCAGGGCCAGGTCCAGGCGCGGATGCACCGCCTGGAGCTGGAAGCTCAGGCTGCGGGCCGCGTTCCGGTAGGCGGCGGCAGGGTCGAGGCTGGCGCAGCCGGTGAGCAGCAGCAGGGCCGGAAGGCAGGCCCGGCGCATCACTCGCCCCGGTAGATCACGCAGTTGTCGGAGGTCTCGTAGACTTCCACCTGGACCAGGCCGGGCAGGGCCGGCTTCAGTTCGTTCCAGATCCAGACCGAGATGTTCTCGGCGGTGGACAGCGGGATCAGGTCGTTGAGGAAGCGATGGTCCAGCCGGGTGATGACCCGGGCCTCGACCACCTGGCTGAGGTCGTCGAAATCGATGATCATCCCGGTCTCCGGGTTCACCGGCCCCTCGATGCAGACGTGCAGCTTGTAGCTGTGGCCGTGCAGGTTCTTGCACTTGCCCGGATGGTTGTAGATGAAGTGGGCGGACTCGAACCCGTACTCTTTGCGGAGGATCATGGCACCACGACAAAAGGGCCCCCGGAACGCGGGGGCCCTTCAGTGTACCAGCGGCCCTCGAGGACCCCGGCACCCTCAATCGGCCTGCTTCTGCAGCCAGCGGTTGTAGAGCCAGAGCGCGAAGGCGGAGAGCAGCCCGAAGCAGCCGAGCAGGGCCCAGCCGAAGGACGCGGCCTGCGGATCCAGCCTCAGCAATCCGTTCGGGAGCTTCTCGGCACCGGCGCACATCACGCTGTTGAACAGCCAGGCGCCCACCGGACCGCCGACCAGGCTGCCGAGGGCCATGGGCAGGTTGGCGTAGCCGAGGAACAGCCCTTCCTGGCCCTTGGGCGATAGGGAGCCGATGTACTCGTAGAGCCGCGAGGAGGCGAACAGCTCGCCGAAGGCGATCAGGGCCACGGTCAGGACGATGAACAGGCTGCCCATGGGCAGCAGCGCCTGCCGGGTGACGCCGCCGGCCATGTGCAGGGGCACCAGGTTGATCAGCATGGACAGGCCGATGATCACCGTGCCCACAACGATCGACTTGATCGGAGGCAGCTTCCCGAAGGCCTTGGTGATCAGCAGCTGGAAGCTGACGATCACGATCGGGTTGGCCATGGTGTAGAGGTCCATCGCCGGGGACAGCTCGACCGTCTTCTTCACTTACAGGGGGAGCACTTTGTAGACCTGGTTGTAGATGAAGTAGAAGCCGCTGCTCACCACCAGGAAGAGGACGAAGCGGCCGCTGCGGAGGACCTGCACGACGCCCAGCAGGATCTCCGGAATGCGCTTCCGCGGCTTGGAAGGGTCGGCACCTCCCGCCGGGTCCTTGTAGCTGAGCAGGACCGCCAGGAAGGCGACCGCGGCGGCGGCCATGGCCACGCCGAAAATGGCCTCGAGCTGCTGCAGGCGGGTGCGCACGAACCAGCCGGTGATCCGGCCGACAATGCTGCCGATGTTGATCACCATGTAGAAGATGGCGAAGGCCAGGGTGGCCCGGCCCATGTGGGTGCGCTGCACGGTGCCGGCGATGCAGGGCTTGACGAAGGACCCGCCGACCCCGATGAAGACCAGGGCCAGGACCACCGGGGCGACCACCGTGGGACCGGCGGTCACCTCCTTGCCCACCTGCGCGGCGAGGACATTGCCGCCCACCCAGACCGGGGAGCCCATCAGGAAGTAGCCGCAGACAAGCAGCAGGCAGGCCAGCATCAGGGCCCGCCGGAAGCCGATCTGGTCGGCGATGGTGCCGCTCAGGATCGGCAGGAAGTAGACCAGGAACCACAGGATCCCGTTGAGGGTGCTGGGCCAGTAGTCGCCCAGCCCGAGCCTGCCCAGGTAGATCACCACGAAGCTGGCCATCGAGTAGTAGGCGGCCCGCTCGAACAGCTCGATGACGTTGGCGCTCCAGAAGCTGGAGGGGAACGGCTCGGGTCGGGTGGCGTCGGTCTTCAGCGGATCCATGGGCAGCCTCGCGCCCCCATCATCCCAGGGGATCGGCTTCGCGGGCCAGCCTGTGCCGAGGATCACGGTCGCTCCCACAGCCGCTACCATGGTCCCAGTCCAGGAGCGCCCATAGCTCAGCCGGATAGAGCAGCGGCCTTCTAAGCCGCAGGTCGCGTGTTCGAGTCACGCTGGGCGCACCACCTGGAACCGCCGCACCACCGGGACTCGAACACGCGAGAATCACCTGCGGCCCGGTAGGCCCCCGGTTGAGACAGCGCATGCAGCGCTGTCGAAACCGCAAGGGGCCGGGGCCAGCAGGTGGCCGGTTCGAGTCACGTTGATTCGGGCACCTCCTGTGCCCTCACCCTTCGGGCGGCAATGGCCCTGCGGGCCCTTCCGTCCCATTCGCCAATCCTGGCGAATGCTGGGCGCACCACCTGGAGCCGCCACACCACCGGGACTCGAACAC
>JAYRFV010000041.1:0-14529 GCA_041908165.1 Holophagales bacterium | reverse complement strand
CTCGCGCGGGCTGCGCACGGGCCTCCGGCTGCGCCGGACCGCTGCGGAACGTATACACGTTCCTTGCTGGCCCTACCTGCGCGCCATCGCCCTCGTAGGTTCGAATCCATCCGAATTCCGACCAAAGAAATAGGGGGACCTCGGTCCCCCCATTTCTCTGGTCGGGGCGAGAGGATTCGAACCTCCGACCTCTCGGTCCCGAACCGAGCGCTCTACCAGGCTGAGCCACGCCCCGAAGAAGCCCATCCTACCTCAGTGGCGGCGGGAGTCCAAGGGTTCTTTGGCGGCGGTGCGGTAGCGCTTGAGGACCTCGGCGAAGGCGTCCTCCGGAGCGGGGCGGGCTTCGGATGGGGGAGCGGGATCGCAGGCCTCGACCAGGACGCCGGCGAGGTGCAGGCCGGTCAACCGCTGGATCCGCCCCTGTAGTTCCGGCCAGCTCCGGGCCGCGCTGGTGCGGAGGCTGGAGAGCAGGGCGGGGTCGGTGCAGCCGAGCACCAGGGTCCCCCTGCGGACGGCCAGAGGGCGCACGTGCTCCGCCAGGGCGTGGCCGACCAGGCGGCTCCAGGCGCCGCGGAGCCGGTCCAGGCCTGCGGCCCCGGGGAGGGTCTCGCCCAGGCGGCGGAGGACCCCCGGCCGCCTCATGGGCGCCGTCGCGGGGGGGGGACCTTGGCGCAGGCGCGCAGGCCGTTGAGCAGGACCGGGCTGGCCAGCAGCGGCACCATCCGGCCGCTGGCCTCGTCCTGGAGGGCCGTGATCAGGTGGTGGAGGCGGCCGGCCTGGCGGAACAGGATGTCGTCCACGCTGCGGACCTTGCTGGCCGGGATGGCGTGGGCCTCGCAGAACCCGAGGGCGTCCTGCACCCTCCGTTCGGCGAACTTCCGCGCCAGCAGCGGGACCAGCCGCTTGCGGTCCTCGACCCGGCCGCGGTTCTTCCGCCAGTGGGGGTTCTCCTCCAGGTCCACGCCGATCCAGAGGGCCAGGACCTCGAACTGGCGGTCGCTGCCCACGCCGAGGGCGATGTCGCCATCGAGGCACGCGAAGGTCTCGTAGGGCACGATGTGCGGATGGGCGTTGCCGTAGCGTTCGGGAGGCTGCCCGGTGGCCAGGGCCCCCGCGCCCACGTTGACCAGCCCCGCCAATGCGGCTTCGAGGAGCGGAACCTCGACGTGGATGGCCTCCCCGGTTCGCTCCCGGTGGAGGATCGCGGACTGGATCCCGTTGGCGCAGTAGAGGGCCGCCAGCACGTCCACCAGCGCCATCCCCACCTTCATGGGCCGGCCGTCGGCCTCTCCGGTCACGCTCATCCAGCCGCATTCCGCCTGCAGGATGAAGTCGTAGCCTGGGCGCTGCCAGGCCTCCACGTCGGAGGCGAACCCGCGGATGGAGGCCAGGACGAGCTTGGGGTGGCGCTCGTGGAGCCGTTCCCAGGTGAGCCCCAGGCGGTGCGCGGATTCAGGCAGGAAGTTCTCCACCAGCACGTCCGCATCCTTGAGCATCAGGTGCAGCCACTCCAGGCCGTCCGCCTCGTGGAGGTCCAGGAACGTGCTCCGCTTGCCGCGGTTGGCGCAGAGGAAATAGGCGGCGTCGGCCTCGTCGAAGGGAGGCCCCCAGCCGCGGGTGGGGTCCCCTTCGGGGGGCTCGACCTTCTGCACCTCCGCGCCCAGGTCGGCCAGCAGCTGCGTGCAGAAGGGACCTGCCAGGATCCGGGACAGGTCCACGATGCGGATGTGGGTGAGGGGTCGGATCATGCGGCGGCACCGATCGCGGCGAGGGCAGGGAATGAGGAACCCGTGGAACCAACTGGGTTCAGGGTTCCTGGGGCAGGACTCCGGTTCCGAGGTCTGGGGAAAATCTTAGCCTCACCGGGCTCAAGTCCCTGGAAAAGGATCCGAAGGATCTCCCATGGGCTGGAAGGAGATCCTCGGCAAGCGGCTGGCGCCGGACAGCGAACCGGGGCTGACCGACCCGCAGCAGATCCTGGCCTACCTCGAAGAGCTGTGCCGCCTCCGGACACCCTGCCTGCTCAAGTTCCGCAAGGACGACCTGGCGCCGGCGGCGGTCAAGGTCGAATCGATCAACGAGGAGCAGCACACCCTCACGGTCTCCCTGTCGCGGGCCCTGCCGGCCGGGATCGAGGACAGCCCGTCGCTGGAGCTGACCTTTCCCCTGGACCGGGGCCGGTTCCGCTGCTCGGTCCTCTTCCTCCAGCGCGGGGGCTACCTCCAGGCGGTCCTGGGCCTGCCCCTCCGGATCAAGCAGGCGGAGCGGCGGATCGGACCGCGGGCGCGCTTCGGCTCCCGCGAGCGGGCCTCGGTGACCCTGATCGAGAGCCTGGGCAGCGGGCTCGGAGCCACCGGCAAGCTCCGGACTTTGGGGATGGGAGGGCTCTCCCTGCGGGTCGACCGGATGATCTCGATCGCCGACGACCGCAGGCTGAATCCCTCGATCACTCCCTTCGAGAAGGGGCAGCAGTTCCTCCTGCTGCGCATCAACGACCTTCCCCACGCCCCGATGGTCGAGTGCGGCGCCAGCCTGGCCTATGCCCTGGCCACCCCGGAAGGGCCGATCCTCGGCCTGCAGTTCGAGGGGCTGGGCACCCTTGAAACGCGGATCCTGGAGCAGGTCATGCAGCGGCGGATGCCGCGGACCGGCCAGGTGTTCCCCCTCAAGGTGCGCCGGTCGCACCTGGACCTCGAGGCTTCCGATCCGGTCGAGGAGGAGGACGAGGGCTGGGAAGGCGAGGCGGCGACCGAAGAGGCCCCGCCCGCCGCGGAGGACGACCCTCAGGACGGGGGCGACGAATGGCTGGACCGCGGCAGTCCCCAGGAGAAGGTGAGGCGGCTCAAGCGCGCCGGCCGGTGCATCCTGCTGGTGCTGGTGGAGGACCTGGACCGGGCGATCCTGGCCGGGACCCTCATCGTCGACGGGTTCCGCCGCATCAAGGAGGCCCGCAATTTCCTCACGGCGGTGGAGACCCTCCGCAGCTCCCAGCCGGACCTGGTGATCCTCGACCAGCGGATCGGCACCCACGACGCCCAGCAGTTCCTGGACAAGCTGCGCCAGCACGGCCTCGGCAGCGACATCCCGGTGGTGATGTTCGCCGAGCGTCCGGACGTCCGCACCGCGCTGATGGCCAAGGCGGCGCGCATCCGGCACGTCGAGACCAAGCCGGTGGACTACGACGGCTCGCTCCGCGCAGTGCTGGAGGGGCTGCTGGGCCTCTAGCGGCACATCCCCGTGGCCCGCGGTATGATTCCTTTCCCCCATCGAGGGGGCGGGAGGATCTTCGTGGATCTCGTACTGGACCGGATCAGCGCCGAGCTCAAGCTGCCCAGGGAGCGGGTGGCGGCGGTGGCTGCCCTGCTGGAAGCCGGAAACACCGTTCCCTTCATCGCCCGCTACCGGAAGGAGATGACGGCCTCCATGGACGAGGTCGCCATCCGGGCCATCGAGGACCGCGCCGCCTACTACAAGGAACTCCTCGACCGCCGCGTCACCGTGCTGAAGTCCATCGGTGACCAGGGCAAGCTCACCGACGACCTCAAGGCTCGCATCGAGTCCGCCTGGGTGAAGGCCGAACTCGAGGACCTCTACCTGCCCTACAAGCCCAAGAAGCGCACCAAGGCGATCCTCGCCAAGGAGCGCGGCCTCGAGCCCCTGCTCGAGGCCCTGCTCCAGGACGAGAGCGGCGCCGACCCCCTGGTCCTCGCCGAGCCCTTCGTGAAGGCAGGCGAGGAGGGCCTCGAAACCCCCAGCGCCTGCGTCGAGGGGGCCGGCCACATCCTCGCCGAGATGCTCGCCGAGAATGCCGACCTGCGCCAGCGCCTGCGCCATGTGTTCCACGACACCGGTGTGCTGCACAGCGTCCTGCGGGAAGCCAAGCAGGGTTCCCAGGAGAGCCTCCGGTTCAAGCCCTACTTCGATTTCAAGGAGCCGATCGCCAAGCTCCCAAGCCACCGGCTCCTGGCGCTCCGGCGCGGCGAGAAGGAGGACGTGCTGACGGTCAAGCTGCAGGTCGACCGGGAGAAGCTGGTCTCGGAGCTGACCACCCGCATCCCGGTGCACCCCGCCTCGGGCTACCGGGCCTTCCTGCACGCGGTGGCCGAGGATGCCTTCGACCGGCTGCTGGCGCCGTCCATCGAGGTGGACGTGCGCATCGAGGCCAAGCGCAAGGCGGACGCCGAGGCGATCCGGGTCTTCCAGACCAACCTGGACAACCTCCTGCTCGCCCCGCCCGCCGGCCAGGTCTGCACCCTCGGCGTCGATCCCGGCATCCGGACCGGCTGCAAGCTGGCGGTGATCAACCGCCTCGGGCAGTTCATGGAGGCCGCCGCCATCTATCCGCTCGAGCCCAAGCGCGACCTGGATGGCGCGAAGGCGGTGCTCGACCAGTTCTTCTCCCGCTACCCGATCGAGGCCGTCGCCGTGGGCAACGGCACCGGCGGCCGGGAGGCGGAGGCCTTCCTGCGCGACTGGCTGGCGGAGACCGGCCGGGCCGGCGTGGTGTGCGTGCCGGTCAGCGAGGCCGGGGCGAGCGTGTACAGCGCCTCCGACATCGCCCGCGAGGAGTTCCCGGAGCAGGATGTCACCGTCCGCGGCGCCATCAGCATCGCCCGCCGCTTCCAGGATCCCCTGGCTGAGCTGGTGAAGGTCGAGCCGAAGTCCATCGGCGTCGGCCAGTACCAGCACGACGTCAACCAGACCGCCCTCAAGAAGGGCCTCGACGGCGTCGTCGAGAGCTGCGTGAACCGGGTCGGCGTCGACCTCAACAGTGCGAGCTACCGGCTGCTCAGCTACGTGGCCGGCATCGGCGAGGCGCTGGCCAAGAACATCGTCGCGCACCGCTTCGAGCACGGCGCCTTCCGGCGCCGCGCCCAGCTGCTGGAGGTCCCGCGCTTCGGCGACCGGGCCTTCCAGCAGGCGGCGGGCTTCCTGCGGATCCGCGACGGCGAGGACCCGCTCGATGCCAGCGCCGTCCACCCCGAAAGCTATCCACTGGTGGAACGCATCTGCGCGGCGGCGTCGAAGCCCTTGAACGAACTGATCGGCAACACCGCGGCGCTGGAGGCCCTGGATCCGGGCGCCCTCGTCGACGAACGCTTCGGGCTCGAGACCCTGAGGGACATCCTCGCCGAACTCGGCAAGCCCGGCCGGGACCCGCGCCGCCGATTCGAGGCGGTGCAGTTCAAGGAGGGGGTCCACAAGCCCGAGGACCTCGCCATCGGGATGGAACTGCAGGGCATCGTGACGAACGTGACGGATTTCGGCGCCTTCGTCGACGTGGGGGTGCACCAGGACGGCCTGGTCCACCTCTCGGAGATCAGCCACCGCTTCGTGAAGAACCCCTCGTCGGTGCTGGCGGTGGGCCAGGTCGTGAAGGTGAAGGTGCTGGCCCTCGACCTGCCCGCCCGGCGGATCGCCCTGTCCATCAAGGCGGCGCTCGAACCGCCCCCGGCCCGTCCTCAGGCCCCCAAGCCGGATCGCCCGGCCCGGAAGGAGGGCGCCCGGCCCAAGCCGGGACGGAGCCCGCGTCCCGAACCGCCCCGCAAGGAGCCGCGCCCGCAGCCGGTCCGCCACGCCACCCTGGAGGACCTGATCTCGAAGTTCGGCCGGGGGCCGCGGTGAGGCTCCTCCCGCTGGCCCTCGCGCTGCTGACCCTGGCTGCGGGCTGCCGCCCGACGGCAGGGGAGGCGGAGGTTTTCGAGGCCTGGGAGGCCGGGCGCACCCTGGTGTTCGAGAACCCGTCGGGCCCGGCGGGGGCAGGTCCCGCCGGCCGGCTTCAGAAGCAGGTGCTCCGTTCAGTCGAAGCCGGCGGTGTCCGCCGGGTCGAGTCGTCCTACACGTCCCTGCAGGGCCGCCAGACCCTGCAGTTCGTGCTCAAGGGCGGCGGCGTTTCGCTGGCGGATTCCCAGGGCCGCGCCTTGGTGCTGCTGCCCGAGGGGTTTCCCGACCGCGCGACGGCGTGGCAGGGACCGACCCACCGCCTGCGGGTGCTGGGCCGCGCCCGGTGGGGCCAGGAGCGGCCCCAGCTCCCATCGACCGCCAGCGGCGAGGGCGTCTGGGTCGAAGGGGAGCCGCTGCACGCCGGCACCCGGATCCGGGTCTTCTACCTGCCGGATTTCGGCGAGGTCGAGAGGCGCGAATGGCGGGACGGCCGTTGGGTGACCACCAACCTGATGGTCGGTCATTCCTTCCAGGAGGTTCCCCGGGAGCGGACCGTGCAGTGACCGGGGCAGGACCCCGCGGGTCCTGTGCCATGCTGGAGGCTGGAACCTCAGCGGAGAGTCCGAATGGCGAAGGAAAAGGTGGAGCCGGTGCTGCCCCCGGGAGTGGCGAAGGGAGCCTGGCGCGACAATGCCGAGGTGGTCTGCTTCGCCGTGCTGCTGATCATGTTCTTCAAGACCTTCGTGGGGCAGCAGTTCACCATCCCATCGGCCTCGATGCGCAACACGCTGATGATCGGCGACCACCTGCTGGCCAACAAGTTCATCTTCGCCCGGCCGCAGTGGGCCTGGGAGGAGGCCCTCTTCCCGATGCGCTCGGTGCAGCGCGGCGACATCATCGTCTTCCGCTATCCCTACGAGCGGAACATGGACTACGTCAAGCGCTGCGTCGCCCTGCCCGGCGACACCGTGGAGATCCGCAACAAGCGTCTGTACGTGAACGGCAGCCTGGTCACCGGGCCCTTCGAGCACCACATCCAGGACCAGACCGTCGTGGGCGACGTGGACGGCCACCCGATCTTCAAGGACCAGCCGGAACCCGGACCCTGGACCCTCAACCGCAATGCCGGCGGCAACGAGCGGGAGCGCGCCACCCAGCTGTCCGGCGAGCTCGGCCTGCCGCCCCCGCCGACCCTCTGGCCCTACGCCGACCCGGCCACGCTCGCGAGCAACCGCCAGGGCTCCTCGCCGATGCTCGGTGCGCCGAACCCCTTCCGCGACGAACTGCCGCCGCAGAAGGTCCCACCGGGACACCTGTTCGCCATGGGCGACAACCGCGACAACAGCATGGACAGCCGCTACTGGGGGTTCATGCCGGTGGACCACCTGCGGGGTCGCCCGTTCATCGTCTGGTGGAGCTTCCGGGAAGGCGGCAACGACGACACCCCGGCCAAGGTGCCCGAGCATCCCGGCGACGTGGTCATGAACTTCGTCGACGGCGCCCGCTACTTCCTGGTGAGGACCCGCTGGGAGCGGACCGGGACCATCCCGCGCTGAGCGCCTTCGCGCCGGTCAAGGCTCCCAGCGCGTGCGGGTCAGCCAGACCATCACGTCGTTGCCCTGCTCGTCCTTGCCCTTGTAGCGCAGCTTGAGCGGTCCGCTGCCGTCACGCGCGGTCACCTTCACCCCGGGGCCTTCACCGGCGGTGAACAGCCGGCCGAGGCCCTCCGCGCCCCCGAGTTCGGGCAGGAAGGGCACGGGCAGCTCGCCGAGGGCTTTGACCTGGCGGTCCAGCTTCCGCCGCGGGATCTGCAGCCGGTAGCCGGCTGCGCGGTCGCCTTCGAGCAGCACCAGCCGTTCGCCGAGTCCGTGAAGCTCCAGGACCACCCGGCCGCTGGCCGCGTCCACCAGGGCGCTGAGCTGGCCTTTGCCCTCGCCGTCGGCACCAACGTAGCCCCAGTCGTACTGGACCCGCAGGATCGCCGGTGCCTGGGCCTGCAGGACCAGTGCCGCGGCGAGGGGCAGGGAGGCCAGGCGCATCAGTCCTCCTCGGGGTCCGGGGGTTCGGGCTCGGCGGCGGCCGGTTCCAGCGGGCGGGCAGTCCGGCCGGCCTTGTCCTGGCGGGCGAGGTCGGCCTGCAGCTTCTGCAGTTTCCGGGCGAGCGCGGCGCGCTCCGGGAAGACGAAGGCCAGCGCCCGCTCCCACTGCTCGGCGGCCTCCCTGGGCCGGTCCAGCTTGAGCAGGACTTCGCCGAGGTGACGGCGCACTTCCGGGCTGAAGGGGCTCAACTCCGCGGCCTTCCGCAGCGCCTTCTCGGCCTCCGGATAGCGGGCCTGCTTGAAGAGCACCCAGCCCCAGCTGTCGAGGACGCTGCCGTTCTCTGGCTCCTGCCGGACCGAGGCCTCGATGAGCCGAGCCGCCTCGGCCAGATCCTTGCCCTCCTCGAGCAGCAGGTAGCCGAGGTTGTTCTGCACGGTTGCGTGCAGCGGGTCGAGCGCCAGCGCCTGGCGGAGCACGCCGATGGCCTCGGCGTGGCGGTCCAGCTGGTCGAGGGCGTTCGACTGCAGGAGCATCAGGTTCACGGTCCTGAAGGGGGAGGCCTTGAGCGCCCGCTCCACCGTCTCCAGGCAGCGGTCCCAGCGCCGGAAATCGCCCCAGAGGCCGGCCATGGATTCCAGGTCGAGCTGCTCGAGGGCCTTCCGGGAGTCCTTCCGGGAGAAGAAGGACTCGTCGAACAGGTTCGGAGGGAGGGCGGCCGCCTGGGCGAACAGGGCGACCCGCGGAAAGGTCCGGATGCCAAGCCGGAGGTCGGCGCGGGCCCCCGCCCAGTCCTGCACGCGGATCCGCGCCTGGGCCCGGAGGGCGAGCAGTTCGCCCTGACCCTCCGCGGGCGGGCCCGTGGCGAGAAGCTCGAGCAGGTCCTTCGGCCGGCCCTGCAGCATGAGGCAGGAGGCGTACAGGACCCGGGCGTCGGCCCGCAGCTTCTCGGCCTCGGCTCCGCTGGTGGCGTCCGTATGCAGGCTTCGAAGGATCGCTTCCGCGCCCTTGAGGTCGCCGAGGTTGAGCAGGCTGAAGGCCAGGTTCAGCCCGATCCGCGGAGTCGGCCGGAGGCCCTCCGCCTGCTTGAGGCTCTCCAGGGCCATCTCGAACCGGCTGGTGTTCAGCTGGACCAGGGCGATGTTCTCCCAGACGCTGGCCTCCTTCGGGAAGTGCCGCGCCAGCAGCCGGAAGCTGTCCTCGGCGTGGCCCAGGAACCCCGCCTTCAGCTGTTCCCGGGCCAGGTCCTCGAGCCAGCGGAGGTGGCGGCTGTCGGGGCTCCTGGCGGAACAGAGGGCCATCACCGCCTCGCGCTTCCCTTCCGGCCGCTCGAGCTTGTGCGCGAAGAAGGCGGCCTTCTCCCAGGCGAAGGTGATCTGCGGTCGGAGGCGGCCGACCTTCAGCCAGGCCCGGAGGGCCCCTTCCTCGTCCTTGGCCTGCTCGCAAGTCTCGCCGAGCCGCGCCCAGATCTCGACATCCTGGGGCAGCAGGGCCGCCGCGGCATCCAGGGCTGAACGGGTCTCTTCGAGGAGCGTCGCATTGGTCTGCAGGCGACGGTGCTGCAGGAGGGCGAGGTGGGCCCTCGCCTCGCCGTTCTGCGGCGCCAGTTCCACCGCGCGCTGGGCCGGGGCGACGGCTTCGTCGGTGGCGCCCCACTCGAGGAGGGCCTCGCTCAACCGGAGGTGGGCCTCGGCGCTGGCCGGGGCGAGTTCGACGACCTTCCTGAACAGCGCGACGGCGCCCTTGGGGTCGTCACCGCCGCCGCGACGCTGCAGGGCCCGGCCCTGCAGGAACAGCGTGCGGGCCTCCTCCTGCGACCGCAGCGGCAGGCCCAGGACCAGCAGCGGCAGCAGGAGGCGGAGGGCGGTTCGGTTGTTCAAGAGGATCCAGGAGCGTCGAGCAGTGCGGCCATGCGCGCGTGGGCGCGTGCCCAGGATTCCGGCCCGAGGGGCCGCTGGAGGGCCGCCCGGCCGGGCTGGGGCAGGATCGAGTGTATCGCCGCGGTGCCTTCCGCGCTGCGGTGGGCCTTCTTGTCCCGGACGAGGTAGGGCCGGCAGTCGGACCAGGGGCGGATGCGATCGGCCAGGGGCCGGAGGTGGCTTGCGAGGCGTTCCAGGAAGGCCGGAGGGAACCTGGCCTCCGCCTGGTCCTCCGCGAGCAGGCAGGCCGCCAGCAGACCAAGGCCGACGGCCTCGCCGTGCAGGAGGGCATGGCCCGAGGCCGCCTCGAGGGCGTGGCCGAGGGTGTGGCCGAGGTTCAGCAGACGGCGCTCGCCCTGCTCGGTGGGGTCCCGGTGGACCACCAGGGCCTTGCGGCGAAGCGCTTCGCGGATCGACTCCGCGGAGGGCAGGGGCTCGCAGAGCAGGGCCTCGGCCCACGGGAGGTCGCCCTCGAGCAGGGCCATCTTGACCACCTCCCACCGGCCGGCCTCGACCTGCCGGAAGGGCAGCGACTCCAGGAAGGACCGGCAGGCGACCAGCCGGCGCGGGGCGTGGAAGGCGCCGGCGAGGTTCTTGCCGGCCGCCAGGTTCACCGCCGTCTTCCCGCCGAGGCCCGCGTCCACCTGGGCGAGTAGGGTGGTGGGCCAGGCGTGCCAGGCGATCCCGCGCAGGAACAGCGACGCGGCCAACCCTGCCATGTCCGTGAGGATCCCGCCCCCCACCGCCAGCAGCGTGTCCTGCCGGTGCAGGGGAAGGGCGGCCCAGGCCTCCAGCCAGGGGATGAGGGTTTCAAGCCGCTTGGTCCCTTCCTCGACCTCAACCCACCGGGAGCCCTCCGGCACTGGAAGACCCGCCGCCGTCCAGGCCGGGCGGACGGCCCGGTCGCCCAGCAGGGTCCACCGGCCGGCGGGAAGCCACTCCGCGCCGGGCCGTTCGAGCACGGCCACTTCGGTGGGGAAGCCTTCCGGCAGGGAGAGCAGCATCGCCGGTTCAGCGCCCCTTGAGGACGGCTTCGCCCTGCATCTCCTTGTCCCCGCGCAGCCATTTCACCGTGACCTTGTCCCCTCCCTTGTACTTGCCGAGGGCCTGCATGTAGTCGTAGATGGTCTTGACCTGGATCTCGCCGAAGGCGGTCAGGATGTCGCCGGCCTGGATACCCATCGCCTCCGCGGTCCCGCCGGGGCTGACCCCCTGGACGCGGAATCCCTTGGGGTTCTCGGCGTAATCGGGAATCGTGCCGAAGGCGACCTTCATGGGCCCACCCTTGCCGGTCTTGATCTTGGCAGTCTCGGGGTCGAAGGCGGGCGTCTCGGTAGCATCGCCGAGGTCCACCACGAGGCCCCGGGCGTAGGACGCCAGCGCGGCCATGCCGGTGTAGTTGATCTTCTCGGCAACGTCGCTCGGCCGGTGGTAGTTGCCGTGGATCCCGGTGAAGAAGAAGAAGGTCGGGATCCTGGCGAGCGAGAAGCTCATGTGGTCCGAGCCGCCGATCATTTCGCCGACCTCGGTGCTCACCGAGAGGCCGGCGGGTGCCAGGGCCCTCGCCCGTTCCAGGGCGGCCTTGGGCGCGCCCAGGGTGCCGAGGAACAGGACGGGCTTCTCCTTGGGCAGGTAGCCGACCATGTCGAAGTTCGCCATGAACTTCACCGAATCGAGCTTGACCGTGGGGTTGCGGACCCAGGCGGCGCTGCCCAGCAGGCCTTCCTCCTCGCCGCTGAAGTGGAGCAGGATCACGGACCGCTTCGGCGGGGACTTGTGCAGCTCCCGAGCCAGTTCGAGGACCACGGCCGTTCCGGACGCATTGTCGTCGGCGCCCGGGTGGACCTGGCCACGGGCGGCCTCGCCTCCCATGCTGTGGCGCTCGCCCAGCCCCAGGTGGTCGAAGTGGGCCCCGAGGGCGATGTACTCCGCGCCCAGGCGGGGGTCACGGCCCGGGATCTCGGCCACGACATTGGGCAGCTGCACCTCCAGCGCCTTCAGCTTCAGGTCGAGGTTGAGGAAGGTCCAGGGGGCCAGGCTGTAGTCCCGGCTCTGCGGCTTCCCTTCGGACCGGAGCTTGGCAATGCGGTCAGGGAGGCCGCTGCAGACCGTCTCCAGGGCCTTCAGCGTCACGCTGAGGACCGGAAGGTCGAGCCTGGAGGGCCCCTCTTCGCGCCGCAGGGAACGGGCCCGGTCGCCCTCTTCCACGACGATCACCGCGGAGGCGCCGGCCTGCTGGAGTTTTTTCACCCGGGCCGGGAGCCCCCGTTCAAGCTTGTCCAGGCCGGCGAAGGCGTGTCCGTCCGGGATCTTGGCCAGGATCACCGCGACCTTGCGCTTGAGGTCGATGCCGGCAAGGTCGTCGTGGTCGGCCAGGGCGAGGCCGTAGCCGACGAAGGCCAGGGCCCGGTGCCGGAACGCCGCATCCGCGCTGAACCCGTAGGCCTCGATGTCCTTGCCCCACTCCAGGCGGGCACCCGTGTCGTCCCCCTTCCCGAGGAGGGCGGCGGCTTGCAGGCGCTCGACGCCCATCACGTACGGGAACCGTTCCACCCGGACCTTCACGCCGAGCTTGCGGTAGGTCCCCACCAGGAAATCCGCGGCCTTTTCCAGTTCCGGGTACCCGTTGCCCCGCCCCTTGAGTTCCGCCGAAGCGAGGAAGGCCAGGTCCTTGCGAAGCCTGAGTTCGACCGGCGTCTCCGCGCAGACCGCGAGAGCCAGGACGGATAGGAGGATCGGGCGCATGCGTGCTCCATGGTCTTCCGGGCCGCCCCGACGCCGGGGCGGGTCGTTGTGGATCGACGAGAGGCAGCCAGGCCGGCCCTCCCGCCCCTTGCGGACATGATGACACGGGCGCGTGTGAGAATGGACCATGGCCGAAGGTTCGAACACCTATTTCCAGACGGACCAGGTGGACCAGCGCCAGCTGCGCCACGCGCTGCTGTTCCGCCTGGTCGGCTACCTGCGGCCCTACTGGGTCGGGCTGGTGGCCATCCTGGGGCTGATGGCCGCCGGCGCCGCCCTGGAAGTCGCGCCGTCCGAGTTCACCCTCCGGCTCATCGATCGCCACCTGACCCACGGGTCCATGGAGGGCTCCGGCCCCCTGGTCGTCGCCTTCCTCGGCACCCTTGCGGCCGGGTTCGTGGTCCAGCTGGCTCGGTTCCTCCTGCTCGCCTGGGTCGGCCAGCGGGCCATGCTCGACCTCCGGATGCAGCTGTTCTCCCACCTGATGGGCCGGAGCACGCACTTCTTCCATCGCAACCCGGTCGGCCGCCTGATGACCCGGGTCACCAGCGACGTCCAGAACCTCAACGACATGTTCGGTTCCGGTTTCGTGGCCATCGTCGGGGACGCCTTGAGCCTGCTCGCCATCGTGGTCTGGATGTTCACCAAGCACGCCGGCCTGGCGCTGGTGGCCCTGGGGATCATGCCCTTCCTGCTGCTGGCCACCGAAGTGTTCCGGCGCCGGGCGGGGGAGGCTTTCCGGGAAACCCAGGGTCGCTACGCCGCCATCCAGGCCTTCCTGCAGGAGCAGCTCTCCGGGATGAGCCTGGTGCAGATGTCCTCCCAGGAAGGCCGGAGCCGTGCGGCCTTCGGCGAGCTGAACCAGGGCTACCTCGGGGCCTTCCTCAGGACCATCTTCGCCTACGCGGTGTTCTTCCCGGTGGTGGAGCTGATCACCAACGCCACGCTCGCGGCCCTCATCCTCTATGCGGGCTACCAGCTGCAGGCCGGAACCCTGACGCTGGGGCTCCTGCTCGCCTTCGTCCAGCAGAGCGGGCGGTTCTTCCGGCCGATCCGGGAGCTGGCGGAACGCTACAACGTCATGCAGACGGCCATGGCCAGCAGCGAGCGGATCTTCGCCCTCCTGGACAACCGCGACCACATTCCGGAACGGCCGGACGCACGGCCCGCGTCCTTCCTCCGCGAGATCCGCCTGGAGGGCGTCTCCTTCGCCTACGAGGCGGGCGGCCGCCGGGTGGTGCGGGACCTCGACGGCGTCATCCCCCGGGGCCGCAGGATCGCGGTGGTGGGCCACACAGGTGCGGGCAAGAGCACCCTCATCAACCTGCTCATGCGGTTCTACGATGTCGAGCAGGGCCGGATCACGGTGGACGGGGTGGATGTCCGCGACCTTCGCCTCAAGGAGCTCCGCAGCCTGTTCGGACTCGTGCTGCAGGACGTCTTCGTGTTCAGCGGAACCTTGGAGGAGAACATCGTCCTGGGCCGGGCCAAGGATCCCAGGCGCCTGGAGGAGGTGCTCGCCCAGAGCCGGCTGGTGGACCTGGTGGGCCGACTGCCGGAAGGCCTGGCGACCCTCGTTGGCGAGCGCGGCCAGAAGCTGAGCGCTGGAGAGCGGCAACTGGTCGCCTTCGCCCGCATGCTCTACCTGGAACCGGCGGTGCTCCTCCTGGACGAGGCCACCTCCAACATCGACAGCGAGACCGAGCACCTCATCCAGCAGGTGATCGAGCGGGTCAGCCACCGGCTCACCACCTTCACGGTGGCCCACCGGCTCAGCACGATCAGGGACGCCGACGAGATCTGGGTGATGGACCAGGGGCGCATCGTCGAGCGCGGCTCCCATGCCGATCTCCTGGCCCGGGACGGCCACTACGCCAAGCTGGTGCGCCTCCAGTTCGATCCGGACATCGCGGCCTGATGCTGTCCGGGGGTCTCCGGCTGCGCCTGTGACCCCCGGGCCCCCGCGCCCGTTCCCGGCGGAGCCGGGACCGGGCTTGATGCTGTCCGGGGGCTGCGGCTGCGCCTGGGACCCCGGGCCCCCGCGCCCGTTCCCGGCGGAGCCGGGACCTGGCTTGATGCTGTCCGGGGGGCTGCGGCTGCGGCTGTGACCCCCGGGCCCCCGCGCCCGTTCCCGGCGGAGCCGGGACCGGGCTTGATGCTGTCCG
>JAYRFV010000040.1:0-3333 GCA_041908165.1 Holophagales bacterium | reverse complement strand
GCACCACCACTGCATCGGTGGACTCGTGGCCGGCATGGCGCTGATGGCCGTCAGCCTGCTTCTCTTCCTCTAGTTCACCTGGACCCCGCCGTTGACCGGGACGGTCACGCCGGTGACGAACCCGGCGCGGAGCACGCCCACAACGGCCTCGGCCACGTCCTCCGGAACCGCATTGCGGCGCAGCGGGGTGTGGCCGGCGACCGCCTGCTTGTGGGCCTCGGGCAGGAAGGAGGTGGCGTCGGTCAGGGTCAGGCCCGGGGCCACGGCGTTGACCTGGATCCCCATCGGGCCCAGTTCGAAGGCCAGGGCGCGGACCAGCCCTTCGAGGGCGGCCTTGGCGGCGCTGTGGGCGCAGAACCCGAAGCCCGGAGTCCGGGCCAGGCCGCTGGTGACCGCCACGATGTGACCGGCCTTGCGCTCCAGCATCTGCGGCAGCACCGCCCGACAGGCGTGGAAGGCGGCCCCCATCTCGCCCATCAATTTCGCCTCGAAGGCCTCCCAGGGGTATTCCAGGAAGCCCTTCACCGGGAAGCCGATGGCGGCGTTCAGCACCAGCACGTCGATCGGACCGAGTCCGGCCCTGACCTGTTCGGCCAGGGCCCCCAGCGCCTCGGGGTCGCGGGCGTCGGCGCCCACCGCGATGGCCTTCCCGCCCGCGGCGCGGATCGCCTCCACAAGCGCCGTGGCCGGCGCTTCAGAGCGGTGGTAGTTCACGGCCACCGCTGCGCCCTCGGCGGCGAGGGCCTGGGCGATGGCGGCACCGATGCCGCGGCTGGCGCCGGTGACCACGGCGACCTTGCCTCCCAAACGCATGCTGTCCTCCTGAATGGAATGTGATTATTCCATGGTGAACGAAGTAAAGGCCCGGCTTGCCCGGTCCGCGGGCGGGGGCCTTCACTTGGGGGCCCGGGGCGGTCCGCCGCAGCGGTATGCGCGCAAGCGCGGAACCCCCAGAGGGTGTTTATCCGTTCTTCTTGACGAAGGCTTCCATGAAGTCCACCAGCGTCGTGACGTTGTCCACGGTGACCGCATTGTAGGTGCTGACCCGGATGCCGCCGATGTCGCGGTAGCCCTTCAGGCCGACCATGCCGTTCTTCTTGGCCTCGCTGACGAAGGCCGCGGTCAGCTCCTCGGTGGGCATGAAGAAGTCCACGTTCATCAGGGAGCGGTCGGCCTTCTCGGTGACGAAGCCCTTGTAGAAGCCCGGGTGCCGGTCGATGCAGCCGTACAGCAGCTCACCCTTCTTCCGGTTGTTGGCCTCGATGGCCTTGAGCCCGCCGAGGCTCTTGTTGTAGGCGAGCACGTTGCGGAGGATGTAGATGCCGAAGCAGGGCGGGGTGTTGTACAGGCTGTTCTTCTCGGCGTGGAGCTTGAAGCGCAGGTAGCTGGGCAGGTCCTGGGCCTCGCACATGTCGAGGACGTCGTCGCGGACGATGGTGAGCACCACGCCGCTGGGGCCGAGGTTCTTCTGCGCGCCGGCGTAGATCAGGCCGAAGGGCTTCACGTCGAAGGGCCGCCACATGATGTCGGAGCTCATGTCGCAGATGTAGGGGATCCCGCCGGTCTCGGGGAACTGCTGCCACTGGGTCCCCTCCACCGTGTTGTTGGAGGTGAAGTGGACGAAGGCCGAATCCTTGCCGAGGGTCAATTCGCTCTGCTTGGGCAGCCGGGCGAACTTCAGGTCCTTGGTGCTGCCGCCCACGCGGATGTTGTCGCCGCCCACCAGTTTGGCTTCCTTGTAGGCCTTCTCGGCCCAGTTGCCGGTGAGGATGTAGTCGGCCTTGCGCCCGCCGCGCAGGAGGTTCAGGGGGATCATGCCGAACTGCAGGTGGGCGCCGCCCTGGAGCAGCAGCACCTTGTAGTTGGCGGGCAGGTCCAGCAGTTCCCGGGTCAGGGCCAGGGTCTCCTCGTGCACCGCGTCGTAGTCCTTGGCGCGGTGGCTGATCTCCATGACCGACATGCCGGAGCCGGCGAAGTCCAGGAGCTCTTCCTTGGCGCGCTCCAGCGCCGGAAGCGGCAGGCCGGCCGGGCCGGCGTAGAAGTTGATCACGCGATGGGTCATGGTTTGCCTCCGTGAATCGAAAAGAAAAGATCACCGCCAAGACGCCAAGACGCCAAGCAAACGAAAAGGGAAGGGAAGAACCGCTTTTCTTGGCGCCCTTGGCGTCTTGGCGGTGGAAATTTTTATGCTTTGAAGTCCTTCAGGATGGCCACCACCTCGTCGCCGATGCGGCCGAGGTTCTCCTTGGAGCTGGCGCCGAGGTGGGGGGCCATGAACACGTTCGGGGCGGCCAGCAGCGGGCAGTCCGCGGGCGGCGGGTCGCTGGGCCAGACGTCGGTGCCGTAGGCGCGCACCTTGCCGCTGGTCAGCGCGGCGACCAGGTCGGCCTCGTCCACGCACTTGCCGCGGCCGGTGTTGACGATGATGACGCCGTCCTTCATCTTCGCGATCAGCGCGGCGTTGACCATGCCGCGAGTCTCGTCGGTGAGCGGCGTGTGCAGGCTGAGCACCTCGGCCTTGGCCACCAGTTCGTCGAGGCTGTCCACCATCTGCGCGACCGGGTGCTCCTTGAGGTAGGGGTCGTAGGCCAGAACCGTCATGCCGAAGGCCTTGGCCCGCAGCGCCACTTCACTGGCGATGGCGCCGGCGCCGATCAGCCCGAGGGTCTTCTTGAACAGCTCGGTGCGCTTCAGTTCGCTCTTCAGGAACTTGCCCTCCTTCATCGAAGTGTGGGCCTCGATGAGCCGGGCCGGGATCGCGACCATGAAGGCCATCGCCATCTCCGCCACCGCGACGCTGCTGGCCTTGGGGGTGTTGACGGCCTTGACGCCGCGGGCGGCGCAGGCCTTCTTGTCGACGTTGTCCATGCCGACCCCGCCGCGGATCACCAGCTTGAGGGCCGGCGCCTGGTCGAGGGTTTCCTGGGTGACCTTGGTCTTGGAGCGGATCAGCAGCACTTCGGCACTGCCGAGGGCGGCCATGTCGCTGGTCACGTCGCCGAAGGCCGCCAGCCGTTCGGGAAGCTTCGCGTCAAAAGCATCCGCGATGAGGATTTTCATGGGACCTCCAAATGAAATTCAACACAGAGGCACAGAGACACAGAGGAGAGGAAGGATCCGCCGTTCCGCAGGCTTTTCGAGTCTCTGTGCCTCCGTGCCTCTGTGTCGAAAAAACTAATCTTCGTACAACCTCACCACCAGGCCGGAGCGCAGCTTGGGCTCGAACCAGGTGGACTTGGGCGGCATGATCTGGCCGGCGTCGGCCACCGACATCAGCTGGTCGAGGCTGGTGGGATACAGGCTGAAGGCGACCGCCCAGCCGTCCTTCACCCG
>JAYRFV010000039.1:0-4757 GCA_041908165.1 Holophagales bacterium | reverse complement strand
TACCACTTGCGGTCGATGGCCCGCTTGGCGGTGCGCGCCTTCCACTCGCGGCTCGGCACCCGGCTCGCCACCTCGTGCGGCAGGTCCACGCCCGTCAGCTCGGTCACGCCGTACTTCACCGCGGTGTTGTGGATGTCGTCGACGTCGAGCTTCATGCCCAGTTCGTAGAAATAGATGTCGCAGGAGTGGGCGATCGCCTGGACCAGGTTCACCGATCCGTGCACGCCGTCGCAGCGGAACTCGCGGTCGTAGTAGACCTTCCGGCCCCGGCACAGGAAGGTGGTCTCCGGGGTGATGATGCCCTTCTCGAGGGCCGCCAGCGCCACCAGCGGCTTGAAGGTCGATCCGGGCGGGTAGCGGCCCTGGATGGCCCGGTTGAGCATGGGGCGGCTGGGGTTGTGCCAGAAGTACTCGGCCTGCTCCCGGCTCAGCCGGCTGAGGAAGGCGTTGGGGTCGAAGGAGGGGCTGCTGTAGAGGGCCAGCACCCCGCCGTCGCGGAGATCGATGACCACCCCCGCGCCCTGCTCCTCGCCGAAGGCGTCGGCGAGCATCTTCTGGAGGCCGGCGTCCAGGGTGAGGTAGAGGCTGCGTCCGGAACTGGGGTCCTGGGCACTGTACTGGGCCACCTCGCGGCCCAGGTGGTCGACCATGATCCGGCGCTGGCCGTCGATGCCCTTCAACTGGTCATTGCGGGAGGCCTCGAAGCCGCTGCGCCCGACGATCTCGCCGAACTGGTAGCGGCCGGGCTCCTTGAGCATGGCTTCGGGGGTCACCTCGCCGACGTAGCCGACGACGTGCCCGGCCAGCTCGTCTCCCAGGTAGATCCGGCTCGGGGCGACGACGATGCTCAGGAAGGGGTACCTCGCCCGCAGGCGCTCCGCCACCGCCAGCGCGGCGTCGTCGAGGTTGTCCAGGAGCACCAGGGCGCGGTTGCCGCCGGCCGCGCGGACCGCGGCCACCCGCCGCCGCAGCTGGTCGGGCTCCATCTGCAGGGCGCGGGCCAGGGCGTCGATGGTCTCCGGCCGCTGCGGCAGGTCCTCGCGCTGCACCACCAGGTGCTGCGCCTTGCGGTTCTCCACCAGCTTGAACCCGTTGCGGTCGAAGATGAAGCCGCGCTGCGCCGGCGTGGTCCGCACCTTGATGGCCTGCTGCTGGGCCAGCTGCCGCAGTTCCGCCCGGCGCACCAGCTGCAGCCAGCCGTAGACCGCCGCGAGCAGGAGGATGAAGACCCAGGCGAACACCTGGAGGGCCCCGATGCGGTCCTGCAGCACGCGGCGCTGGCGGAGGTCCAGGCTCATCGGGCGTAGGTCCGTGAGGAGAACCGGTGGACCAGCGTCCCCCACAGCGGCACGCTGGCGAGGCCCCAGATCCAGCCGCTGCCCCAGGGGTGGGGGCCCGCGGCGAGGCGCACCGCCGCGTGCACCGCCAGGCCGTGAAGCCCAGCCAGGACCGCCAGCTGCCCCCAGCGCAGCCACAGCCGTTCCGCCGGCCAGCGCTTGAGCAGCAGTGCCGCGAGGATCGTCAGGCTGATGTCCGCCCAGGCCGTGCCACCGAGGACCGGGTAGATCCGCAGCGTTCCTTCGAGCAGCCACCCCGCTGCGGCCGACCAGAGGCAGGCCAGCAGAAGGTTGCCCGCCTGCGGGGCCAGGCCGAGGACCAGGAAGGCGTGGAACACCCCCTGCACCGACGGCCAGGGGGCCGTGAAGAAGATGCCTCCGAGGAGCAGGACCGACGCGAGGGTGTGCCGGATCCGGGGCGGGCCGCCGGGCTGCATCAGCGGACCCCCTTCCGGCGGTCGGAGGCCCCCGCAGGCCGGGCCGACGGGGCCTCCAGCTCGAGCGGCGGTGAGGGCGGCAGGATGTAGACCAGGTGCAGTCGGTCCAGCCGGGCCGCCAGGCCGACCTCGACGGTCAGCTCGATGTCCCGCACCCGCGAACTGGTCACGAACCCCACCAGGAGCCCCCGCGGGAAGACGCCGTCCAGCCCCGAGGTGTAGACCGGCTCCCCGGCCTGCACGACCTCCTGGGCGCTGATGTAGCGGATCTCCGCCCGCCCCGGGGCGGTTCCCTGCAGCACGCCGGTGGCCCGGCTGCGGCCGAGCATCACCCCGGTCGAGCCGTTGAAGGCGTCCAGGGGCAGGACGCTGGCCTGCTGCGCCGAGGCGCTCCAGATGCGGCCCACCACCCCTTCCGGGGCGATCACGCCCTGGTCGGGCTGCAGCGTCGGGCCGAGCGCGGGCTCGACGACCATGCCGCTGAAGGGGGCCTTGCGGTTGTTGGAGACGATCCGGGCCGCCCGCAGGTCCAGGCCGAGGTTCTGCCGGAGCCCGAACAGGCGGATCGCCTCCCGGGCCTCGGCCCGTTCAGGCGCTTCCCGGGCCTCCTGCAGGCGCAGGCGTTCCAGTTCGGCCCGGAGCTGCGCGATCTCGGCCCGGGCGCCGTCGAAGTCCCTCGCCCGGAGGGCCCGGTCCACCTTCCACTGCTCCCACCGCGCCGACACCCAGATGGAGGGGCCGGTGAAGAGGTCGAGGCTGCGCCGCAGGAAGACGCCGGTGCCCCGGCCCAGCACCACCCAGGTCCCGTGGCCCAGCCAGAGCGCCAGCACCGCCCAGTTCATGAGCCCCCGTGCGCTCCAGCCCCAGCTGATCGGCTTCACGGCGCAGGCTCCATGGTGGGAATCCTAGCCCCCGCTCAATCGAGGATCTGGATCCGCCGGAGGAACGGGATGTCATCCAGGAGCTTGGAGGTTCCGCGGACCACCGCGGTCTGCGGGTTCTCCGCCCGGTAGGCCGGCAGGTGGGTCTCCTTGCGCAGCCGCTCGTCCAGGCCCTGGATGAGGGAACCGCCGCCGGTCAGGCAGATGCCCCGCTCGATGAGGTCGGCGGCCAGCTGCGGAGGCGTCTCGTTCAGCGCCTTGCGGACCAGGTCGATGATCGCGTTGATCGGCTCGGCCAGCGCCTCGCGGATCTCCGCGTCGTTGAGGGTCAGGGTCTTGGGCAGGCCCTCGAACTGGTCCCGTCCGCTGACCTCCATGGTGCGCGGCTGCTCGGAGGGCCAGGCCGACCCCAGGGTCCACTTGACCTCCTCGGCGGCGCTCTCGGAGATCAGCACGTTGTACTTCTCGCGGATGTACTTGATGATCGCCTCGTCCATCTCGTCGCCGGCGACCGTGATGGAGTCCGAGAAGACCTTGCCGTTGTAGGAGATCACCGCCACGTCGGTGGTGCCCCCGCCGATGTCGACGATCATGCAGCCGCGCTTCTCGTTGATCGACAGGCCGGCGCCGATGGCGGCCACCATGGTCTGGTCCACCAGGAAGACCTCGCCGGCCTTGGCGTCGTAGCAGACCTGCTTGACCGCCCGGCGCGCCACCTGGTGGGCCCGGGGCGGGACGCTGACCACGATCCGGGTGCGGGCGACGCCGCGGTTGGGGCGCGCCTTCTGGATGAACATGGCGAGCATCTTCTCGGCGGCGTCCACCTCGTAGATCATGCCGTCCTTCATCGGCCGGACCGTCTTCACCCCCTGGGGGGTCCGGCCCAGCAGCTGCTTGGCCTCGTCCCCCACCGCCTCCACCTCGCCGCTGGAAGTGTTGATGGCCACGATGGAGGGCTCGTAGACCACGATCCGGCCGGCCTGCTTGGTGTGGATCAGGACCGAGGCGGTGCCCAGGTCGATCGCGAGGTCCGAAGTGAACAGGTTGGACCAGAAACCGGCAGAAAAAATCGATGCCACCCACGACTCCCTTGGAACCCCCTAGGATGCCACAGGAGACCTTGATCCCCAACGGCCTTCCCGCCCGGGGCCAGCCGGATTCTGGAATCCTTCCCGGCCTGTCACACTGGACGCCGGCTCGGCTGCGCTGCCGGGGCGGACCCGATGAATTCACGGAGCGATCGATGAGGACCCACACCCTTCCTGCCCTTGCCGCCGTCCTCGCCCTCGCGGCGGGCTGCCACCGCGGCAGCGGCGACACGTCCAAGGTGCTGGCGAACGTGGGCGGCCAGAAGGTTTCCCAGGCGGACTTCGAAGCCGTGGTCAAGACCATGCTTCCGGATCCTTCCCGGGCCGAGGCGATCATGAAGTCCCCGGGCTTCCAGGCGCAGAAGGCCGACCTGGTGCGGCAGCTGGCGATGCAGAAGGCGGTCATCGCCTGGGCCAGGATCCAGGGCCTCGACCAGGATCCCGCCCTCAAGGCCCAGGTCGAGGGCGCCCTCGCGCAGACCTACTACCAGGCGATGATGGCGCGCCGCCAGGACGCCGCCCGGACTCCCCCCAGCGAAGCCCAGCTGGCCGCCATGTACCAGGAGATCAAGCTCAAGACCAAGGACATCCCGCCCTTCGAGCAGGTCAGGGCGCAGCTCGCCCAGGGCTACACCCAGTGGATGTGGCAGAAGGAGCTGAAGGCCGCGGTGCCGATCACCTACAGCGACGAGGTCGGCGAGCCGGGCGCCTGAGGCGCAGCATCCCGGCCGAAGGCGGTCCTGGATCCGGACGGGTCAACCGGCACTCTGCAGACCTTCCGGCCGTGGACCAAGTTCCAGCATCGCGATCCGCCGGCGCCGGGGCACTTCCCGGAGCCGGGGGAATCTCTCCTGCGCCTCGGCCGTCCGGGCGATGTCGTAGATCAGGATCCGGCAGGGCACGCCCAGCCTCCTGCAGGCCGCCCCGATGCTGATGCCGCTGGCCTGCACCAGGCTGTAGACCGGGGCGAAGCGCTCGATCCACTGGCGCGTGCGCAGCCGCGCGCGGTTGACC
>JAYRFV010000038.1:0-22731 GCA_041908165.1 Holophagales bacterium | reverse complement strand
GGGTGGTGGTTTTTGCTGCATCCGTTGCACAACCGCAACGGGACGGTGCGCGCCGGGCCGCCCATGCCGTACCCTGGACGAACGGGTGGGTGAATGGTCTGGAAACAGGATCTGGCCAAGCTGAAACAGCAGCTGAAGCAGAACGAGGGGGAGGCCCCGGCAGCCCGGACCCCGGCTCCGCGGCGGCCGGAGAAGCCCGCCGAGGCCCGGCCCCTGGCCGAGGAGGACGCCCTGTTCCTGCAGACCATGGGGCGCCGGCCGGAGGCCCCGCCCACCCTGCCCGGGAGTGTTCCCGCGGCGGCACCACCCGCGCCCGCCCCGCCGGCCGGGCCCGCCGCCGGTTTCGCCGAGGCCATGGGCGGGCTGAAGGGGATCAAGCCCCTCGCCGGTGCGGCCCTGCCGCCGCCATTGCCGGCCGCGCCATTGCCGGCCGCGCCGCCGCCGGCCCCTGAGCCCCCGCCCCGCCGCGAGATCGCCGCCCTGGACACGCACCTCATTTCGCAGCTGCTGGCGGCCTCGGAGGAGACCCGGCCCCTGGACGCCCCGCCCCCGCCGCCCGAGGCCTTGAAGCCGAAGGGCCCCGTGCTGATCCAGCTCGCCGCGGGCATGGCCATCGAGGTGGACGGCCTGCTTGACCTGCGCAACCACACCCTGTCGGACGCCCGGGAGCGCCTGCGCGAGCGGATCGAGGACGCCCTGTGCCTCGGCTGGCGCTCGCATACACTCTCCAACGACGCCATAAACACCCCGAATCTCCAATAGCGGATGGGCGGGTTCCGCGGGCGGGCGTCCATCCAGCCCTTTGATCTGGAGGGCGATTCCCCTGGCCGCGGCCTTGGCCCAAGCGTTTCACCCATCTCCCCGCGCCAGCCGCACGAGGTTGTTCAGTCCGTCGTGGGTGCCCATGGCCAGGATGACGTCGCCGACCTGGAAGGCTTCGCCGCCGGTGGGGTTGAACTTGAGGCCTTCGCCGGTGCGGTTGATGCCCACCACCAGGGTGCCGGTGGTTTCGCGCATGCGCACCTGGCGCAGCGACTTGCCCACCAGCGGCGAGGCGGCGTGGACCTTGATGTGCTCGAGGGCCAGCTCCACCTGGCGGCCGTCCACCAGCACGTCCACGTACTTCATGAGGTCGGGGGTCAGCAGCAGGTTGGCCATGCGCCGCCCGCCGATCTCGTAGGGGCTGACGATGTGGTCGGCGCCCGCGGCCTTCAGCTGCCGCTCGGTGCCCAGCTTGGCGCTGCGGGCCACCACCGGCAGGTCCGGGCGCATCTGCTTGACGGTGAGGGTGACCAGCACGTTGTCGGCGTCGGTGGTGAGGGTGGTGATCAGGCCCTTGGCCCGGCGCACGCCGGCCCGCTCCAGCACCAGCTCGTCCATGGCGTTGCCGTACAGGATCAGCTCGCCGGCGAAGCGCGGGTTGCGGCCCTTGCTGGAATCGGCCTCGATGATGACGAAGGGCACCCCGGCTTCGCGCAGTTCCCAGGCGGCCTGGAAGCCCATCTTCCCGAAGCCGCAGACGACCACATGGTCCTTCAGTTCGGCCAGTCGTTTCTCCATGCGGCGCTCCTGCAGGTAGCCCTGGATGTCCCCCTCGACGATGAGGGCCGTGAGGTTGGAAAGGGCGTAGGTGGCGATGCCCAGGCCGGCGATGAGGTAGCCGATGGTGAACAGCTTGGTGGCGTCGTTGACGTCCCCCATCTCGCGGAAGCCCACCGTGAACAGGGTGGTGATGGCCATGTAGACGCTGTCGATGCCGCCCAGGTGGGCGAGCAGGTGGTAGCCCAGGGAGCCCACCCCGACCACCAGCGCCAGCAGCACCAGGGTGTGGCGCAGGCGCGTCAGCGGCGGGCTGCTGCGCAGGCTGAACTGGCGGCGCGGCGGGTTCATCCCGGCAGCCCCTTCTTGATGATGAAGTGGGCGGTGCACAGGGCGGCCACCTGGCTCCCGCAGTACAGCCGGCACTCCAGCACCGCCCCGCGGGCCGACAGGCGCACCACCTCCGCGCGCGCCACCACGTCGCCGACCGCCGGCTCCAGGTAGCGGATGTGCAGGTCGGAGGTGGCGAACGGCATGGCGCCGTCGAAGGCGGTGCTGAGGGCCAGCGCCGAGGTCATGTCGGCCAGGGTGGCGAGCACCCCGCCGTTGACGTTGCCGCGGCTGCCGTTGAGCACCGGCGGGCGGGCCTCCAGGTGCATCTCCGCGCGGCCGGGCTCGAGGCCGGCGATGCGCAGCCCCCAGTCCTTGATCAAGGGCCAGGGGTGGAAGCGGGCGCGGACCCGGTCCAGCAGGTCCGGGGCCAGGCTGTCCGGGATGCGCGGGGCGGGCATGGGGAAAGTGTACCTTTCCCACCCGCAGGTTAAGAGGCGGCTACTTGGCCTCGGGCTCCAGCTTGACCTTCAGGACCGTGGTCTTCTCCTCCTCCACCAGGACGGAGGCGAGGACGGCCTTCAGGCCCTCCTTGGTCACCTTCACCTGGTGCAGCCCCACCGGGATCCAGGCCATGGCGACCTGGCCGTTCTCGCCGGAAGGAAAGGCGCGGTCGAGCTTCTCGATGGCCACCCAGGCTTCCGCGACGGGCGCGCCCTTGGCGTCCTCCACGCTCACCCGCAGGTTGCCGAAGGATTTCGCCGAGGGGGCCTTCTCCTCGCCGGCAGCGGGAAAATCCCCCGGCTGCTTGGGCGGGGGCTGGGCCACCAGCAGCGCCGGCAGGACGAGGCTCAGGATCAGGGCAATGCGCATGGGAATCTCCGTTCTCCTTTCTAGGTGCCCGGCCGGCGCCTCCGGTTTCACAATCCGAGCTTTTCCCGCAGCTTCCCGGCCACCTCGAGGAAGACCTTGGCCTGGGGGCTGCCGGCGTGGCCCACCACGATCGGCAGGCCCTTGTCGCTGCCCTCGCAGATCTCCAGGTCGATGGGGATCTCGCCGAGGAAGGGCAGGGCCATCCGCTCGGCCGCGGCGCGCACGCCGCCGTTGCCGAAGACGTGGGTCTCGTGCCTGCAGTGCGGGCAGATGAAGGCGCTCATGTTCTCGACCAGGCCGAGGATCGGCACCTGCACGGTCTGGAACAGGCCGATGGCCTTCTTGGCGTCGAGGAAGGCCACGTCCTGGGGCGTGCTGACCACCACCGCGCCGGCGACCTTGGCGTTCTGGATGAGGCTGATCTGGGTGTCGCCGGTGCCCGGGGGCAGGTCGATGATCAGCAGGTCCAGGTCGCCCCAGGCCACGTCGGCGAGGAACTGGGTCAGGGCCTTGTTGAGCATCGGCCCGCGCCAGATCACCGGCCGGTCCTCCTCGATCAGGAAGCCCATGCTCATGAGCTTGAGCCCGTACTTCTCCAGCGGCAGGATGCGGCCGTCCGGGGTGCCGATGGGGCCTTCGCTGATGCCGAACATCATGGCCATGCTGGGGCCGTGGATGTCGGCGTCCAGCAGCCCCACCCGCAGCCCCAGCTTGGCGGCGGCACAGGCCAGGTTGGCCGCCACCGTGCTCTTGCCGACCCCGCCCTTGCCGCTGCCGACCACCACCGTGGCCTTCACGGTGGGCAGCAGGTTCTTGAACTCCACCTGCGGGCTGGGCTCCCAGGTGAAGGCCACGGTCACGCCGTCCACCCCCTCCTGGAGGCGGATCGCCTCCTTGATGGCCTGGCGGAGGACCCCCTCGCGGTCCCGGTAGGCGTCCTGCAGGTGCAGCTGGACGCTCACCTGGCCGCCGTCCACCTCGATGCCCTTCACCGCCTTCAGGGTCATGAGCGTCGCGCTGGTGCCGACCACGTGGATCGCGTTCAGGGTGTCGAAGATGGCGGCTCGGCTGGGCTTGGGCATGGGGTCTCCGGACCCTCCAGGATGCCACGGCGGCCCGCGGACGCCACGCCGGGATTCCGCGACGGTCGCAGCTGCCGCCGACGTCGCCAATGCGCGGCGGGTTCATCCGGCGCCGGGGCACGGCTCCAGACGGGCGAGGCCGATACCGGACTCGCCGGCCAGCGTGTAGAGCAGGTATTCGCTCGGACCCTCCCGGAAGTAGGCCGGGTCGCGCAGCTGGTGCACGGGGCCCCGGGCCCGGCCGGGCGCGGAGGGCGCCACGGGCAGGTCCGCCCCCTCCTCGATCCGTTCCGGGCGCAGCAGCGAGGCCGGCGGCGAGGCGGTCCACCGGCTCCAGTCGCCGTTCAGGCGGAGGTGGCTCACCTGGATGTGTTCAGGTGCCGCGCCAATGCAGGAGTGGAAGACCGAGAGCACGTCGTCCTCCAGCCGGAGGGCGGCGTGGCGCAGGAGGAAGGGGCCTCCGGCGAAGGGGTTGGGGCCCGGCTCGAAGGGCATGAGTCCATCCGGGGACCGGTAGAGGCAGCCGCGGCGGCCGACCGCCAGCCACTGGCCGCGCCAGGGCACCGCGCGGAGGTAGGGCCTTCCGAGGATTCCCGGTTCGCTGGCGAAGTGGATCCCGTCCAGGGAGCGGGCCAGGTAGGTGGCCTGGGGCCCTCGCCCCTCGCCGGCCCTGGCCGGACGTCCGTGGAAGTACATCCGGAGCTCGCGGCGGTCCTCGTCGACGTGCACGTCCGGGGAGGCGATGTGGTCGGCGCAGGGCGTCTGCTCCAGGCGAAGCGTGCCTGAATCCCAGAGGGTCCAGGGGCCCTCGAGGGAATCGGCGTAAGCCAGCCGGATGTGCCTGCCGTGGTGGTGGGCGAAGTACAGGTGGTAGCGTCCCAGCCGCCCGGGCAGCCAGTCCGGCGTGCGGATGAGGGAAGGGCCGTTGACGTTGCCCCCCAGGCGGGCCAGGTCCCCGGGCGGCACGGGCGCAGGCGCCATCCGGACCGCGGTCCACCGCGGAAGCGGGGTTGCGAGCGGTTCCTGCGAGGGGGGTCCTGCCATGATGTGAGGTGCGATCCCAAGGAAAGAGGTGTCCGGGTGGCGTGCATCGGCCACTGGGGGCCCCAGGTCACTGTATTCCCCGGCCCCCCGAATGTCTTGAGCTTGCGACTGATTCTCGTGTGTTAGGCTGGGGGCACCAACCCATCGATTCGAGGCGGTTCATGGCGACAAGCAGGCAGGTTCCAGCGGCTGCATCCGATCGCAGGTCCTTCCTGGTCCAGCTCGGCCTCTGGAGTTCGGCCCTGGGCGGCCTCGGGCTGTCGGCCCGACCGGCGCCGAGGGCCGCTTCGCCCGAGGCGCCCTGGTCCGCGGAAGGACGGATCGGCTTCCTGCTGCCCTCGGCCCAGGCCGGCCGCGGCCTGGAGGAGCACCTGGTCCGTGGATTCACGCTGGCCCTCGACCTGGCGCGCCACGCCGGAGCGGACCTGCGCCTGGAGCTGGTCCGCCAGGAGGCTGGGCTCTCGACCCAGGCCACCTCGCGGGCCGCCGGGAACCTGCTTGGAACGCAGCGGGCCGACCTGGTGGTCGCGCTGGCCCAGCCCCGCACCGCCGCGGTCCTGGCGTCGCGCTTCCAGGACGCGGACCGCTGCCTGGTGGCGGTGGATGGCGGCGCCAACCTGGTGCGCGCCGACGAGGCCAGCCCCCATGTCTTCCACAACACCCTCGGCCAGTGGCAGGCGAACTGGGCCCTCGGCCGCTGGGCTTCGCAGTCCTTCCAGGGCGAAGGCTTCATGGTGGTCTCCGGCTTCGAGGCCGGGCACGACGCCCTTCGCACCTTCAGGCTGGGGGCCGAAGCCGCGGGCCGCGGCGAGCGTGGCTTCCACGTGCCGCGGATGCCGCTGCGGGAGGCGCCCGAGGGCTTGGCCCCGGTGGAGGCCGTGGACCTCGTCCGGCGCATCGGGCCGTCCTACGTGGGCCTGCTCGCGGGCCGGACCGATGGCCTGGAATTCCTCAAGGCCTTCCAGGAGGCGGGCCTCGAAGGCCGGATCCCCCTGGTCGGCACCCCCTTCCTGGCCGAGGAGGCGCTGGCCGCGGGCCGGGGCGACCTCCTGGACGGGTTCACCGCCGCCGGGGCCTGGAGCGCCGCCATCCCGTCCGCCGACAACCGCAGCTTCCTGGCCGAGTACCGCAAGGCCGCCGGGTGCGAGGCCAACGCCTTCGCGGCCCTGGGTTTCGACACGGGGCGGATGCTCCTGTCGGCCCTGCGTGCCTCGGGAGGCCAGGTCCGGCTCGTCCGCGGCGCCCTCGAGCAGGCCGCCTGGGAGGGCCCCGGTGGACGCCGCAGCATGGACCCGGCCAGCCGCGTGGCGGCCGGCGAGGTGCACCTCGTCCGCTACGAGCAGCGCCTGGGGCAGACGCGAACCCGCCTCCTCCAGCAGGAACCCGGGTTGTTGAACGGCGCCTTCGAAGTCGACGCCCTCCGCCAGGGCTCGCGCCCCGCCCTGGTCAATCCCTACCCGGTCTATTGAACACGAGCCCTTACCCCTTTTCAGCCTGGAGGCACGCCCATGGAAGGCACAATCGCTGAAATCAGGATGTTCGCCGGCAATTTCGCCCCCAGGAACTGGGCCTTCTGCGCCGGCCAGACCCTGAGCATCGCCTCGAACACCGCCCTGTTCTCGCTGCTCGGCACCACCTACGGCGGCAACGGCCAGACCACCTTCGCCCTGCCGGACCTGCGCGGCCGGGTGCCGGTGGGGACCGGCCAGGGTCCGGGCCTTTCCTACATCAGCCTCGGCGAGGTGGCGGGTGAAGCAACCCACACCCTGACCAGCACCGAGATGCCCGCCCACACCCACACCGCCACCGCGCCCGGCGCCGCCGCCTCGACCACGGCCACCCCGGGCACCACGGTGGCGCCTGGACCTGCGGCCCTCGGCGCCGGGGTCTCCAACAACTTCGGATCCGCCACCGGCAACCTGGCGCCCCCCACCATCGGCATCGCCGGCGGCAGCCAGCCGCACAACAACATGCAGCCCTACCTGGGGATGAACTACATCATCTGCCTGTACGGCATCTTCCCCTCGCGGAACTAGGCGGAGGCCCCATGGACCCCTACTTGGCCGAGATCCGCTCCTTCGGCGGGAACTTCGCCCCGCGCGGCTGGATGTTCTGCAACGGCGCCCTGCTCAGCATCGCCCAGAACACGGCGCTGTTCTCCCTCATCGGGACCATCTACGGCGGGGACGGCCAGACCACCTTCGGCCTGCCCAACCTCAACAGCCGGGTGCCGGTGGGAACCGGCCAGGGCCCTGGGTTGTCCAACATCGACCTGGGCGAGATGGCGGGCGCCGAGACGGTCACCCTGCTGTCCACCCAGATTCCGCAGCACAACCATGCCGCCACGGCGCCCGGTGCCGGCACCTCCACCACCGCCGCTCCCTCGGCTTCCCTTGCGCCGGGCCCTGCCAGCCTCGGGGCCGGGGTGTCCAACAGCTTCGGGGCCGCCACCGGCAACCTGGCGCCCCCCACCCTCGGCGTCACGGGCGGCAGCCAGCCCCACAACAACCTCCAGCCCTTCCTGGGCATGAACTACATCATCTGCGTCGAGGGCATCTACCCCTCCCGGAACTGATGCGCGTCGCGTTCCTCGCCGACGGCAGCCTGGGGGCGGCGGCGCTGGCCTTCCTGGCCTCCTCCGGGACCCTGGCCGGGGCTGCCTGGGGCCCCTCCGACCCGGCCTGCCGGGACTGGGCGGAGCGGGCCTGCGGCACGGCGGGACTCGGCTTTCGCGCGGTCACGACGGCGGCCGACCTGCTGCCCTGGCTGGAGGCGCTCCGGCCCGACCTGGCCTTCGCCTTCGGCTGTCCCTGGAAGCTCGGCGCGGAGGTGCTGGCGCAGCCCCGGCTCGGGTGGATCAACCTGCACGGCGGTCCGCTGCCGGCCTACCGCGGGCCGCAGCCGGTGTTCTGGCAGATCCGCAACGGCGAGACCGCCTCCGCGCTGGTGGCCCACTGCATGGACAGCGGTTTCGACAGCGGGCCGATCCTCGCGACCCTGCCGATTCCGCTGCCGCCGTGCTGCACCCACGGCGCCCTCACCCAGATCCTGGCGCAGGCCGCCCCGGCCCTCCTGGACCAGGTCCTGCGCGGGTTCGCCGCCCAGGGCGACGGCTACCTCGACGGCGCGCGCCCGCAGGGCGAAGGCCGCACCTGGCCGCGGCCGGGCCCGGAGGACGTCCGCATCGACTGGGCCGGCATGGACAGTGCGGACATCCTGGCCCTGGCGCGCGCCTGCAACCCTTGGAACGCCGGGGCCTGGACCCTGCTGCAGGGCCAGCCCTGCCGGCTGGTGGAGGGCAGCCCCGCGGGGCCGGCCGAGGGGCCGCCGGGGCAGGTGCAGGCCCTCGCGGACGGCGGCCTGGCCGTGGCCTGCCGGGACGGGGTGGCCCTGCGCCTGGACATCCTCCGCCTGGAGGAAGGTTTCTGCACCGGCGCCGGCCTGCGGGCCTTCGGGGTCGGCCCGGGCGCCCGGTTCGGCTGATCCCCGTGGTCCGGTTGTGCGTGCCCGACCTCGTGGCCTTCGACGGCCTGGGCTTCGCCCAGGAGCCCGAGGCGCTGCCCGTCGCCCTGCTGGCGGACCTGCGCCAGGAGGTCGATGCGCTCCTGGCCGGCCTGCAGCCCCTGCTTCCCGCCACCGACCTGTTGCCGGGCCCTGCCGGGGTCGGCCATGTCGGCACCCCGGAGGGCCGCTCCATCATCCGCGTCGACGGGCTGGACACGCGGCCCGGCCTGGCATCGGTGCGGGCCTGGCTGGGCAGCCCGGTGCTGCGGGCCTGGGCGGCGGCCCTGGTCGAGGATCCGGTGCTCACCCAGGTCGACCTGGTCCTGCGGCGGCGCGGCGATGGCCACGTGATCGCCTGGCACCAGGATGCGGTGTACCCGCGGACCCACCGCCACGCCGCCCTGGGGCTGGCCCTGGACGACACCGCCGGCGGCGACGGGGACCTGCTCGTGCTGCCTGGCTCCCAGCGCCATGTCCAGGACCTCTGCGCCCTCGAGGACGCGCACGGGTTCGCGCCGCCGGGCCTGCACCGGATCGCCCCCCGCGCCGGCGACCTGGTGATCCACGACGCCATGCTGGTGCACGGCTCCCTGCCGCTGGTCGGACTGGCCCAGCGCCGGACGCTCTATGTCTACGTGGACAGCGCGGCACGCCTGATGGCCACCGAGCCGGAGAGCGCCCCCTGGATGGCGTGGCGGCAATCGCTGCATGGGGGCGCGGAGGCGGCCTGGAAGGCCTTCGCCAGCGGACGGCCGGACTGGCGCGATGCGGCCGGCCCAGCCGGGCTGGAGGGCCCCCGGCGGTGGCGTCCCAGGTCCCTGGCCGGAAACTACTGCATCCGCGCCAGCGGCAAGGCCCTGGGCAACACCGCCGACCCGTCCTTCCGCTGAATTCAGCTGCGGATCCAGAGGCGGGTGAGGTTGGCGAGCTGCTGCTGCAGGTCCAGGGCTTCCGTGGACTGCGGCTCGAGCCGCGACTGGACCGACTGGATCGCCGCCAGGATGCCGCGCTGGACCGGGTCCGGGACCAGGCTCTGGATCCAGGTGGCGATCACCCGCCGCTGTCCGGCGGTCACCTCCGCCACCCGGTGCAGGTAGCCGCAGGGGTAGAGCACGGCATCGCCGCCGGGCAGTTTGTAGCTGCGCAGCCCGGCCGGGGTCTGCAGTTCCAGCTCTCCGCCGGAATAGGCTTCCGGCGGCTCGAGGAAGACGGTCATGGCGAAATCGGTGCGGACCGGCGGATGGCCCATCAAGGGGCTGTCCACGTGCCAGCCGTAGCCCATGCCGGCCCGGTAGAGGGCGAAGCGCGGTTCGTGCAGTTCCTTGGGCAGGGCGTGTTCGCGGAAGGCCCGGCTGGCATTCACCGCCTGCAGCAGCAGCGTCTGCAGGGCCTGGAGCGTGCGCGCGTCGGCCGGGTCCACCTGCAGGTTGCGCTTCACCGCCCGGGCCGCGTCGGTGGCGGTGGCGGCGCCCTCCTGGAAGCGGGCGCCGTCCATCAGCCGGCGCGCCTCGGCCAGGGCCTCCGCCCCGAGGAAGCCTTCGATCACCCGGAATTCGGGATCGGGGTTCATGGGCTGCTCCTGGGATCGCGGGAGCGCCGCAACCCGTCGAGGCGGGCGTAGGCGCATTGCAGGGAATCCGGCACCGCGGCGGGTTCCGGGTCGGGCTGGACCGGCTCCCAGGGCCGCTTGCCGTGGTAGGACGTGCGCTCCCGGGCGGCCTGCAGGACCGGTTCCTCCGGGCGCCAGCCGAGGAAGTCCAGGATGCTGCGGTGGCAGGCCTCCGGTCCCGCCCCGAAATCCACCAGGAGGGCCTTGCCGTCCGTGCGGGCGATGGCCTCCATCCACTCGAAGTAGCGGCCCAGGATGCATTCGAGGTGGCGGTCCAGGTAATCGGCGGCATCGGTGCCGAGGGCCGGTTGCGGGAGTTCCTCGGGGGCGAAGCCGAACAGCGCCGGATCCAACGCCCCGGGCAGGGCGTGCATGCCCCGCAGGCGGCGCTGGCTGGCCACCACCCGGCCCGGCTCGCAGAACAGGAGCACGCAGGGCACCTCCGGGTAGAGGGCCCGCAGGCGGCCATGGAAGGCCAGGTGCCAGCTGTCCAGCTTGACCACCAGCCGCCGCGACTCCGGGAACCGGCGCTGCCCGAGCAGGGCGAGCAGCGGGTCCACCCGGCCATCCTGGCCGGAGCGCAGCAGGTGGTCCAGCAGGGGCGGCTCGGACAGCACCTCCACCGCCGGGTCGAGGCCCAGCATCTGCGCCAGCAGGGTCGAGCCGCAGCGGCTGATGTGGAAGAGGAACAGCGAAGGCGGAAGGCGCTCCAGGCCCGGGAAGGGGGCATCCAGCCGGTCGCAGCGGGTGCGGAGCGGGCGGACGCCGGCGCGCCGCAGGCGGTCCAGGGTCATCTCGAACAGGGGCTCGTGGAAGCGTTCGCCGTCGAGGGGCAGCCACGCCAGGTCGGACCCGGGTTCCAGCACCCGCCAGGGAATCCAGCCGGCCGGCGGGTGCGGGGCGGAATCGGGCTGCACGGGACCTCCGCCGCCAGTGTACCGTCCCCGGCGAGGGGCTCCGGGTGCGAGGATGGAGGGGGAGGCACCGTGGCATCGTCCGTCGAACGTCCACCTCGGCCCCGCACCCTCGCGGTGGACCGCAAGCGCCTGCCGTTCTGGACGCCGGTGCAGGCGCTCTGCGCCGAACTGGCGGCCCTGCCCGCTGAGGCCTGGGTCGACCACTTCGTCCAGGCCAACTACGAAGGCAGCTGGCGGATCCTGCCCCTGCGCGGGCCGGCGGGGGCGGCGCACCCGATCCTCATGGCCACCTCGCACCCCGGGACGCGCGACTACGCGGACACGCCCTTCCTCGCCGCGGCCCCGGCCTTCCGCAGTCTCCTGGCGCGGTTCCGCTGCCCGCTGCTGGCGGTGCGGGTCATGGCCCTCGGGCCGGGCTCGGCCATCCGCGAGCACACCGACCCGGATCTCGACGGGGCCGGCGGTGTCGTCCGGCTGCACGTGCCGCTGCGGACCCAGGATGCCGTGCAGTTCCTGCTGAACGGCACCGCCGTGCCCTTCCAGCCGGGGGAGTGCTGGTTCCTGCGGCTGAGCGACCCGCACGAGATCCTGAATCCGGGGCTGGAGGCGCGCATCCATCTGGTGATCGACGCGGAACTGAACCCCTGGCTGCAGGGGCTGCTGGAGCTGCCCGAGCCCGTGCCGGCCATGCTGGCCTTCATGGACCGCATCGGCCTCCCCTGGGAGGCGGCCGAGCTGGGCGAGGACACCTTCCTGCCGGGCCTGCACATCGAGCAGGGCCGGCTGAGCGTCGATGGCCGGCGGCTTGCCCATCCCGGGGACATCCTCCACGAGGCCGCCCACCTGGCGGTGCTGCCCGCCGCGGAGCGCGGGGTCGCCTGCGCCACCACCCTGGAGGATCCGGGCCTGGAGATCGCCTCCCTGGCCTGGTCCTACGCCGCCTGCCTGCACCTGGGCCTGGAGCCGGAAACGGTCTTCCACCCCTTCGGCTACAAGGGCGAGTCGGCCTGGCTCCTGGAGACCTACCGGAGCGGCGCGACCCTCGGGCAGCCGCTGCTGGCCTGGATGGGACTCACGGAATGGGGGCCCGACTCCGCGCCCGAGCGGCGCTTCCCGGCCATGCTCCGGTGGCTGCGCCCCTGAGCCCGGCCGGTCAGCCCTGCAGGTCCGCCAGCCGCTGGGTCACCGCTGTGGCGCCGCTGCGCAGCAGCCCCAGCTCGTAGGTCCGCTGCTGGCTCGCCAGGGGCGGGCCGGCCGGGTCGAGGCCCCGGCGCTGCACCGAGCCGTCGCCCCCCAGCACCCGGCCCTTGGTGGTGTCCTGCAGCTGCAGCTCGAGCAGGTCGAGCACCTGCTCGGCCAGCAGCGGATCCACCAGGGGGAAGCAGATCTCCACGCGGTGGTCGAGGTTGCGCGGCATCAAGTCGCCGCTGGCGAGCAGGGTCTCGGGCTGGCCGTCGTTGGCGAAATGGTAGATGCGGGCGTGCTCGAGGAAGCGGTCGATGATCGACAGGGCGCGGATCCGCTCGGACAGGCCGGGGACGCCGGGCTTCAGGCAGCAGCTGCCGCGGACGATCAGGTCGACCTGGACCCCGCGCTGGCTGGCCTCGTAGAGCATGCCGATGATGTGCGGGTCGACCAGGGCGTTCATCTTCAGGATCATCCGCGCCGGCTTGCCCTCCTGGGCGTGGCGGCCCTCCCGCTCGATGCGCTCGGTGATGGCCCGGCGGAAGGACTGCGGGGCGAGGATCAGCCGGTTGAACTGCGGCGGCCGGGTGTAGCCGGTGAGGAAGTTGAAGAACTGGCTGAGGTCCTCGCCGAACTCGGGCCGGGCGGTGAACATGCCGAGGTCGGAGTAGATCCGCGAGGTGCGCTCGTTGTAGTTGCCGGTGCCCATGTGGCAGTACCGGCGGATTCCGCCCTGCTCCATCCGCACCACCAGGCAGGCCTTCCCGTGGATCTTGTAGTTGGGCAGCCCGTAGACGACGTGCACACCGGCCTTTTCCAGGCGCCGGGCCCAGGCGATGTTGGCCTCCTCGTCGAAGCGCGCCCGCAGCTCGATGATGGCGGCCACCTGCTTGCCGCGCTCGGCGGCCCGCTCCAGCGCCGCCGCCACCGGGCTGCTGGCGCTCATCCGGTAGAGGGTCATCTTGAGGGCCAGGACCTTGGGGTCCTCCGCCGCCTCGCGGACGAAGCGCACGACGCTGTCGTCGAAGCTCTGGAAGGGATGGTGGAGCAGGATGTCGTTCTTGGCGATGGCCTCGAAGATGCTGCCGCCGCGCTCGATCTGCGGCACCGGCAGGGGCGGCATCGGCGGGTCCTTGAGGTGCGGCAGGTCGAGCTGGGCGAACAGCTGCATCAGGTCGGAGAAGGCGGCGAAGCCGTCGGTGGGGTAGAGGTCCTCGGCGGCCAGCTCCAGTTCCTGGATGAGCAGGTCCAGCAGCTCCGGGTCGAGACCGCGCTCGTACTGCAGCCGGACCGCCGCGCCACGGCGGCGGTCGCGGAGGTTCTCCTCGACCGTGGTCATCAGGTCCTCGCTGCTCTCCTCCTCCACCGGCAGGTCCGAGTCCCGGGTGACGCGGATGGCGTGGCAGCTGCGGATGGTGTTGCCGTGGAAGACCTGGCCGAGGTGCATGCGCACCACGTCCTCGATGGTGATGAAGCGGTGCTGGCCCGGCTCCGCCGGCAGCCGGAGGAAGCGCGGCACCACCGAGGTGGGCACGTGGATGATGGTCAGCTCGGGAACCGGCAGCTTCTCCCGCTCCAGGCGCTCATCCGGCTCGATCGAGGCGACCAGCACCAGCGCCCGGTTCCCGAGCCGCGGGAAGGGGTGGCCGGGGTCCACCGCCAGCGGCGTGAGGAGCGGCGCCACGACTTCCCGGAAGTGCCCTTCGGTGAAGCTGCGCTGGGCCGGGTCCAGCTCCTCGGCCCCGAGCACCCGGATACCCAGGTCGGCCAACCCGTGCTCGATGTCCTCGTGGAACAGGCGGCGCTGGCGCAGGGCGAGGTCGTGGATGCGCCGGGAGACCCGGTCCAGCACCTGCCTGGGGGTCAGGCCGTCGGGGCCGGGCACGGTGATCCCGGCGTCGATCTGCCGCCAGATCCCGGCGACGCGGACCATGAAGAACTCGTCGAAGTTGCTGGAGACGATCGACAGGAACTTGACCCGCTCCAGCAGGGGGTTGGAGGCGTCCTCGGCCTCCTCGAGCACCCGCTCGTTGAAGGCCACCCAGGAGAGCTCCCGGTTGAGCAGTTCCTCGGGCCGGGGAAGGGTGCGCGACATGGCGGCATTATCCGCCAGTCCGGTGACGGCCAGGTGACGGAGGCCGGCGAATTTTCATTGAATTTCAAGGACTTGGTGAGAGAATGGGGGTCTTCGCCGAAGGCCGGTGGAGGTTCGGCGGGGACCTGCCCCGCCACCAACGAGAGGGCCATCCCCGGAGGGGAGGCCAGGTAGGAGGAACCATGATCGATGAAACGTTCGTCGTGTCCCTGCGCCCGACCAAGGGCAAGAGCGCCGCCAAGGCGCTGCGCAAGGAGGGCAGCATCCCGGCCGTGGTCTACGGCCTCAACGAGGCGCCGGCGGCCATCGCCATCCAGGCCAAGATCGTGGCCCGCATCCTGGCCAGCGAGACCGGCATGAACTCGGTGGTCTACCTGCAGCGGGAAGGCACCGACATCAAGCGCCACGTGATCATCAAGGACGTCCAGCGCGACCCGGTCACCCGCCGGCTGGTGCACGTCGACTTCCTGCGCGTCGACCCCAACCACAAGGTCAAGGTGCACGTCCCGGTCAAGCTCCTGGGCGTGCCCGCCGGCGTCAAGACCCAGGGCGGCCTGCTCGACTTCGTCCACCGCGAGGTGGTGATCGAGTGCCTGCCGAGCCTGATCCCGACCCACATCGACGTGGACGTCAGCGGCCTGAACATCGGCGACACCATCCGCGTCGACCAGCTCGGCCTGGCCTCGACCCTGAAGGTCGTCGGCGATGCCCACGACGTGATCGCCGCAGTCAAGGGCAAGGCGGCCGAGGAGGCTGCGCCCGGCACCGAGGCGGCCGCTGCGGAGCCCGAGGTCGTGGCCAAGAAGGGCAAGAAGGACGAGAAGTAGCCCGGTCTGCGGATTCCCTGGAGGCGGCCCTGCGGGGCCGCTTCCATTTGTCGCAGACTGGACCCATGTGGACCCTGCTTCCGCTCGGGAACCCCGGCCCCGAATACGCCGCCACCCGCCACAACCTCGGGCGGTGGGCGCTGCTGCGCTGGATGGAGGCGAACGGGGTCGCCGCCCGGGTGGAGCGGGAGTTCCCCTCGGGCACCCTGTACCGGCTGACGGAACGCCTGCAGGCCCTGGTCCCGGCCACCTACATGAACCTGTCCGGCCAGGTGCTCGGCGAGGCCCTGGCGGCCGGGCTTGGCACGGACCGGCTGGTGGTGCTCCACGACGACAAGGACCTGCCCCTCGGCCTCGGCCGGTTCCGCACCTCCGGATCGGACGGCGGCCACAACGGGCTCCGTTCCCTGGTTGAGGCCGCCGGCACTGAAGCCCTGGCCCGCCTGCGGCTGGGGATCGGCCCGTTCACGCGCCCGCTGCACGCCTTCGTGCTGGGCGAATGGGAGGAGGGCGAGGCGGGGGCGTTGGCCGCCCTGGAGGCGCCCTTCGCCCGGTTCATCGCCGAACTGGCGGCGGGGGAACACCTGGAGGACCTGCCCGGAAAGGTCAACGATCCGGCCTTCTGGCGGGGACCGCCGCCCCCCGCCTGACGGCCCGGGGCCGGTCCCTCCGCGCCCTGCCTCCCTCCAGCCGGGCCCGGCGATGCGGCTTTCGTCCTTGAGCCCGCTGGCCTTTCCTGCGAAACTGGTCGGCCGCGCCTCCGTCCGGAGGCCGCATTCCTTGCTCCCGCCCTCACGGGGATACAACGGGGGCTTCACATCCACAAGGAGGATCGATGCGTCTTTACGAGACCATCTTCATCGCCTCCCCGACGTTGACGGACGAGCAGAACGACGAGCTCGTCAAGCACTTCGAAGGGGTCATTGCCGAGCAGGCCGGCGAACTGCTCAAGACCGAGAAGTGGGGCCGCAAGAAGCTGGCCTACGAAGTCCAGAAGTTCAGCGAAGGCTACTACACCCTGTTCCAGATGAACGCGGGGCCGAAGCTGGTGGCCGAACTGGAACGGCGCTTCCGCAACCACGATTCCGTGATCAAGTTCCTGTCCGTCCGGCTCGACGTCGACCAGAAGGCCGCCGACCGCAACAAGGCCCGGTTCGAACGCGAGGCGCGCCGGAAGGCCCAGGCCGGCATCAAGGAACGCACCCTCGAGGAGGTGATGGGATGAGGCGCCCGGACGCGAAAGGCAAAGGCAAGCCCAAGAAGAAGAAGGCCTTTAATGCCCGGCGCAGCAAGTTCTGCAAGTTCTGCGTCGAGAAGTCGGCCATGGTCGACTACAAGGACGTGAAGACCCTGCAGGCCTTCACCCCGGAGCGCGGCAAGGTGCTGCCCCGCCGCACCAGCGGCGTCTGTGCCGGCCACCAGCGCATGCTGGTCGAGGCGATCAAGCGCGCCCGCAACATCGCGCTGCTGCCGTTCGCCACCGACTAGCCGTCGGCGCGGGTGTCCTTGCGCAAGGGGGCCCGGTGGGCCCCCTTGCTTCGCAGGCAGGTTCCGTTTCCGCGGCTCCACCGCAGCCCCGGGAATCATGCCGCGGGGCGGGAGGGCCGATAGGGATTCCATCGCGATGCTGCGCGGAGCCCTCACCCTCTTCCTGTCCTGTGCCCCCGCCCTCCTGTGGGGGCAGGGCCGGGGCTCCCTGCCGATCCGGACCCACGGCATCGAGCAGGGGCTCACGGTCCCGGCGGTGAACGCCCTGGCGCAGGATGCCTTCGGCCTGGTCTGGGCCGGCACGGAATCCGGCCTGTTCCGCTTCGACGGACGCAATTGGCACGACGTCGATGCCCGGCTGCCTTCGCCCTTCGTCAACGCCCTGCTGACCGACCGCAAGGGCCGGATGTGGGTGGCCACGCGGGCCGGGGTCGCGGTCCTCGAGCCGCTGGCGCCCGGACAGGCCACCCTGGCCCGCGGGGTGCCCGCGACGATCATCAGCCACCTGGGCGAGGACCCGGCCGGGCAGGTGTGGGTCCTGGGACCCGCCGGACCGATGCGGCAGGATCCGGAGGGCACCTTCGTCCTCGACCCGGGCTGGCCGGCCGGGCAGACGGCCCAGGCCCTCTTCGCCTGCCCGGAGTCCCCGGAAGTGCTCGCGGCCTGCGGCGCCGCGGTGCTCTCGAAGCGGCCCCAGGAGGCGGGCTGGCAGGTCGATCCGCTGCCCCTGGCCGAGCCCGGCGAGGTGGTGATCGGCGCGGCGGTGGACGGGGCGGGCGCCCGCTGGGCCCGCAGCGACCGGGCGGTCTACCGCCGTGCGGCCGGCCGGACCGCCTGGGAGCGGGTGCGGTCGTCCCAGTTCGGGCCCAGCCCGGACACCGCCCGGCTCGCCCGGGACCGGGAGGGATGGGTCTGGATCAACACCGGGACGGACATGGTGAGGGTCCGGGGGGAAGCGATGGAGTCCCCGCGGACGGCTTCCGGCCTCGGCGGCTCGGTGACTGGCATGGTCGACCGGGCCGGCGGCTGGTGGTTCGCCTGGACCGGCGTCCGGCAGGTGCTCGGGGGCGGGCTCTGGCGGCATTTCAGTGACCGCGACGGGCTGCCCAGCCCGGTGGTGTGGAACCTGCTGCGCGACCTCCGCGGCCGGCTCTGGGCCGCCACGGATGCCGGGATCGCCGTGGCGGAGTCCGGTGGACCCTGGAAGCTGGTCCACCGCGGCCAGACGTCGAGGATCCTGGCCGGGAAGGACGGCATGCTCTATGCGGTGGGCTCCCCGGGCGGCACAGTCCACCGCATCGACCCGGAGCGCCGGACGGTGGAGCCGATCCGGGTGGACGTCCTCCGCCCCTCCGCGGTCATGCGCGGCCTCGCCGTGCTCGCCGACGGTTCCCTGCTGGTGTCGGACTTCGCCGACGGCGTCGCCCTCGGGCGCCGCGAAGGGGGGCGCTGGCGCTGGACCCTGACCCCGGTCGAGAACGCCCCGGCCCGCAGCGTCTGGCTGCTGAACCAGGACGCGGGGGGCGAGGTCTTCCTGGCCATGGACAAGGGGCTGTTCCACTGGGTCGGGGGGAGTTGGAGGCGGGTGCCCGACACCCTCGGCCACACGCCGTTCCTGGGGGTCGTCCGCCGGGACGGGAGCCTGGTGGTGAGCTATTTCGACCGGCCCGTGCTCAGCGTCCACCGCCGGACCCAGGGGTCCTGGGTCCGGGCCTCGGTCCACGAGCCCTTCGGTCCCGAACGGAACCTGGTGCTCTATTCCCTTCGCGAAGGCCCGGACGGGTCCCTGTGGTTCGGCACCAGCCAGGGCCTGGTGCGGCTCGATCCGGACCTGGGGAAGGTGCTCGGCTGGATGGGACCGGCGGAAGGCGCCCCCGGGGCGGATGCCACCTCGGGTGGGCTGATGCTGGAACCGAACGGCGATCTGTGGTTCGGCACCACCGAAGGGCTCGGCCTGTACGAGGCCAGCCGGCGGCCGTCGGTCCCGGAGCTGCCCGCGCCCCTGCGCCTCGGCCCCGCCTCCCCGGCGGAGATCTCCCTGCCGGCCCGCGGCACCCTGCAGGTGCACTTCGGGATCCCGGTCTTCCTGGGCAGCGGGCGGGCCCGCCTGCAGTCCCGCATCGTCGGTCTCGACGCCGACTGGGTCAGCCAGGAAACCCAGACGATCCGCTACGGCCGGCTGCCCGCGGGCCGGCACCGCCTGGAGGTCCGGACGCTCCTGCCCGGAGGCCGCAGTGGGCCGGCCACGACGGTCCTGGTCCAGGTGGCACCCGTCTGGTGGGAGACCGGGTGGGCGATCACCCTGGGCTTCGTCCTCCTCGCGGGCGCCGTCTGGGCCTTCTACGCCTTCCGGGCCCGGCACCTGCGCGCGCGGAACCTGCTCCTGGAGGCGCAGGTGGCGGAGCGGGTGTCCGAACTGCGGTCCCTGATGCGCAGGCTCGAGGAGGAGCGCGAGCGCGCCGACCGCGCCTCCCAGGCCAAGACCGAGTTCCTCGCCGCCATGAGCCACGAGCTCCGGACCCCGCTCAACGCGATCCTGCTCTACGCAGACCTGGTGCGGGACGATGCCGAGGGCCGGGGGGTCGCCTCGATCGCCCGGGACATGGAGAAGATCACCGCGTCCGGCCGCCACCTCGTGAGCATGGTCAACGACGTGCTGGACCTGGCCAAGATCGAGGAGGGCAAGCTGGCCCTGCGCCCCGAGCCGGTGGCGGTGGCGGAGCTCCTGCAGGAGGTCGAATCGACGCTCCAGCCCCTCGCCCGCCACCGCGAGAACCGGCTCGAGGTCGTCTGCCCGCCGGCCCTGCCGGTCCTGGTGGCCGACCGCACCCGGCTCCTGCAGGTGCTCCTCAACCTCGGCGCCAACGCCTGCAAGTTCACCGAGAAGGGGCTCGTCCGGCTGGAGGTCGAGGCGCTTCCCGAGGCGCTCCGCTTCCGGGTCACGGACACCGGCATCGGCATGAGCCCCAAGGAGCTGGAACGGGTCTTCGAGGCCTATGTGCAGGCCTCGGCCGACACCCACCGGCGGTTCGGCGGCACCGGCCTGGGGCTCTCCATCAGCCAGAAGTTCGTGGCGCTGATGGGAGGGCGGCTGGAGGCGACCTCGGCCCCGGGATCCGGCAGCAGCTTCAGCTTCCAGCTCCCGACGGAACCGCGGTCCGGCTGAGGGAGGCCGCACCGGCCTGCCATACTCGCTTGGATGGACCTGCAGAACCTGCTGGAGGAAGTCGCCGCCGAGGCCCGCCCCCGGGCCGCGGAGGGGCGGGTGGCCGACTACATCCCCGCCCTCTCCCGGGTCGATCCGGCGTCCTTCGGGCTCTGCCTGGCCGAGCCCGGCGGCGGGGTCCTGGGCACCGGCGACTGGCGGACCCGCTTCTCGATCCAGAGCATCACCAAGGTCTTCGCCCTCTCCCTGGTGCTGGCGAAGGACGAGGACAGCCTGTGGGCGCGGGTGGGGCGGGAGCCCTCCGGCACGCCCTTCAATTCGCTGGTGCAGTTGGAGCACGAGCTGGGCATACCGCGGAACCCCTTCATCAACGCCGGGGCGCTGGTGGTCGTGGACCGCCTGCTCGGCCTCTGCGGCGACGCCTTCGGCGCGGTGCGCGGCTTCCTCAGGGAGGAATCCGGCAGCCCGGACCTGGACCTGGATCCCCTGGTGGCCGCCTCCGAGGCCGCCCACGGCGACCGCAACGCCGCCCTGGCCCATTTCATGGCCAGCTACGGCAACCTGGAGCATCCGGTCGCGGAGGTCCTCGACCACTACTTCCGGCTCTGCGCCCTGGCCCTTTCCTGCGAGGAACTGGCGCGCGCCGCGCTGTTCCTGGCGCGCCACGGGCTGCGGGGGGACGGCCGGAGGCTGTTGAGCCGCAGCCAGGCCAAGCGGATCAACGCGGTGCTGCTGACCTGCGGGACCTACGATGCCGCCGGCGACTTCGCCTACCGGGTGGGCCTGCCGGCGAAGAGCGGCGTGGGCGGCGGCATCCTGGCGGTGCTGCCGGGCCGGGGCTGCCTGTGCGTCTGGAGCCCGCCGCTGGACAACCGGGGGAATTCGGCGGCGGGCGTGGAGGCCCTCGACCGCTTCACCACCCGCACGGGCTGGTCGGTGTTCTGATCCCTCGGGTGGGAATTTTCGCCCCGTTTCCAGTCGCCCTGGCCTGAAGTATGCTGGCCGGTCGGCGTCCAGGGACGCTCGGCGGAGGGACGCGCGTGGTCCAGAGGCTGGTCGCGGCAGTGAAGGGCGGCATCGCCGGCACCGTGCTGTTCGCCAACGTGGTGGCCATCTTCTCGGGCATGGTGCCGGTGGCGCTGGCCAAGCTGGCCCTGCCCCAGGGCGCCCTCCGGCACCGCATGGACCGGGCCCTCAACGCCCTGGTGGAGGCCTGGATCGCCGTGAACGGCTGGTGGATGGCGCTGGTGCAGCGGATCCGCTGGGACGTCGAGGGCGTCGAGGGGATCCGGCGCAAGGGCTGGTACCTGGTCAACAGCAACCACCAGAGCTGGGTGGACATCCTGGTCCTGCAGAAGGTGTTCCTGCGCAAGGCGCCCTTTCCGAAGTTCTTCCTCAAGCGCGAGCTGTTCTACATCCCGGTGCTCGGCCTGGCGTGGTGGGCCCTGGACTTCCCCTTCATGCGCCGGCGGGGCGGCAAGGACCGGCAGAAGGACCTGGAGGCCACCCGGAAGGCCTGCGAGCGCTTCAAGCGCGTGCCCACCGCCCTGGTGAACTTCCTGGAGGGAACGCGGTTCAGCCGGCACAAGCACGCGGCCCAGAACTCCCCCTTCCGCCACCTGCTCCGGCCCAGGGCCGGGGGCCTGGCGGCCTCCCTGGCCACCCTCGGCGACCGCACCGAGTCGATGCTGGATGTCACCATCGTCTACCCCCAGGGCGTGCCGAGCTTCTGGGACCTGCTTTCCGGCAAGGTGCGGGAGGTCGTCGTCCGGGTCCGGGAACTGGAGATCCCCAGCCATCTGCGGCGCGGGGACGACGGCGACCCGGCCTTCCGGGAGCGCGTGCAGGCCTGGGCCAACCAGTTGTGGGAAGAGAAGGACCGGCGGATCGAGGAACTGCGCCTCCAGACCCTTGGCGCCCGCACGGCGGCGGCCGGAGGTTGACAGCGGAACCCCCGGGGCTACTCTGACGGCGAACGAATCTCAGGTTCCAAGGAGTCTGCCGTGGCCTTCCTGACCACCCTCTGGCTGCCCATCCTGCTCTCGGCGGTGATCGTGTTCCTGGCCAGCAGCGCCATCCACATGGCCCTCAAGTGGCACAACGCCGAGTACCGCAAGCTTCCGGATGAGGAGGGGGTGCGGGCAGCCTTCCAGACGTCCGATCCGGCCCCGGGGCAGTACGTCATTCCCTGGTGCATGGACCCCAAGGAGCGGGCAAGCGAGACCACCATTCGCAAGTACCAGGAGGGGCCGGTGGCCCTGGTCTGGCTCATGCCCAAGGGCCTGCCGAACATGGGGAAGTCGCTCGGCCTCTGGTTCCTGTTCAACCTGGTGCTGGCCTTCTTCGTGGCCTACCTGGCCAGCCACGTGGTTGCACCGGGGCCCCATCAGTACCTCAAGGTGTTCCGCGTGGTCGGCACGGTGGCCTTCCTGGCCCATGGCATGGGCCAGGTGTCGGGTTCGATCTGGATGGGCAAGCCGTGGAGCGCCACCGCCAAGGACCTCCTGGACGCGCTGATCTACGCCCTGCTGACCGCCGGCACCTTCGGCTGGCTCTGGCCGCGCTGAACCCGGGGCCGACGGGCCAGCTCCGAAACCCTAGGATGGGGGCATGGACAACCTCGCCCTGGCCTTTGGCCTGACCCTCCTCGCCGGCCTCAGCACCGGCATCGGCAGCGCCATCGCCTTCTTCGCGCGCCGCACCAACACCCGCTTCCTCTCGGTGAGCCTGGGGTTCTCGGCCGGCGTGATGCTGTACGTCAGCTTCGTCGAGATCCTGCGCAAGGCCCAGGCCTCGCTCGGGGTCCCCTTCGGCCCGCGGGGAGGGGCCTGGGCCACGGCGGCGGCCTTCTTCGCGGGCATCGCCTTGATCGCGCTGGTTGACCAACTGGTGCCCAAGGCCGGAAACCCCCACGAGGCCCACCGGGTGGAGGAGTTGCGCGAATCCCCCCCGGGGGCTCCCGCCCTGTCCCGCATGGGCCTGTTCATGGCCCTGGCGATCGCCATCCACAACGTGCCCGAAGGGCTTGCGACCTTCCTCGCCACCCTGCAGGAACCCAGGCTCGGGCTGCCC